>DAHUXN010000010.1 GCA_027307115.1 Acidobacteriota bacterium
ACTGCGAAACAGGTCATTTTGCAGAAGGTTCGCGAGGCCGAGCGCGACACAATCTATATCGAATTTCACACGCGCGTCGGTGAGCTTGTAAATTGCATCGTCAAGCGTCTCGACGGTCCGGATGTGATTGTGGACCTGGGCCGCACCGAGGCGCGCTTGCCCAAGCGCGAACAGTCCCGCCTGGAAACGTATAACGTTGGTGATCGGCTTCGTGTTGCGATCCGTGCTGTCGAGCGCGCCGCCAAAGGGCCGCAAGTGGTGGTCTCGCGAGCTGATCCCGTGCTTGTCCAGCGATTGTTCGAAATGGAGGTTCCCGGAATTTATGACGGTACGGTGCAAATTCGCGCCGTCGCTCGCGAAGCTGGCGAGCGTACTAAGATAGCAGTTGAAAGCCGGGACAAAGATGTTGACCCGGTTGGCGCATGCGTCGGCATGAAGGGTATGCGCGTGCAATCTATCATCCGCGAATTGCGGGGTGAGAAAATCGATATCATCCCTTACAACGAAGATATCCTTCTGTTCGCGCAAAAGGCTCTGAGTCCCGCCAAGGTAACGCGCGTGCAAGCCGTGGATATGGAGGAGAAGCGCCTCGAAGTGATTGTCGAGGACACTCAGCTTTCTCTAGCCATCGGCAAGAAAGGCCAGAATGTCCGCCTTGCAAGCAAATTGATCGGCTGGAATATCGATATTAAGAGCGAGGAAGAGAAGCGCCGCGAAGTAGAAGCACAAATGTCAGAAATGACAGTCGCCTCCACATCGCTGAACGACCTGCAGGGTGTTGGTCCTAAAACCATTGAAAAACTTGAGGCCCACGGCGTCACGTCCATTGAGAAACTGGCCGACATGACTCCCGAGCAGTTGCTCGAAATTCCGGGTATCGGTGAAAAAATGGTCGAGAAGATCCGCGTTTCCGTCGAGCAGTATTTCCAGGCGCTCGAATTACAACAGACTGCGGTGCCGGAAGAAGTTGCAACGCCGGTAGAGGCGGCAGGAGAGTCCGCCAGCGGCGCGACGGAATCAGAGACAGCCACTGAGACCGAAGCCTCTCTGGAAACCATCGAAGGCGTTCCTGAAGAGGTTGAGAACGCTTCAGAATCTGTGGAAACTGAATCATCTGCTGCGGCCTCTACCGAACAAGAGGAGCAACGGCCAGCTGACGAGCGCGACGGCAAGGCTGATGGCGATTCAAAGTCCCTTAAGGCGGAGGACAACGCTTAACTGATGCCAGAATCTGGGCAAATCCGCATCAACGAGCTCGCTCGGGAGCTGGAGATCAAGGCTAAAGTCTTGATCGAGTACCTGCCGGAGATCGGCATCGCCGAGAAGAAAACGCACTCGAGCTCCCTCGAAAATGAGCAGGCAGACCGCGTCCGGAAGCATTTCCGTGACCTAGCCGCCGCCGAAGCCGCGGCGGAATCTGAGAAACTGGCCAGAGCGGCGGCCGCTAAAGCCAAACCCGTACGGCCTGCTGCTCCGGTCTCAGCGGCAGGCGCCCAAGCGCCCGCGTCGGTCGCGCCTGCGACTGCCAAGCCTGTCGCAGTTCCTCCAACGATTCAGGGCGTAAAGCCTCCGATTCGCCCTGCAGCAGCTTCGCCTACTGGGCCGCGCACTGTCGGCGCTCCAGCAGTTGCCACACCGGCTGCGGGGCATCCGCCAGCGGCTGCCCCGCGCACCGCAGCGCCGTCGTCTGGCTCGTCCACGCCCATTCCAGCCCAGAGGCCCGGAGCTCCTCCATCACAGCGCTCTCCGATCGTCACGAGACCCGCCGCAGCCGGTAGCCCTGCAACAACTGCTCGCCCCGGCTCCGCGCCCGGACAAGGTCAGCGGCCATCCGGCGGATATTCAAGACCAGGCACCGCGGCACGTCCTGCCGGCGCGCCGTCAGGATATCGGCCTGCCGCTGGCGCACAAGGTGCTCCGCGTCCAGGCAGTGCGCCCATGCGGCCTCCGCAGCGTCCAGGGGGTCGCCCCGGTCAACCAATGGGAAGGCCCGCCAGCAGCACCGTCGGTCAGGCCCCGAAAGCAGAGCCGGGCAAGCCTCTTTATGTGCGCAAGCCGCCCGCCCGTGCCAAACCGACAATTGAAAAGCGTTTCGCCGAAGGCGAACGCAAGTTGCATCCTGTCCGCGCACGCGCCGGCGCTGCTGCGGGACGCGGGGTCGGCCATGCTGAACCGGCCGCGCCTCCCGTTGTTCGCGAGCCTCGCCCCGTTACAATCACGGAAGGAATCACCGTGCGTGAACTCGCCGAGAAGCTCGACATTCGCGCGAAGGAGCTGCTGAAGAATCTCCTCGATCGCGGGGTTTTCGCCAGCATCAATCAGGCTCTCGATATTCAGACGGCTACAAGCCTTGCCGAAGCCTTCAGCGGCATTGTTCAAGTGGTCTCTTTCGAAGAGCAGATGGCGCATGAGGACGTCAGTAAGGACGATAAATCCGAAAGGCTCACGCCCCGCGCTCCTGTGGTCACCGTCATGGGCCACGTTGATCACGGCAAGACGAGCCTGCTCGACGCGATTCGCTCCACCGATGTTGCTGGCGGCGAATCCGGCGGTATCACGCAGCATATCGGCGCCAGCGACGTTCACATCGATGGCAAGCGGATTGTCTTTATTGATACGCCGGGCCACGAAGCCTTTACGCGCATGCGCGCGCGCGGCGCAAAAGTCACGGACATCGTTGTTCTCGTCGTCGGCGCCGATGATGGCGTCATGCCGCAGACCGAAGAAGCTATCGATCACGCGCGTGCCGCGAAAGTGCCGATCATTGTCGCTTTGAATAAAATTGACAAACCAGACGCCCAGCCCGAACGCGTCAAGCGCCAGCTTGCCGATCATGGCTTGATGCCCGAGGATTGGGGTGGTGACACGGTCATGGTCGAAGTCTCGGCCAAGACGAAAAAGAATATCGAGCGTTTGCTCGAAATGATCCTGCTCGTGGGCGATCTTCGTGAACTCAAGTCCAACCCAGCGGCTTCCGCCAGCGGCACGGTTCTCGAATCGCGCGTCGACAAGGGCCGCGGGCCTGTTGCCACTGTTCTTGTTCAGAATGGCACTTTGAGCGTGGGCGACGTTTTTATTTGCGGCGCCGTTTATGGCAAAGTCCGCGCGTTGTATGACGATCGCGGTCAGCCTGTCAAAAGCGCTGGCCCTTCGACTCCCGTCGAAGTCCTCGGCTTACAAGGTATCCCGGACGCGGGCGATCAGTTTTATGTCGCGGACGAAGCCAAGGCTCGCCACATCGTCGAGTATCGCCAATCCAAATTGCGTGAGGCCACGCTGGCAAAATCGGCAAGCTCGCGCCTCACGCTTGATCAATTGCACGAGCAGCTCAAGGCCGGTGAAGTTAAAGACCTCCCGATCGTTATCAAGGGCGATGTGCAGGGTTCCGTCGAAGTTCTCAGCGAAATGCTGCCCAAGCTTTCGAACGAGCAAGTGAAGCTCAAGATCATTCACGCCAGTGTCGGCGCTGTTTCCGAAACGGACGTTCTTCTAGCCTCCGCGTCCAGCGCCATCATCATCGCGTTCAATGTCCGCCCGGAGCGCAAAGCCTCCGACCTCGCGCAGCAGGAAGGCGTCGACATTCGGTTGCACACGATCATCTACGAAGTGGTTGATGAAATTAAGAAGGCCATGGCCGGCTTGCTCACGCCCGTGATCAAGGAACAGTATCTGGGACGCGCGGAAGTACGGAATACATTCCGCGTCAAGGGCGTCGGCATGATTGCTGGTTGCCACATTCAGGATGGAATCGTCAAGCGTGACGCAGAAGTGCGCGTTCTGCGGGACAACGTTGTGGTTTACACCGGGCGCATCAGTTCACTCCGCCGCTTCAAGGATGATGTCAACGAAGTCCGCGCTGGCTTCGAATGCGGAATCAGCATTTCGAATTTCGCCGACGTCAAAGTTGGCGATATCCTGGAATGCTTCGCGATGGAGCGCACGGCTCATCCGGGAGCGGGAGCCTGAGTTAATCTGCCGAAGTTCCTCCACACGGGAGGGCAATGATGCCAATTGGCCTCGTCACTCTCGAAATTCACATTCCGGATGCGCGCTCTCTCAAGGATAAACGCCAGGTGCTGCGCAGTTTGAAGGATCGCCTGCGCGGCCATTTCAACGTAGCTGTTGCGGAACTGGACCATCAGGATTTGTGGCAGCGCTCCGTCGTCGGGGTCGTGGGAATCTCCGCCGACGACCAGCATCTCTCGCAATCCATGGCCGCCGTGCTCGAAGCCTCCGAGCAGGTACTGGGACGAGATTTGATCTCGCATGAAATCGATTATTTTTGAAATCGTTGTTCACTGGAGCGCCAAATTCAAGTAGGGTTGCCAACCATGACGGTCGCCGGCCATCGTTCCGAACGCATCGCGGAAGAAATTCGCCATGAAGTCAGCCTGATGCTCGCGGGTGAGTTGAAGGATCCACGCCTCGCTACGGCTATGAACGTCACGGAGGTGCGCGTCGCGCCGGGCCTGAAACACATTCGCGTCTACATCGAAGTGTTTGGCTCTGATGAAGATCGCGAAACCACTCTCAGGGGACTAGCCGCTGCTTCGGGGTTTATTCGCCACGAACTCGTCGAACGCTTGCAGCTTCGCCGGGCGCCAGATATTGATTTTGTTCCGGATCGCTCCGAAGAGTACGGTCACCGCATCGACGATCTCCTGAAGAAGAGCAAAACCCAGGGAGAAGCGTAGACTCCACGCGAGTAACCGCCCACCTCTGATGCCACGAAACATTCAGCCGCCGCACATCGACGGGGCCCTCGTCATCGACAAGCCAGCCGGGAAGACATCCCATGACGTCGTCGAAGCTGTGCGCCGGTTGGTAGGCTTTCGCCAGATCGGCCATCTCGGCACGCTTGATCCTCTAGCGACCGGAGTTCTCGTCCTGCTTCTTGGACGCGCCACGCGCCTCGCGCAGTTTTATACAGGCCGCCGCAAGCGCTACAATTGCACCGTTCGCTTCGGCTACTCCACCGACACTTACGATTCCGACGGAGTAGCCCAAGGTCCCGATCTCGCGCCGGCCCTTGACCGCACCGCGATCGAATCTCTCGCTGCGCGATTTCTCGGGCGCATCCAGCAAGTGCCCCCCGCGTTTTCAGCCAAGAAAATTCACGGACGCTCCGCGCACGAACTGGCCCGCAAGAAAAAACCAGTTGCGCTGAAGTCTGTCGAAGTGGACGTTTACGAATTTCGTCTGACTGAAATCGAAGGCTCGTGCGCGAAGTTCGCCGTTGAATGCGGCGCGGGCACGTATATTCGTGCGCTTGCCCACGACCTCGGCAAACTCGAAGGCTCCGGCGCGCACCTCTCCGAAATCAGCCGGACTGCCGTTGGTGAATTCACCCTCGATCAGGCCGTCAAGCTCGAGGAATTGGCCGAAGCCGCCTGTTCCGGGCGTTTAGCCGAACGCGTTATTCATCTCGAAGCCTTGTTGCCGGAACTCCCGCGCGTCACCATCCTGCCTATCCTGGAGCGCCGCGTCCGTCACGGCGCAAAATTCAACATTCCCATCGCGCAGATTCAACCGGGCCACGCCACCGCTGCCCAGAATGCGCCTGAACAGCTGGATTCCGGCGACTGGAAGCCTACGCGTTTGCGTGTCTTCAACTCGCAAGAACATCTGATCGCCATTGCCCAGGCGGTTGTTCCGCGCACGTACCAACCCATCGTTGTCCTCGAAGCTGCGCCATAGTGGGAAGATAATTCCCGCACGAATGGAAGAAAGGTCGGGAGGTCTCTATGGCACAGGCCGAATTGGCGAGGAAATGAATCCGCCGCCGTCGACCGGGGCGCGTCCTGCGTAGATTGGCTTAGCGGTCTTCGGATTCCAACTCACCACTCTCGGCGTCACCAATACCAACAACTCCGTTTTGTCGTTTTGCGTGCTTCGTTTGCTTCCCAGCAACCCAAACGGCCCTAACTCCGCCACTCCAGGGGTGCCATTGATAGCCCGCATCTCTTGCGATTCGATGATCCCTGCCAGGGCAGTCGTCTCCCCATCCTTGACGCGGACCGTTTGATCGATTGTCTGACTGCTGATCACCGGTATGCTGTTTACGGAATCTCCCGTCAGGCTGCGTAGTTCGAAGTGCAACTCGAGCGTTACCTCACCATCCACGTGCATGTGCGGCGTTGCCTTCATTTTTAGCCCAATGTCCTCATACTGGGAATTTGGAAACGGAATCGCTGCCGCGGCATTGTTCGTTGCATTAAAAGCGGCGTTATCCAATATCACGGAAATGGTATTGGCCGTCGAATCCGTCACGGCGAGATCGGGGGGATGGGCAGTGCCCAGGAACTCTCCGGTGACTAGGCCGATGGGCCCCGTGCCTGTCGGAAGTTGCAGCGGTGAAGCAAACGTACCGTCGCCATTGGCAATCAAGACGTCAACCATGTTCGCGCTCTCATCCGATATCGCGAGGTCTGTTCGCCCGTCCACGTTGAAATCGCCGACGGTAATCGCCACTGGTTTATTGCCAGTAGTCGAGTTGCCGTTCAACGTCGCGGTGCCATTCGCCGTGAACGTTCCGTCGCCACTGCCCAGGAAATTCGAGATGGTGTTATCCGTCTGGTTGACGACCGTCAATCCAATATTCGTGTTCGTATTGAGGTTGAACTCTCCCGCGGCAATTGCAACGGGCAAAGTGCCTGTCGTCAGTGTTCCTTTGCCGGCAAAAGTCCCGTCTCCGTTCCCCAGAAAAATCGATACGGTATTCGCCGACTGGTTTGTAATCGCGAGATCTGCCTTGCCATCGTTGTTGAAGTCAGCGGTGGCGATTGCTGACGGACTTTGCCCTGTCGAGATCACAGTTTGCGGTTGGAACGTTCCATCGCCATTTCCCAGCAGGATCGAGACTGTGTTGTCGCCTTGATTGACTACCGCGAGATCCTGATGGCCGTCCCCGTTAAAATCCGCCGTCACGGCCGCGACGGGATTCTTCCCTATGGCGAAAGTTCCCTTGAGCGTAAATGTACCGTCGCCGTTGCCGAGAAAAATGGAAACCGTGTCGTCTGTCTGGTTCACCACGGCAAGGTCAGGAATGCTGTCGTTATTGAAATCCGCCGTAACCACCGCAACAGGGCCGAGCCCCGTTGCCAGTGTTCCTTTGCTGGTGAACGTTCCATCGCCGTTTCCAAGGAAAATGGACACGGTGTTGTCATCGTGGTTGGCGTTCGCCAGGTCCACATTGCCATCGACATTGAAGTCCGCCGCAACAATCGCCACCGGATTCTTCCCTGTGGCGATATCCGTTCGCGGGAAGAGACTTGACGACACAACAGGGATGGAACTCGGCGACGTGAGGCCCGAAGAGAATTGCGCCAGCGCAATCGGCACACGGTCCCCGACGAAGAACGTCACCGGCTTGTCGTCTTCGGCTCGCAGAAGGACGCGCTTACCGCTTTTTACGACATTCAGCGTATCTGAGAACGCCGCTGCCGCTCCGGGCAGAGTTGCGAGAAATGTCGTCTTCCCCCCTCCGAAAGCAATCAGCGGTGGAATCAGCGAGCCTACGCCCACTTGTCCTGATCCAACCAACGACGCAATTTGGTTCGCGCCCAATCCCGAGAGCGCGCTTGTCGGTCCGAAAAGTTGTTCAATCACCGCTATGAGTCCCGCGACGCCCGATTGTGCGGTTTGAATTTGTTGTGGCGTCAAGGAGAAGGCTGACACCGATGTGGGCGGGGCAATTCCGATTTGGCTGGCGGCGTTGCGGTCCACTTCGAGAATCTCCACCTCTAACACCATTTCTCCGCGCGGCTCCTCGAGTTGGTCGAGCAATTTCGTCGCCACTGAAACTGCCTGCGGCGATGCCCGCATCGTAATGGTTCGCGCCGATGAATTCAGTTGCGCGCGCGTGATTCCTGCTATATCGCGGATGATGCGGAGCACCTCGGTCATGTCGTTTGCCGTTTCGGAGGCAGGCAGCATCACGGTGCTTACAGCCGACAAATCGTACGCCCGTCGTTTTGCTGGCGTGTCGGCGGCCACAAAGAAAAGCCTGCTCGTCAGCGGCCGCCAGAACGTTCCGGTCATATCGCCAAGCACGCGCATGGCAGTTGTAAAATCAACGTTGCTGATTCGAAGATGCACCGGGTTCGATTGCAGCTCTACATCAAACGAGGCATCCACGCCAAACTCGCGCGCCACTGCTTGGTATGCGTTCATCGTATCGCCGCGATAATCGAAGCTGTGCGTGCCCGTCAGCGGCTCCAGCCGCACCACACCCGCGGGCTCGGTCATCAGTTGCCGCAGAGCAGCGGCCGAGGACGGCGCCAGTTGCGCCAGCCTTTCGCGAACCATCTCGTCGCTCGGGTCGAGCATCAGCGCCGCGTCCAATTCCTCGCGTGCCTCGGCCAGATGGCCTGTCAACGCATCCCGCTCCGCGCGGTCTACCGATGCGCTCACCAGTTGGCTTCGCGCGAATTCTCTCTGCAATAAATACTCGGGCTTTGTTGAATCTTGCTGCGCGGCTTCCGTGTAAGCCGCAAATGCCATCGGCCAATTTTTCTGTTTCTCCGCCTTCAGCCCGCGTTCGTGCGCCTCTTTCGCGCGCTTGGAATTGTGGCTTGTTTGAGGGGTCGCGGGAGATTTAGCCGGCGTTGGCACCTGTCCACCGAACATGCCAAGCCCGGCACACAGACCAAACGCGATCGTTAGGAGTAGCCGCAATGAATATACCTGTTCGCTTCGCTATTCTTACAGAGATTGGCCGGGAACCTGTGCAGTTGCCTGCGCTCTGTGCCGCGAACGCTAAGGCGCGCCTCCAAGTCCTTGCGCCGAGATGTCTTATTTTACTGTCGAACACGCCCCGTTTGTGCACTTAGGAAAGTCTATCGAACGTAGGGCATTTCTCTTGACGCTGTTTTCACAGAGCGATACACTGAGAATTCCCAGTTGATACTAAGTTACAACTGGGTTCGACACTTAAATGCTTTCCGCACTCCTACTCGCCCTCCGCGAAGGCGTTGAAGCCGCCCTTGTGGTCGGCATCGTCTTAGTCTATCTCAATCGTACTGGCCGCCGCCAATTGGCGCGTTACGTCTGGGCTGGCGTGGCTGTTGCGATCGCCTGCAGCTTCGCGGCGGCTGTTCTGCTGCAGCGCTGGCAGGTCAGCGAAGACGGATTTGAGGGCGTGCTTATGCTCGCCGCCGCTGCTCTCGTTGTCTCCATGATTATTTGGATGAACCGCATCGCGCGGCGCTTGCGCAAAGAAATTGAGCATCGCGTCGAAACTTATGCACGGGAGGGCGAGCGTACAGCCGGTTGGGCAATCGGCTTTTTTGTTTTCCTGATGGTTTTGCGCGAGGGCGCCGAACTGATCCTGATTCTTCGCGCCGTAGAGCTCTCCATTGCAGGCCTTCAGGTCTGGATCGGCACCGGAATCGGAATCGCCATGGCCGTCGCCGTGGGCCTTTTTTTCTTTCAAGGGACGCTTAAGATTCCTCTTGGCCGCTTTTTCGCCGCCACCAGCACGATTTTGATGGTTGTCGCGTTTCAACTTGCCCTGACAGGCTTGCATGAATTGAGCGAGGCCACATGGCTTCCATCGAGCAAGCAGGAAATGGCTACCATCGGCCCCATTGTCCGCAATGAATATTTCTTTTTCGTTGTCATTCTCGGCGTCGCTGCCATCGTGGTATTGCGCGAATGGTTCGCGCTCCATGGAGGCGAGGCCGACGGAAAAGGTGGCGGCGCAGCGCTCGATGCGCCTGTGAATTCCGCTGAAAAGCGCCTCCGAGAGCACGAGTATCGCCGTCGACGGGGATGGAGTTTCGCGGCGGCCTTTCTGTGCCTTGCGGTCATACTCTCCCTCACGGCTGAATTCGTTTATACGCGCGCGTCCGCCGCTCCTCCAGAAGCGGAGCATGTCACAGCAGTTGGAAAGATCGTCCGCATCCCTCTGCCGGAAATGAGCGGCGTCTCCGTGCATTTCTATACCGTGGACGTGCAGGGAACCGCTTTTCGCTTTTTCGTGACGCGCAAGCTCAATGGCGACTACGTCACCGCGCTTGACGCTTGCCAAATCTGCGGCCGAATAGGTTATCGCCAGGAAGGTTCGGTCTTGATTTGCCGCAACTGCGGCGCGCCTGTGAACGCTGCTGAAATTGGCATGCCCGGAGGCTGCAATCCGATTGCCTTCCAGTCGCACGTCGAAGGAACGAACATTCTCGTCGACATTTCGGCAATCACGGACGCGGCGTCTGAGATTCAGAAGTAGAGACATCAAGCCAACATGTTCATTCGCCTGCTAAGAGAATCGTTCACACGCAACCCGCGCCGGAAAGTGCTCACCGGAATTGCGCTCGTTCTTGGCATGGCTGTTGCCACGGCCACATTCACGGTCGCGGTCGATGTTGGTGATCAACTCGCGCGCGAATTTCGCAGTCTGGGCGCGAATCTGCTTGTCACGCCTCAGGCGGACACTCTGCCCGTCGAGATTGGCGGCGTTGACTATCGTCCAGTCGACCAGGGCGCGTATCTTTCCACTTCAGCTCTGCCCAAGCTCAAGACCATTTTCTGGCGCCACAATATTCTCGGCTTTACACCCTTTCTCGATGTCCCCGTGCAAGCCGGTATCAACCAGTCGGTTGAGAACACTACAAGATTCCAGACGACTCTCATTGGCACCTGGTACAGGTACTCCGTACCGATCGAAGACGGCACCACTTTCGTGACCGGTGCCAGTTTCACCCATCCATGGTGGAAGGTTCACGGCCGGTGGTTCGCCGACGATTCGAAAGATTGTGTGGCCGGCGCGTCGGTGGCGCAAAAATATGGAATCGTCATCGGCGACAAACTAGATCTGAGTGCCGGCCCCCGCGAATCCCTGGCAGTCGTGACTGGCATCGTTACAACCGGCGACTCGCAGGACGACGCCCTGCTCTGTCCACTTTCCGTGGCCCAGGACCTTGCCAGCAAGCCCGGTGAATTTCGCCAGCTCTTTGTCAGCGCTCTCACCAAGCCCGCCGATGCCTTCTCGCAAGAAGATCCCAACAAGATGACGCCTACCGAATTCGATCGCTGGTATTGTTCGCCCTACATCACTTCGATCGGCCGCCAGATTCAGGAAGTCCTTCCTGGCACACACGTCGAAGCCATCCGCCGCGTTGCGCAGACCGAAGGCCGCGTGCTCTCGCGTGTCAGCCTTCTGCTCTGGATTGTTACGATCGCCGCGCTGATTGCCGCCGCGCTTGCCGTCGGCGCCACTTCGGCCACCACGGCTATGGAGCGTCGCGCCGAGGTCGGCCTGATGAAAGCCCTCGGCGCAACTAATTTTCTGGTTGGCGGTTTGTTTCTCTGCGAACAGCTGCTCCTGGCGATTGCCGGAGGCTGCTTGGGTTTTCTGCTCGGCGCGGGCCTCGCGCGCGAGTTGGGTGAAACGGTCTTCGGCGTTGCGACTTCGCCGCGTCTGATTGTCCTGCCGATAATTCTTGCAGCCGCTGCTGCCGTCGCGTTGCTTGGAAGCTGGATTCCGCTGTATCGCGCCGCGCATGTCCCGCCCGCGCCCATTTTGAGGGGACAGTAGTGTTCAAGCGCCTCCTGTTCCATTTGCTTCGCGGAAACCGCGTGCGCCTCATCGTGGCGTTGCTCGCGCTCATCAGCGGTGGCGCTGTTGTGTCCGCGATGTTGAATCTCGATTTGGACATCAACCACAAGCTCACGCAGGAATTTCGCTCCCTCGGAGCGAATCTTGTTATCTCCGCGCGGCAAACCCCATCCGTGACACCAGGGCTGCCGCCCCTTATGGATGAGTCAGTTGTGCAAAATATTGAGAAGAATATTGAGCAAAATATCGACCGTCAATCCCCGGTTTCCGGAACAGTTGCATCGCCGGATTTGTACCTCGTTGGGCGCGCTGAGAATGGACAGAATGTCGTCGTCACCGGGACGTGGCTCGACCGCGTCTCGCAAATGGAACCGTGGTGGAAAATTGCCGGAACGGCCAGTGTTTCGCGAACGGATCTTTCTCAATGTCTTATCGGTCGCAATGTAAGCCGCAGTCTGGGCCTCTTGGCGGGCGGCAATATCGCATTGTCGTATCAAGGCCGCAGCGTCAGTCTCACCGTTGCGGGAGTCGCGGACGCGGGTGGCTCGGAAGACAATCAGATTTTCGTCAACTTGCCCGTCGCGCAAAAACTTGCTGGCCTCGAGGGCAAGGTCGAGTTAATCCAATTGAGCATCCCTGGCTCGGCAGCGCAAATCCGCAGCGTTGGGGACAAACTCCAGACTGCATTTCCCGCGCTCGAAGTGAAACCGATTCCACAAATCACGGAAGCGGAAGGGAACCTTCTCCAGCGAATCCGCTTTCTGATTTTTTCCATGGGATTACTCATTCTTGTCCTCACCGCATTGTGTGTGCTCGCCACAATGGCTGCCCTTGCGATGGAGCGCCGCCGGGACGTCGGCCTAATGAAAGCTCTCGGCGGCTCGATTCAAAAAGTTGTGCGGCTTTTTCTTGCTGAGGTCGGCGTCCTCGGAACCGTGGGCGGAATCCTCGGATACGTGCTTGGCATGGCTCTCTCTGTTTGGATGGGCCATCGCGTTTTCGGCACCAGCATTTCTCCGCGATGGGAAGTGTTGCCTGCGACGGTGATCTTAATGCTTTGCGTTGCGCTCGCGGGAGCTCTGCCTCTGCGCTTGCTCGGCAATGTTCGCCCCGCAGTGATTTTAAGAGGAGAATAATCAGTGGCGCTCGTCGAAGTCACGGACCTGAGAAAAACTTTCGACGACGTCTGCGCGCTCAATGGCGTCTCCTTCAGCGTCGAACCCGGCGAATGGATCGCCATCATGGGCCCCTCCGGTTCCGGTAAGACTACTCTCATCAATATTCTTGGCGGCCTCGACACGCCCACGGACGGACGCGCCATCGTCGACGGTGTCGACGTGGGCCGCCTCGACGAAGCGGGCCTCACGCGTTTTCGTTCTGAGAAAATCGGCTTCGTCTTTCAGCAGTTTCATCTTGTCCCGTACCTCACCGCGGTTGAAAACGTCATGCTCGCGCAATATTTTCACAGCACCACCGATGAACATGAAGCTGCGGAAGCTCTTCGCCGCGTCGGGTTGGGCGAGCGCCTGACGCATCTTCCGTCGCAGCTTTCCGGCGGCGAACAGCAACGCGTAGCCGTCGCCCGTGCGCTCATCAATCATCCCAAGCTTATTCTTGCCGACGAACCCACCGGGAATCTCGATGAAGCCAACGAAGAAACCGTGATTCGACTTCTGCGCGATCTCCACAGCGAAGGCCACACAATCCTGATGGTCACCCACGATCCCTCCATCGGCAGCCTCGCGGATCGCCGTATCGAGCTCGCGCATGGCCGCCTCGCTCAAATTACCGTCTACTCCTCCGAAGACGAAGCGCGCATCGATCACGTGCTTGAGGAATTGTGGCTCTGCGCCGAAATCGGCAAGCGCGCAAAAGTAGCGCGTTTTCATTCCCTCGATGCCGATCCCGAACGCACCCTGCAACGCCTCTCTGTTGTCGGCTTGGTCGCAATGCACGATTCCGAAATTGAATTGACTGACCGCGGCCAGCGACGCG
>DAHUXN010000063.1 GCA_027307115.1 Acidobacteriota bacterium
TGAACCAGATCGAGATGGCGCGCCTCGAGCACCCCAGCGTGCGTCGCGGCTTCGTGGGCGGTGTCCGGAAAAAGATCCCAGCCGCCGAATACGATGTCATTCAAATTCGCGAGCGGCACGAAGTCGTGAATTTTGGGCGTGCGGCCCTCGGTGCGTTTGCCAAGGCGAATCGTACCCATCTGCGTGAGCGAGCCGACCGGCAGCGCTTTGCTTTTGCGCACAAGTTCGACGCCCGCCATGAAAGTCGTGCTCACCGCGCCCATGCCGGGCGTCAAAACTCCCAGCTTGCCCTTCGCTGGCGCGATGTTTCCGGGTTTCCGCATGCAATCTCCTTGAATGAAATGAATTTGAGCGCGAAGTATGGTCTAGCTGAAGATGCGCGCGTCAGGAAAACAAAATATCATGCGCGAAGCGGCAAGCTTTTGCAAATCGTTTTGCGCTAATTTTTGCGAGCGGACGGCGTCGTCGATTTTTTGGCGGGAGCGGAAGGCGTGAGAGATTCGATGCCCGAGGTCGCGCAGAGAAAAACGTACACGGACACGATGGAGATCACGAGAATGGCACCCATAAAATGTCTCCGGAAGCCGAAGAAGGGAAGTGCAACTGAGGTGCCAAAAGACATCTACTTCTCCGCGTTGATTTCAGGGCAGAAAGCGGATCGTACTAGGAAGATCCTGTGCACCGAAGGCGACAGTGTCGCCCGGAACATGCAGCCGAGAGGGAAAGTCGCGGGCAAAAATGTGAAGAATCCTGCACTCACAAATGGTCTCGTCAGGAAACGGCTTTGGCCGTGCCGGGAAGCTTCGCTGGCTCGGGCGGTTTCAATTCCCGGCGTGCAGTTGGAGACTCCTACAGTTTGCGGATATGCACGGAGCCGAAGCCGGTATCGATGTTCACGGGCGGGCCGCCGGAGCCGATGCGTCCGTTGATAGAAGACCGGCTGCGCATGTCGGTGACGGTGATGGGAAAGTCGCAAGACACGTGGCCGAAGCCCGTGCGCGCTTCGAGGTCTGCGTTCAAATCGGAGGCCAAACTCAAATTGATGTCGCCGAATCCCGAAGAGAGCCGCCAATCGCGTGTGACGTGCGACCCCGCGCTCGCTTCCGCGCGAATCGTGCCGAATCCGGTCCGCAGAGATAGCGATTCAAAGCGGCCGCGCGCGTCGACGTCGCCGAAGCCCGTATCGGCATTCACATGGCCGTCGAAGTCCACCACGTGAACTTTGCCGAAGCCAGTGCGAAGAGCCAGCCGCGAGCCTGCGGGGACTTGAAGGTCGATGTCAACCGAAGCGGAGTGATGAAAAAAATGGAAATGCTCTTCCGGGACGCGGATGCGGATTTCGACGCTGTGGGAGTCCTGCGTAGAGGAAATCTCGACTTCGGATTCGGAGATGTGCCAGTAGGTTGTGGTCACCACAGCGTGAATCGCGTTGCCGGGGATTTGCGAGACGTGAACGTTGCCGCGATCGGCATCGAGGCGCAGTTCGGCGGATGGGGAAACGCTCCAGGTTTTGGACCACTCATGACCGGACTGGGAATCGTCGCGAACGCCGGCGCGCGGATTCGCGTTTACAGCAGTGACCGAAAACAAAAGGGCTAGGGCCGCGAACGAAATTAACGCCTTACGCATGCAACACCTCCTAACCGCTTGTTTGAAAAACTCCATTCCTTGTCATTCCGCCCGCCCTGAGCGTTTTCGCGAAGGGAGGAGCCACGCGACGAGGAATCTGCATTTTCCTTGGCTTCCTGTTATGCCGCAGCTCTCTCGGCGAGAGTCAAAACTCGAAACAAAATTCACGCCTACATTTTCTCGATGTGGATCGAGCCGTCGCCGGTGCGGACCATCAGCGGCGGGCCTCCAGAGCCGATTTTGCCGCGAATCGTTGTGCGCGAAAGCGAGCCGGAAACGGTCACCGGAAAATCGAGCGTGATACTGCCGTCGCCCGTGTGCGCGTCGAGGTCGGCGTTCAAGCCGTCAGGAAGGCGAACAGTCACGCTGCCGTCGCCGGAGCGCAGCGACCAACCGTCTTGAATTTTTGAGCCGGAGGCGGCTTCCGCATTGACGCTGCCGTCGCCTGATTCCAGAGTGAGTTTATCGAAGCGCCCGCGAACTCGGATGTGTCCGTCGCCCGAATCGGCGTGGAGCGCGCCGTCAAAATCGTCGCCGTCGATGTGGCCGTCGCCGGAGTGCAGCCGGACTTCGCCTTTCAGCCCGTGAGCGGTGATGCTGCCGTCGCCCGTCGAAATGCGAAGATTGCCGCTAAAGGCTTGCGAAGTAACGCTGCCGTCGCCGGTCTCCACGTCGAAATCAGCCTCGCGCGGGACGTGCAGCTCGATGCGGACGCTGCGATTGTTCCAGCCAAAAGAAAAGTGGAACGACGGCACGTGCACTTCGAGGTCTATGTTGTTGCCCGTTTGCGATTCCGTGATTTTCACGCCGCGATCTCCAATGGCCCATCCTGTGGTCGTGACGTGCGCGTCGATTTGTCCACCCTCCGAGGTGTAAAGATCAACGTGGCCGTCGTTGGTGATGATGCGAAGATTCGGCCGCCCTGTCAGTTTGTACGATTTATTCCATTCCTCCGCATGGACGGGTGAAGCAATAGTTAATGCTGCGAAGGACAGCGCGCTCAAGGTAAGAGCGGCGAAGCAGAAACGGCGCATGAAGCCTCCTTGTCGTATTGCGAATAAGGATACGCGAAAGCGGGCGGAAAAGTTCCACTAGCTTGGACGCCGCTCGTGGGCTGGAGTTAGCGAGCAAGTCGCAAGAATGTAGGGGCGTTGGCCGTCGTGTGGCACAGGCTTCAGCCTGTGTGCTTTTGCCGTAGCATTTGGCCTTTTCGGGTGCCCCATGCTCGTTTTGTGAGCGTGGGGCTTTCTCTGCCGGAAGGGCCGCTGTGCGAGCCAGAAGCTCCTATCTACGCGGCACGCGCTTTTGCGGGCCTCTTGCTCGCGGCCAGATGCTGCCACGCAATCATGAACGACGGCAGGAAACACGCGATGGCGATGCAACTCCACACCACTTCCGCAAGACCCAACACTCCCGCACGCGCGACCGCCGGAATCGCAATGACCACTCGCACGAACACAAACACCGCCGCGAATGGATAGCTGCGGATCATCCACTCGCGATGCTGGCTGATCCTTCCGGTGCGCACGCAGTAGAGGGCCGTCGCCGTCGTCAGAATCCAACCCGTGGCCTGGATCACCGAAGCCATCGTCAGCGTCGGGACGGGCAGTTTCGTGGCAACAACCACGGCGGCGGGCGCGGCAATGGCAACGCAGCCAACGTAAACTCGGCCCATGACCCTATGCACTTGCAGAAATCGCGCGCGCAGCCGGTTGGAAAACTGGAAGATGCCAAGAAAAAGAGCGACGGCCCCCGGAATCCCATGCAGGAACATGAGCGGAGCAATCGGCGAGTATCGCTGGCGCAGGAAGGAATCCGGCTGCAGCAGGAAGCGGTCCCGCGTGACCCAAACGATCACAATCATCGCGGCAAACGCGAGCAAAATTATGTACTTGGCCTGAAACGCGCGACTCCGTGAGCCCGTGGTGGCTGGTGTGGCCATGGGTGCCTCCGTTGTTCAGAATGGGTTGTTAGGGAAAGTGTCCGCATACGTTTAGCAGGCGCCTGAAAAAAAATCAATCGAATTTTCGCGAAAAAAAAGCGATGGATCGTGAGCGGCGCGCGTGGCACAGGCTTCAGCCTGTGCGCTTTCGTCCCCAAGTCAGCCTGGAACTTTTCTGCCGACCAGCTTTCCCTGGCGCGTAAAATCGGCGAAACCAGGCGCATTTTCTCCAATCTGTTAACTCTTTGAGCACCTACACTGACAGGTCTGTCTAGGATAGGGCCTTTTTCGGAACCCCTCAAATCATCGATTCTTCGTTGATTCAACGGTCATCCCGATTGGCTGCGCGCTCGGGACGCACTCCTGTCCTTTTTAGTGCTGCCGGGTTTCGCGCGCAACGCGGCCAGGAATTTTTCGTAGGGCAAAGTGTTGATGACGTCGCGCGCTTCAAGCCACCCGCGCCGCGCGGTCTGCACGCCGTATTTCATCACTTGAAGCTGCGAAGTCGAATGCGCGTCCGTGGAAATCACCACTTTGACTCCGCGCTGTTTCGCCAGGCGCAGATGCGCGTCGCGCAGATCGAGACGGTCGGGATACGCGTTGCATTCAACGGCGACGCCGCGCTCGCGGCACGCGTCGAAAACGCGTTCCATATCGTAATCGTAGGGATCGCGCCGAAGCACAAGACGTCCAGTCGGATGCGCCAGAATTTGCGTGTACGGATTTTCGAGCGCTGCAAGAATGCGCTCTGTCATCGCGGCGCGTTCGAGATTCATGTACGAATGAATGGAGACGACGACGAGGTCAAGCTGCGCGAGAACCTCGTCGCTCAAATCGAGCGCGCCATTTTTCAAAATGTCGACTTCGCTGCTCGCGAGCAGGCGAATGCCGCCCACTGATTTTTCGGCGGCACGGATTTTCTTGATTTGCGCCAGTGTGCGCTTTTCGTCGAGGCCGTTGGCCACGGTGACGGCTTTCGAGTGATCGGTCAGCGCGATGTATTCGTAGCCGAGGTCGCGCGCGGCCTCGGCCATTTCCTCGATGGAATTCTTGCCGTCGGAGGCGGTCGTGTGCATTTGCAGGTCGCCGCGAATGTCGTCAAGCGTGATCAGCTTGGGGAGTTTGCCGGCTTCGGCGGCTTCGATTTCTCCAGTCATCTCACGTAATTCGGGCTCGATGTATGGCAAGTCGAGTTTGGCGTAAATTTCGGCTTCGGTTTTTCCTGCGACAGTCTTGCCGCTCTTCAAAGTAGTCAGCGCGTACTCGTTCAGCGTGTAGCCCATCGCATTCGCGCGACCGCGCAGCGCGACGTTGTGCTCTTTCGAGCCGGTGAAATAAAGAAGCGCGGCGCCGTAGCTCTCCGGCGGAATCACGCGAACGTCAACCTGCATTCCATTCGGCAAGAGAAAACTAATTTTATTTTCGCCGTGCGCGAGCACTTCCTCAATCGGAGGATATTTCAAAATGTGCTCGAAGATGGCGTCCACAGACTTCTGCGAATATTTTCCCGCGGGGATCACGATAAAATCTAGATCGCCGATGGTTTCCTTGCCGCGTCGCAGCGAACCCGCGGGCGTCACGGATGCGATTTGCTTGCCGAGTGTCTGAATATACGCGGCGACCTGCTCGGCGGTGGCTTCGGCGGCGTTGATGCGAAACCGGCCCGTGGACTTTTTGAAGAATTCGACCGCGCGCAGAATATTCTCTTCGGTTTTTTCGCCGAAGCCAGGAACGTCGCGGAGTTTTTGTTCGCGCGCGAGTTTAGCAACATCTTCAACGGTCCCGGCTTTGAAATTCTTCCAGAGGAATGCGGCCTTCTTGGGACCCAGGCCTTGCAGCGACAGAACATCGAGCAGGGTCGCCGGATATTTCTTCAGGAGCTTCTTGCGCAGGCCGTAATCGCCTGTCTTCAGAATTTCATCGATGTGCTCGGCCATGTTGTCGCCGATGCCCGGAAGCTCGGTGAGTTTTTTGCGGTCTTTCGCAAGCTCCTCGATGCGTTCGGGGATGCTGTAAATCAGTTCGGCGGCTTTTTCGTAGCTGCGGTAGCGCCCAATGATCGCGCCGTCAATTTCCAGCAGCTCCGCCGTCTCGTGCAGTATCCGCGCAATCTCCCGATTTTCCATGCAGGGATTATAGAGGCAAAGACGTTCCAAAGGGAACGAGGCCCGCTAGCGACAATTGCCGTTAGCACATCCGGTCATCGTGGAGCTCACTGGGCGGAAAAGGAACGATTATATAGCCGTGTTTTACGTCGCCGAACAACTGAGTGCGCTCGGCACGCCAGAACCAATAATAATAGGCTATGTACGCACATACGATTGCGTCCAGCTGGTCCTCATTGCGTTTGAGATTAGCACCGCGTAGCGACTCGGTTTTGATTTCTAAGAATTCGAAGAGTTTCGGAGTTGCGTTAAGAGGTGGAGAAA
>DAHUXN010000073.1 GCA_027307115.1 Acidobacteriota bacterium
AAGCAGGTTCCCTGCCTGTGGCAGGCAGGCTGGCCGGATGCTGTTCGCATCCTTCTCGGAATGACAATGGGTGGCGGCCGTTTCAATAATTCTGGAGGTGGAGGCTGGGTTTGACAAAGAAGTCGCGGAAAAGAATAACGGAGTGATGGATCAGGATTCGCGCGCGAAAAGAATATGGTAAAACCACGCGCCAATCACGCCACCGAGCAGTGGACCCGCCCAGTAGACGCCGTGGTTGGCCCAGTGATGAGCGACGACGGCGGTTCCGAGCGCCATGGCCGGATTCATCGACGCGCCCGTATATGGTGAGCCGATAATTACGCCGACGAAGAGTGCAAGTCCGGCCGCGAAGCCGCCAGAACGCGCGAGAGAATCTTTCGCTTCAGCAACCGCGCCGAAAAAAATGAACGCGAGGAAAAGCGTAAGCAGGCCTTCGAGCAGAATGCCCTGAGTGCGCGAAAAGCCCGCGGCGAGATCGGGCGTTCCCATTAAAACGGAGCGCCAGACCTGCTCGGGAACAAATTGCGCGAGGGTGCGCGCCGCTACAATGGCGCCGAGAATCTGCGCGGCGCAGTAGAACAGCGCACTAATCGATCCGAGTTTTCGCGTGACCCAGCAACCGATGGAGATGGCCGGGTTGAAATGTGCTCCCGAGACGTGCGCGAGCGCAAAAATTAAAATTGCAAACGTGAGGCCGCGTACGAGAGCGATGCCGACGAGTCCCAGGCTGCCGGTGCCGGAAGAACGCAGGCCCGCGTCGATGCAAATTGCGCCCACGGAGAAAAACACGAAGAAAAAAGTGCCAATGAATTCGGCGAGCAGTTTCTGCCAGATGCGGTACATGTTCCTCCCGGAGGCCGCCCAGCGCCGTCGCTACAAGGCCGCGATTCTAGCAGGACGGCAGAAAATCGCGAAGCGAGTTGAGAGGAGAGTTGCAGGCAAGACCGGAATGCCGCTGTTGATTGAGAATGCTCAAACTGCCCGCGCTGCTGCGAGAATTGTTGTTCCGTGGTATCTTGCGCAGCGGAACCGGTACAGCGGCCCCGGTGAATCTTGCAGTGAGGAGGAACCTGGATGAACAAGTACATCACCGAGTTGATAGGGACGTTTTTCCTGGTATTCACGATTGGGTGCACGGTAGTGGGGGGAGCGGGGACGACGGCGCCCTTAGCGATCGGGGCGGCGCTGATGGTGATGGTCTTCGCGGGCGGGCATATCTCCGGCGCGCATTACAACCCTGCGGTGACTCTCGGAATATGGATGCGAGGGAAAATTGAAACAAAATATGTTGCGGGGTATGTGATTTCGCAGATCGTCGGCGCGGTGCTTGCAGCGCTGGCGGTCGAGTATCTGAAGGCGGGAGTTCAGGTAGTCCCGATGAATCTGCCGGTATTGCCGGCCCTGCTGGCGGAGTTCCTGTTTACGTTTGCGCTGGTTTTCGTGGTGCTGAACACGGCAACCGCGAAAGGGACTGCCGGGAATTCGTTTTACGGGCTGGCCATCGGTTTTACGGTGATGGCCGGAGCTTACGCGGTGGGCGGCATTTCGGGCGGCGTATTCAATCCTGCGGTCGCCGTGGGGATTTCCATCATGGGTTTGTCGGCGTGGTCGAGCATCTGGATTTATTTGCTGGCGAATTTCGCGGGCGGAGCCGTGGCGGCCGTGGCATTCAAGGCGGTAAATCCGGGCGATAACTGAAGGGCCTCCAATGAAGATTGAAAAGATTGAGGCGATCATTGCCGAACGTGAGTTGAATGGCCGGAGAAACGGCTATCGCTACAAAGTGGCGATGCGAGATCCTTCGTCGCGCAAAACGCTCCTCAGGATGACAAACGTCGTCAGCGGACGGCGACGGTGGCGGGAGCCGGAACGGGCGTGAGCCAGCCGTGGCGATCCTCTTTTGTGCCGCCGGTGAGGGCGTAGAATTCGTCCTGGAGTTTTTTGGTGATGGGGCCGCGCGCGCCGTTGCCGACTTTGATTTTGTCGATGGAGCGCACGGGCGTGACTTCGACGGCGGTTCCCGCAAAAAATACCTCATCGGCGACGTACAACATTTCGCGCGGAAGGACTTGCTCGGCGACGGGGATGCCCATTTCCTGGCAGAGAGTGATCATGGTGTCGCGCGTGATTCCTGGCAGCACGCAATTGGAGAGCGGCGGTGTGAGCACTTTGCCGTTGTGCACGACGAAAACATTCTCGCCCGAGCCTTCGCTGACGTAGCCGTTCACGTCGAGCGCAATGCCTTCGACGTAGCCATTCACCATGGCTTCCATGCGAATGAGTTGCGAGTTCATGTAATTCGCGGCGGCCTTGGACATTTGCGGCAAGGTATTCGGCGCGGAGCGGTTCCACGAACTGACGCAAACGTCGACCCCGCTCTTGATGGCTTCTTCACCGAGGTAGCGGCCCCAATCCCAGCACGCCATGTAAACTTCAATCGGATTGGAGAACGGATTCACGCCTGCTTCACCGTAACCGCGCATCACGATTGGGCGGATGTAGCAGGAGTCCATGTGATTCGCGCGGATGAGGTCGAGCGCCGCCTGGCAAGTGTCATCGACGGAAAAAGGAAAATCCATGCGGTAGATATGCGCGGAATTGTGCAGACGTTGCATGTGTTCGCGGAGACGGAAGACGGCCGGACCTTGCGCGGTTTTGTAGCAACGGATGCCTTCGAATACGGCCGTGCCGTAACTGACCACGTGGGACACAACGTGGATTTGCGCGTCGTCCCAGTTGATGAATTTCCCGTTGTGCCAGATTTTTTCGGTCTTCTTCAGGCTCATCGATGCTCCCCGCGGGCGCGTTTTGAAGTCATCCAGCGAACGTGCGCATTATAGCACACGAATTTTTCTCTACTGGAGATGCAGAAGGCTGGCACCCCGTGGCGCGTTCCATCCAATTTGGACGGTTACCTGGCGCCGCGATTCCTTTTCCAGTGCAGATCGATGTGGCTGGGGAAAAAATAATAACTCGCCGTAGCGGCGTAGAGGATGAGGCTGGCTTTCGTATTGAAAAAACCGAGAGCGATGGCCACCACGAATACGCACGGAGCAATCAGGATTCGCCGTGATGCGCGGTAAACCGCTTCGCGAGGCAAGTCTTTGTCCACCAAGCGCCGGCCGCGCGTGGCATAAGCCCATATCGCGTAGAGCACAAGTCCGACGGCGATCAAGTTGCCGCCGTAGAAGGCGATGGCAATTGGCTCATTGAAGTGCGAGGAAATGAGCGCGGCGGAAAAGGGAATCAGCGTGACGAAAAACAAGAAGACAATGTTCAGCCACAGGAATGGCCGATTCGAGCGGCGGATAAAGTGGAATTGATTGTGATGCCCCACCCAATAAATCCCGAGGACGAAGAAACTGATGGCATAACTCACGAAATTCGGCCAGAGGGATGCGATATGGCGTGCCAAGTCGACGGCTCCGGCCTCTTGCGGACCAGGCACCTTGATTTCGAAAACGAGCAAAGTCATCGAGACGGCGAAGACGCCGTCGGCCAGCGCTTCGATGCGAGCCTTGGTCAGACCGTCTTGGTCAGCGTTGCTCAAGCGGCCTTCTTCTGTTTGAGGAGATTGTCGATGCTACAGCAATATGGGCCGCTGAACGCGAGCAAAAATGCTCCGGCGGAAGCGGTGAAAACAGAGTAACTAAGCGCGGATTCAACGCCAGTCGAGAAGGTCATAGCTAAGGCGAAAAGCAGCAAAAGAACGCCGCTGGCAAAGGCGGTGAAGCGCGTTGCAAGCCCCAGGAAAAGCGAAATGCCGAAGAGCACTTCCAGCGCCGTATCGACCCAAGCGAGCAGAGGTATCCAACCATGCGGCACGAACCAGTTCAGCAGCGCAGTATAAGCCTCGAAATTGACGAAGTTTCCCCACGCTACAGACGACTTGCCTGGCGGACCCCAGAGTCCGAAGCGGTCGGCAACAGCGGAGAGAAATGAGGCCGCGAGAGCGAGGCGCAGGAAAAGTATGCAAGCATTTTTGGAGTTCGAGGAGCGAGCCCAGCCTTCGCTTTTGGTGTCCATCGTCATGGCCTCCGTGTCGCGCGATTTGCCCCGTCTCTACCGGCGTAGCAATTGGAATGCGATGTTCGGGCCGAGGCCTTGCTTGACAGCCAAATAAATCCACAACATGGCGAAGGGTTCGAGCAGGCGCGCATTCTTGAGCGGGCCGGCGTCTACAGGATCGAATCCGAGATCGGCAGCGAGCTGCGACACGGATTTCTTTGCGGCGGCGTCATCTCCGGCGATGCACATGACCAGTTTCCCGCCAGCATAACGCGAATCCGCCATGTTTCCCGCGCCGGTGGTGTTGAACGCCTTTACAACGCGCGCGCCTTTGGCCCAGGCCGCGACTTGCTCCGCCGCGGACGTCGTGTGGCCCAAAACAAGGCCGGAGAGATCCGGCGCCAGCGGGTTCATGCAATCAATCACGATTTTTCCGGCCAGATTTCCGGCGGTCGCAATGGCATTTTGGGCTGCATTCCACGGCGTAGCGAAGACAACGATTTCCGCATTGGCGGCCGCTTCTTGCACGCTCCCCGCGCGCGCGTTTGCGCCAATCGATTTGAGGAGCGCCTGCATCCTTTCGCTCTGCGGTTCGGGGACGCCGAAGTACACGGAATGTCCCTTGGCCGACCAACCTTTGCCCAGCGCTCCGCCTACGTTTCCTGCACCGAGTATTGCGATTTTCATGAGGGTTCTCCTTCCCCTGGTTTTGGAATGTCAAAACGCTAGCGGCGATTAGCGGTTGGATGCGGGGCTGCCGCGGCGCGCTGATTGATGATTTGGAACTGATGATTGATTTCCTGCAACAGGTGGCCGCGAGTGAGTTCCCAGCCTCCCAGCAGGAGGAACGGAATCAGCGCGGCGATGGCCCAGAGCTTGGCTTTGCCGCGAATTTTTTCTTCGGGCTCCCAGCGAAACAAGCGGCGGGAAACCTCGAAGGCAACAATCAGGCTGACGGCCAGGGCGACGGTGACCTCCAGAACTTCACTAAAGCTGGCTGCATGCAACATGGCCCCTTCGAGGCCCGTGGCAAGGTACGTCGCGGGCAAAAACAGCGTAACTTTCTGCACCCAGCCGGGCATGAACGCCACCGGAATTGTGACTCCGGAAAGGAAGAGGAACAGGGACCAAATGATGTTGTTGATGACGGTGGTTTCCTGCATGTCGTTTGTTACGCTGGCGACGATCAATCCCATTGCGGAGAAAGTTGCGGCGCCGATGGACACAAGCAAAAATACGGCCCACAAATTGCCCCAGGTGGGCATGTGAAAAACAAAGCGGCAGATTAGGAATTCGAGAATCACGGTTGGGAAAACGAGGAAATAATTCGAAATGATGCTGGAGGCGAGCATGGCACCGGGTCCGATGGGCGCGAGATGAAACCGGCGGAGGATGCCTTGCTCGCGGAACATCACCAATTGCATGCTGAGGCCCCAGAAGGCGCCCATTACCGACAATGCGAGGATTGCACCCAATAAATAAGGCACGGCCATAGCATTGCCGCGGCCGAAGAAAATCACGTAACCGAAAAGAAAACCAAGAGGCATGGCCATACTAAAAAACAAAAATGTGCGGCTGCGCAGCGCCAGCTTGATGCGCATCATGGATAGCGTCCAGGTCTGATTTACCACGTACTATTCTCCTTGCATCAGCGGAAGTTCTCACTGCAAACCTCAGGTCAATTCGCGCAGAAGCGGCGCGAACTCTTCCCGCGTCAGGGCTGGCGGGACCTGAGCTACAAGCCCCTACTCGCGCAGGCGGCGGCCAGTCAATTCCAGAAAGACGTCTTCTAGCGACGGCGAAAACATTTCCAGGCCTTGCAACTCGACGCCCTGCGCTTCCAAATGCTTCACCAGCGCGACGATGGTTTGCGTCGGCTTGCTCGAATGCAGGAGGTAGGTTTCTTCGAGCTTCCGGCAATCCGTGACGCCGTCGAGATGGTTTAGCGCGCCATCCGCTGACGGTTGGCTGAGGCGAACTTCAATTCGCGTGGTGCCTGCAGAGCGCTGCTTGAGTTCGCGCGGCGTGCCGAGGGCCATCACGCGGCCGTAATCAACGACGGCCACGCGATCACAGAGACGTTCCGCTTCTTCGATGTAATGCGTGGTCAACAGAATCGTCTTCTTTTCCTTTTTTAATTCTTCCAGCGTGTCGTAAATTTCGCGACGCACTTGCGGGTCCAAACCAGCCGTAGGCTCATCGAGAAAAATCATGCGTGGGTTGTTGACCAGCGCGAGAGCGAGCGCGAGGCGCTGTTTTTGCCCGCCAGAAAGCTGGTTATAGAAGGCATTGCGCTTTTCTTCCAGTTGAAAACGCTTCAGAAGCTCTTTCGGGTCGCGGTGGTCGCGATAGAAATGCGCGAACATCTCGAGCGTTTCCTCGACGCGCATTTTGTCGGGCAGGGAAGTGGATTGCAGGGCCGCTCCGACGACGTGTTTCATTTCGACGGGGTTTTTTTGTGGGTCGAGGCCGCAAACGCGCACGCTGCCGCGGTCTTGAGTCCGCAGCCCTTCCAGAATTTCAATGGTGGTGGTTTTGCCTGCGCCGTTTGGACCGAGCAGCCCGAAAAGCTCGCCTTCGTGGACTTCGAAACTGACGCCGCGCAAAGCCTCTACCGCGCCGTAATTTTTGTAGAGGCCCTCGACTTGGATAACCGGTTCGGTCATGAATTTGTTGGTGCCGCCACGTTATGCAATCTTTGGTAGAGCTACTTTTTATCACACCGCGTGCTACTTTCGCGAATTCGTCTTCCCGCGCTTCTGTTTGCGTGACGTTTTCGAGCGCGATTTCTGCGGGTGCCATTGATGCGCGGCAAGGTCAACCGTCATGCCCGCGAATTGAGTGCCTTCGCTTTCGAGCAGGCGGCGTTGCTTGCTGCCGTACGGCTCGCGAGGCAAGAGCTTCCCACCGGCTCCCACAACGCGGTGCCACGGAATGCCTTGCCCTGAAGGGCACCCGGCGATGGCGTAACCCGCCGTGCGCGCGCCGCCGGGCAGGTCAAGCATTTGAGCAAGCTGGCCGTAAGTAACCACACGGCCGCGCGGGATGCGTTTCACGAGCTTATAGACTTTGTCCCATCCACGGCTTTTCTTCGCCATCGTCGTTGCAATCCTCGTTAATTTGATTTGGCTTGGAGTAATAGGACTCTCGATGCTCAGATTGAATATTCAGAATGCTTTTCGAAAAATCGCGCATCCAATTAGTAGAAGCGGAGTCTGCCTGATTCGCGGATTCGCTTCCCTCAGTTCCAATCTCTGC
>DAHUXN010000076.1 GCA_027307115.1 Acidobacteriota bacterium
ATTCAAAAATCTCAGCGGGTGCACGAATTTCTCGTAGCGCAAATACTCCTGAATCTGCGCCTCCAGAGGCTCGATATTCGCCAAAATATTCCCGTGCGTCAGCACCACGCCGCGCGGCTCCGCCGTCGTCCCCGAAGTAAACACAATTTCCACTGTATCGTTTCGCCTTAGGTTTTTCGCGGCAATATCGTTCGCGAAAACGCTCTGCGTCACCACGCGCCGCGCCGCAATTTCCTCCATATCCTCCAGTGCGATCTTCTGTACCGCCGCGCCATTCTGCAAATAAATCTCCGGCGCATCCCGCGAGCCGATCAACAGCTTCACCTCCACCGTTTGCGCCACGCGCCCTGCGAACTCCGCGGTCGCCACGCGGTCAATCGGCGCCACGACCACGCCGCGCAGCACGCACCCGAAAAACGCCGCAACCCATTCCGCGCAATTTTCTCCCCATAGCAAGACGCGCTCACCCGGAGCGATTCCGCGTGCCTCCAGCTCCCTTGCGAATCCGCGCGCCGTATCGACAACGCGCGCGTACGACCATCGTTCCATGCGATAACCGCGGCGGTGCGCCACCGCGATTTCCTCGCCGCGCCGGCCATATTCATCCAGAAATTCAATCAGGGATTGTCGAGCCATTCAGTGGGAAGTTTCTCTCATCCGGGGCAACTTGCAAAGCGCCCAGCGCGCAAAAGCGCTTGCAAAACAAAAAGGGCCCGATGGCGATCATCCGTCACCGGGCCTTTTTTCTAAACTTGCTTCCGCTTCTACTGAGGATTCTGCTGAGTCTGCGGATTCTGCTTCGCCAAATCAGGCTTTGTCGGAGTGGCCGCCGTCGCATCCGAAGAATTCTGATATCGCGTCAGATACGGCATAAACGGCGTCACTTCGAACGGCATTTTTTCCCGCGCCGAAAGCAATTGCACCGGCTTGGTCTTCACCAGGTCCACCGTGTCGTCCCATGAGTCAAGTACGATTCGTGATCCCAGCGGCAGCGCCGCGATCTGGTCCACTTTCATGGGCTGCAGGGCCGGCGCCGCCTGAACTAATTGCGACGCCATGAATACCCGGTTGCCCAGATTCGCGCTGATCAACGACGGTAACTGTTTCTGTTCCGCCGCCACCTGCTTCAGGAAAAGTCCCGCGGTGCCAAGTTGATTCTTGTACGGCGAATTTTTCAGCAACTCCACCGCTTTCTTCGCCGCTATTTCCTCATCGCCTTGCGTGTTGCGGAAAGACATCCGTTTCATCGTGTCTGCCGTTGAAACCATCGTCGTGTCGTTGAACGAGTACGCGTCCGGAAGCTGCGAACCCGTTATCACCGCGCCAAGCTCGTGCGCCAGCACTGCCGCCAAACTTGGTTCGTCGGGCAGCACGTCCAACAAGCCCCTGCTCACCACGATCGTGTGCCCAATCGTGAACGCTTCCAAAGTCGACGTCAGCAGCACGCGGCAGCGTATCTCCGGCTCGATATCCAGATTGTTTGTCACTTCCAGATTGTTCACCACCGTGCACAACACTTTGTCCACGGGTCCCGGAGGCGCCAGCAATCCGTTGCGCTGCAGCCTTTCAATCACGTTATCTTCGCCTTCGCGCTGCCACTCTCGTTCCGCCATTACCGGCGAAACATCCTTCGACGCGTCCGCTTGGTCCTGAATCGGCTTTGCCGCTTCAATCTGCAGGTCGCTGAATTCCGTTTCCTTGTTCCCAAGCTTCAGGTCGTAGCCCCACAGCCTCGTTTGCGAGCGGTAACGCACATGCCCAAATGGAAAATCCTTCAAATCCGATTCCGCGCTGTAGACGTATGACGGAACCCACAAATTCGGCGTCACGTTTGTCCGCCAGCTGTCGAAGTGCAGGTTCCAACCAAACGTCCGCGCCACGGGCACGAACACGCCATTGAACCGCACGATGGAATAATCTTGGTTTTCCACCCAAACGCGTCCCTGGAATCTCCCGTCTCCCGATTTCGGCAGCGGCGTCACGTCGAATACCAGGCACTTCACCGATCCCAGAAACTCGTTTCGCACATAGTCGAATCGGTAATGTTGTTTGTCGAAATAAACCGGATCCACGAAAATCATCTGCAGGAAACCCGATGGCACGTACGAATTTCCCAACAGGTTGCCGATGTCCTTGATTGGATTTAGCTTGTGTTTCCATCCACCGGAGTCATAGGGAAGCATCGAACGGTCCACTACGCCTTTGCTCAGCTCCGCCTCTCCAAGGTAGTAGTGATCCTTATCGGGCACCGAGCCCAGTTGCGCGTCGGGACGCATGTCCTGAATGTAAGTTTCTACGATCGGGTTGAAATGCCGCAGCGTGGCGACTTCCTGATGCTCTCGCGCGATGATTCGGTCGATTACTTCGGCTTCCGTGCCCGGCTGGCTGGGCGTGATCACAAGATGTTCCGGCGTTTGCGCCGTTGGCGGTTGCTGCGCTTGAACTTGTGTCGGCGGAGTTTGCTGCGGTTGAGTTTGTGCTGCTGCTCCTCCTGCGAACGCCAACCCAATCGCCGCGGTAAGGACGTACCCTAATCCCCTGCCCATGACTTCTCCCCCTCCAAATCCACAATTAGTACGCTAGCTCGAAGTCGATCCGCACGTTGGCGGGAAAGTCGACTGGCTGCCCATTTTCACGAGCTGGTTTAAACCGGATCTTCTGCGCGGCAGCCTCCGCGTTCTGATCCAGTCCGTGGCCCAGGCCTTTCAATACGCGCACTACTTGGACTTCCCCCGAAGCCTTGAAAACAACCTGCAACAACACATCCCCCTGAATCTTCAACTGCCTTCCTTCCGCTGTGTACTCCGGTTTCGGCTTAAACAAAATTACTGGCCCTTCCTGATGCGGCGCCGCACTGGTTTTCTGCACGTGCGGCCCATTCGTCGCTCGATCGTCGGCAAACACTCCCTGTTGCACCTTCCCGCCGTTTCGAACTCCGCCAGCGATCGCCGTGCCGTTGCCAAATCCCGCGCTCGCCACCACGCCCTGAACGCCCTTCGCGCCCCCGGTTCCGTTTCCTTTTCCGGGTCCAACCGGCATATCAAATCCGCCCGCTGGCGCGATGTTCACCGGCTGCGTCACCTTGGCCTTCGAAGGCAATCCGTCCGGGTCGCCGAATCCACCTGTCTGTACCGGAGCCTTCGGCCGCTTCAAATCCGGTATCGCTGAACTCCCCAGCGATGTCGTCGGCTTGTCCGGTACGGCGCGCGCAAACACGTTTATCTGCGGCGCCTTTGTCAGATTCTTGCGGATCACCGGCTTCGACACAATCGGCTTTTCGAATACAGGCTCGATCATTTTCGGTTTCGGCGGCACTGGCACAGGTACTGGTTCGAGCTTCGCTACTTCCACCCGCTTCACTGGCTGCAACTTCGGCCGCACTTTCGGCTGCGGCTTCCATGCGCGGACTGGCGGTGCGGTAATTTCTGTGATCATGTATTGCTTCGCTACGTCCATTTGTTTGGGGAACAACAGCGGAACCCACAGCGCGCAGGCCAGCACCAAAAATTCAACCCCGAATCCGGCCGTAAAAGATCGCCATCGCGGCTTCCCCGCTGTCAGCAGCGTGAAAGGCGCTTCATAGTCTGGATAACGTCCGTTTCCGTTCGACGACATCGGTGCCTTCCCCCGAATTGGCGCGCTTCCCGTTGACCTTACGACACTAATTGGCGCGATGGACATTGTAGTACTGGGGCCGGCAGCCCGGTGAATAGTACGATTGTACCAGTCTGAAACTTGGTTGCCTTAAATGATACCGTAAGCCGTGCCCTGGTTGTTCCCCCTGTGATGGTTTACTGCCTCTTTTGCACAAACCTATACAACACGTAACTGCGCGCGCAGTTTCGTCCAATTATCCCTCTGCAAGAATTGCTCCATACCTCTCTTTTTGTCGCACATTTCCCAAGTCACCTTTGCCAACTCATCTGAATACGCTTCTACTTCATTGTCAATAAGGGGGCAAGGGTATTGCCGCCCGAAAAACTCTGCATTACCCTTGGGGTGCCGAGGGTAATAACCTCCAATCCAGCGGGTAAAGTTTTCATATATCCACCAATTCCTTCTGCCGCCACTTTCCGGCTGAAAAAAGTTACCTATTCCGAGCAAAAAAAGAGGAGGGCCGGGTGCCAATTCTGCATTTTCCAGCCCTCCTGATTTGAGCCCGCTCTTGCCGGCAGTTTTGATTAGGATTGAGGTTCTACCAGTATGTACTCCGTCACATTGCTCTGGGCCCTTGGTCTCACCAGCAATAGCACAGGCTGGTTGCCCGTTCCCGCCATGGCCGCGCGGAAGTCCGCCATGTTGTTGACAGTCTTATGGTTAACCTCCACTATCACGTCGCCTCTCTGCAGCCCGGCCTGCGCCGCCGCACTCGACTGATCCACCGAGTCCACCACCACCCCATGCGCCGAAGCCGACAGATTCAATTGTTGTGCAATCTGCGGCGTAAGATTCTCCACCTGCACGCCTTCCAGCGCCTTGCTGCTGTTCTGTCCGGAACCGCCCTCCCCCAATGCTGAAGTGGATGTTCCGCCCTGCTCCGGCAGTTCGCCCAGCGTCACCGGCACTTGAAATGTTTTCCCGTCACGGAAAACCTTCAACTGAACAGGCGTGCCCGGCGCCGTGCTCGCAATGCGCGCCGTCAGATCTCCTGAGCCGTTGAGCGCTTCGCCGTTCAAACCTAGGATGATGTCCCCGCGCTTTATTCCGGCTTTCGCCGCTGGGCTGCCCGCCGTCACGTCGCTCACCAGCGCTCCTGCTCCTCCGCCGTTGTAATTGAACTCTTTCGCAAACTCGGGCGAAAGATCGCGGATGTAAATGCCCATGTACCCGCGCTCCACCTTCCCGTGCTCGATAATCTGTTCCATGATGTTGCGCGCCATGTTGATCGGAATCGCAAAGCCAATCCCTTCATTTCCGCCTTCTCCATTCATCGAAGATCCGCTCGAAATGATCGCCGTATTGATTCCCACCAGATCGCCGTGCAAATCGATCATCGCTCCGCCGGAATTTCCCGGGTTGATCGCTGCGTCGGTTTGAATGAAGTCCTCGTAAGCCTGCTTGCCCTGTTCCTGTGTCTCGAGTCCGATGCTGCGGCCAGTGGCGCTCACGATTCCCATCGTCGCCGTCTCCCCGATTCCAAATGGGTCGCCAATCGCGAACACCACATCGCCCACCTGCAATTTCGAGGAATCGCCGAGAGCAATCGTCGGCAGCCCCGTCGCGTCAATTTTCACCACCGCGATATCCGTTAACGGATCCGTGCCCACCACTTTACCCGCGTAATTCTTGTTGTTCCACACCACCTTGATGTTCCCGCCGTGCGCCACCACGTGATTGTTCGTCAGTATGTAACCATCCGAATTGACGATCACCCCCGAACCCAGGCTCGTCTCCCTTTCCGTCTGCGGCCTTGCCGGTCCGCCGAACTGATTCCCGAAAAATTGTTGGAAAAATGGATCGTTGAAGAACCCCGGCATGTTCTGTTGCACCTTGATCACTTTCGTCGTGGATATGTTGACCACCGCAGGCAGCGCCGGTCGCACCACCGAAGCAAATCCATTGGTGAAACTTCCCAGACGGATCGGATCCACATTCCCCGCCAGCGTCAGCGGAACTTTCGGCGCGCCCAGCACTTTCTGCCCGGCCCACCGCACCGCCCATGTGCCCAAAAACGCTCCGGCGACCAGCGCGACCATCAGTACGCCTACCCCCACCCACCGCCGTACTTGATACACTTCATTACTCATGTGACTTCATCTCCTTTTTTCACTCTCTCACGGGCGCAATGCCCCAATTGATTAGACGCTTCAAAAATGCAAAAGTGTTTCCGATAAATTTGCGGCTGAACGAATAG
>DAHUXN010000080.1 GCA_027307115.1 Acidobacteriota bacterium
TTTCGTGCCGTCCTTCAACAAGATTTCTTCCGAAGAAACGGTCAGAGCGACCACGAAAAATAGTGAAAGGGCGAGGAACAAACGGTACATGAATGGCCACCGCATGAGGTTCTTCGTCGCGAGCATCGGACTCCGTTGAAGGCAGTGCGTTTATCAGACGTGAATTACAGCGATAATCCTCTCATCTCACTCAGCGGAGGATATCACTAATGGCTCAATACTGACTATTGCCAAAGCCCGCCGCGCATCGAATTTCGGCGACGGGATCCTGCCTAGGGATAGCTAGGTACATCGTATCCCCCTGAGGCATTGAGGTAATAATCCAAGAAGACCGGTGGAAGCAAGCAAAGTTCGAGCGGTGAGCGAGGAGCGAGTCGCTCGATGATTTGCCAGGGAGTTTGATATTCCTTGTGTGAGTTCGGTCGAGCTAGATTGAAATAGAGCTGATAGGTTTGCGCTTTGGCGAGGAATTCGCTGCGGCTGGCAAAGGTTTCCAGATCGAAGAATTCATCTTCGACCAAGCGGTGCACGGTTTCGACATCGCTCTGAAAGGTGTGAGCGGCGGGCGGGATGCGCAGATGCTGGCTGTCGCCGAGAGCGGCGGGGAAGCCGGTGCGCTTTCCATCGCGATCGTGACCGCCGATGAATTCGCTGCCGTTGTCGGTTTGCCAAGCCAGATCGCGCAGGTTAATTCCCCATCGATCCAAGTGTTGTTGAATGCGAGCGGCGAAGACGGCGCTGGCCGCGGCCGAGCGTTTTTGTGCAAAGGCCCAGAACAGCAATCCGCTGCGGACTTCTCGCGCGGTGTATTCGACCAGGGGCAGATGCAGATTTTGCGCCTGCGGCCAGAACTGCGGAATATCGCACAGATCCTTGGTATCGGCGGAGATTTGTTGAAACAGGCGCCAGGTGGCTTTGACCGAGGCCAGATCTTGTTTGCGTTTATATTTTTTTCTGCGTTTGCGAATCAATCCGTGCGCGCGCCAGATGCGCTGGATGGCCATGTGGGAAACGGTGAGATCGAATTCGCGTTTCAGACGGGCCGCTCCGAAGGTGGGCAGTTTGCGGCGCAGAGCCAAGACCTGCTGTTCGATCTCGGGGGAAGTTTTGTGCGGGCAGTGGCAATGAGCGCGGCTCTGTTCGCACAGTCCTTTAGGTCCGTGCTGCTGGAAGCGACGCAGCCATTTGCGCACGGTGGGCACGGTGGTGGCAAAGGCTCGTGCCGTGGGTTTGATCCCGTGTTGGCCGGCGTGCTGCACTAATCGCAAGCGATGGTTGTATGCGTTTTTCATTTCACGAACCAGGTCGAAATAAGGGGCGACGGCCATGCGCCGATTTTACGCGGGGCGCGCGGCCCGGCTCCTCCCCCCTCCGCCGGGCCGCGCGCCCCGCACCCACAAACAAATCCAATTCCTTCACCCGCTTCGGACTTATGCATTTCAATTCCACTAGGGGGATACGATGATCCTTTCCTATGCCACGTATCCTGCAACTTTGCGCGACGGTGCTCATAACTGTATTGATGTTACTTTCTGTCGCAGCGGTTCTCTTTTTGCTGGCGTTTGAAGGGGCCGTATGTATCGCAATGGCAGTTCCACTTGGATTGCTGACGGGCTTGCTGGGCGCTGCAATGGGCCGCGCAATTGCGCTTTGGGGACAACGGACCATCCCACCGGCGATTTCAGCGATGCTTTTATTACCATTCTGCGCGGCGATTGAGCCGCCGCATATTACCGGGCGCGTGCTCCACGAGGTGCAATCATCTGTAACGATTAACGCAACTCCGGAACAAGTCTGGCGCCATGTGCTTGCATTCCAACCTATTTCGGAGCCGATTGACCCAGTTTTTCGCCTTGGAATTGCTTATCCTCGGTTCGCACGAATTGAAGGCGAAGGCATTGGCGCTACCCGCTACTGCGTCTTC
>DAHUXN010000083.1 GCA_027307115.1 Acidobacteriota bacterium
CGACCAGTTAATCCTGCCTGACTCAGTTTGAACACAGTTTTCGCGAGGACTTCGAGATGGTTGCGCTGGATTACTTCCGCCGCCTGGGCCGCGACACCCACCATCGGTTATTCCAGGTCTATGGCCGGGAAGAGAAGAAGACGAAGACCTCGTGGAGCGGGAATTCGGTGGACCGCGAAAAGTTAGCTGAGACACATATCCGCGCAATGACAGCGGCGCGAACTCAACCGCTTCATGGTCATGTGTTCTCTCGTGCCAGATCTGTTCTGCCCAGGTTACAGCTCAGCAGAGACGCTCTCCAAGGAAGCGAACCTCATGCGAATGGCTGGGCGCTATGAAATCGATGACTCGAAAATCACGGCAAGGGTCACCGCCGAGCTGTCGGCGAAGAGAAAAGACCGCAAGATGCAATCGCGCAATCGGCGGAAAAGAGGCAAAGGGAAAGCTGAAATAAGGACACTGGGGGTGGAAGCTTCGCCCGTATGAGCTACCTTCGTGAGCTGACTTCTGCCTCAAGAGCAAATTCCTCTATCTTAGAGACTCTTTTTTGCGCTGTGGACTTTGTGGACCAATTGAGGCAGGATTCTTGGGGTGGCGAGGCTTGTAGGTGCGACACCCACAAGGCTTTAGATTTTTCGACTTTCTGGTTCGGGACCAGGAGGTCGAAGGTTCAAATCCTTTCGCCCCGACCAATCCAATCCCGCTAAATCAACAACTTACCTATGCTTCACTTTGCGAAGTGCCTGCAACTTGAGTCCGCTTGAGTCCAAAAACAAGCGCTTCGACATTTGCTACTGCTTTACGCTGGTCGTCAGGAATCGCGTGCAAATAGATTTCTCTGGTGGTCTCTGAGCTTGCGTGCCCAAGCAGGGCTTGAACGGTTCCGAGAGGCGCGCCTGCCGCGTCCAGAAACGTTGCGTGCGCATGACGGAGTGAATGCCAGCCGATTCCGTTCAGCCCTAACTTCTGGCAAGCAGGCCTCAAATGCCGCCTCAGAAGATTGTGGCGGTTTAGAGGCTCACCAGTTGCCGTGCGAAAGACAAGCTCATCAGGATCAGGATGTGACTGTGCCCGCCTTAATGTAACTAGCACGTTGCATGTCTCACTGCCCAGCGGAATCACCCGAGCACTTCGTTGCGTTTTTGGCGTATCGAAGTGGCCGTCGTAGACCGTCTCTGCAATTCGGAGCGTCCGCGCATTCAGGTCGACACGTTTCCATCGAAGTGCGAGGAGTTCGCCGATTCGGAGTCCCGTAAGAGCCAGCAGCGTTGCAATCGAATGAGCGGGCTCTCGCAGGAAGTTTCTCAGTTGTGTGATTTGGCTGGGCGTGAGGATCGCCTTGGGGTTATTGTCAATTGGACGTCGGGGAAGCTTGGTCTTTAGAGCTGCATTGTGGTCAATGTAGCCCCAATCCTCGGCGCTTGACAATACGCGTCCCAACGCTTGCCGAATGAGCTTAACGGTTTTCCAGGAAAGGCCAGCTTGAAGCTTCACCGCAAGGAAGGATTGAACCCATTCGCGCGTGATCTCGCCCAAGGGTGATTTGCCAAATGTGGGCACGAGATGAACATCGAGCATGAAACGATAGTGCTTCTGTGTCGCATACTTGAAAGTGGGCAGCATCGCCGGAAGCCAATCGTGTGCAATAAAATCAGCAAAGCATCGCGTTGATTGTGCTCGACGGATACCGCAGTTGATCGGGACCAATCGCCTCGACAGGATGTCCATCGCTCGGGAGCGTGAGCCGATTTCGGTCACCGTGCCTAAAACCTCTGCACGCCGCCGCCGTCCGATGGTGCCGTCGGGATTGATGACTTCCTCCCACCAGCGAGCAACCCAAACCTTACGACGAGTTCCTCGCCGAAAAAGTGATCCGTACTGAAAGCGTCTGCGAGCCATTTTTCTTCCTCCGTAAATGGCCCGCTCAGCTTGTTCTGCGTCAGCTTTCAGTGTAGTCGCCATGTCAAGCGGCCTCGCGGCTAGTCTTGTGACACGCTACCCAGGCGAGCACCTCATCCCTGTCAAAGCGCCAGTATTTGCCCAGTCGGTAGCCTGGCAATCGTTCGAGCGAACGTTTTCGTGTCCGCCCGTAGACCCAAGACACGGGTACTTGCAACAGGTCCGCTACTTCGTGAACGGTCATCAGCCGGTGTTGATTAGGTGTCTCTCCCACTGTGGCCGCGTGCGTTGGCGCGGCATGCAGTGGAGGTTTCAGTTTCGTGGATGAATTCATGACGCGGGACTCTCTGGATTGCATGATGTCATTGACAGGTACATTTTCCGAGTTTGCATCTACTGCAAGGCACAAGCCATGCTGCCGTGAGGACGGCGCTGGGTTCTTGGGCGTACCGAATTGGGCGTGATCGGGCATTTACGCTTTCCTGATTTCCTCCATCGTGGAATTCACTTCGATTTGTGCTTCGCCGGTGCTCAGTGGGTGTTGCTCAAGCCATGTTTTGAATTCGCGGTCTTTGTCGAAGATGCGATTCAGAGCTTCAGTCACAACGTATGACGGTGTGGCTTCAAGGAATTGTGCATAGCGTTGGAGTTCGAATTTGAACTCCGTCGAAACGCGGAGTTGCAGGGATTCATTCTTGGATTGTTTCGGTGGCGCTTTCAGGATGGGCACGGCTGGTCTCCTTTGATCGTTGCGATTTGTATTGCGAAGTGCATTACAAACTGCTTGCTCCGATTTCTGCACGCGGCCAAAACACGATCTTGTCGACGAAATAGCGGTCAGTGAACCGCTCGCGTACGGCTCCGGCATAGCGTTTGGCGGGCAGATATTTCTTGTCGATGCCGAGCTTGTCAGTGAAGAACTGAACTTTATGCGCCTCGGTTTCGAAGAACTGGCACTCAAGCCTGCCTAAAATGAAATCGAGTGCGGCTAGCCTAGTGCGGACGTATTCGGTCGAGTGCTTCCGCCGGAAGCGGACGTTGTCCTTGCCAATGACTTCGTAGAGATTGCGAGCGAAAAGATGGTAGACCATGCCGTTCCGCAAGCACAGGCGAGCGGAAGCGTGGCCTCGTTCGAGGAGTTTCCGGACGAAGTTCAGACTGCGCTTTCCGGGTTTTCCATTGACGAAGCGGACAAACTGCTGGCAGGTGAAGTAGCCGGAATGGGTGGCGACAAGATAGAGGAAACGGGCTTCTTCTTCGGTGTAGCCAAACGAGCCCAGAGCGATCTTGTACATGCGTGGGATGTTCATAGGGCGAAGATCCTCGCGGTGATTTCGTGCGTATCGAGAATGCGCCGGAGTCTGGGATGGTCTTGCTGACGGGCGAATAAATGGAACCCCCGCCTTGGTCTTTTCGGCGAGCCCGCGAGCGCGGTAATCCCTTGTGGCGATTTCGAGATCGAGGCGCTCAAGATTCCGGCACTCGTCCTCGTACTGGACGCGAAGATCAGGGACAGGAATTTTGTCGTTCACCACATGCAGGTCATATTCGTTTGCAACGCGGATGCGCTCATAAGCAGGATTCTTATGGGGATCGATCTGAGAGAGTTTCTTGTACAGTTCCCGCTTGATCTCGTAGTCGAGGACGACGCGACGAACCCTGCCGCCCGAGGATTGAATTTCATCGGCCACTTTGTGGTAGAGGCGGTAGAGGTCAGCATCGTGGCGGACTTCTTTCGGCTTCGCCAAGCCGTGATATATCGCCTGGCCCTCAGGAATTCGATTTTGGCGAGTGAGAAGCTTGTGGGCGTCGCGTGTGATGACAAGCACATTCTTTGAGCGGCCATCGTGCCCTTCGATACTGTGCTGTTCGATGAGGCCTTGGCGGCGAAGATTCTGAACATCATTCTCCATCCGCGCGCGGTCACTTGTGTAACGAAGTTGGGCGAGGTCGTCTACAGGAACGACGCGGAACTTGCCGATCTCGATGAGGGTCTCGATTTCCGATTCACGGAGCGAGTACTCGCGGTCGCGATAGCGATAACCGCTCCGGAAACGGTCCGAATTGTCTCTGTGACGGGAACTTGATTCTCGACCGGGGCGCTCTGTGGGCGAGCTTCCACGCGAGCCCCGGTCCGTTTGAGAGCGTTCCGTTTGCTCGGAATGTCGAGACAGAGAGGTATTGGAATGTTTTCGAAGGAATGCCTCAAAGTCCGAGGGCTGGTAAGCTCGGGACACGCGTTTGCTGCTCCTGAACCAAAGTCGGGGCGGCGCTCGTCGGCTGCGTTACGCCCCGCTATGGAGGGAGTCTGCGCGGGTACCGGCTCTCAATTTTGGGTACTCGGTCGCCGAACGCCTCAGACCCAGTGAAGGCGCAAGCGCGAATGGTCCTGGCTTGCGATTATCCATCCTTGCCTGGATCCTCTTGGCTCGGGGGGAGCTGAGAGGCGGATTTTCAGGTGCGCATGAGTTTAGAAACTCACCTCGTCTGATTCCAAGACGCAAGAAGACGGCCAAAGGTTTCCTGACGGAGAAAATATTTTAAGCGCTCGCCAGGACGCATTTTGCAAGATGGTAGCCGGTTTGTGATGATGCGTCTTGGTTTTGCACGATGCTGCACCGTATTCGGCAAAGAAAATTTTCACGTGTTTTGCCACTGCGACGGAGGTTGATTGCGAGGGTCGTAAGGCAGGGCGACGATGTTACTTTCCGTCCTCTCTTCCGTGGATGATGATGAGACCCCTACTAGCGATGGTGTTCAGAAGGCGCGACCGCACCGTTTTCCGGCGCTAGGAGCGGCGCGTAGTGGCGCATTTTCGTGGACGCTTCTTCCGGACACGCCGCAGTTAGAGAGTCGCGCCGCAGATGCGGTATCCAGCAATCCATAGATGCGGTATCCAGCAATCCATAGTTTCTCAGGCTGAGGAAGACTGAATGAATATCGCCGCTGCCCGATAGCGAAATTGTAAACTTAATCAAAATAGTACTTGCCTAGTCTCGGTATGAACTGTATGGTGCACTTCATTCGCAGGGTTTGGTTTTAGGTTAGGAGCGATTGAACGTGGGCCAAAATATCTCCGTATGCATACTCTCAGACAATCGACTGTTCCGCGAATCGTTAGGACGCATATTAACGAAGCGCAGCGATTGTGAAATAGCATTTTCTCACGGCGTATCCGAGATCGCCTGTGAAGAGCCGATCGACTGGAACGCAGATGTAATCGTGCTTGATTCTGTGGAATTTCTGATTCGGAACGGCAGCTTGTGGAAGCCACGGAAGGAATCTTGCGACCGCATCAAGGTTCTTCTTGTCGCCATGGATGAAGACGAACAGCTTTTTCTCCGAGCTGTTCGCGCTGGCGCGCTCGGCTTCATTCTCAAGGATGCATCAGCGCTGGATGTCATTGCGGCTGTGCGCTGCGTGGCGCGCGGCGAGGCCGTCTGCCCACCTCGCTTCTGCAAGTTTCTGTTTGACTTCATCGCCGCACAAACGATTGAGTTGCCGGATCGTTCCGTCAGATTGCAATTGAGCCTGACGCGGCGCGAACAACAATTGGTTCCCATGATCGGCCGTGGGCTCACCAACAAAGAAATCGCCAACCAGTTGAATCTGTCCGAACAAACCATCAAAAATCATGTACATCGTATTCTCCACAAGATAGGCGTCGAGAACCGGCTAGGTATTGTGGCTGCAGTTCACGAGCTTCCCAATTGATTCAATCCCCTTCAATGCAGTGGTACGTTTTAGGTACTGTCCCAAGAATCTGGTACGCCTAAGCGCGAGCCCACCCAGTACCTTTCTCGTACTCACAACACAGAAGTCATTACTCCTTAATTGAACCTTACGCAATTCGACGCAATTACTTAAGCTGCACAAGTTGGGGGTCAACATGAAGAATATCCGAGTCCTTGTGGCGAACCGGCCTCGCTTGATGCGTGAACTTGTCCTGGCGACTGTCGGAGATCAGCCCGACATTGAAATCGTCGGCGAAATTCAGGACGAGATGGATATTGAGGATGCTATTGCGACAACACGCCCGGATTTTTTAATCGTGGCGTTGGAGAAATTGAATCGGCTGTCCGTCATCTGCGATTTGGTGCTTCAGAACCATCCCCAGCTTAAAGTCATCGCGATTGCCCCTGATCGCAACAGCACCATGTTTTATTGGGCGTCGTTGGAGATCAAGTCTCACCGGATCGAGGCTTCAGAGGATGGCGTTCTGGAGACGATTCGCAAGGCATCAGAAACAGCGGAGAAGATTCAATGAAACGGCAAGGAATCGCTGAGTTGCTGGTAGCAGGCTTCTCGAATCAGCACCGAATCATTCTTTTATTCGCGCTGTTACTCGCGTGTCCGGCGGCTTTGGCGCAAAACGCACAGTCCAGGACACTGCCACCTTCCGACCTGGCGCGGCAAAACTTCGAGCGCGTTGCCGCGTCTGCAGCGCAGATCGAAGCGGTGCTTCACAAGGACGACGGCCTAATGGTCGAGCTGAAGGGGTGGGTGGCGAAGGATGCCACGGACCACGGCCAACTCATCAGCGATTCCGATTTGACCGACCGGGCGATTTACAGCCGGCTGGAAAACGATGTTCAATTTCGTTCGATTGCCACTGCGCTGCTGCAAAAGTTCGGATACTTGCTTCCGCAGGTCAATCCGGATTCTCCTCAAGCGAAGGAACAAGCCCTTCTAATTCAAGATCGAGCAAAATGGCTGGCCCAGGACGAAGAGGAGGAGCTCACTGCGGCGCGCCAACAACGATCAACAAACAGCATGGAGCAAGCGCGAGCGTGTGATCCGAGGCGGGATGCAAATTGCAACGCGTCGCGCAATTATCCCGCAACCGTGCAGCCCCAGGAAATTGGCGAACCCGTTCCGCCGCAGATCAGCTCGCCGTCCGGCAATCCGAACGCGCCCAGCATGCCGCGGCGCACATTGCCGACGCTGGAAAAAGCGCAGCTCCTCGAGGCAGGCGCAGGCGCCGAAAGCGGTTCCACAGGCAGTGAGCTGGCGATGGAAAACGCTTACGGCGCGATGCTGCCGGGGCTCTTTGGTTTGAGTCCAGCTGGCCCGGGAACCTTGACTTCAGCGTCTTCTGCAAATGGATTGCAGCCGCAATTTCCGCAAAACTCTTCGAATTCGAGCGGATTGGGACTGCAAAGCATGGCAAATGGATCGACAGCAATCGGTCCGAGCATCCAGCCGCAGAACGGCTCGATGGAAACGGGAGAACAGCTTCCGCAAGCAGGCGGCTTTCCGAACTACACGGACGCGAATTCTCGCGGATATGAGCCATATGAGACAGGGGGCGGCTGGCCGTCGCAGCCCTCCTCTAATTTTGTGGCGAATCGCCCCATCTTGAGTCAGGCCATGCTTCGGCAGCCCAACCCGTATATCGATGTCCCTTCCTTGTACGACATGTACTTGCAGGCCACGCCGCAGCCGGCCACGCCGGAGCGGTTCGGCATGGAGGTTTTCGAGAACGGAACGCGCAACGCGCAGATGATCCCATTTGATCTTCCTGTGGGGCCGGATTATGTGGTCGGGCCGGGAGACAGTTTGGCCATCAATCTGTGGGGCGGCGTTTCGCAGCAGTTCTTCCGCACGGTAGACAAGGAAGGCCGTGTGAATCTTCCGGAAGCGGGGCCGGTGCTCGTTGCGGGGAAGTCTCTGGCGCAGGTGCAGGAGTCAGTTCAAAAGACGCTTCGCTCTCAGTTCCGTGGCGTTTCGACGGATGTGTCGCTATCTCGCCTGCGCACCATTCGGGTTTATGTGGTGGGAGATGTTGTGCATCCGGGCGCATACGACATCAGCTCGCTTTCCACGCCGCTGAATGCCTTATTCGCGGCTGGCGGCCCCACCCGGCAAGGATCGTTGCGAATTCTGGAGCACAACCGGGGCGATCAGACGGTTCAAGATGTTGACGTGTATGACCTGCTTCTGCACGGCGTGAAAAAGGATATTCAGCGCCTAGAGAACGGCGACACGGTGCTGGTGCCTCCGATTGGGCCGGAATTCACAATCGAAGGAATGGTGCGGCGACCTGCGATTTATGAACTGCACAACGAGAAGTCTCTGAGCGATGTTTTGGCACTCGCCGGTGGCCTGCTGCCGACCGCGACGTTGCGTCACATCGAAGTGCAGCGCGTGATGGCGCACCAGCAACGGACGATGTTGAGTTTGAACATTCCCGAAGATGCCGACCAGGCTGCGATTACGAAAGAACTTGATTCCTTCAACGTGCAGGACGGCGACAAGATTCGGATTTTCCCGATTGCCCCGTATGAGCAGAACACGGTCTATGTTGAAGGTCACGTGCTGCGGCCGGGGAAATACTCGTATCACCCGGGCATGCGCGTCACGGATCTGATTTCTTCCTACAAGGAGCTCTTGCCTGAACCGGCGAAACAGTATGCGGAAATTATCCGTCTCAACGCCCCCGATTACCGGCCGACGGTCGAAAGCTTCAACTTGGCGGATGCACTCAACCACCCAGGAAGTGCCCCGCTGTTGCAACCGCTCGACACGTTGCAAATTTTCGGGCGGTATGACTTCACAAATCCTCCCACGGTTTCTGTGTCGGGCGACGTACGTGTTCCGGGAACATACGAGACTTCAGGGCAGCTTCACCTAAGCGACGCGATCCACATGGCCGGAGGACTCGCGCCCGATGCAGAAACTGAAGACGCGCAAGTGTTTCGTTTTCTGCCGGACGGAAAGTCAAAGATTTTCAGCGTCAACTTGGAGCAAGCCCTTGCGGGAGATCCAGCTGACAACATCGTTCTGGACTCGCGCGATCGAATCTTGGTGCATCGCAATCCAGCCGATGTCAATCCGGCGTCCGTGTATATCCAGGGAGAGGTGGGTCGGCCCGGACAATATCCGCTAACAACCAACATGAGCATTTCGGATTTGATTCGCGCGGCAGGAGGACTGCAGCCGGGCGCGGACTTGAAAGACGCCGACCTTACGCATTACGAGTGGAACGGCCAGGCGCAAATGATCGGCAAGCACGATGAAATCAATCTAAGCGCGGCGATGACGTCAAAGTCGGATTCTTCTCTTTCCAATGGCGACGTTGTAACGATTCGGCAATTGCCCGGCTGGAATGATCTGGGCGCCACGATTGCGGTGCGAGGTGAAGTCAAGCATCCCGGCAGTTACGGAATTCGTCCCGGCGAGAAGCTGAGTTCGATTCTCATGCGCGCCGGTGGTTTCATGCCCGACGCCTACCCCTATGGAGCGCTTCTCGAACGCGGTTCGGTGCGCGATCTGGAGGCCAAATCGCAGCAGCAGCTAATTGAGCGCATCAAGGGCATGCAGACAGAGTTGAAACTTACGGCCACAACCGATCCAACACAAAAGCTGGCGCAAGAAACCGCTTATCAGCAGTGGAAGGAAAGCATCGAAGATCTCTCGGACAATCCTCCGCTTGGTCGCATGACCATTGAGGTCTCCTCGAACATTCGGAGCTGGGCCAATAGTTCGAGGGACATCGCTGTTCGCAATGGAGACACGCTGATTATTCCCAAGCGGCCGAGCTACGTGATGGTGCAGGGACAGGTTTACAACCCCACGGCTGTTGCCTATCGGCCGGGCAAAAGTGCCAGGTGGTATCTGAACCAGTCTGGCGGAGCGACTAATTTGGCCAACAAGAAGGCGATCTTTGTGGTTCGAGCTAACGGGACGGTCATTGGTGGCCACGGAGGCATGCTGTGGATGGGCGGAGGGATGGACCAGTCCTTACAACCAGGCGATACGGTTGTGGTTCCCGAAAAGGCGCTCGGCGGACCTAAGAATTGGCAGGCATTTTTCCAGGTCGTACAGGTGCTGAGCGGAGTGACGACGAGTGGCATTCTTGCGGCGAAGTACTGAGGCGCTCTATTGGTGAATGGGCGCCAAGGGCTGATTTGCACGATGATCGCGATTTTATTTGCCAGCGCGGCAGGGACGGCGAGTGGCCAGTCGAACGTTGGTCAGGCGTCGAAAGCCACGACTGCGAGCGGCACAACGCGAAAGCAAGTCAAACCGCAAGCGAGCAAGCCATTGACGAGTGATGCGGACAGCTTCACCTTCACACCTCAAAGCAATGACCGGCGCGTGAACTCTTTTCGCACCGCGCCGAAGCATTTTTTGCTGGATCAGAAAGCGATGTGGACTAGCCCGGCGCACATTCGTTTTCCAGACGCGACTTGGCTGGTTCCGCTGGGAGGTTTTACAGCCGGACTTTTCGCAACGGATACGGATGTGAGCCGGCACTTGAACAACGCGCCGAATACCCTGAATCAGTACCGGAAGTTTTCGAACTACGGCGTCGGCGCAATGATCGGGGCGGCAGGCGGAGCTTATGTTTTGGGGTTTGCGACGCACAATCCGCACGAGCGCGAGACCGGTTTTCTGAGCGGCGAAGCGGCAGTGGATAGCGTTGTGGCGGCTGAAGCGCTGAAATACGTGTTCCAGCGAGAGCGTCCCGTTAACGACAACGCGAACGGCAAGTTCTGGAGCAACGGCGATTCGTTTCCGTCGATTCACGCAGCTGCAGCATGGTCCATTGCCAGCGTGGTCGCGCACGAATACCCGGGGGTGCTGCCGAAGGTGGCCGCTTACGGACTGGCGACGGCTATCAGCGCGGCGCGCGTTACAGGCAAAGAACACTTTCCCTCGGACGTGCTGGTTGGCAGCGCGATCGGCTGGCTGGTGGGGCAGTACGTTTATCGCGACCATCACGATCCGGATCTGCCGGGCGGAGGATGGAATCTCCTCGGCATCCGGCCCGAACTGCCTGGACATTGGCAGTCGAAATACATGGGCTCCCCCTACGTGCCGCTGGATAGCTGGGTGTATCCGGCATTGCTGCGTCTAGGCGCGCTTGGGTTCATCAAGAGTGATTTTGAAGGAATGCGTCCCTGGACGCGCATGGAGTGCGCCCGGCTGGTAGAAGAAGCCGACGAGAACATCGGCGATAACCCAGACGCGGGAAACCAGGCGACCCAGCTCGATAGCGCATTGCAAAGAGAATTCTCGCGCGAGATTGAACTGCTCGGCGGCGGGAATAATGCCGCTGCGCAAGTTGAGTCGGTCTATACGCGAGTCACGGGCATTTCGGGAAAGCCGCTCACCGATGGCTATCACTTTGGACAAACGATTGTGAACGACTATGGTCGGCCATACCAAGAAGGCGCGAACAACGTTACGGGCGTTTCGGGCTGGGCAACGGACGGGCCGTTTGTTGGCTATTTTCGCGGCGAATACCAGCACGCGGCGAGCGCGCCAGCTTTGCCTTTGAGCGCGCGACAGGCAATGGCGTCGGAGGATTTTCTCCCTGCTTCGTTTACGCCGGCGGCAACTCCGGTGCCGGTGACAGACCAATTCCGCCTTCTTGATTCTTATGTGGGCATGAACTTCCACAACTGGCAGATCACCTATGGCAAGCAAAGCCTTTGGTGGGGGCCGGACGCGGGCGGGCCGATGATGTTCAGCAACAATGCGGATCCCATCACCATGTTTCGTGTAAGCCGCGTCTCGCCCTTCAAACTGCCAAGCATTTTGGCGCTTTTTGGGCCGATGCGCATCGAACTGTTCCTCGGGCAGCTTGATGGACAGCAAATTGATTTTGGCATACCAACGGGCTTTGTCGGAGGCTTGGGGCAACTGCTGGATCCGCAGCCGTTCATCCACGGCGAAAAAATCAGCTTCAAGCCAACGCGGAATTTCGAATTCAGCTTTTCGCGGACATCGCTTTTCGCCGGCGAAGGAGTTCCGTTTACGGCACATACGGTTTTGAAGAGCCTGTTCAGCACCGGAAATGGACTGCCTGGAACTGCGGACGATCCTGGCGATCGGCGTTCGGGAATTGACTTCACGTACAGAGTGCCCGGACTCAGAAACTGGCTGACCCTCTATGGCGATGGATTCACCGATGACCAGGTATCCCCCCTGTTTGGGGCCTGGGACAAATCGGCGTGGACTGCGGGAATCTACCTGCCTCGTTTGCCGGGAATTCCGAAGCTCGATTTTCGCGCGGAGGGAATGTACAGCGACCCTCCGATCGGAGGAACGGTTTCACACGGCTTTTTCTATTTCAATGGGCGCTACCGGAGCGGGTACACCGCCGATGGCAATTTGATGGGCAGCTGGATTGGGCGGCAGGGCCAAGGCGGCGAAGGCTGGACGACCTACTGGTTCACGCCGGAGGATAAGCTGCAGTTCAATTTTCGGCACCAGAAGGTCAGCCAGCAGTTCGTTCCTTTCGGCGGAACGCTCACAGACGGAGGAGTGCGGGGAGATTTCTGGGTTGGTTCTCATATCAGCGTGTCCGCGGAGGTTCAATACGAAAAGTGGGACTTCCCGATTCTGTCGGCGACAAGAGAAACTGATGTGACCACGTCGATCCAGTTTACGTATTGGCCGAAATTCTCACATATTCAACAAGACACATTAATTCATTCGAGACGTGACGAGATGAGTGAAGTCGCTGTTAAATAGGAACGCAAAAGCAATGCCGAAAGATCTCGAAAAGGCTGAGCGCACCCACGAAGAGGAGCTCGAGCTTGAGGAGCCACTTCTTCCCCTCGAATCCGAGCAAGATGTCCGGGAGCGTCGCGAGAAGTCAATCGCAAGATTGCTTCTTGTATGGAATCAAAGAATATTTCTTGCTCGAATGGTTGCTATCGGACTGGCGGGAGCGGCCTTGGTTGCTTTCCTGATTCCCAATAGCTACACGTCCACAACGCGATTGATGCCACCCGACCAAGGTCCAGAAGGCGGAATGGCTATGCTCGCTGCGCTGGCAGGCAAGCCAGGGGGAACGATCGGAGGGCTGGGAGCCCAGCTTCTCGGGTTGAAAACTACAGGCGATCTGTTTATCGGGATACTTCAGAGCCGGACGGTAGAAGATGATCTGATCGGCAAATTCAATTTGCGGAAACTGTACAGCGATAAGCGTTTGGAGGATGCTCGCACAGAACTCGCGAAGAGAACTGGTGCCTCTCAAGATCGAAAAAGCGAAATCATCACGATTTCAGTTACCGATCGAAGCCCACAGCGCGCGCAGCAAATGGCCGAAGAGTACGTGACGGAATTGAATAGCGTCGTCACGAATTTGAATACCTCTTCTGCACATCGGGAACGAGTCTTCCTCGAAGGGCGCTTAAGCCAGGTCCAGCAAAATCTCGAGTCTGCAGAGAAACAGTTCAGTCAGTTTGCCAGCAAGAACACGGCGATCGATATCCAGGAACAGGGCAAGGCCATGATTCAGGCTGGTGCAGCCCTTGAAGGCCAGCTCATCGCTGCGCAAACGGAACTTGAAGGGTTGCGTCAGATCTTCACCGACAACAATGTTCGGGTCCGCGAAACCCAAGCGCGTATCGACGAAATTCGTCGGCAATTACAGAAGCTAGGCGGAACGAGTCCTCCTTCCACCGATGCTAAAGCAGCAGCGACGGCTGATGCGGGTTCACTTTATCCGTCGATTCGCGAACTCCCAGTCTTGGGTGTGACATATGCCGATTTGTACAGGCAAATGAAAGTTCAAGAAGCCGTTTTCGAGGCACTGACACAGGAGTATGAGCTTGCCAAGGTCGAAGAAGCGAAGGAGACGCCGAGCGTGAAGGTTCTCGACCCAGCGAATATCCCTGAGAAGAAATCGTCGCCGCCCCGCCTATTGATAGTGTTCGCAGGTACGTTCCTGGCAGGAACTTTTGGAATCGCATGGGTGCTTGGGAGTGCCAAATGGCAGGAAATTGATGGACAGGATCCGGGGAAGGTGCTGGCCCGGGAAGTTTTTCATTCTGTTAGAAAGCACGTGCCATTGCTATCGCGAAATGGTTCGTCAGCGATTGCAGACAATAGCTCAAACCTAAAAGAGAAGAACTGAATGAGCTGGGAAAATATAAAGGCTATGGTCTGCAGAGAGGCCATTTCCCGAGACTGATGGCGAGCGGATTCCAACCTATTTGGCGCTGGTTCTCGTTCGCAGACCTAGCTCTCGCGGAGCGAGCCCAGGGGTCGGCCACCAGTGCATCGGGTGATGTTGTCTCCTCACAGAGGAAGCAACGTGATGGTCGCCGACGTAGCGGTCAGGCGCGCGCTCGGTCGGTTCGCCAGATCAGTGGGCGATGGATCCGAATATCATACGCGCTGGTAGACTTGCTTCTTGTCTGTATTGATGGCTTCATCGCATTGTCACTACGTTTCTTCGGAAATTCTGTCAAGGATATCCTGCATTGGCGCCGCGCAATCGCTGAAACCGGTCTTCCTGTCGGGCATTACGCTGCATTTTTGCTGCTTTATGCCGTCGTGATTCTCCTGTTTTGCCAGAGCCAGGATCTTTATCGCACGGTTCGGACGCGAACTGCGATGGAAGAATCTCTGGCAGTTTTCAAAGCAGTGTTCTTCGCTACGCTGTTGCTTTCAGCGTTCGTGTATCTATCGGGAGTGAAAATTGTCTCGAGGCTCGTTGTAGGTTACGCCGGCGCGCTCAACGTCATGGCGTTCATCACTTGGAGGCTGTGGAAGAGAAGAATAATACTTCAGCGTGCTTCCAAAGGGATCGGCACAAGAAACGTATTGATTGTTGGTGCCGGACGCATCGGGCAAGCTCTGGCTGCACTTCTCGAAGAAAACAAACTGCTCGGGTACTCCTTCAAGGGTTTTCTTGATGCCAATCACAGCACAGATCCGCGACTCTTGGGAAAGATTGAGGATCTCGCCCGTATTGCCCAAGCTGAGTTTGCGGATGACGTCTTCATATCCATTCCGTCCGAGAGAGAACTGGTGAAAACCGTGGCGGCTGAAGCGCGTCGCCATCGTTTGGCAGTCAAAGTCGTGCCGGATTTGTATGACGGCTTCGGCTGGAATGCGCCGATAAGCCACGTAGGTCATTTCCCCGTTATGGAACTTCACCGGGAGCCGATTCCTTCCGTTGGACTATTTTTTAAGCGTGTTATTGACGTAGTAGGGTCCGGTCTGGGATTGATTGTTCTGTCGCCAGTTTTGGCGGCCATCAGCATAGGCGTCCGCCTGAATTCACGGGGGCCGGTCATTTATTCTTCGCCGCGTGTGGGCCGGAAAGGGCGGAAGTTTGTTTGCTACAAATTTCGCACAATGGTCGCCAATGCAGACGCAGTGAAAAATGAACTGCGGCATTTGAACGAACGTGAGGGCCCGACTTTTAAGATCACGAAGGACCCGCGTATAACTCAGTTCGGCAGATTTCTAAGAAAATACAGTCTGGATGAGTTGCCGCAGTTGTGGAATGTACTGAAAGGCGAGATGAGTTTGGTTGGCCCACGACCTCATCCGTTGGACGACTACGAACAATATCAGCTGGAGCACCTGAAGCGCCTTGACATTAAGCCGGGCGTTACAGGTCTTTGGCAAGTCACCGCGCGCAGGCATCCGTCTTTTGACGCGAATATGCGTCTCGATCTCGAATACATCGAAAACTGGAACCTCTGGATGGATGTAAAGATTTTATTCATGACACTGACAGTGGTTTTCAACGGATCGGGGTCTTAGAACTAATGATGCTCATGGTGTATCAAGCCTCGAGCGTACGCAGCGGCTTTCACAACCGTTCAGCGATGGGCCATCCATGATTAGAGACATTGAGACACAAAGCCAATAGCGAAGTGGGAAAAACTCCGAGGATTCCAGTCTTGAAGGCTCAGCTTGGGAAGGGATTTTGGTCTCTAACCGATCAAGGCGCTGTCAGTCTCGGAAACTTTATGACTCAAATTATTCTGGCCCGCAGTCTGTCTGGTTCTAAGTACGGTATTTTCACCCTCCTTTTTGGGGTTTCGTTGATCTTCTTCACTTGCCAGGGTGGCCTGATCACTTATCCCCTCTCCCTGAAAGGCGCAACAGTTGGGAAGATTGAGCTTCGCAAGCTGGCCTTCGCGTCACTCATTTTGACCGCGCTTTTGGTTGTTCCACTCTCACCGATTGTTTTCGGAACCACGCTGGTACTCGGTGTTGCGCCGCTGAGTTTGGTTGTCATCCTTGCCATGTTGCTTTGGCAGGTTCAAGAAACTTTCCGCCGCGCTCTCATGGCGCACTTGCGACACCGCGATGCGGTTTGGGGCGATTCCTTGAGTTATTTGGGACAGGCGGCTGTGTTGTGGGTGCTTGCTCATAAGGGTGGTATGACGTTGGAACGGGCGTTTCTTGTGCTCGCCTTGACGTCGGCGGCAGCAGCGTTGCTGCAATCCGTTCAGTTGGGGTTGGTCCCAATGCCCGTGCGGCAAATCATGGCTCTTGCGCGGGAATATTGGTCCGTGGGCCGGTGGGCCCTGTGTACGGGCATCAACGAAGCGGCCTCGCGCCAGGCATTTCCCTGGGCTTTGGCGCTGCTCTACGGCCCGCAGGAGGCCGCTTCATTCCAGGCAATAATGAACGTTCTCGGAGTGAGCCACCCGGTTCTCTTCAGCACAAACAACTTGATCGTGCCGGCCGCCGCGGGCGCACACAAAAAAGGAGGCGTTCGCGCTGCTTGGCGCGCCTCCATCCTTTACGGCTCCGTCGGCGTGGCGCTTCTCGTTCCTTATTTTTTATTGCTGATGGTCTGGCCGCACGCAATTCTTTCGCTTTTCTATGGCAGGCTCTCGCCGTACACAAACTTCCGCGGAGGCCTTCGGCTGGCCGTTCTGGCTTATTCGTTTGCTTACGGCGCCGTTGTGCTTGAGGCGTTCCTGTATAGCTTTGGCCGGTCCAAGCTCGTACTTGCGGCAAGCCTGGTAGGTACCGCGCTGGCGCTGGCGCCCTCGGCGGGCTCCATCGTGTATTTCAAGGTGACTGGGGCGATTGCAGGACTTCTCACAATGGCGGCTGGTCGGATGGCAGTGAGTGCCATCCTGACAAGACGGACATTTCGTCAAGAAAGCGTGCCACGTGCCGCGGCAAACGGTGATTCATTGGCGGACCCGTCGCTGGCGGTGAAGGGGGCGTGACAACCACCGCATGAACGCACGAAAAGTGAGCCCCGTTCTCAAATCGTGGGTTTTCTGATGATCAACTTCGCACCTGTGACGCGCTCATGGATGCGCGTGGGTAATTCTGGGGTTGAGCAATGAACGAGGTCGCGGCAAAATCAACGCTTCCCGACGGATGGAGCCGTATCGCTCTTATCCTGGTCCTGGGCTATTGCCTAATGGGCCGCAGTTTCGCCTACCTGGGAATCCCGCCGTGGCATCTCTTCATCGGAGAAATCATTCTCGCGGCTTTTCTTCTCGCCGGACCGAGGACGGCGCGAGGTTCCTGGGCGCATCTGGCGCGCCGAATCCGGCCGCTGCGCCGCTTATTGAAATTCTATTTAATCTTTCTGGTCTATGGAATTTTTCAGGTTCTCCGGGGAATCGCACTCGGACACCCGCCTCTCACTGCGGTACGCGATCTCGCGTTCAATTATTATCCTGTGTTTTTCCTTCTCGGTCTGTGGGTTGGGTTGCGGAAACCAAATTTCCTTCCGCGTTTGTTCCGAGCCCTGGGGTGGTTCAACGGCGTTTACGGTATTTGTTTCATCCTGTTTCTCAGCAGGATTCCATGGACGATACCGGGTGTTTCTTCCACCATTGCACCCGTATTAGTGTTTGGCCAGCCCCAAGCGTCATCAGCGATCTGTCTCCTGGGCCTCCTAGCCTTCGAACAAAATCTACGGCGCATTTCGCACTTGTTGGTCCTAAACTCTTTTGTGCTTCTTGGCGTCGCGTTGCGCGGCGAATGGCTCGCCTTTGCAGTTGGCCTCCTAGTTTGGTCCTGGCTGACCAAGAAGCTCCGCCGTTTGGTGGCAGGAGCGGCTTGTACGGTTCTATTGTTAGGCGTGATGTATGCAGTCGATCTTAGCATTCCAGCTCCTGAAAGCAGGAGCGGCACGATATCCACGAAAAACATTATCGGGCGCGCCCTTGCCCCTATAGATCCTGACCTCGCTGCGGACTATACGTCGAACTTTCAGAACTATCAGAGCACTGCTCTTTGGCGCACAGTGTGGTGGGTTGCCATTTGGGAAGCAGTTCACGCTGACCACCGACGTGCGTTCTTGGGTTTCGGTTACGGATATCCTCTCGGTGACCTGGTACCGTACCTGGAAGGAGACTTTATACAGACTCCGCACAGCGTATTTTTCTATGTCCTTGCTTACACCGGTTGGATAGGTGTGGGCCTGTTTGCGCTTTTCCAAGTAGAGCTTTTGCGGTTGCTGGTAAAGGCTTTCCACGCCACTGGGCAGGCCTTTGGCGTCGCATTATGGGCGGGGCTTATTGCCCTAGGCCTTTTCGAGCCCTATTTCGAATCGCCGTACGGGGCAATTCCGTTTTACTTGATCATGGGATGCGTCTTGGCTATGTCATTGCGCCCCCGACCAATTTTTCATAGTGGCCTTTCCGCGAGACGTCCGCCGATCCCGCATTGCGCCGGGGAACCAGGAACATTGAACCGATGAATACAAATGACGTAGCCGTCAGCATCGTCACCATGAACGGAAGAAAGTACCTTCAGCGCTGTCTAGACGCAGTTTTTGCGCAGACTCATCGGTCCATCGGCGTCTACGTTCTGGACAATGCCTCGAGCGACGGTACAGCTAGCTTTGTCTCGGCAAATTTTCCCGAGGTCACGATAATTTTAGCGGACAGGAATATTGGATTTGGAGCCGGCCACAACCAAGTGATTCGGCGGACCCAAGCTCCCTTCGTGCTCGTCCTGAATCAGGATGCGTATCTCGCCCCGACCTTTATCGAGGAACTCGTCGCTGCAATGAACGCGAATCCGAGAGTTGGAATCGCAGGGGGGAAACTTTACTCGCTCAGGAACGCCGCGCCGAATGGCAATTCTGAGAACATTCTCGACATGACATGGCTCGACATTGAGAAGAAAAGGCGGCAGGTATGCTACGCCATGGGCAGCCGGGATGAGGGCGATTACTCGTCACCGAGTCTTGTTTTCGCAATTGATGGAGCCGCCACGCTTCTTCGGCGATCGATGCTTGAGGATGTCCAGTTCGAGGGGGAATACTACGACGAGGACTTCTTCGCGGGAAAAGAAGACTTGGACATTTCGTGGCGCGCGCAACTTTGTGGCTGGAAATGCCTGTACGTTCCTTCCGCAGTCGGAGACCACTTGCGAACATTCACTCCTAAGGACCGGCGCTCGCAAATCCCTGAGGTCCTCAGGGTTAGTTCTATCCGCAATCGATACCTCCTGATGATGAAAAACGACTTGTTGAGGCACTTCCTGAGGCACCTCCCCCATATCTTGGCCTATGACTTGAAGATATTTGGCTACCTTTTGCTTCGCGAGCGTTCATCCCTGAAAGGTTATGCACAGGTGTTGCAGCTGCTTCCAAGAGCTGCTAAGAAGCGTAGGGCTATCATGAGTCGGAAGAGAGTCGATGACGGGTATATCTTGCAGTGGTTTAGATAAAACCGCACGCCGAATCCAGGGTACGTAAGACTAGATTCGGACGTTCGTGGAAATGGGGGACAGCGCACACCCTTTTTTTTCGGGCGAATTGGCGATATTGGAGACGGTCGTGAGTACAGCCAAGGTAAAAGAGAAGAAAAGTCGAGAAAAGTTCCTAAAAGTGTTGTCGTCCTGTGTTGCGTCTCGCCACATCTCGACGGACACAAAAGTCCTGGTGGTAGGGGGAAACATTGATGACTTTGAAATTCTTAAACGTACTGGGTTCCGCCATATCATACTGTCGAATTTTGATGGAAGGCCCGGAACGCTGACCGGGGAGATCAGACAGCCGCATTTGATGTACATGGGCCTCGACGGAGAACAAATGGGACTGGCCGACGATTCCTTCGACATGGTTTTTGCCCACGAGGTGATACACCACTGTCGGTCGCCGCATCGTGCTGTATGCGAGATGCTAAGGGTGTCTCGCAAATACGTACTGTTCCTTGAGCCCAACGATTCCTTTCTTATGCGCACAATCACGCAAATGGGCTTTTCGTTTCCCTATGAGCTACCGGGCGGCCTCGTTGCAGGAGGCGTGCGGAATTCTTCAGTTCCAAACTACATTTATCGTTGGAACTCAGGGGAGCTTCGCAAGACAGTAGCGTCCTTCCTTGCAGAATGTGAATTCTCGTTTTTTTCGTACCCCTATTGGGATTTCAACGCGACGGAAGAGGACCTCGAGCTGCGAAAGCAAACGCGACTGCGCCTCGTCACCTCATCGATCGGGGTCAGAAACTTTCTTTCTGCGCTTCGATGTATGCAGGTTGTTCTTAATCGGATTTCGTTTATCCGCCGACAAGGCAACAAATTTTTTTGTTGTATAGAGAAGCAGGATACCTTGAAACCGTGGCTGCTCCGGGAGCAAGGGGAGATCGTTTTTAACCCACGATATGGCGAGGCTGATCATAAGAAACATTTTTGAGCTTCGTGGTTAAGGATCCAACGATGGAAATATTGCGGAAGATGGCAGGGCGACTCGCGCGCCCTCTTCATGTCGCGCTGCGAAGCCAAAAGGTAAACTTGATTCTTGAACTTGTCGAACCGGGTCGCTGCGAAAGATTGCTCGACGTGGGCGGCGGAATCGGGGTAGCCGGAGAATTCGCTCGTCTCTATGAGCGATTTGAGAGTGTGACCGTTCTAAATCTAGACCTGGGAAGTGCGAACTGGGGTTCGAATGTTCACGCGACAAAGATCCGAGCGGACGGGTGCAAATTGCCCTTCTCCACTAGATCGATTGACTGGGTATTCTCAAACGCTGTAATTGAGCACGTGGGAGGCTGGTCTAAACAGCAACAGTTCGCTGACGAAATCCGACGCGTTGCTGCCAAGGGTTATTTCGTCACCACGCCGAATCGGAATTTCCCAATTGAGCCGCATACGCTCCTCCCTTTTTATCAGTTTTTCTCTCCGGCGCTGCAGGCCAAAGTCGTCCGTTTTTCGCCGGGGTACATAACTGCCTATGAAGAAATAAACCTGCTGTCCGCGAGGGACCTTAAGCGGTTGTTTCCCGAAGCTGAAATCAAGCCGATGGGAGTGCCTCTTTGGCCGAATACCCTGGTGGCACTTCACAAGGTAGGTTCGCAGTGACAACAGAGGCCTCAACGCTTGCGGGGAACGCGTCGCTCAATATCGTCGGAGTGCGGGTGGACGCGGTGCAGATTCCCGATGTGATTAAGGAGATGGGAAAGTGGATTTCGCAACGCGACCGTCCACATTACATCTCAGTGGCGAATGTGCATGTCGTGATGGAGGCCCGGCATGATCCGTCCTTCAAAAAGGTGCTCGAGGAAGCGGATCTGTGTGTGCCTGACGGTATGCCTCTCATCTGGGTGGGCCGCTTAAGAGGGCATAAGCTTCAGCGCAGAGTTTACGGTCCGGATTTACTCTTGGAGTTCTGCCGCGAAACTCAGGAGATGGGCTATCGCCACTATTTTTACGGTGGGGCCCCGGGCGTCCCAGAGGCGCTGTCGGAAAAACTGAAGGGGCAATTCCCTCAACTGAATGTTGCGGGAGTTTGCTCGCCTCCGTTTCGCCCGATGACTGCGGAGGAAGATGGTAGGCAGGTTGAAATGATTAACCAAGCGGCCCCTGATGTCCTTTGGGTGGGACTCGGTTGTCCGAAACAAGAGCGATGGATGCGCGAGCACAGGGACAGACTGCGCGTTCCGGTTCTGGTCGGCGTGGGGCAGGCATTTGATATTCATTCGGGGCGTTCAAAACAGGCCCCAAAGTGGCTGCGCGAGCACGGTTTGGAGTGGCTTTATCGGTTGCTGGCTGAGCCGCGTAGATTGTGGCGCCGATATCTGCTTTATAATTCTCAATTTATCGTGTGCGAATCTCTAGAACTACTAAGGCTAAGGCGGTTCCGCTGAGGAGAAATCATCATGGCAAAGCGCGCGCTTATCACGGGTATCACCGGTCAGGATGGGTCATACATGGCAGAGCTTCTTCTGTCCAAAGACTACGAGGTGCATGGAATCATTCGAAGGGCCAGCACGTTTAATACTCAGCGCCTGGACCATGTCTATAATGATCCTCACAAACCAGGCGCGCGTCTCTTTCTTCACTTTGGAGATTTGTCCAGCGGAGAACAGCTCAGCAACCTTATATACAATGTAGAACCTAACGAGATCTACCATCTCGGCGCTCAAAGCCACGTCCGTGTGAGTTTTGACATGCCAGAGTACACCGGCGATACGACCGCACTGGGCACCACCAGGATGTTGGAGGCAATCCGAAGGAGTGGAATCAGAACGAAATTCTATCAAGCGAGCTCTTCCGAAATGTTTGGCAGCGCGCCTCCGCCCCAAAACGAGAGCACCCCATTTCATCCCAGGAGTCCATATGGCGCAGCGAAGCTATATTCCTACTGGATGACAGTCAACTACCGTGAGGGTTATGGTTTGTTCGCGAGTAACGGTATCCTGTTTAACCATGAAAGCCCTCGGCGGGGCGAGACATTCGTTACACGCAAAATCACGCGCGCTGTCGCTCACATTGTCGCCGGGAAACAGCAGGACCTGTATCTGGGGAATCTAGACGCAAAGAGGGATTGGGGATATGCCCCTGAGTACGTCGAAGGCATGTGGCGCATCCTGCAGCAAGAGGACGCGAGTGATTTTGTTCTCGGCACTGGCGAAGAGCACTCCGTTAGAGAATTCCTCGAAGAGGCCTTTAGCTATGCGGGGCTGGACTGGGAAAGGTATGTGAAAACAGATCCAAAATACCTGCGCCCTACAGAAGTTGACTGTCTGATTGCCGACTGCGCTCGAGCGCGACACAGATTGGCCTGGGAGCCCAGAATAACCTTTACCGAATTAGTCCGCATTATGGTTGACGCAGACCTCGAGGCGGCGGGTCTTCCCGCTATCGGAGAGGGGAATAAAATCCTCGCCAGCAAATTTCATTCTTGGCACCAATGGAATAGCTCTGTTTCTCCGGCGTCTCAGCTGGTGGACGGCCGCGTTCGTGTGATGGAATAGCCAAACGATAGAGGAGAAAACAGGAGTGAATTTCTGGGCGCGAAAGAGAGTTCTTGTCACCGGTGGTGCGGGATTTCTCGGATCTCAAGTTGTGACGAAACTGCGCGCCCGCGGATGCCAAGATATTTTTATCCCGCGAAGTCGTGAATTTAATCTTTGCGAAAAAAAAGATGTGAGCAGATTGTTCGAAGTGGTTCATCCGGATCTTGTCATTCATTTAGCGGCGGTGGTTGGTGGCATCGGAGCCAACCGTAAGCACCCCGGTCGCTTCTTTTATGAGAATGCAATGATGGGACTCCTTCTTATCGAGGAGGCTCGGCGCATCGGCGTCGAGAAATTTGTTTCTATTGGCACAGTCTGCTCTTATCCGAAATTCACCCCCGTCCCCTTTCGAGAAGAAGATCTCTGGAACGGATATCCTGAAGAAACCAATGCGCCCTACGGGCTGGCTAAAAAGATGCTTCTGGTCCAACTGCAATCCTATCGTGAAGAGTTTGGATTCCCTGGCATTTACCTGATCCCTGTAAATCTCTATGGTCCTGCTGACAATTTCGATCTAGAGACGTCCCACGTAATTCCCGCCCTCATCAGGAAATGTATCGAGGCGAAATCCGAGCGGCGCAAGAAGATAACTGTGTGGGGCTCAGGAAACGCCTCACGAGAGTTTCTGTACGTAGAGGATGCTGCCGACGGCATCCTTACGGCCGCGGAACGTTATGATAAACCTGATCCCGTTAATTTGGGTTCAGGCAGCGAAATAACGATTAAAGCGCTTGTTGCCATGATTTGTGAGATGACGAATTTTAAAGGAGCGATTGAATGGGATCCCTCGAAGCCGGATGGGCAGCTGCGGAGGTGTTTGGATACAATGCGCCCTGAACGAGAATTTGGTTTCAGTGCCAGGGTCAGTCTTCGGGAGGGCTTGCGCAGAACAATTGAGTGGTATGAGAGCCACTGCGTTCATTCAGCATCCGCCAAGCTTCCTGACCAGGCTACTGCTGGGTGAAGCGGATTTGCCTGCTCGCCTCTATTTGCGTCTCCACCATTGGTTTCTCAAATATCTCACAGACTCATCAACAAATCCGATCTGCTCAGGGATAAAGGGTCGCGGTAGCTGCCGGAAATATCCTCTATCGCGTGTCTTCCTGAGTCTTCTCGTTGGGAGGCATAAACAGATATGAGAGATCGGATTTCCGTAGGGATGCGTCGTCCACTTGTAAGTCATGACTTCGTCAACTCGCGTTACTCCAATTCCCAGTTCTCGTCGGGCGACCGACCGACACGCCTGAATTTGCGTCTGGTAAGTGCGCCACAGCCCGCCAGGAAGATGCCACATCGAAGGCCAATAGGGATCCGTTGCCGGCCGGCGAACTAGAAATATCTCCCAACGACCAGCAGCCCTGCGAGGAATCACGAGCTCGACATAAGGCAACGCAAAGCTCTTGTGAAGTTCCAGCCAGACCTCGTCAGGATAGTAGTCCCTGCTGTCTCTCCGCATTTCCTTCAGGAGCTCAGATAGCATCACGGCTCGATCCGGTTTCATTCGTTTTGCCTCAACTGGATTTGGGCGACATGGCAGCTAGTGTGTCATTGACACTGGTCCGTGCGCTTAATCCCTTCCGGCCAGAGGGAATTCAAAAAGCACCCGTCCTCGATACTCGAAAAAAACTAGTGGCGTGCATGACTAAATTGCGGCGCTGCGATACGCCGTCAGCCGCGACCATTTCGGCTTGATAAAGGACGGGAACTTTTCGCCGCACGCAGGCTTCGAGCACGCGCTCCGTCAGCGCGTCGCTCACCACACTCGTAATCTGAGATTATTAGCACATTCACAGCTCTGACTTCGGCAAGAATTCGGTTCGCCAATTCATCCTCGGCGTTTTGCGGCAAGCGCGTGCGCATTTCCCGATTCAATGGGTGCGCCTTCGGCTAGCGGCGCTTCGCATGCTGTTTGAACCTGCGCGAACGTGACCTCGTCTCCAATATTCTCTCCTCCCATGCGGCCCTAAAGTCCTGCAAGACTAGCACGGACATAGGGGATCTCGCGCGAGGGGCTGCTGCTTTCAAGATGTCAAAGTAAGCCGCAAAAGCCAGCTCCTCCGATCATCCACACGTCGTTCGGTCGGAGCCTTCTTCAGGGCCATTGTTTTGCCACTCGAAACATGGGTCCAAAACCCTCCGGAAGTGAGTCGAAACGCACTCGAAATGTCGCTGGAGATCACCCGGAATAGGCGTGAGGATGGGTGGTCGGCCCAGGGGGTCCAAAAAGGGGTTCGAACCCTCCGGAAGTGAGTCCAAATGCCCCCGAAATGTTGCTTGGAGATCGCCCAAAATAGGCGCTAAGATAGGGGGTCGGCCCAGGGGGTCAAAACATGAGTCCGGATTGAGTCCATTTGGTGCCGAATTAGGGCCAAAATCAGCATGTTCGACGCAGAACAAAGCTAAACAGGCCAATAAGATAGAGTTTCTGCTTTTACTTCGGGACCAGGAGGTCGAAGGTTCAAATCCTTTCGCCCCGACCACTTATCCCAAAACAAATCAAGCGGAGAACCCGCAAGAACATGAGCCTGACGGAACGCATTCAAAAAGAACTGACCGCGGCGATGAAGGAGAAGGACGAGCTGCGCTTGAGCGTTCTTCGCATGATGAAGAGCGCCTTGAAAAACAAAGAAATCGAAAAGATGCGCCCCCTCGAAGATTTGGAAGCGCTGCAAATTCTGCAGACGATGGTGAAACAGCGGCGCGAGTCCGTCGAGCAATTCACCAAAGGCGGACGCGACGACCTCGCCGCAAAAGAAGCGCAAGAAATCAAGATCATCGAAAGCTATTTGCCGGCGGCTCCGAGCGATGCTGAACTTTCCCGCGCCGTCGAGGAAGCCATCGCGGACACCGAAGCCGATTCGCTGAAGCAAATGGGCGCCGTGATCAAGGCCGCGCGCGCGCGTCTGGAAGGCAAAACCGTGGACGGCAAAGTTCTCAGCGATAAAGTGCGCGAACGCCTCTCCTGACCGCCCACAGTGCTTTGGATTGCTCCGCAGGCTACAATACAATAGCTGGGTTGGAGGGGTGGGTGAGTGGTTGAAACCGGCGGTCTTGAAAACCGTTAGACCTCAAAAGGGTCTCGTGGGTTCGAATCCCACCCCCTCCGCCAGTCAGTCATAGGTTTTCTTGCCGTTACGCTGAGCACAGGAGAAAGGCCGAATTTTCGCCTTAATTGGCGAGAATTCGCTACCTGAGCTTTGCGCTCTCTCCGGCTTGAGTCAAGAGGGGCCAAGAATAGTCTGTAGTATTTTCTCAAACTAATCCCGAAGTACATTTTTAAAAAACAAGCGCTCCTGACAGTTGGTATGCCTACCCGCGCAAGGATTCCTTCGATGCCCGTCGGATACCCCATAAGAACCCCTGGATCTCCTGTCGCGCTGGCACCGCTCCTCGGGTTCAATCTCAAGACTGCGATATTGGGAGGCGAAGGGCTTCTTCCGATCGCAGGCACATCTACCTGCAGCCTGCGCGCCGCCCCGATCAATATATCTTTAATCGGGCCGACGGCGACGCTGAGGGCAGCCAGCGAAGCAGTGGCTCTTTGCAACTCCTTGATGTGGCTATGAGCTTCCACGAGACGCGACGGTGCGATGATACGAACCATAGGCGTGTCACTCCGTTGGTCGCAGAAGCGGCGGAGCGGCTTTTGGTCCTGGTTGGCCTCGAAGCAAAAAGAATACAAAGTGGATCTGATTGGGCCGGATGAGGCATCGAATAGGCGATGCGCAGTTTAGTTGTATATGTTTCGGAAGAATCGCTGGGCGCCGTCAACTGCGCATATTCGGACAGGGACACGAGATCATTAGGAAGCGTGGACTGTCAGCCGACCGGCAGCGGCCCAAATCTTCAGCTTCGCCGGTGCATCCAATCGAGTTGAGGTTTAGAGTAAGATCCAGCAAATTGACAGACAGGGAGACGAACGGCGAAGCAGTATGGCTAAACCGGTGCTGATGGCCGTTGACGATGACGCGGAGGTATTGCGGGCGGTCGAGCGCGACCTGCGCAAACACTACGCCGAGCACTATCGCGTATTGCGCGCAGACTCCGGCTCTGCTGCGCTCAACGCGCTCCGCGGACTGAAAAGGCGCAGTGAAGCGGTCAGCCTTTTGCTTGCCGACCAGCGCATGCCGGAGATGAGCGGCGTCGAATTTATCCAGCGCGCTATGGATATCTACCCGGATGCGCGCCGCGTCCTGCTGACAGCGTATGCGGACACGGATGCCGCCATCCAAGCCATCAACGAAGCGAGAATTCATCACTACTTGTTGAAGCCGTGGGACCCGCCCGAGCAGCACCTTTATCCGGTGCTGGACGACCTGCTGGAAGACTGGCAGGCGTCTTACCGGCCTGCATTTTCGGGAGTGCGCGTACTGGGACATCGTTGGTCTCCTCGTTCCTACGCCGTGCGCGACTTCCTGGCGCGCAATCAGGTGCCGTACCACTGGCTGGACGCGGAAGACGCTGAGAAGAGCGCGGAAACCCGCGAAGCTCTGAGTGTCGCGGGAGGCGAAGCGGGAAAGCTTCCGGTGGTTATGTTTTCGGACGGAACTTCTCTTTCCGATCCCACAACCCTGGAAATCGCCGAGCGGCTGGGATTGCGCACGCGAGCGGAAACTTCCTTCTATGACCTGCTGATCGTCGGCGGCGGTCCCGCCGGACTTGCGGCCGCTGTCTACGGTGCTTCTGAAGGCCTGCGCACGGTGATGATCGAACGAGACGCGCCGGGCGGGCAAGCGGGCATGAGCTCGCGCATCGAGAACTATCTGGGCTTTCCCTCGGGCCTGAGCGGTGCAGATCTCGCCCGGCGGGCCGTGACGCAAGCCCGGCGTTTTGGCGTGGAAATTCTCACGCCGCAGGAGGTGACCCGGCTGCGCGTCGAAGCGGGCTCAAAGTTCGTCGCTCTTGCCGACGGCACGGAAATCGGAGCGAAAGCGTTGATCATCGCCACAGGCGTCTCTTACCGGCGGCTCGACGTCCCGGGGATGGACCGTGTGCAAGCCGCCGGCGTCTATTATGGCGCGGCCATGACCGAAGCTGCGTCCTGCCGGGGCAAGGACGTTCACATCGTGGGCGGGGCGAATTCCGCGGGGCAAGCTGCGGTATTCTTTTCGCAGTACGCCCGGCGAGTGGTCATGCTCGTGCGCGGTAATTCATTGCAAAGCACCATGTCGCAATATCTGATTGACCAGATTCGCAAGACCGAAAACATCCACGTGGAGGTCAACTCGGAGGTTGTCGAAGTCTTCGGCCAAGAGCACCTGGAAGGCATCACGATTCGCTGCTCGACAACCGGGGAAAGTCAAAAAATCGCGACGGATTCGTTGTTCATCTTTATTGGCGGCCTGCCGGGCACCGACTGGCTCGCGGGGGTGATCGAACGCGATGAAAAGGGCTTTCTTCTGACGGGACCGGATCTGATGCGCGATGGCAAGCCTCCGAAAAAGTGGCCGCTTGAGCGCGATCCGTGGCTCCTGGAAGCGAGTGTCCCTGGTATCTTCGTGGCGGGCGATGTGAGGTACCGTTCCATCAAGCGCGTTGCCTCCGGCGTGGGAGAGGGTTCCAATGCAGTGCAATTCGTGCATCAATACTTGAGTACGGTGTGAGATGAGCGAACAGCAAAACGCCGAACAGACTGCCCGCTTTGTTGCGGGCTTGCGCTTGATCTCGGTCTTCGCGGATCTGCCCGCGGAGGATCTGGAATGGCTGGCCACGCGAATGGACGAGGTGACCTTCCACGCGGGACAGGTTTTCGCGCGGCCCGGCGACCCGGTGGACTATCTGAACGTGGTTCTCGATGGCGAAATCCAGTTTGAGCGCGTGGATAACGCTGGCTCGTCGGTGCTCATTGCGTCTGCCGGCCAAGTTACCGGCCTGCTTCCTTTTTCGCGTCTCACGCAGGTCCGCGGCACGGCCCGCGCTGTTTTGCCCTCGCGACTGCTTCGCCTCCACAAACAATATTTCCCGGAAATGCTGCAGCGCATGCCGGTGCTGGGCCAGCGTCTGGTCGCCCTGATGTCCGACCGTATCCGCGAAGTCACGCGCATGGAAACGCAGCAAGAGAAGCTCATGGCGCTCGGGAAACTTTCTGCTGGGCTTGCCCATGAACTGAACAATCCCGCCGCGGCGGCGCGCCGCGCTGCACAAAACCTCATGGAGGCGATGGAGAATGTCCGCGCCGCCAGCCTCAGGCTTCTTCAACACTCCTTCTCGGAGGCTCAGCGCGTTACGATGTTGCAATTCGAACAGGAAGCCATGAAGCAAACCGCTTCCACAGAAAAGCAGTCATCCGACCCTCTCGACTTCAGCGACCGTGAAGAAAAAATTACTAATTGGCTTGAGCGCCACAATATCGCCGAGCCCTACCAGATCGCCCCACTTTTGGCGGATGCTTGTATAAGCCCCCAGAAACTGGACGCGCTTGCCGCCGCGACGGGAGAGGGCGCCGTGGGATACGTGCTGCGCCGCGTCGCTGCGCTGATCACCGTTTATGGGCTGGTTCAGGAAATCGACAACAGCACGCGCCGCATCAGCGATCTGGTGACGGCCATCAAACGCTATTCCTATATGGATCAGGGCGCCCTTCAAGAAGTGAACCTTCAGGAAGATCTGGACAACACGTTAAAGATCTTTGGCCATCGCTTGAAAGATCGAATCACGGTCATCCGCGATTACGATCCTGCCCTGCCGCGAGTCTGTGCCTATGGCGGGGAACTCAATCAGGTGTGGACCAATCTTATTGATAACGCCCTTGACGCTATGAACGACAATGGCGAGCTGCGCGTGCGCGCGCTCCGCGAGCCGGATTGCGCCGTGGTGGAAATCGGCGACAATGGCCCCGGCATTCCGCCGGACGTGCAGTCGCGCATCTTCGAGCCCTTCTTCACTACCAAGAAAGTAGGCGAAGGCACAGGCCTTGGCCTCGATACCGCCATGCGCATCGTGCGCAAGCACCACGGTTCGATCGACCTGAAATCCCAGCCCGGCGACACGCGCTTTCGCGTTCGTCTGCCCTTCAAACAGCCGGCCGCTCTATCTCAGGGCGAGGGCACGCACGAAGGGTCGGTTCAACCGGCAAGCATCAGCAATGAGCCAAGCGAGCCTTGAAGAGCGCATCAGCGGCGCCGATACGGACGGCACCGGCGAACTGTTCGAAAACATCAGCGGCGTCTGAGCGCTGTTCACATATTCCGACTCGGAGTATTCTGCCGGTCTCGCTATTGGTTGCGGAGAAATCGATGGATTTGAACATCACAACGCGTGCGAACGGAAGCGCCACGATTGTCGACGTTTGCTGCGATGTCACCTTGTATAACACTCCTGAGCTTCGCAAGGCGCTTATGAGTTTGCTGAAGGTGAAGAAAGCGCCGCGCGTAATCGTGAACATGACCACCGTACGTTATATCGATAGCGCGGGCGTGGCCTGCTTGGTCGAAGCCTTGAAAGTCGCTAAGGATTGGAAGCTCGGCTTTGCGTTCTTCGGGCTGAATCGCGTAGCGAAAGAAGTCCTCGAATTGACGCGTTTGATTCACGTCTTTGAAGTGTATGGCACGGAAGAAGAGGCCGTCCGTGGCGAGCGGCCGGCTCCTTCGAGCGCCGCGGTTTAAGCCTCGACTATGTCCGTCATGGAGGCAGTCAGACAGGCTCAGTCGACAAAACATCCTTCCACACCGTCGGCATGGTTAGAGAAATTCTCACCTCAATGCATTTCAAGGTCGGAATACTCCGGGTGCTGCTCTACGTATCGCCGTACCGTCGGACAGATAATGTCGACCTTAAGGTTGTGCTCTCGTGCCCACTGGAGAGCGTACTCTGCCAAGGCCGATGCGAGACCCAAACGCCGCAACCCTTTAGGAACTTCCGTGTGTGTCAACTCCAGAATGTTTCCCGCCAAACTATATTCCAGATAGGCAACTTGCCCGCTCTGCTCGATCTCGAAACGGCCGGTCGTTACTTTCTGCAAATGTAGAGGCTTCCGATGAAAAATATTCCACACAGCGATAAGACCCTTCCTGGCGTGAGTGCCTACCGATGGGGGTCGGCCACCGCTTAACAGGGTCATCCGTGACGATTCGATTAAGCGGAGCCTAACCTAACCGGGCGGAGTTTTATACCGGCCGCCAATCATTAGCGATGCGACCGCAGCACTTGCCAACGACAAACCTGCACAGATTAACATTACGCATCGGAATCCAAAGACGAAGGCACGGGAAATTGATACCCGGATCATCGCTGTCTTGTCGGCATCCAGGCCAGAGGGTAGGTCAAGGCCGGCGAGCTTGATTTCGTTCGCCTGAACGTACCGGAGAATGCCGGGCGGAAGCAGTCCGCCCGCGAGACTACGATTCAAGCTAGAACTGAATGATTTCACCATCACGATCCCGAGGATGGCAATGGCAAGTACCCCCGCAACCCGGGCGACCGCATTGTTGATGCCTGAGGCCGTGCCGCCACGGTCCTGGTCTACTGAACTCATAACCACAGTAGTGAGAGGAGCCACACTGACCGCCATTCCAAACCCGAGAACAACAAACGCAGGGAAGAATGTCTTCCAGTAGTTCGCTTCCACGCCGGGTACGGCAAAGAGAAAGAAACCCGCCGCGGCAATCAGCGGCCCGATGACCAGCGGCGGCCGCGGCCCATAGCGCGTCACCAGTCCGCCAGACCAGCGCGAAAGAAAGAACATCAGCAGAATTAGCGGCAGCGCGGCGGCACCGGTTGCAGTTGTCGAGTAATTCTGCACTTGGATTAGGTTCATCGGGAACAAGAAAAAGAAGATTCCAAGAGCGGCATAGAGAAACAGGGTGAGCAGGTTCGCACCGCTAAAACTGCGTGACACAAAAAGCGTCAACGGAACCATGGGTGAACTTATCCTGGCTTCGACGAACACGAATCCAATCAGACAGACGAACCCGGCGATCAGGCTGCCGAAAACCAATGGATGGCCCCAACCGAGATTTGTAGACTCGATCAGGCCATAGACCACGCCGCCTAATCCGACAGTCGCGACCAGGGCTCCCAGCCAATCCGCATGCCTGGCAGCAGCGCTACGGCTTTCGGGAATGCGCCGCAACGAAATTGCGATTACGGTGGCCGCAATGGGAACATTAATAAAGAAAACCCACCGCCAAGACGCATGCTCAATCAGCCAGCCACCGAGAACCGGCCCCAATGCTGTTGTGATCGCCGTAAAGCCGGACCATGTACCGATCGCTCGACCGCGAGTTTTTTCGTCGAAACACGCGCTGATGATCGAGAGGCTGCCAGGCACCAGGAAGGCAGCTCCCACACCCTGAATACTCCGCGCAAGCACTAACTGCTGAATGTTCGAGGCAAGACCACAGCCGATGGAAGCAGCCGTGAAAATTCCCACGCCACACAGGAACATCAATCGGCGGCCGAACAAGTCGCCGAGAGAGCCGCCGACGAGAATCAAAGCTCCTAAAAATAAGCCGTAAGATTCGACCACCCATTGCACACCGACCACAGTTGCGTGAAGATTTACTTGAAGCGCAGGCAAAGCGACATTAACGACGGTGCTGTCGATAAAGGCCATGCTTGAACCGAGAATTGTCGCTGCCAGAATCCAACGTCCATTTTCCGCTGCGCATGGAGTGTCAGCATTTATCGACCGGAGCACGGCTTCGTCGCATGGCGGTTTCATGACGGTTATGGATGCATTCTCATGTGGATTGGATGAGGCTCCGGCAGCCCCCGGTCGTCTAGACTCATACACTTCAACAGGAGAAACTTTGCAGGAAAGGAACTGCAAAGTGAACAGAAAAAGAGGAGAACGATACAGCCAGAAATTCCGTTGTCAGACTCTTAGCGTACGGACGTGGGAGTGAAGCCCTATTTGAGAGAGTTTTCGCCGCCAGGCATCCGAGTCCGACAATTATCGCCGAGCTGCCGACAATCCGGGAACTACTCGATTTAGTAGGCGCAATCCCGTTTATCAGTGCCGAGCGGGTTTACGCGCGCGCAAAATCATGCGCCAAACGCGGGGGTGTGGGCATCGAATCACGCAGGGAGGAAGACACTATGCAAGCCGCAGTCGTACCTGCTGTGAGCAGTTCGTGGCAGATCAAAGACGTTCCGCAACCTCAACCCGGGCCGAACCAAGTTCTCGTGAAGATGCACGCGAGCGGAATCTGCTATACCGACGTGCATGAAACCCTCGGACACATTCCGGGACAATTTCCCCGAATTCTAGGTCACGAGCCGGTCGGCGAGATCGTCGCCGTGGCTTCCGACGTCACAACGCGAAAAGTAGGCGACCGCGTGGGCACCGCATGGATTCAATCCACGTGCGGGCGCTGCGAATGGTGCCAGCGAGGCCGCAAGATGTTCTGTCCCTATCTGAAGAGTACGGGGCTCGATGTACAAGGCGGTCACGCCGAATACATGCTGATGAATGCCGACGCCACCTACCTGATTCCGGAAAAGGTTTCCTATGAGCAAGCGGCCCCGATTTTCTGCGCCGGCTACACCGTCTATAGCGGGCTCCGCTGGGCCGATCCCAAACCGCATGAGCGCGTGGCCGTGCTCGGAATTGGCGGCCTTGGGCACCTCGCGGTGCAATATGCAAAAGCTGGGGGCTTCGAGACCATCGCGATTTCGCACTCCCCCGATAAAGACAAGATGATCCGCGATCTCGGCGCGGATGAAATTGTCCGCGACGGAAAGAGCCTTGCCGCAGCGGGTGGCGCAGACGTGATCCTCAGCACTTCCAATTCGACCAAATCGATGGTGGACAGCATTCAGGGGCTGCGGCCGGACGGCCGGCTCGTCACAATGGGAGCCGACGCGGAGCCGCTTTCGATCTCGCTGATGGACCTCATCTCGAAGCGCATTCGGATAATTGGCAGCCAGCAAAACGGCCCCGAATATCTCTACGAAGCCCTGGATTTTGTAGCGCAAGGAAGAGTTAAAACGATAGTCGAGACGTACCCATTGGCCGAGGCTCCGAAGGCATATCAGCGCGTCGTGGAAGGCAAGGCCCGGTTTCGCGCCGTACTCACGATGTAACACCGAATATTGGAGTGAACGAACGTCCGGCCAAACTGTGCGCGTTGGTGTATTCTGTCGCGCTGTCGGAAGCCCCGGGAGAACTTCGATTCGCAAATATAATTTGGCGCTGATTGGCTTCGGAAATGTCGGGCGGGAACTCGTGCGTCTCCTGGCTTCGAAGAAAGTCGGGCTGAGCAAGAATTGTGGCATCGAGTGGAATCTCACGGGAGTAGCATCGCGGCGAATCGGCTGGATAGCGGATCCCAATGGCCTCGATCCTTCGGCGACGCTCGCGCAAAGCTGGCCGGAGGCGCGCGGTGCGAAGGCTCCGCAAAATGTCCGCGAATGGATCGCCGCGTCGCGGGCGGACGTTGTTTTTGAGGCCAGCTCGCTCAATCGCCACACAGGGCAACCGGCAATCGATCACTTGAAAGCAGCGCTCGAAGCGGGCGCACATGCGATCAGCGCGAATAAAGGGCCGGTTGTGCACGCGTATCGCGAACTGCGCGAATTGGCGGCGAAAAATGGCCGGAAGTTTTTCTTTGAATCGACGGTAATGGATGGCACGCCGATTTTCTCCATGTTTCCGCACTGTTTGCCTGGCGTTGAGCTGCGAGGTTTTCGCGGGATTCTGAATTCAACCACGAACGTTGTGCTTACGGAAATGGAAAACGGGCTAAGCCTCGAGCAAGCGGTGAAGAAGGCGCAAGAAATCGGCGTGGCCGAAACGGATCCGTCGGACGATCTGGACGGTTGGGATGCGGCTGTCAAAGTAGCTGCGCTCGCGATTGTGTTGATGGGCGCGCCGATCAAGCTCGAAGAAATCGAACGCGTCGGAATCCGCACGGTTACTGCGGAACAGGTGCGCGGAGCGCGCGCTGCCGGCATGAGGTACAAATTGATCTGTCGCGCCGAACGCACCCCCGACGGCCGAGTGCACGCAAGCGTTAGGCCGGAGCAACTGCCGATGAGCGATCCGCTCGCTCTGCTCGAAGGAACGACTTCGGCGGTGCGATTCGACATGGACGTGTTCGGGCTGTCGATCATCGAGCACAAGCCTGGCGTAATTGCCACGGCGTATGGCTTGCTCGCGGATTTTATTCGCGCCACGAAAAGTTGAAACGTTGACTCAGGAAGATTCCGATGACTACTCCAGCGTTTCGAGAAAGCGATACAGCACAGAAGCCGTTGGCGCTTGATGTGAACTGGGTTCGCGCGCAGTTCCCGGCGTTGAAGCAGATGGTAAACGGCCATCTGGCCGCGTTTCTTGATGCGCCGGCGGGAACGCAGGTGCCGCAGCGCGTGATCGATGCCGTGCGCGACTATTTCGAAAACTCGAACGCGAATACCTGCGGCGCATTTGCCACCAGCCGCCGCACGGACGCGATGATTGCCGCGGCGCGTGCGGCCATGGCGGATTTTTTCAATTGCGACGCGGACGAAGTGTTTTTCGGCCCAAACATGACGACGATCACGTTTGCGCTGGCGCGCGGCATCGGCCGCGATTTGCGCGCTGGCGACGAAATCGTCGTTACCACACTCGACCACGATGCGAACGTTGCCCCATGGGGCACGCTCGAGGAACGCGGCGGCGTCGTACGCCAGATAGATATTCGCAAAGAGGATTGCACGCTGGACATGGACGATCTCCGGCGGAAGATTACCTCGCGCACGAAGCTCGTCGCCGTGGGTTACGCGTCGAACGCCGTCGGAACCATCAATCCCGTCTCGGAAATCGTGAAACTCGCGCATGACGCCGGCGCTCTCGCGTTTATTGACGCCGTGCACTACGCGCCACATGGCACGATTGACGTCCGCGCGCTCGATTGTGATTTTCTGGCTTGTTCGCCATACAAATTCTTCGGCCCGCACATGGGTTGCATCTACGGCAAACGCGAGCTGCTTCTGCGCTTTCGCCCGTACAAAGTTCGCCCCGCGCCCGAAACGCTGCCGGATCGTTGGGAGACAGGCACGCAGCTCCATGAGGGATTGGCTGGCGTTGCGGCGGCCATTGAATATTTAGCGGAGTTGGGCCGGCGCTGCTCTGCAACGCAACTGACCACGCGGCGCACAGCGCTTGTGAGCGCGCATCGCGCCATGCGCGAGCACGAAATGAATTTGGCGGCGCGCATGATCTGTGGTTTGCTCGAAATTCCGGGGCTGCGTTTCTACGGCATTTCCGATCCCGCGCGATTTTCTGAGCGCGTTCCAACCGTCGGAGTGCGGCTGGCGAATGGCAAACCGCTCGATGCCGCGAAATTCCTGGGCGACCGCGGCATTTTCACCTGGGACGGAAATTACTACGCGTTAAATTTGACCGAGCGTCTCGGCGTAGAAAAAGACGGCGGCTTGCTGCGCATCGGCCTGGTGCATTACAACACTGTTGACGAAGTAGACCGCCTCATCGCCGCGTTGCACGAATTCGCGGCCTCCCACTAACGGTAAATTCCGAGTCGCCCTCTTCATCGCTAATAGACCGCCGCAAAATCTGAGCATTCCGTTTTCCCGCCGATTCCGTGTATTCTGACGCGTCACCATGGCGAAACGGCCAAAACCAATTGTGCTGACCGTGCTCGACGGCTGGGGCTATTCGCCGGAGACCAACGGCAACGCCATCGCGCTCGCGCGCAAACCAAATTACGACGCGCTGCTCAAGAAATTCCCGAATGTTTTGATCAATACTTCCGGTCCGTTTGTCGGATTGCCCGAAGGCCAGATGGGCAACAGCGAAGTCGGCCACTTGAACATGGGCGCGGGCCGCATCGTGCAAATGGATATCACCCGCCTCGATATGAAAATCGCGTCCGGCGAATTTTTCAAGGAGCCGTTGCTGCTCGACGCGATGCAGCGCGGCCGCACTCATCAATTACATTTGATGGGCCTGGTCAGTGACGGCGGCGTGCATTCGCATATCAATCATCTGTACGCGCTGTTACGCATGGCGAAAGAGAATAAAGTCGAGCGCGTCTTCGTCCACGCCTTCATGGACGGCCGCGACACGCCGCCGAATTCAGGCATCGAGTTCTTGCAGCAGCTCCAAAAGAAGATGCGCGAGCTGGGTGTCGGCGAAATCGCGACTGTCAGCGGCCGCTATTACGCGATGGATCGCGACAATCGTTGGGAACGCATCGAGCGCGCCTATCGCGCTATCGTGCACGGCGATTCGCAGGCGAAATTCGACGACCCGATTGCGGCCATGCGGGCGAGCTATGAAAAACTTGTCACCGACGAATTCGTTGTGCCCGCGGTGATCACGACAAAGGCAGTCCCCGGCAAGCCTGCCGCGCCGCGCGCCGTGATTCGCGACGATGATGCAGTGATCTTCTTCAATTTCCGCGCTGACCGCGCACGTCAAATGACGCGCGCTCTCGCGGAGCCCGACTTCAAGGAATTCGCGGATCCCCAGCGACCGACAAATCTCTGCTATGTTGCGATGACGCAATATGAAAAAACTTGGCCGTGGCTGCGCTACATTCAGGGGCCCGAAAAGCTGGAGCATATTCTCGCGCAAGTCTTCGGCGAAATGGGTTTCAGAAACTTACGTTGCGCGGAGACAGAGAAATACGCACACGTCACTTATTTTTTCAACGGCGGCATCGAAAAGGCGTTTCCCGGCGAGGAGCGCATCCTCGTGCCTTCGTCCAAAGTCCCCACGTATGATTTGCAACCGGAGATGTCTGCCGCCGGCGTGGCGAATGCGGTCATAAAGGCAATCGAGAAGGGCGAGTTCGACGCCATCATCATGAATTTCGCCAATGCGGACATGGTCGGGCACACGGGAAAACTTGAAGCGACGATCAAAGCGGTCGAGACCGTTGACGAATGTTTGGGACGCATTTACAAGTCCCTCTCGCCTCGCGGCGGCGCATGGATTATCACGGCCGACCACGGCAACGCGGAGACAATGATCGATCCCGTCACGGGCGGCCCGCACACGTATCACACCACGAATCCTGTGCCCTTCATTTTGCTATCGGAGGACAATCACGCGCGCTTGCGTCCCGGCGGTTCCTTGCGAGACATCGCGCCCACGCTCCTCGCCATCCTGGATATTCCCGTGCCAAAGGAAATGACTGGCCGCGACCTGCGCGCATCTTCGAAATGACGTCCAACCCGCGTGAAAATCCATGAACAGACCGGCGCCTAAAGATACCAAGCTCCTAATTTGCGTTTGGCATGCGTTCACGCTATGGCGCCCGCCGCAGGATATGGATGCGCGAATCACGCGGCGTTGGCCGGACTTGAAAGTGGTCCATTTGCCGGGCTACGAGCACGTAATCGACGAACTGCCGGACACAGATATTTTGGTCGGCTACTCATTGCGTCGCGATCAGTTTGCGCAGGCAAAAAAACTGAAATGGATTCACTCCACTGCTGCAGGAGTGGGGCAACTGATGTATCCGGAGCTTCGGCGGAGCAGCATTGTGTTGACCAACGCGGGCGGAGTACACGCCGTTCCCATGGCCGAGCATTTGCTGGGCACGATCATCGCGCTGGCGCGGCGTTTTTCAGACGCGATGCGCTACCAGGCGCAGAGCCATTGGGCCCAGCAGGAATTATGGGACGCGAAGCCGCGGCCGTTCGAACTGGACGGGCGAGTGCTGCTCATCGTTGGTTTTGGCGCCACGGGACGCGAACTCGCGCGCCGCATCCAGCCGCTCGGGATGAGAATCTGGGGCATGACGCGTTCGGGACGCGGCGACGCGCAACTCGCCGAACGGATTCTCCCAGCGGGAGAACTTGCGAACGCGCTGCCGCAAGCGGATTTCGTGGTGCTCGCCGCACCGGAAACTCCAGAAACCCGTCAAATGATCGGAGCGAAGGAATTCGCGCTGATGAAGCGTGAGGCCTATCTAATCAACGTGGCGCGCGGCACTCTGGTGGATCAGGCGGCGCTGGCAGAGGCCCTGCGAGCTCGCACAATCGCAGGCGCAGCCATCGACGTCGCCGAAGAAGAGCCGTTGCCGCCGGAGAGCCCGCTGTGGAAGCTCGACAACATTTTCATTACTCCGCACGTGAGCGCGGTGACGGAACGCATGTGGACACGCCAGATGGACTTGCTGATGGAAAATCTGGAGAGATGGTTCGACGGGCGGGAACTCATCAATCAAGTTGATCTTCAGCGTGGATACTGAAGCAACTCTACTCTGTCTTCATTCTTCCTGCGGCGCGATTCCTATTTCTAGTCTCCGGTTTCGGCCTTCGCCGCCAGGTATCCTTCGCGTGCGTAGACCACCACCTTTTTCGCTTTACCCTTCTTGTTTGCAACCATCAGCGGCTCGCCTTTATCGTCCACCACTTCCACTTTGATCTTGTGATACTTGCCATCGCGCGCGGATTCCGGCGGGACGTAGCCAAGCGAATATTGATTGCGCAGGAATTCGACCACGGAATTGAAAATATCGGGCATTTCGCCTTCGAAGCGTGGAAACCAGGCATAGCCGCCCGTAAGTCTTCCGAAATAGTTCATTTCGTTTTTCTGCTGAAGATAGCCGACGGACTCGCCGTTCGGATTGGCGACTTCCAGCATTTCCGCGGCCCCCACGCTGAAGACCGTGACGTTGGTCTGCTTCAGCACGTTGTAGGTTTGGTCGAGTGTGTGCTTGCTGAACGTATCAGCTCCGGTGCCAACCAACAGAATCGCTTTTTTGCCCTGAACGTCTTTCAGACGATTGATCGTATCGATCAGTGCGTCAAACGTATTCGCTTCGCTGAAGCCCGGAAAGTACAGGCTCATGATTGCGTTTTGGACTTCTTGTTTGTTGTGCGTGAAGTCCACCAGAATATGGGGCTTCAGATCAAACGTGACCACGGCGATCCAGTCCTTTGGGCCGAGATGCTCGGCGAAGCCATACGCCAAATACTTCGAGTAATACGCAAAGATGCCGCCGAAACGCGCGCTGAACTCGAGCAGAAGGACGATGGTAATCGGCGCATCATTCGGCTGGAAATTCGTGACCGGGACGGGCTGATTATTATCGAGGATGCGGAAATTCCCCTGCTTCAACCCCGTGATGATGTTGCCGTCCTGGTCGGTGACCACCGTGTTCACTTGCACCAACTGCGATTGCACGGTGATGGAATATTGCGGCTGTTGCTGTTGCGGTTGAGCCGGCGGCTTTTGCTGGCCCGGTATTTGTGCCAGAACGTTTGCCGGCACGATTAGCGCGGCCGTGACGGCCGCAATGACAACCCAGCGCAGCACCGCGTTCTGTCGCATGAACTGAAGCCTCCGTGCACGATTGGATGTAAGAACACGTCGCGGGGATGGTCGATTCTTTAGCCACAGACCTTTGCCGTCCACCGCAGTCGGCGAAATCGCCATGATAGTATGAACTCGGCGTTCGTGCTGAAGATTTACCGCACTTATGGAGATTCGGATGCGATGGAAGCCTGGAGTTGTCTTCGCCCTCATTCTGCTTGCCGGCGCCGCTGAAACTGCATTTGCTCAAGCGCAGCCTTTGCAAACGCAACCGCAAGCCGGAGCGGCGGATTTTGAAAAATTGTATATCGATGCTTTGGGCTGGCTGCAAGGAATGATTCGCATCGACACCACAAATCCGCCCGGCAACGAAATGGCTGCGGCGAAATATCTCGCGGACATTCTGCGGAAAGAAGGAATACCCGCGGAGACTTACGAAAGCACGCCCGGGCGCGGGATTTTGATTGCGCGCCTCTCGGCAAATTCGATGCCGGATCCATCACGCGCCCTGCTGCTGTTGGGGCATCTGGATGTCGTGGGCGTCGACAGGTCGAAATGGCAGGTCGATCCGTTTGGCGCCGTGATTCAAAACGGGTATCTCTACGGCCGCGGCGCGATTGACGACAAGGGCATGACCATCGCCAACGTCGCTGTGATGGTCGCGTTGAAACGTTCCAACATGCGTCTGACCCGCGACGTCATTTTGCTCGCCGAAGGCGACGAAGAACAGGGCGGCCAGGCGGGAATGAAATTTGCCTTGGACAAATACTGGGAGAAAATCGCCGCCGGATACTCCCTGAACGAAGGCGGCCGCGCAATTCTAAAGAATGGCAAGGTGCAATATGTCGGCGTGCAAGCGGCGGAAAAAGTGCCGGTGGACGTCACCGTGACGGCCACGGGAACGTCGGGACACGGATCAGTCCCGGTGCCGGATAACGCCATCGTGCGGCTCTCCGACGCGATCGGCAAAATTGCGGCATACCAAACGCCGTATCAGCTCACGCCCGTAACGGAGACTTATTTCGAGCAACTCTCGACGGTCATCGATCCTGAGATCGGAAAATGGATGCGCGCGCTCGACAATCCGGTGCGCTCGGACTTGGCGCAGAAAAAAATTTCTGAAGCGAGCCCCGTCTGGAATTCCATGATGCGCGACACGATTGCTCCGACGATGTTGAACGCAGGCATCCGGCCAAACGTGGTGCCTTCCGAAGCGCAAGCGACGTTGAATGTTCGCCTGCTCCCCGGAAATTCAATCGACGGTCTGCTGCTCAACTTGAAAAACATCGTCAACGATCCCAAGGTTGCATTTCACGCAGATACGTCGGTTGGCGAAGCGGCCCCGTCCTCATCTCTCGACAGCGAATTGTTCAAGACGATCCAGCAGGCCACGCAGGAGGAATTTCCCGGCGTGCCTGTGGTGCCCATGATGTCCACGGGCGCGACCGATTCCGCGTATCTGCGGTTGCGCAATGTTCAAGCGTATGGGCTGCTGCCGTTTCCGCTTACCGAGGAAGACACGCTGCGAATGCACGCGGACAATGAGCGTATTCCGCTCGATTCGTTTCGCAAGGGAATTGAATTTCTCTACCGCGTGGTCAGCGATTTCGCGGTGGCAAAATAAACTTCAGCGAACCCAATTAATTGACCCAATTGTCCGGCGGCGGGGGAGGCTCATCGCGGTGGCGCTTCTGGTAGACCTCGAACTTGCGCAGCATCCGCCGGCGTTTCCAATCGGAAACACGATTACGGTAGGAGTAAAGATATGATCCTCTTCGCAGATACAGGTAGCCCACGAGCATGCCGCCAAGATGGCAGACGTGGCTGACGTTGTCTCCGCCGGCGCCCAGCGTGCCAAAAAACTCGATCACCACCATGATCCCAACATAGACGCGCATCGAGATCGCCACGGGAAACGGAATCAGCAGAACGCGCATCTCCGGAAACAAAACGGCCGCCGCAATCAGCACGCCGTAGATCGCTCCGGACGCACCAATTGTCGGAATCGTCGAAGTACCCAGGCCGTGCGGATCCATAATCGTCTTCACGATCACGTTGATAACGCCGGCGCCGATGCCGCAAAGGAAATAATAAATGTAGAACCGTCGCTGACCCCACACCCGCTCGACGCTGCGTCCAAACATCCACAGCACAAACATGTTGATCAGGATGTGCCAGACGCCTTCATGCAGAAAAAGATAGGTAAATGGCTGCCAAATGAAGCCATGAATCGCATACCTCGGCACCAAACCGAAATACAAGAGCCAGAAATTCCATCCAGCCGGACCAAAAAACACGCGAGACAATTCCTGAGCAAGGAAAACCGCCGCGGAGGCTAAAATCAGGAACTTGATCGCAGGCGTGATGGACCAGTCCCAGTCGAACTGAAAGCCGGAAGTGCTTGTGGAATAACGACGCATATTGGCCAAATCAGTGTAAGCGGCAAAAGCCGCGGAGTCAAAACGGGCCGAAGCTGAGAGGGAAAACTGACTCAAAAAAGGCAAAAAGGGAGGCTCTTTCAAAAGGCCTTATACTGAACAGAGGTGTCAGTCTAGTTGCTCAAAGAGTTAATACGCTGGTGCCCCCCCCGAGGCCACCCTGCGCTCAATTTGGCCGCTCTTCGTTGGCGACTGCCACTTCGATTGCAGTCTTAGGCGATGGCACTGCGGCACCCCGGCTCTATCGCGGGGAATTTCTTCACTCCATCTTGCGTCGCGCGAAATAGTATTGGGTGCCGCCGAGGATCGCGAACATCAGTACTGCGAAAATGCGATTGCCGGCGAGCGCGCCCAGAACTTGCGGGCCGATATGCAGGAAATGCTCCGGCAGAAAGTGATATTTGAAATTGGGGTCGCCAAAAAGATAAATCACAATTCCGAGAAGGCCAAAAATTCCTCCTCCTGCGATTAATCCGCTGGCGTAAAGAGGCCCAGGGCCGATTTCGCTGCCGGCAGCGCTCTTGTCTTTCGCTCCGCGCTCGACGAGCCAGTGCACCACTCCTCCCGCAAAAATTGCCATGGTGGTATCAATCGGCAGATACGCGCCCACGGCAAACGGCAGCGAGCGTATGCCGAGCAGTTCAATCGCGATAACCAGGAACACGCCGACCAACACCAGCCGCCACGGAAGCTGGCGTTGCAAAATCCCGTTGATGACTGTGGCCATCAAGCGCGCTTGGGGAGCGGACGCCTTCTCGCTTCCGATGCCGTGGATCCACTGAATATCGATCTCGTGCGCTGTTGGATCGTAAAGATAGTTGCCGTCGGGCACCACGTGCGAGCCGATGGCGTTCAGCAGCACATAATTTTTCCCGGCGTGAGTAAAACTTTGCTGCTGCACGCTAACGCCCGACGGCAGTTGGCTAATGTTCAGCGCGATGTGCGCGGGCTTGTACTCCTCGAGTCCCACGTTCATCAAATTCAGCGTAGCGCCCACCGCAAACACGGAAACCATCACGCCAATCATCAGCGCAAGTTGCTGCTTCGCCGGAGTCGCGCCCACCAGATAACCTGTTTTCAAGTCCTGCGAAGTCCCGCCGGCATTCGACGACGCGATGCACACCACGCCGCCAATCGTCAGCGCCAGCACTGAAAACGCGCTCCCCGTCCACCCCAACACGAGAAACACCGCGGTTGTCGCCATCAGCGTGGCGATCGCCATCCCGCTGATCGGATTCGACGAATTGCCGATCAGCCCGCATATCCGCGACGACACCGTGACAAACAAAAATCCGAACACCACCACAAATACTGCCGCAATGAAATTCTGAAAGATTGTCGTGGCCGCTCCCGGAATGGGGCGGAAAGTCAGCAGCGCCCACATCATCGCAATAATCGCCAAGGATCCAAGCACGACTACTTTCATTGAAAAGTCGCGGTCCACGCGGCGCATCGCTGTGTTCACAGCGCCCATCGCGCGGCTTTCGCGCATATCTTTCAGTCCGGCGGCCAGCGCGGAGACGATCGTCGGCATCGTCTTGATCAGCGTGATCACACCCGCCGCAGCCACGGCGCCCGCGCCCATCGGACGAATATACGAGCGGTACAAGTCATCGGGTGACATCTGCCCGATGGGAATCAGTCCCGGGAAAAGAGGCTGGGTCATCAACCCGCCAAAAAATTTTATCGCCGGCATCAGCACCAGCCACGAAAAAACACCTCCGGCAAAAATCACACCCGCGATCCGCGGCCCGATAATGTACCCGACGCCCAGATATTCCGGCGTGATGTTCGCGCGGAACGACGCGCCCGGCAGCCAACTCGGCTGATACTCCGGCGTGTCGCGCCAGAGCCCCATCGTCTCCATCAAAAACGCATACGCGCCACCGAGCCCAAATCCCCAAAAAACGCGGCTCGCGAACGACCCGCCTTTGTCTCCGGCCACCAGCACGTCCGCGCACGCCGTACCTTCGGGATACAACAGCGCCCCATGCTCCTTGACGATTAATTGGCGTCGCAACGGAATCATGAACAAGACGCCCAGCCATCCGCCCAGCAGCGCCAGAAAAAACACGCTCCAGTATTCCAGCGGGAAGCCCAGAAAAATCAGCGCGGGAAGCGTGAAAATCACGCCACCCGCAATCGATTCGCCCGCCGAGCCTGTTGTCTGCACGATATTATTTTCGAGGACCGTCGCTTTACCGAACGCGCGAAGAATGCTGATGGAAAGCACAGCAATGGGAATCGATGCGGATACCGTCAGCCCGGCGCGCAGCCCGACGTAAACCGTGATCGCGCCGAAAAACAATCCCGCGAAAATCCCCAGGACAATGGCACGCCCGGTGAACTCCGGAATCACTTTCTCGGAAGGAATATAAGGATGGAACTCACCCGGCGGTGCTATTGAACTCCACGGTTTGGACGCCACGCGTTACCTCCGAGGCTTGGGCGGCAGCACGAGTCGCAAGCATGCGCAGAATGCTTTGCGACGAAGAATTTCCGCCGTCAGTGGCTTATTTACAGCAAAGCCACCAAAACGCACCGCAAGGTAGCATTAGATAGCGCAGGAGGCAAGCAACTCGGACGAAAAGCTCCAGAAATAGGCAATTTGCGCGCTAGCCCAGTAGTCCTATTGATTTCTCCGAAACGAAACTCCAAAGTATACCCACAAACCGATTGACATCTTATCGCTGCACGGATAGCGTAGCCGTCAAGTTATCAGGAAGTACGGCTCATTGGGGTGTGCCGGCTCCGACAGGAAGCATCAAGTCGCGTTCAAAACGTGCTCCGATTTCACGCGTGGAGTGTGCCATGGCCTTAACACAGCGAGTATTGTCCGCAGGTCTCCTTTTCCTGACGATCTGTCTGCTGACGGCTTTCCCGCCTGCCACACGAGCCGGCGGTGATGAGTGGCTGCCCATCAATCCGGCCGACCTCGCGCTGAAGGACAATCCCGCGAGCCTGGGATCGAATGCCATGATCCTCTATCGCGAGGAGGCCGTGGACGATTTGCATCACTTCGAATCCGAATACTTCCGAATCAAGATATTCACGGACGCGGGTAAGAAATCCGCGGACGTCGAGATTCCTTACTCAAGAGGTATGGAAAGCGTGACGGACGTGCGCGCGCGAACGATTCTTCCCAGCGGTTCGATCGTCGACTTTTCCGGAAACGTTTACGACAAAGTGGTGGTTAAGGCAGGGGGAGTCAAAATCTACGAGAGAACGTTTAGTCTTCCTGACGTCCAGCCGGGCTGCATCATTGAATATAAATACAAGGTGCCATTCGATCCAGGATCTTACTTCTCCGTGATGAAATGGGACGTGCAGGAAGATCTTTATCTCAGGGAGGGCAAATTCACTTTTGTTCCCCTGGATGATCTCCAACAGACCGGCTATCAGTATTTTGCATGGCGGACACTATTCTTGCCTCCCACCGCGCGGCCTCAAAAACAGGGCAACGGCAGTTTTATTCTGAGCGTGCATGACATTCCAGGATTGGCCGATGAGCCCTATTCAGTGCCGAAAGACATGCTTCGAAGCCGCGTCGAGTTCTATTACACGCAGCAGAGCAAGGAATCTCCCGACCAATTCTGGAAGCGCACCGGAAAAGATTGGGGCAAGAAGCTCGATTCCTTCGTCAATAAAAAGGGCGCGCTCGAAAACGATTTGGCGGCCACCATCCATCCGAACGATCCGCCCGAAACCAAGCTTCGCGAAATCTATTCCCGCGTGCAGAAAATCCGCAATCTTTCATTCGAGCCAACTAAAACAGCCCAGGAAGAAAAGCGCGAGAAGATTGTTGTCAACGCAAATGTGCAGGACGTTCTAAAACACGGTTATGGGACCTGGCAAGACATCAACTCTCTCTACGTCGGTCTGGCTCGCGCCGCGGGATTCGATGCGACTCTTGTATACGTCGCTCCTCGCGATCGGACGTTGTTTTTGCCGGCCTATGAGGACACGGGCGAGCTTCAAGTCAACCTCGTCGACGTCAAATTGGGATCGCAGGACGTTTATCTGGATCCAAGCTCGCCGCAATATCCTTATGGTCTGATCCCCTGGTATGAGAATGCAGTAAATGGAGTGCGAGCGGACAAAAATGGAGGAGAATTAGTCTCCATCCCGCCGGAAGACGACACTCGAGCTCAGATTCTCCGCCATGCGAATTTCCGTCTGAATCCGGACGCCTCGCTCTCCGGGAATATCATAGTCGATTTCGCGGGCCAGGAAGGTGCAGCTTGGAGGTCTAGCGATCGGAATGATGACGATACAGGCCGCCGCAAGGATATGCACGACGAGATTAAGAGTTGGTTGCCGTCAAATGCCACCTTTACCATCACCAAATTCACCGATTGGGATGACAACGCGAAGCCCATCCATATTGAGGGAACCGTGAACATCCCGAGCGACAACACTCGCGCGCTTGGACGAATTATCTTGCCGTTGTCTCTGATTCAGTCCCAGGTAGCTCGCTCGTTTACCTCAGCGCAGCGTGTGAACGACATCTATTTTCATTATCCCTATCAGGAAGAAGATGACACGTCAATCCAGCTTCCGACCGGGTACAAAGTCGAGAGCTTTCCAAAAGTGACCACCATCCCGCAGGGCGCGATTCAATATTCGATTGGCGGCAGCGCCCAGGGCGACACAGTGCATTTGACTCGCAAGCTCGTTGTGAACGGAATCGAGTTTCCAGCGAACAAATACCCGATCGTGCGGGCCATTTTCGATGCGGTGAAGACGGGTGATGCGAATGACATGGTTCTCGAGGCAACCAGTGCAGCGCAACACAACTAAGGCATTCGTGCTCGCATGTGCCGTCGGCCTCTGCGGCTTCGCGGCGGCAGCTAAGAATCATGCGCCTCCGTGGCTGACCGCGGCAGCGCAAGAGCAGATTCCGGAGTATCCTCCGGATACGGTCGCCGTAACCCTGTTCGAGCAACAACAGATAACCATCGACGCCAATGGCCATGTCCAGACTCTGCATCGCGTCGCTTATAAGATACTTCGCCCGGAAGCCCGTGACACGTATGGCACGCTCGTTGTCCCTTTTGACAGCGAGACAAAGATTAAATCCATCAACGCCTGGTCGATTCCCCCCGGCGGCGATGTTTATCAGGTCGGCGCGAAAGAAGCCATGGAAACTGGTATCTCTCCAGACGCCCTCTATAGCGACGACCGCCAGAAGATTTTGTCCATCCCTGCGGCGGACCCCGGCAGCGTCATCGGTTATGAATATGTTCAGGAGGAACGTCCCTACATTCGTGAAGAAGAATGGCGGTTTCAGCAAACGATACCCGTCTTGAAGGCTTCTTTTTCTCTGCAGCTGGCGTCCGGATGGAAAATGGATTCGTACTGGGTGAATTATCCCGAGTCCAGGCCGCAAATTTCTGACCGCGGAAATTACGAATGGGATCTCACGAATATCCCAGCGCTGCCACATAGCCAGGATTTCATGCCAGCGTTCGACGCGGTCAGAGGGCGTTTGGCGATTGAGTATTATCAGCCAGTCAGCGCAGATGATCCGGTCACGTGGCAATCGCTTGGCTCGTGGTACGGCAATCTCACCAAAGACAGCCGGCAGATAACTCCCGAAATTCAGCAAGAAGTGGCGCAACTGACGGCCAATGCGCACACGACTCTCGATAAAATCACGGCCATCACCAATTTCATGCACAGCCAGATTCGCTACGTGGCCATCGAAATTGGAATCGGCGGGTTCCTGCCGCATTCCGCCGATGTGGTTTTCCAGAATCGCTACGGCGATTGCAAGGACATGACCACGCTCGCCAGCGCCATGCTCGCGCAAATTGGCGTCAAATCCTATTACGTCCTGATCGACGCGGATCGCGGCGTGGTCTTGCCTAACGTTCCAACCTTGCATGTGGATCACGTGATCCTTGCCATCCAACTGCCGCCTGACGTTCCGGAGGGCAATCTTTACGCCACGGTGGATGACCCGAAGCTGGGCAAATTGCTGTTCTTCGATTCAACCGACCCGCACTGCCCGCTGGGCTATGTCCCCGCTTCCTTGCAGGATAACTACGGCATGGTCGTCACGCCAGCGGGCGGCGAACTGGTTAAACTTCCCCTGCTTCCACCGGCGACGAATCGCCTCATGCGCGTCGCGCAGTTCACTCTCAGCCCGTCCGGCGATCTCTCCGCGCAGGCCCAGGAAGTCCGCTGGGGAGCGCCCGCCGAGGATTTGCGCTGGACGCTTCTTGACGCGGCGCCGAAGGATCGCGTCAAGGTGGTCGAAAATTTCCTCAGTATCTTCCTGACAAATTTTCAACTGACGAAAGCGTCCCTGGGCAATCTGGATGTTGCCGACAAGAATTTGATCGAAACTTACAACTTTGTGGCGCCCAATTACGCCAAGCAGGCCGGAGACCTGCTTCTGTTGCGGCCCTGCGTCCTCGGTGAAAAAGAACTGACTTTCGATCCGGAGAAGCCCCGCCAATATCCCGTCGAGTTTTCGACGTCCACGCTCGACACGGACCAATTCAGCATCACTTTGCCTCCCGGCTACGCTCCCGAGCAGATGCCGCCTCCCGTGAACATCAGCGATTCTTTTCTTTCTTATAAAAGCGAAACGAAATTGGTCGGCAACGTGTTGCAATACACGCGAAGCTACGAACTCAAGACCGCCGTCGTTGCGGTCAAGGATCTACCACAGCTCAAGCGCGATTTTCAGGCCATTTCCCTCGACGAGCGGCAGCTCGCCGTCCTCCACCACACCTCCCCGTAAACTCGTTTCGTTCCCGCGCCGCTCTCGAAGGCACGGCGTGGCTTCGTAGGGGCGGGGTTCACCCCGCCCACGCGCTGTCCTCGTAGGGGCGCTGCTTGCGTCGCGGGACGCAGGAAGCGGCGGGCGCGCAGCCTAGGAGATACATTCGTCGGAATTTGCAAGTGGGTGGCGCACCCTTTGGTGTTTAAGGGTGCGGTTTTTGACGTGTCTTTCGCTTCTCGCATTACGACAAATCAATGCTCAACAATCCGTCGTTGCGTCCCGCATAAAAACTGCAACTGCTCCATGGCCAGTCCTTCGGATCGCGCACGAGGCCACGTTTCACGGGGATTGCAGTGCATGTACTGAAGCTTTTCCGTTTTCTTCTTGTGACTCCATACATTGAAATCATAAAAGCGATGCTGCCAAACGTGCGCACTTGTTTCCGCCACCGCAAATCTCAGACGAAGTCGATTAGGTGCGCTCTTCCGCCTGCTCCTGTTTCGCAGTCTGCGTGACACGCTCTGTTTCAGCGCCTGAACTGTTTTCGAGGGATTTCCTTTCTTCGGTTCGCCGATCATAAATGCACGTGCTCGGGCATCACCACATAGCCCAAGAGAGAAAACTGTGGCGATTCCTTACTTCTCCCAGCGCCTGCACAAAGAGACTTCGTGCGCGGGCTGTGCCCAGCAGTTTGCTGTCTCCGATAGCAGCTAAACGTGATGAAATGCAAATGCCCGTGGCCATAAATCCGGAGCAATTTATTTCGCATGTTTCGAGCTTGAAGAACTGAAGAAAAACCGCACCCTTAAACACCAAGGGTGCGGCACCCACGGCCAAACCAGGTAAGTCACTGTTGGGTGAACTAGCGCGGTGGTATCATCGGCCCGCTGTTCCTATGTCACAAGAGGAAAACGTGCCGCGAAAGGTGCGCCACCCGCCAAAAACCTTGGTGGCATCGAGACGAAGACCGGCAACTCTCCCTACAAAGCGAGCCAGCGTGCAAAGGACACGTACTTGAAGCAGAAGGGTTACCGGGTGAATGTTGTGCGTAAACCCAAGGAGCAATGATGGTTGTCCAAGGAACCGAACTCGTTGGCACGTGGCAATCTGCCCCGAACGACACAAAGGGGGCGAGCGCGTATGGCAATGTAACGCTCAAGTTCGGTGGAGACGGGACACTATTGTACATAATTCATGAATCAGACCGAGATCAAATCATGCGTCTAGCGTACCGAACCGAACCGGGCTTAATTATCACCGATCAACCAAGTGAGCCACGGTCTGAGAGAGGCGAGGGCAGGGGGCCAGCCGACAATCTATCGGCGGATAGAATCAGGGAGATAGCAGCCGAAGTCAAAGCTGGCCTCTGGAAGGGGAGCAAGTGAACCCAATACCTACGGATCGAACAAATGAGGAGACTTTCCATGCGGGTGCCTCTTTCCGCGTACAGGGCGTGGCCTTGGACTTGGAAGGCATAACGAGCAATTTGGGCCTCACTCCAACCGATGCTCACAGGCACGGTGAACTCAGCCCACAGAAGCACCCCTACCCGGGTGATATCTGGCGTTTGGATTCCCCCGTCGGCGACACTCAGCCACTGGATTCGCATCTGGACTGGCTCGCGGAGCGACTCTTGCCTCACAGGGAATATATCGTGTCCCTGAAAAAAGAGCTGAAGGTAGACATCTATTGCTGGAAAACCTGTTACACGGAGCAGGCCAATTTGTATATTTCAAGCCACGCGCTCAGAATCCTGACGGATCTTTCCATTGGACTTGATGTGAGCCTGATCTTCCTTCCGGATGAGGCAGATAAAAGAGGCTGATTGAGAATCGCAGTAGTAAATAGTAAACCCTTGAATTTGTTCTGTTCTGAGGCAAGTAAGCTTGAGCGTGTGACAGTCAAGTGCGCGAGGGGCCAAAATCGACCGACTGTCACGAAATTGTCACAGTAAACGGCGCAAAACAGGCAAAAACGAGCAAACTCCAGAGAATTGAAATTCGCGCTATCTGACGACTGGCAAAGGGATTTAGTTGTATTTTGTGTCAGATAACAAAACGGCGATTTAGTTTTTCAAGACCGCCGGTTTCAACCACTCACCCCCCCCTCCAACGCCAGCTAGCATTGTAGCCTGCGGACGCTGTTCGCAACACCCTGGAATACCGTCAAGAGGATTCCGCGTCAGAGAAAACCGCACACCCGTGCGTTGGAGAGGATGCGCTCTGAGCGCAATACGCCAGGGAACAATTCAGAAATAGCTAACAGGGGAAACTGGGGGGTAGAAGGCAGAACGTGCGAGGGAGAGAGCTAAAGAGGGTAACCGGCAAGTTCGCAGCCCGGCGGATGGACTTTATCGACGCGAGACGAGGCGATGCGCTATTTTTGCGCGACCGTGGCGATTAAGTGGCTATCTGTCGGTTCATGCTCAGTCAAACCATTGGCAGGAGAAATATATTCCGGCAGGATTTCGCGAAGCTTCGAGCGCACGGGCCCTGCGCCATCGACGGTCAGAGAAGCGCGCAGCTCTTCCAGGCGGCGCGCCAGCAGCGGCCATTCCCGGCGCTGGCCGCGCACTCGCTTGATTTTTGGCCGATCCGTGGAAACGATTTCCTCCGCAGCGGAGGACAGTTCTTCGTACAGCTTTTCGCCGGGCCGCAAACCCGTGAACTGGATGCTCACTTGATTTTCCGTTTTCCCCGACAATTGGATGAGAGTCCTGGCCAACTGGACGATGGAGATCTGCTTTCCCATTTCGAGCACCAGGATGTCTCCGCGCTCGCCAACGGTGGATGCCTCGAGCACCAGCGCGACCGCCTCGCGGGTGGTCATGAAATATCGCTTGATTTCAGGGTGAGTGATTGTGAGCGGACGATTCGCTTCCAGTTGCTGCTGCAACAAAGGAACCACGCTCCCATTCGAGCCCAGAACATTGCCGAAGCGCACGGAAATACAACTCATCGCGCTCCCGCTCCGGCAGCTCAGAATCAGTTCGCCCACGCGCTTTGTGGCGCCCATAACGCTGGTTGGATTCACTGCTTTATCGGATGAAATCAAGATGAAACTTTCGCAACCGCAATCTTCCGCGATTTCGAGCAAATTGATAAGGCCGAACACGTTGTTCTTTACCGCCTCCTGAACATTCTCCTCCATCATGGGAACGTGTTTATAGGCCGCCGCGTGGAAGACGATGCTCGGTACGTGCTGCTGAAATAAGCGCCGCATGCGCATCTCGTCATTGATATCGGCAACGCAAAAGGCGGCAGAGTCGCGCTTGCGGTCCCCGGCAAGCGCCTGTTGCAAATAAAAAAGTCCCGTTTCGTTCTGATCGACGCACACAAGCTGCAGCGGATCGTGTCGCATGATCTGGCGGCAAAGTTCAGACCCGATCGATCCTGCCGCGCCAGTAACGAGAACCACCTTGCCTTCGATCTCGCGGCGAACTGGCTCCAAATCCATTTCTACCGGCTCGCGGCCGAGAAGATCTTCCAGACGAACGTCGCGAAGTTGGCGAATGCTAACGCGTCCATTGATGATTTCGCCCAGGGCAGGAACGGTTCGAAATGGAATTGCGGCGCGCTGGCAGATTTCAATGAACCTTTGCATCTGTTCTCCCGTGGCGGACGGCACCGCGATAACGACTTCGTCGGCGGGATAATGAGCCAAAATCGCCGGAAGCTCCTCCGTCCTCCCGAGCACGGTCACGCCATGAATCGCGATGCCGAGTTTCGATTCGTTGTCGTCCAGGCAGCCCAGCACGCAATAGCCGCTCCCGGAATGAGCGATCTCGCGGATAACCATCTGCGCGGCGAATCCAGCGCCAATGATGATGACTTTTTTCGAGGTCTTTGAATCGCGGCGCATTGATTCCGCCAGGACTCGCGACATCAGACGCCCTCCGGACAAGAGGCCGGCGGTCAGCACCGCTTCCAGAAGGTATACCGAGCGCGGGAATGCAGAAAGGCCAAGGCTAATCACAATGAGATAAAAACATATTGTCCCGAGGGTGACCGCCTTCAAAATATTCAGCGCTTCGCTGACGCCGCTGAAATGCCACCATCCGCGGTGGAGATTGAAAAGACGCAAGGAACTCAAGCGGACCGCTATGAGGATCGGCGCGGTCCACAGCAGCAGGTGCCGAAACGGCAGGCTGAAATCAAACCTGAGCAGCCACGCGAGAACAAGGGAGCCCAACACCAGCAGCGCCTGGAAAGACGCGATGAACCAGGGCCGGTTTTCAAACAGGAGCTTGGGTAAATTCGAAAGGAATTTTTTCATGGGATGCGTGGCTGCGCTATCGCTCTGTGGACCAGCGGTCGCGGGTTGCGTTTTCTTGCAGGACGCAAAATTGTCTTTGGGAAAAGATTAAGCGGAAGGCTTCAGAATCAGCAAGACGTATAATTCGCTGCTCAGCTTACGGATACAGCTTCGCCCTGTCACTTACGTCGGCGTGCGACCGAGTCTTACTGTTTATTGGTCTATACAGCCCTTATGTCGAATTCATTCTCTCGCTTGGCCGTCGCGGTTGCCTGACGAGGTGAATTGTGTCGCATTGTGTGGCCTGTATACTTCTATGTCAAGTACGAATATACGATACCAGGGCAACGCCCTGGCCTTATTGGCAAGAACTTGATGAGCCAAACCTGCCCGCGCATTGCCACCCGTTCCTGCTTATGAAGTTTCTGGTTTGCAGCCCTTGTAGCGCCGCGACTGACACGACGGACGGACAACTGTAAAGAAACTACTTGTTAAATTGCGTCCAGGCGCGCGATGATAAACATTCTCATCTGTTCTGAGCAATTCAGCACAGTTTTTTTCTCGCCGTTTTGGTTTACTCCCGTGGTGGGAAGGGCCGCATCCAGGCATTCCGGGGACTCGATGCAGTACGCATGAAGGTTCACCTTATAAATCCGAGTCATGTTTCTTTTGGCACCGCCGTAATCACGCCGCGGTGGTTGTATGTGCTCGCCGCAGCCACGCCGCTTTCCTTTGGCGATCCAATCATTGTCGATGAAACGCTTGATTCCGTGGATCCGGAGCGCATCCAGCGCGGCGATGTTGTGGGCATCGGCATTCACACCGGAAACGCCCTTCGCGGATACGAAATTGGCAAAATGGCGCGTGAACGCGGAGCCTATGTGGTCTTCGGCGGAATTCACGCCACACTTTACTCGGAAGAAGCGCAGCGTCTTGGCGGCGCGCACGCCGTGGTCAAAGGCGATGGCGACGTAATCTGGGCGACGGTTTTAGCGGACTGCACGAAGGGCGCTCCGCAATCCATATACTTGGGAGGTCGCGTCGAGGCGTCAAGTTTTCTCAAGGCCCGCTGGGATTTGATTCCGCGCGGACAATATATGTGGGCCTCCGTGCAGACCGTTCGCGGATGCCCGAAGCATTGCTCGTTCTGTTCCGTCTGGCGCACGGACGGCCAGCGCCCGCGCCAGCGCGCCTCCGATGCGGTGATCGAAGAGATTGTGCAGTTGCGGCGCCAGGGCTTTCGATTTATCGCGCTGGCGGACGATAACTTCTATCCCGTCACTCTTACCGACATTGCGCTGGCCAAACGCCAGGGAAACGCGCAACGCATCGCTGAACTTGAGTCCCTCCGCGCCGAGCGCTTCGACTTGATGGCGCGCCTCGCGCTTCTCCCCAAGGACACGGTATTTTTCACGCAAATTACCATGGAAGCCGCGGAGGATCCCGCCTATCTCGATGCCATGCGCAAAGCGCACATCAAGGGCGCATTGGTGGGCGTCGAATCCGTCACGCCCGAGGGCCTGAAGGACGTCTACAAGGATTTCAATTGCGCCGGAGAAAATCTGGTTGAACGTTTGCAGACGTTTCGCAAGCACGGCGTGCACGTGCTCGGCTCATTTATCTTTGGCCTGCCCAGCGACCGGGCAAACACGTTTGAAGCCACCGTCGACGTGGCCCAACGCGCCGGCGTCACCTTTGCTCAATTCGTCATGCTCACGCCCTTTCCCGGAACCATCGATTTTGCAAAGTGGGAAAAGACCATGGAACTCGATCCTCAGAGCGTCGGAGGCATCCCGCTGACTCGCCACTGGCTCATCCCGCAGGCGCTCCGCCCCAAGCTCTATTGTCCGCATCCCGCAATGTCCGCCGATGAAATTCGAGAACGCACTCAGGCCGTTTGGGATCGTTTCTACACGTTGAGATCCATTTGGAAACGCTCTAACTTCATGACTTCATCGAAAGGCCGCTTAGCTTTTGTCTTGATCTCGAAACTTTACCGCCAGATGTACGCGAACACGGGAATCGCCACCGATAGCGCCCGAGTGGCGCGTTCGGCTCGTTGGGCGCGGTGGCTGGCGATGCCGTGCCGCTATCTTTTTTCAGCCCGTCCCATGCCTGATCTTGAAGTGCCACAATTAGAAGCTGAACCGATAATTGTTCCGGCGCCCACCGCCTAGCGGCTTCTTGAAAAAATATTCGTGTCATTCCGCCTGTCCTGCTTGCCCTGAGCGTGTTTTGCGAAGGGAGCGGTTCGGCGAAGGGAGCGGTTCGGCGAAGGGAGGAGCCACGCGACGAGCCTGCCTGCCGCTTGCCCGCCGTGGCGGGCAGGCAGGCAATCTGCAGTTTCCTTGGGTTTCTCCAGACCGCGACTCTTTCGCGAACGGGAATCGCTCGTTCAGGAGCGCGTGAACGCAGAACGCCGCGGCCCGCGTAGAATTCTCGCAGGAAGAAAAATAATTGCGCGAATCAAATCGAGCGCGCCTCCCACGGCAATACCAACCAGCCGAAACGGCAGCAAGAGCAGCCACACAATCGGGTATAGCACCAGCGCCAGAATCGCCAGCGGCCAGCACAACACCAGCAGAATGCACCACAGAACAAATGTCAGCATCGCCCGTCTCCCACTCCCAAATACGGATTAGCGGCCCGATTCGTTCCCTCTCTATCTACAATGTCACGTTCAGCGACAAACTTTGAATCATGGTGTCCAGCTCCTGTTGTGCCTGATCGCGCTTGGTTTGAAAATCTTGCGTTTCCTTCTGCAAAGTCGCCAAGCGCGTCTCCTGATCCGCCAGCTGCTGCGTGTAACGCTGCGTGAGCGCGCGTTCCTCGGGACTTCCCTTGAGCGCCTTCAAATTTTCGCGAATGCGCTGCTGGTCGTCATAAATTTTCTGTTTTTCGCTGTTGCGCCGGGAAATCTCCGCATCCAGCGCGGCAACGCGATTCTTCTGCTCGACGATCTTTCGCAGCGCCGCCTCCACTTCGACGTTGATGGATTTTTGCCGCAGGAAAAGCGTGATCTGATCGTCCGTCACGTTTGAAATCTCATAACGAGTGTCGAGCGGCTCGCTTTCTCCCACTTCCAGCTTGGACGTCTCTTTCGGCTTTACGCTGACGCGGAAGCGGTAAACGTTCGACGTGGTTTCTTCGGGCTTCGGCGTTCCTTCCGCCAGCTTCCAAGCGACTCGCAGAGGGTGCTCGATCAGCACTGTGCGCGGCGTCGTATCGTCATCACGCACGGTGTAGGTCGTACTCTGCTGCATCTCTCGCGTCATGCTCATCACGCCTCGCGAAATGCGCACGCGCGTCACGCGTTGCGGACGGCTCTCGCTCTTCGCATCCACGCGCACGCCAAGATCCGCCGCGTAGGAGACTAAACGCTTTTCGCCCGGCTTGATCGGATCCGTGAGTCCCTCGCCGGCAAACGCTTCGTCTTCCAGAACCGTAAAGCTGCCTCCATCCAAAGTCAGCGGACTCGAATTCGTCAGCCACAGCGCGCGCAACGGCCGCTGCGAGTCGAGCGAATTGTTCCACAGCGACACTTTCTCCGCCGCGATATGAACCTGCACGATGGGAACAAGCGCCGATTCGTTCTTGTGAATCGTCACGCGGTCTTTCAGTTTGTACTCGAACAGGTCGCCGAGATCTGCGCCTTCCGCCGCCGCCGAGGTCCGCCCGCGCGCTTCAGAAAGCAGTCCATTGCCGGGAACGGGTGCACCGCCTATCATTCCGCCCGCAGTGCCGTATCCCCGGTTACGCTTCACTCCCGGCCCATTTCCAAGTTCGCGCCCCGATCCAACTACGCCCGGCGGCGGAGGCGCCATGGCCTCCGACGTTTCCACACTTGGAGGCGTCGCCGTAACTTCCACAGTCTCGGCCATGCTTCCAACTTGCAGCGTCGCGTTCTGCGTTTGCTCGCCATTCCCTCCGAGCGTCACGCCTTGTATCACTGTCGTTTGAAAACCATTCCCGTGAAACTCCACGCGGTAGTTCCCCGCGGCCAAATCATCAAACTCGTATCTGCCTTGATTGTCTGTCGTGGCGCTGCTTGCAACGTCAGTCTGCGTGTTCACAATCTGCACCTGTGCGTTTGGTATCACCGCGCCGCTAGCGTCAGTCACCACGCCCGACAAACCTCCCAAGCCGCCGAGCATCGCGCTCTCATGCGTCTGCGGAGTCAGCTCCGCCGTTTGCGGCAGCGGCACCACAGGACGCCGCGCGTAATACGGCTGCGACAGTTGTTGAATAAACGATTGCGGCGCGCCCGCGACCAGCGACAACTCTACATTGTCCCAATCCTCGCCCGTCGTGTTATCCACAATCGCCCAGCCCTGCAGCAGCGGCTTGTCTTCCGTTTTCGACGGCAACACAATCCTGTAGGTTGTCTTCCAAATGGGCACTTCGCTGATGTAGCTCACGTATAGTTGCCGCGCGCCCGAGCCCGCCGCCGCAATCGTCATGCGCCGCAGATCCTGCCGATGCGTTGATGCCAACAAGGAAAGATATCGGCCCACGTCTCCGTTCACGCCCTGATCGGCAATCCGCACACTCACTGCTGGAGTAATTTCGACGCTGCGCACTTCCCCGCTGTCGCTCACCACGGTCGCCAAATCTACTTCCAGTGTCGTGCCGCCGCTGACGCGCGTTTTTCGCTCCACGCTCAGCAGCCGCCCGGTAATTTCCGTGTTGCCGCTGCGAATCTCCAAACGCGTTCCTCGCAGCGCCGCCAAAAACTTTGAAAGATTCGTGTTTGCTCCCAGCGGCAGACCCAGTGTCCCAAGCGCTGGCTGAATGGCGCCTCGGAGTCGTAGTCGATCCCCGTGATGCGCCCGCCATTCAAGTCGAGCACGGTCAGCGATTGCAGCACGTCATTGAGCTGGCTGCTCGTGAAATCGATGCGCATGTTTTGGTCGCCGTGAACTTCGCCCAAATGCTCGAAATAGCCAACTCCGCCCTTATAAAGAACCACGCGCCGCACCGGCAGCTTCGTCGCAGCCGTTTCTTCCTTCGAGGCGGGCTGTTTTTCGCTTGCGCGCTCCGTTTCCGCAGGCGCGCCCGCCTTTTCGCGCGTCGATTGTGTCGCGCCCTTATTCTGTCGCGGCGTCGCCCCCATCACTTGCGTTCCCACCAGAACTGCTGCCCAGCAGAGCCACAGAATCCACGCGCGCATTTGCCCTCCGTTCAGTGCCTCAGGCGCAAAGCCACAAACTTGAAAGCCTAAATAGAATAGCCGTGGGACTCCACATTGGGTGGTGGGTCAGTTTGAATTTTCTTGATCGTGACAAAATTCAAACTGACCCAATACCCGACATTGACGCGCCTTGACAACCACAACGTGGCGCAACTATAGACTCAGACACCGGTGCGAGTCCAAATGTTGCATTCGCTTCTTACCAGATAAGTTACGACACGCGGGAAAGCTTCGTCAGCGTGGAGGACGCGGAGAAGAAGATGACTGCCGTCCGCGAGGAGCGGGATCGGCGAACTCGACTCCCCAGAAATGCGGCGCCGGCGACAGGAACTCCAGCCCTACCCTCTGCCCCTTGTCGGAAGTGTCGCCAAGGTACACCACGCGGCACTCCTGCTCTTCGTCGCTGGCCGGATTCGTCATTTGCAGTTGCGCGCCCATTTCCACCGATTCGTTCAGGTAGAGCAGGCCGCCGTGTGCGTTCACCACGATGGTTTGGCATCCCTCGCGGAATTTGTTCCCGTCGCTGTTCATGCCGCGGATCTTTACCGGGATGCGCGTGAAGATGCGTGAACTTCGCCGGCGATTATCGGGATCGGTTGAAGGCATCGTAGCGCTATCGTGCATCAACGCCACAATCGAGTCAACTGAATCAACGCGCCGCTTTCCGCTTGCTGCAACCCTCTTCACTTCGTACAATGCCATTCACATCGGAACCGTGGCGATTCTTGGGACGCCGTTGCCACACTGCTGCGGATAAACGCTATTTTCAGGAGCCAGGAATGAATTTTCTCGATTACATCGAGAGCCATCGCGAACATAACCTCGATGAACTGAAGGATTTTCTCCGCATTCCCAGCGTCAGCACAAAGAGCGAGCACAAACCAGACATCGCTCGCGCCGCTCAATGGGTCGCCGATCGCTTGCACGGAGCCGGCTTTTCGAAGGTTGATATCATCCCAACAAAAATACATCCTCTGGTTGTCGCTGAATCCCTCGAAGCTCCCGGCAAGCCCACCATTCTTTTTTATGGCCACTACGATGTGCAGCCCGCCGAGCCGCTCAAACTGTGGACTTCCCCCGCATTCGATCCCACCGTTCGTGGCGGAAATCTCTACGGTCGCGGGACCGCCGACGACAAAGGCCAGGTGCACATCCACTTGAAGGCTCTCGAAGCGCTGCAAAAATCCGAAGGCAAGTTGCCGCTCAATGTGAAAGTGATTATCGAAGGCGAAGAGGAAGTTGGCAGCGTCAACCTCTGGGATTTTGTTACCAAGAATAAAGACAGGCTCAGGGCCGACGCCCTCGTTGTTTCTGATACTTCAATGCTCGCGCGCGGCGTTCCTTCGATCACCTACGGCCTTCGCGGCTTGAATTACTATCAAGTGGAAATCACCGGCCCGTCGCAGGACCTTCACTCCGGCGTCTTCGGCGGCGCGGTGCCCAATCCGATCACGATCCTTGCCGAAATGATCGCCAAGTTGCACGACAAAAACTTCCACGTCACCGTCCCCGGCTTCTACGACGATGTCGCCACTCTTTCTGCAAAAGAACGAAAAGCCCTGAACGCTCTTCCCTGGAAAGAATCCGAATTTCGCAGAACCGTTGGCGCTCCCGGCCTCTCCGGCGAAAAGGGCTTTACGAATGTCGAGCGCCTTTGGTGCCGGCCGACTCTCGAGCTCAATGGAATCTGGGGCGGCTACATGGGCGAAGGTTCGAAAACCGTCATTCCTTCAAAGGCCTTCGCAAAAATCTCCACTCGCTTGGTGCCGGATCAGAATCCCGCGAAAATCGCCAAACAAGTCGAGCGCCACATTCGCGCACTGCTGCCGAAAACCGTGCATTGCAAATTCGGACTCCTCAGCGCGGGCAAACCCTGGGTCGCATCCTATACTCATCCCATTTTCCAGAAGGCGATTCACGCGCTCGAAAAGGGCTTTGGCAAAAAAGCGGTATTCATTCGCGAGGGCGGCTCGATTCCGTTCGTCACCCAGATGCACGACACATTCAAAGTGCCCTGCGTCCTTCTCGGTTTCGGTTTGCCGGACGAAAACGCGCATGCGCCCGATGAGCACATCTCCCTGGAAAATTATTTCGGTGGCATAAAATCCGTGGCGTCTTTTTACTCCGCGCTCGGCCAACCCTGACAGTTTGCTAAAAAAATCTAATCGTTGTCATCCCGAGCCGCCATGCGGCGAGGGATCTGCATTTTCCTTGGGGTTCTGCAAATTGCGGCTCTCGCGCGCAACCGCAAAAATCCCCATTTCCTGCGGCTTTCATTGCATTTTTACTTGCGTTAACCGGGGGCTGCGGCTATAGTGCCCCCGGCCTCCCAGCGACACCAACAAGGGAAAATACTTCTATAGAGGAGATAGCAACACGATGGCAAATCCGATGAGCAAGTCCAAAATCATCGCGCACATGGCCGAAAAGGTCGGCACGAAGGACAAGCCGGTTTCCAAGAAGCAAGTGGCTTCGTTTTTCGACGAGCTCTTTAATCTCGCGGTGAAAGAATGCAAGAGTGCAGGGAAATTCGTCATTCCAGGAATCGGACGCGCGGTCAAGGCGCATCGCAAAGCCCGCATGGGCCGCAACCCCGCTACCGGTGAACCTATTAAGATTAAGGCCAAGACTGTTGTTCGCCTTCGCGCTGCCAAGGCGTTCAAGGACGCAGCGCTCAAGTAAGGCGCGTTCGTTCACAGTTTCGCGACGAGACCCCGGCGACTCTTGGCTCTCCGCCAAGCTTGGGCGCTGGGGTACTCGCTGTCTCTTCTCCGGAGCCGTCCACGGCCGGCCTGTTGATTCTTCCCTGGAATAGCCTTCATGGAACCGCTTACTTCTCGCCAGCATTCCGGCCTTCTTACCGACTTGTACGAGCTCACCATGGCGGCTGGCTATTTTCAATCGCGCTTCAACGCGCGCGCCACATTTGAACTCTTCGTGCGTAAACTTCCCGACGAGCGCAATTTCCTGGTTGCCGCCGGTCTCGAGCAGGCTCTCCATTTTGTCGAAAACATCCGCTTTGCCGCGGAAGAAATCGAGTTCCTGCGGCATCTCCCACTCTTCCGCCACGTCCACGGTGAATTTTTCGATTATCTTGCGCGTTTCCGTTTTACCGGAGACCTGTGGGCCATTCCCGAAGGCTCGCTCGTCTTTGCGGGCGAACCGCTTCTGCGCGTTACGGCCCCGATCATCGAAGGCCAGATTCTGGAAACGTGCCTCTTGTCCGCCATTAATTTTCAGACCATGGTGGCAAGCCGCGCCGCTCGTTTGAACATCGCCGCAAAAGGCAAGCCCGTCGTCGAATTCGGCGCTCGCCGCGCCCACGGAAGCGAAGCCGGAATTTTTGCCGCGCGCGCAGCCTGGATCGCCGGGTGCCAGGGCACTTCCAACGTAATTGCTGGCAAGCTTTTTGGCATTCCCACTTACGGGACGCAAGCCCATTCCTGGGTCATGGCTTACGAAGACGAATCCCAGGCCTTCGATCGCTTCCTCGATGTTTTCCCGGAACAGGCCACTCTGCTTCTGGACACGTACAACGTTCGCGCGGCGCTTCGCAAAATCATCGCGCGCGGCCGCAAGCCCGCGGGCGTCCGCCTTGACAGCGGCGATCTCGCCGCCGACAGCCGTTGGGTCCGCGCACAGCTGGATCGCGTTGGCTGGCGTGACGTTCAAATCTTCGCGTCCGGCGATCTTGACGAGGGAAGAATTTCCTCGCTTCTTCGCCATGGCGCCAAAATCGACGCCTTCGGTGTTGGCAGCGCCCTCGTAGCTCCCACCGATGCCCGCAATCTCAGCATGATTTACAAATTGGTTGAACTCGAACGCGATGGCAAAGTGCGCGAGGCGGCAAAGCTCAGCGAATCGAAGTCCACCTATCCCGGTGCCAAACAAGTATTTCGTTTTGCGAACCGCGCAGGAAAATGGCAGAAAGATTTAATCGCCCTTGCCAGCGAATCTCATCCGACTGCCGCGCCGCTTCTCGTGCCGGTTATGCGTGCAGGCAAGCGTCTCGGTCCTCCGGAACCTCTCGCGGCCGCGCGCGCGCGCTGCACCGAAAGCCTCAAACATCTTCCGGCGCGTCTCCTTTCCATCCAGCATGCGGCGCCCTATCCAGTCCGTTACAGCCAGCCCTTGAAAAATCTTCTCCAGAAAGTCCGTCGCCGCATTCAACAGCGCTCATAGTTTCACTGAAATAATTTTGTCCGCTCACAATTCGCTTGTCGCCCGCGGACGCGCTAAAATCGTGCAGAGGCTAAAGAAGATTTGTCTAACGCCGACAAAAGCGCCGCAGTTTTCTGGGAAGTCGACACCCAGGCCGATTTCATGCTTCCCGGCGGGAAGCTTTACGTCCCCGGCGCAGAGAAACGCATCGCCAACATGCGACGCCTCGTCGATGTTGCGCGCGCCGGCAGAGCCTTCCTCATCTCCAGCGCCGATCAGCACGCTCCGAACGATCCCGAGTTCGCGCGCTTTCCTCCACATTGCGTCAAGGGAACGAATGGCGCCGAAATTCTTGCGGAGCTGAGGTCCCCCAAAATAATGTCACTTCCAAATGACAGAAATTTTTCAATTCCGACGAACCTGAACGAATTTCAGCAGGTCGTCCTCGAAAAGCAAACCCTCGACGTATTCGATAATCCGAACACGGAAAAAATCATTCAGCGGTTTCCCGGCAATGAAGAATTCGTGGTTTTTGGAGTCGTCACGGAATTTTGCGTGCGCCTCGCGGCCAAGGGTTTGCTCGACCGCGGCCGCCGCGTCGCTATCGTCACCGACGCAATCGAGACCCTAGACGCCAACGAAGGTCAGCGCACTCTCGACGAACTCGCGAGCCGCGGAGCGCGCCTCATCACCACCGATCAAGCCCTCGCGCTCGCCAAATCGTTCCCGCGCTCGGCTGATTCCTAACAGTTTGTTGAAAAAACCTCCTCGCTGTCATTCCGACGAGCAACCGCGAGGAGGAATCTGCTGTTTCCTTGGATTGGTGCAAGCTCCGGTTCCCTCGCGGCGGCGGAAATGGCGATCAGATGCACTTTTTCAACAAGCTCTAATGTAACAATCAGTTCGTCAGACTCTTGGCAAGCTACAGCGTCTTCACATAGGCAATTAAATCTCTGATCTCCGCCGTCTTCAGCGAACTGCGAAATCCCGGCATATCTTTTCCGCCGCGCTCAATCACCCGCCGCAGATTTTCGTCGTCCGCTTTCATTCTGTTGTGAAATGTTTCGCGCTTCATCAATCCCGCAAGCCCCGGACCAATTTTCTTCTCGCGGCTCGCGCTGTAATGGCAAATCTCGCATTTCTGCGCGTAGACTTGTTTCCCCCTCGCCGCGTCCGCGGCTTCAGAATCCTTGGCCTGCCCTCGTGCGGTAATTTGCCTGATCGGAAAGACAACTGATGCGACAAGAATTGGGATAGTCAGCAGAAATTTCATCGCTCTACTTATTTGCCGAGGTCGCGGGAGCATCCGTTGGTATCAGAATCCGATCGTAAATCCACAAAGCGAGTGCTGTCGCCAAGCCAATTCCCGTCATCACCCACCACGCCCGTTGCGGCTGATGGCCCAGTTCCCCAAAATGGTGCAGCAATACGCCCATCACCACCCCACCAATCAATGAGCCGATGCCGATGGGCACGAACGCGAATCCCATGTAGGTTCCCTGCTGTCCCGGAGGCGCAAGCCGGGAAACGTATTCGTAATATCTGGGCGACAGCGTCATTTCTCCCAGCGCCACCACGAACAGCGTCAGCACCGCCGTCCATATCGCCGGATGAAACGCCACAATCAACCAAGCCACCGATGAAATCACCGTGCCGATCGTAATCGCGTTGAACGCGCGCATGGCGCGCGTCAGGTAACTGATCACGATTTGCAGGCAGATCACCGACAGCGCATCCGTAACCAGAATCAACTCCACGTCGGCATGCGGATTGATGTAACCCGTGATGTAGAGCGGCAAGCCGATGTACACCTGCCAATAAACCACCCAGTAGCCCGAAAAAATAATCAGGAACAGCATGAACTTCGGGTTCGCCAGCACCTTTCCCAAGTTCCGCGCCGTTTGCGCGATGCTGCGGGTTTGCGCGTCGTTCGCCGTTGCCGGCTCTTTGAAGAGCAGCAGCACCACAAAGAACATAACCAGGACGCACAAAGCGGAAATGCGAAACACATTTTGCACGCCCATGTGCCGGTGCGCGATCGACGCCACGTACGGACCCGCCGCTCCGCCCACATTCACCAGCGTGTAGTAAATCGAATAGCCGATCGAGCGGACGTTTTCCTTCGACGCGCGCGCCGTGCTGCCCACCACCGCCGGCTTCACCATCGATATTCCTAGCGCCGGCAACATCAGAATGCCCAGCACCAGCCAGTAGAGCGGCACCGCATGGCGCAACGGACCCATCCACGAAGAACCGATCGACCCCAGCAGGAAATAGGAACACGTAAGAATTAGATAGGCGGCTGAGAGCGCACGTCGAAACCCTAGACGATCCGCAACTGCGCCGCCGATTATTGCAAGGAACCAGACCAGGCCGCCAAAAATGCCCGCGAGCACTCCCGTCTGTTCCGTTGGAAAGCCGAGGCTCTGGTGAAGATAGTTGGCCAGGGATGCGAAAGCGGCGTAATACGCAAGGCGCTCAAATAACTCGCTGATATTCGCCACCCAGAACGCGGGCGTGAATCCCTCGCGAATTTCTTTGATGCGCTCGCCAAAACTCACATTCACCCCTAAATACTTCGCAGCCCACCGTGCATCCGCGGCCGCAGCCGCCTCACCGCGCGCGATTGTAGCGAAAGTTCTGCCAAATCTTATATCTCTATTTATTTAGTGGAGCACTGCGAAAGCAAGCCTAGGGCATCCGGTATATGTCGTCTTTTGATTTGTTCGTTGCCGCCGCGCGGGGCCACGGAATCAAACCGATAAAGATGAACAACGCTCCCATAAACACAAAACCTAAAGTGGGTGCAACGCCGATAAAGCCCAGAATAGGGTCGTAATTTCGGAGCCACCAGTAACCGTGTTCAATTGCTGCCCAGCCTAAGAGTATCGGCGCCAGTCCGAGCAATATGAAAATCGTTCGCAAAAGCCATTGCGGCGAGGGCCCGGGCTTTGCGCTTTTGCGCTTTAGGCCAAGAAGAGGCATGAGCTTTGTGCTTGAATTTATCACAGGACTGCCTGCAGTTCAGGCGCTTCCTTTCCGGTGAGGCGTGGCGTGTGCTAACATCGCTGGTTTGGCAGACATCGCGCATACCGCTTTTTGTCATTCCACTTATCGAAAGCGGGCTTCTTTATGAAAGCACTGCGCAAGATGCGCCCGGAACAAGGCGCGCAACTCGAATCCGTCTCGATTCCCGCATTTGGCCCCTCCGACGTTCTTATCCGCGTGCGCGCCGCCTCAATCTGCGGCACCGATCTCCACATTTATCACTGGGACAAATGGTCCGCCTCGCGCATTCGCCCGCCGATGACTTTCGGCCACGAATTCTGCGGCACGATTGAAAAAGTGGGCGATGAAGTCGAGTCGCTAAAGCCCGGCGATTTCGTCAGCGCGGAAATGCACGTGAATTGCGGACATTGCCGCGCCTGCCGCGCGGGCCAGCCGCATCTGTGCCGCAACGTGAAAATCATCGGCATCGACGCCGACGGCTGCTTCGCCGAATTCGTGCGCATCCCCGCGCGCAACGTCTGGAAAATCGATCCCGCGATTCCCGAGCATTACGCCGCGATTCTCGACCCTCTCGGCAACGCTGTGCACACAGTCCTTGCCGGAGAAATCGCGGGACAAACGGTCGCCGTCACGGGTTGTGGCCCGATTGGCTTGATGTCCATCGCAGTCGCGCGCGCCTGTGGCTGCTCAACCATTTTTGCAACGGAAATGAACGCTCATCGTCGCGCGCTGGCAAAACAAATGGGGGCCGATGCAGTGTTCGATCCGAAGGAAAGCGATCCTGTCGCGCGCGTCCGCGAAGCCACCGATGGAGACGGTGTCGACGTGCTTCTGGAGATGAGCGGCAACCCCGCCGGCATTCGCCAGGGATTTCAAATGCTGCGCCAGGGCGGCCGCGCCTCTCTTCTCGGAATTCCCAGCGAGCCGGTCACTCTCGACCTGGTCAACGACGTGATTTTCAAAGGTGCCGTTGTGCAGGGAATTTATGGCCGCAAAATGTTCGAGACCTGGGAGCAAATGACTTCGCTACTCAAAGCTGGCCGCCTCAACCTCGAACCGCTATTCAACGAGCGCCTGCCGCTCGACCGTTTCGCCGAAGCCTTCCAGCTCCTCGAATCCGGCCAAGCCAGCAAAATTCTCTTCTACCCCAATGGCGACAACTAGATTCGTTAAAACTCTTGTTGGTTCTTGGTCTTTCAGACGCTAGAATCCGGCCATGTGATTGTACCGGGAAAGCGCTTCGAAATTTCTCAACCGAAGGAATTGATAGTGATCAGCGAAGTCACGATTGAGAACTTTAAGAAGTTTCGGAAGGAAAGTTTTTCGCTCGAAGACTCCATAGTACTAGCTGGACCAAATAACAGTGGGAAATCAACGCTCCTTCAAGCCCTTGCCACTTGGTCAATGGCACTCGACAGATGGCGACAGGGCAGAGGAAGGACAGGCAAGGCGAAGAAGCGCGCCGGCACTCCAATTAGCAGAAAGGACTTCACGGCACTTCCTCTGCGCGAGTTCGATTTGCTTTGGCGAGAAAGAAGCACGGCCCTCTCGAGGGATGAGGTCGGTCCTGGGCAATCGCCTGGGGAACACCGCCTTATTCACATCACCGTTAAGGGGGCGAGCGGATTTCAACGAAATGACCCCTGGAGTCTGACCATGGCACTCCGCTACCAGGGCCCAGAACAGATTTACATTAAGCCGACCCCCGGCGAAGACGACGTGCCGCCTCAGGCCTTGGACCTCGCGATAGTCCACTGCCCGCCCTTTTCCGGAATAGGCTCAGAAGAGAGACGCATCGACAGAGGCGCTCAAAATTTGGAAATCGGACGTGGCAAACCAGGTGAAATCATTCGCAACTTACTTTTTGAGGTTTCAGAGCAGAAGGAGTTGTGGGACCAACTTGTCGAAGACATGAAAGAACTTCTGAGCGTCACCCTATTAAGCCCTGACTATGACCCCCAATTCACTCCTTTTATCAGGTGTGAGTACCTAGACGGTATCCCACTAGGCAAAGGCAAAAACGGTCTTTCAACCCTTGATATCGCATCGGGTGGTAGCGGACTTTTGCAGGTCTTGTTGCTTCTTTCCTATTTCTACGCCCGACCTGCCTCCGTCTTGCTCTTGGACGAACCAGACGCCCATCTTCATGTGATCCTTCAAAGGCAGATTTATGATCGCTTGCGCGAAGTCGCCGCGAAGCGGCAATGCCAACTGATCATTGCTACCCATTCCGAAGTTATTCTCGACGGCACAGCCCCATCCCGGGTCATCTCATTCCTGGGCGACCCGCATAAGTTAGTGCGCGAAGATCAGAGAGACCAAGTCAGGGAAGCGATGAAACGGTTGACGACGCTGGATCTTCTGTTAGCGGAACGGGGACGAAGGGTTCTTTACTGCGAGGGAGAGTCCGACTTCAAAATCCTAGAGGCTTGGGCAAACGTATTGAACCACGGCGCGAAGAGATTTTTTGAAGTCCCATTCTTCCATTCGAACGAGGGCCGAAGTCCTCGCGAGGCAAGAGGGCATCTATTCGCGCTGCGTGCCATACACCCTGACCTGCATGGTCTACTGCTCTTGGATGGAGACAACAGAGAAATCGACAATCATGAGATTTCAGGTGATGGGCTTACGATTCACCGTTGGAAAAGATACGAGATAGAAAACTATTTGCTTGTCCCTGACGCTATCCGGCGATTCATCGTGAATGATCCCGCTGACCTGTTTTCAGGCGCGCAGGGCGATGGGGCCATAAATTATCTTCGCAGCCAACTCCCCCCTCAAACGTTTCTTAACCCGCTCGAGGATAACGCGACCGTCGACACAGTTCGGGCCTCGAAAGACATACTGCCACAAACCTTCTCTGCTGCAGGGCGCCTCTTAGAAAAAGAGGATTATTTTCTTCTAGCCGAGAAGATGCGACCGGAGGAAATACATCCCGAAGTTCGTACAGTCTTAGATAAGATTGAAGCCCTGCTTCCTGGCCAATAACGAGGCGGCCCGTCTGGTCCGACCGATTTTGTGTCCTCGCGCAGGCCCGTGCCTGTCCTATAATGTTTCTCTGTTTTAGCCCGCGCCCTCATAGGAGGAACCATGGCAACGCCGTCGCCACTGATGTCCACGCGCCCGCAAACGCAATATCTCCACGACGCGCTTGAGGACTTGAAATCGAAGCATCAATATATTCAGCTCCGCATCCTCGAAGGCGAGCAAAAGCCCATCGCCACGATCGACGGCAAGGAAGTCATCAACCTCAGCTCCAACAATTATCTTGGTCTCACCACGCATCCCAAACTTCGCCGCGCCGCCATCGACGCCATCCGCAAATACGGAGTCGGCTCCGGCGCCGTCCGCACCATCGTCGGCACCATGAAAATTCACATGGAGCTCGAAGAGCAGATTGCGCGCTTCAAAGGCACTGAAGCGTGCGTGGTTTTTCAGTCCGGCTTTACCGCGAACGCCGGAACCGTCTCTGCAATTTTGGGC
>DAHUXN010000020.1 GCA_027307115.1 Acidobacteriota bacterium
AACCAGACGCCAATGGGGAAAAACCAGACGAGGGAAAAAGCTCCGGCATAATTGCGAAACGATGCCGATTTGTTTGTTTCGGCAGCACGAGGCTCTTGGAGACGAAATATAGAGGGTAGAGGATGCAGGCCATAGCCAATAAGTGGAATGGCAGAACCAGGACAAAAAGAGCTGGCCTGACAATGTCAATGAGGAGGAAGAAAGCAAAAACATATATGGATGGGTAGAAGAGAGCAAAGACGAAGAACCTGGAGTTTAGCCTCAGCTTGGGCGGGACAATGGAATTCAGGAACGAGCCCATCGACCAAACCACGATAGAAAGCAGATCAAGAAGGGCAATGTCACAATCCCGTTCAGTATTTCGAGTTGTTTGAACTGCTGCGACGGTTCCGAACCTGACATAAACACGAATATTACGATGTTGCCCACAATCCCTAGCCCAAGGAACAGGAGAAAGATCTGCCAGTGCTTAGCCCGCAGGAAGAATTTGGGGATTCCTTTCATTCGGCGCCCGGCCTTACACAGTGGTAACGAATCAGGAAAGTTTGACGACATTGGCGGCTTGTTGGCCTTTCGGGCTTTCGACAATGTCGAATTCGACGCGGTCACCTTCGCGCAGCGTCTTGAATTTGTCGCCGGCGATGCCGGAGTAGTGCACGAAGACGTCCGGGCCGCCGTCTTCACGGCCAATGAACCCGAATCCCTTCGCGTTGTTAAACCATTTTACGGTGCCATGCATAGAAGAAGCCGACAGTTGCTAGCTTAGAGGCGAAAGTTCAAGAACAAAAGACGAAAAGCGGAACTCGACCGTTGGCTCTGACGGTCGCGTCGACAGGTGGTTTTCGTAGGGGCGGGGCTTGCCCCGCCCGCGCGATGCAACGCATCGCCGGGTGCCCCATCCTGAGCCGGGTGCCCCATCCTTCGCGATTTGTGCGAAGGGTGGGTTTTTCGCTTTTCTCGCCCTTACAGTTTGTCGAAAAACTCTACTCGCTGTCATTCCGACGAGCAACCGCGAGGAGGAATCTGCTGTTTCCTTGGATTTGAGCAAGAGTCCCAGTTCCCTCACGGCGGCAGAGACGGCACTCAGAAGCACTTTTTCAACGAGCTGCTAAGCAACGACGCGACGGCAGAAGCGCAAATAATACAAAATAGCGGCGACGGATTTGGCGTCGCGGAGTTTGCCGGTGCGAATCCACTTTTCGATTTCGCGCGGCGCGAAAGCGCGAACGCTAATACGCTCGTCGTCTTCGGGATGCGCGGTACCAGCGCTAAGTCCACGCGCGACGTAAATCACCATTCGTTCGCTGACGAAGCCGGGACTGGGGAAGAGGTCGAGGATTTTTTCCCAGCGGCGCGCGGTGTAGCCGGTCTCTTCAAGGAGTTCGCGTTTCGCGCCAGGAAGCGGTTGCTCGCGAGGCTCGATGCGGCCGGCGACGAGTTCCCACAAATAGCCTCCGACGGAATGGCGATACTGGCGAATGAGCAGCAGGCGGCCGTCGTCGAGAACGGGAAGAACAACGATGGAACCGTTGTGTACGACCAGGTCGCGCGTCGCGCGGACGCCGCCGGGTTCGATGACCGTGTCGCGGCGAACGTCGAAGACGCGCCCGTGAAACATAGTCTTGCTCGAGATGATTTTTGCGTGCGTGATGGCCTGCCCCCGTGAACGCGACGATCATCATAAAGGCGAAGCTCGAAAATCGAAACTCGAAAGTCGAAAAGCGAAAATCCCCACCTTTCGCCGAAAGCGCGAAGGATGGGGCACCCGCAAAACCGGAAACCACGGAGAGCCGAATTGGCGCAGGTAGAGACGATTGCGTATACTGGCGGGCGAATTTGTTTGATGCGCGGTAAGAGCCTAAAGAAGAAGCAGATCCCTCGCCGCGTGGCGGCTCGGGATGACAAACGCGTTTTAGAGCAGAGTGACAAGTTGGGATTATGGCGATAAACACCGTGATCATTGACGACGAGAAGCCGGCGCGGGAGGAGCTCGCGTATTTGCTGAAGGCGTTTCCGGAGGTGAGCATCGTCGCGCAGGGAAAAAACGGAATCGACGCGGTGAATTTGATCAAGGAGCACACCCCGGATTTGGTTTTCCTCGACGTGCAGATGCCAGGGCTGGACGGATTCGGCGTCATCAAGAAGCTGGTCGAGAAAAAAATCAAAGTGCCGCAGATTATTTTTGCGACGGCGTTCGAGGAATACGCGGTGCAGGCGTTCGAAGTGAACGCAGTGGATTACGTGCTGAAGCCGTTCGACAAAGGGCGGCTGGCGAAAGCCATCCAGCGCGCAAAAAAAATGGTGGAGGCGAATTCATCTCCCGTGGAGCGCCTGGAAACGCTGATCGGGCAGCTCGGAACGCCGAAAGCTTCGCAGGCAGCACAGCCGGTGAAGCTGCTCTTGAAATCGCAGCAGAGAATGTTTCTGGTGGGTGCGGATGAAATGGTGTACGCGTCGATTCAGGACGGCACCATCACGATTTTCACCAAGGATTCGGAAGGCGTCTCGAATTACCGGACCATCGAGGAGCTCCAAGCGTCGCTCGACTCGGATCGTTTTTGGCGCGCCCACCGCTCGTACTTGATCAACATCGACCACATCAAGGAAGTCGTGCCGTGGTTCAAGTCGAGCTACATGCTGAAAATGGATGACAAGCGCGCCAGCGAAGTCCCCGTCAGTCGCGCCCAGACGCGCCGCCTGCGCGAACTGATTAAGATGTAGCACGCCATTACGATCACGGACTGATTCACGCGAAGCTGTCCTCCGATTATTGGCGTTTTATCTATGACCACTGCTCTGATCATTTCCTGTTTGGACTAAATAGGGCGGAGTCAGGATCTCGTACAGAGCAGGGCCCGGGTTGTCCGGCGTCACTCCGTAGTTGGGCCCCACGCCGCAACACTTGGCGGGATTTGCCAGCAATTCACTGATGGTTTGAATTGCTTGTGCGCGAGTCACGCCAAACCCAAGATGCCACGGCGCATCTTTCCGGCATTCGCCGTAGCCCAAACGCACTTTGTGTGAATCTAGAATCGACTGAGTGACCATATACGCTCTGAACTCGGTTTCATAGATGCTCACGTTCTTGGATTGGTCGATCTCCCCTGTGGACGTGATTGCTTTGACAAAATCCTGCGCGTCCGCGACATGGCTTCCTTCATGGCCGACAGCGGCCTCCAATTGTGCGGGCGCCATGTTGAACGCCAAGGTGACGGTCTCGACGGCACGAAGACCGTTGGGGGCAGTGGCGTCGCCGCGTATGTCGTGGCGTGTTTCGCTTTGTATTCCTGGTTCAAGAGCGCCGAACTCGATGGTGACGCCTTTCTCGTACGCTCGTGCGGCACGAACGACGTCAGGGTCGTTGGATTTCAGGTCGTTCTCACGGGCAATCTCGAAGGCTTCATCCTGAGGCGAATCGCAAGTGTCGCTGTCGTCGCAACGGTACGTTCGGGCAAAATTTGTTTCGGGAAGGGAATTCACTGCGGCGCGCGCGGGCCTGTCGAAAGCGTGCGGTCGAGGTGTCGAAGATGTTTGCGCAAGCAAGCACTGCGGCAAAGCAATACTGCTTAGAATGCAGACCGCGCCTAAGACAAATCTAATTGGTCGTTTCTGGCGTACAAATGCTCTAGACATCAGCGCTCGCAGCTAAAGTCGGGGCTAGGACACTCTGCACGATATACAGTCTTCGACCGAAATACGTTACAGATGGTTGCCTGGAACAAACGTTGTGTGACCTAATGTCTTTGCCGTTTTTGCGGATTCGCGAGGCTGTGCTAGCATCGCGTTTACACCTGCCGGATGGATTTTTCGCTCAATTCGGATCAGCAGATACTCCGCGACACGGTGCGGCAGTTCATGGAGACGGAGATGCGTCCCGTGCTCCGCGCCTACGAGCGCGAGGAGAAATTTCCCGCGGCGGAGCTGCGCGAGTTGGGCGAACTCGGCTGTTGCGGGATGCTGATTCCCGAGGAGTGGGGCGGCGCGGGCATGGACACGGTCAGCTACGTGGTGATGCTCGAAGAAGTGGCGCGCGTGTGCGCTTCCACGGCTGTGACGCTCAGCGTGACGAATTCCGTGGTCGCCGTGCCGTTGTGGAAGCATGGCACCGACGAGCAGAAGAAAAAATATCTGACGCGACTGGCGCATGGGGAAATTCTCGGTTCGTTTTGCTTGACCGAGCCGCAAGCAGGCTCGGACGCGGCCGCGATTCAGACGCGCGCCGTGCGCGACGGCGATTTTTACGTGTTGAACGGGGCGAAGAGCTGGGTGTCGAGCGGGGCGCACACGGGCGTTTATATTGTGTTTGCGAAGACGGACGCAACCGCAGGCGCGAAGGGCGTGACGGCGTTTCTGGTCGAGCCGTCATTTCCCGGTTTTCGCGTGGCGCGATATGAAGATAAGATGGGGCTGCGGATTTCGAAATCGGCGGAAATTTCGTTGAGCGATTGCCGCGTGCCGGCAGCGAATCGCATCGGCGAAGAAGGGCAAGGACTGAAAATCGCGCTCGAGGCGCTAGACGGCGGACGCGTTGGCATCGCGGCGCAGTCGGTGGGCATCGCGCAGGGCGCGTTTGAAGCGTCGGTGAAATACGCGAAACAGCGCCGCGCGTTTGGTAAAACCATCTCCGAGTTTCAGGCGATTCAGTTCATGCTGGCAGACATGCAAACGGAAATCGAGGCGGCGCGCGGTTTGATGTACTACGCGGCGTGGCTGCGCGATCAAGGCCCGGCTGCGGCGACGTCGCGTCGCGGAGCGCAAGCCTCGCGCGCGAAATTGTACGCCAGCGAAATGGCCAATCGCGTTTGCGCCAAGGCCGTGCAGATTCACGGCAGTCAGGGATATTCGCGGGAAAGCGACGTCGAAAGATATTATCGCGACGCGCGTGTGTTGACGATTTACGATGGCACAAGCGAAATGCAGCGCACCGTTATCGCGCGGGATTTGCTAAAGGCAGGCAGCTGACCAAGTTTTGTAGGGGCGCCGCTTGTTTACCCTGCCTGCCCTGACGAGGGAAGGGAGGAACGAAGGGCCGCCCGCCCGCGGGAACAGGCCTGCCGCGTCGCTTTTCGTTGTCATTCCGAGGAGCCATGCGACGAGGAATCTGCTTTTGAAGTGAAGGCGCAGGTCGGTGCGGTCGAAAGCTCAAGACGAGGGAAACGGGCTCGATAGCATAGAATCTCCACATAGAAACTCAACAATGACCGACAACACTCGAAAACTAAAGCGTAAGCGCGTGCTGAGCGGGATGCGGCCTACGGGGCGGCTGCACATCGGCCATTACTTTGGCGCATTGTCGAATTGGCTGAAGATGCAGAACGCGCGCCTGCCCGATGGCTCGCCGGAGTACGAGTCGTTCCATTTCGTTGCCGACTGGCACGCGTTGACGACGCATTACGCGGATAGTTCGCAGGTCGCGACGAACACGCTCGAAGTGGCGACGGACTGGTTGGCGGTCGGGCTGGACCCGCGAACACATGACAACGTGACGCTGTTTATTCAGTCGAGCGTGCCGGAACATGCCGAGCTGCATCTGCTGCTGTCGATGATTACGCCGCTGTCGTGGCTCGAGCGCGTCCCGACGTACAAAGAGCAAATCGAGAATCTGCGCGAAAAGGATTTGGGCACCTACGGTTTTTTAGGTTATCCGCTCCTGCAGAGCGCAGATATCGTGATGTATGGAGAACCGGGAAAGCAGTTGTTGGTGCCGGTCGGCGAGGACCAGGCACCGCATATCGAGATGACGCGCGAAATAGTGCGAAAGTTCAATTTCCATTGTGGGCTCCGCATCGACACGCAAGCCATGATGGCTGCGCTCGAGTATCCACAAGGCGCCGGCGAGATCTCGCTGATCAAAGCGACGCTCGATCGTGCCGAGGGGCTTAGCGGACCGGGCAACAAGGGCGGAGGTTTCTATCCTAGCAGCATTGACGCGACAACTCTCGAGCCGCGAATAAGGAGGCTTGCCGAGGCGAGCGGACTGCGGAATTTGAGTGACACGTTCCTCAAGTTCGAAAATGATTTTCAAGAATTTGTCGGAGCACACGCGGCATTCAAGAAGTATGTGCATTTCGATGAGGTTCTTGAAGAGCCGGATGTCATTCTCACCGAGACTCCTCGCGTCCCCGGCACCGACGGTCGTCGTATGGCGAAGAGTTACGGGAACGCAATTTGGCTGAGCGATCCGCCGGACGAAATCCGCAAAAAAGCTCACAACATGATGACGGACCCGCAGCGCGTGCGGCGAACCGATCCGGGCCGGCCGGAAGTTTGCCCTGTGTTCGCGTATCACAATTTATTTCCACCGGAAAAATCCGCGGAGGATCTCGCGCGGATCGAGCGCGTGGACCGTGAATGCCGCACTGCCGCAATCGGCTGCGTCGATTGCAAAAAACTGATGGCGGACGCGCTCATTAAGTGGATTGCACCAATTCAAGAGCGTCGCGCGAAGTACGAGGCGAATCCCGCGGAAGTTTGGAACGTCCTCGAAGACGGTTCGCGGCGCGCCAAGAAAGTCGCCGAGCAAACCATGACGCGCGTGCGCAAGGCAGTATTCAACTGGGAAGGCGCGGGCCGCAAGCCTTCCGACGAACGTAAAGTCGTGGCCGACTGACTCCTTCGCGCGCTTCCAGTGCAGGCGCCATGCCTTGCAATCGTCCTCCGTAGCGGGCGGGCGAACACTGTCCGGCGCCTCGCGCTTCCACAGTTGCCATGACTATCCCCGCGCGCCACATCGTGCTAACCTTGGGGAGCGAAAATCCGACATGCGCGCGTCGCACAACAGACCAAGAGGCGCCTCGAACCCGCCAAAACCGCCCAGACAACCCGAATTCTTGATCGGTAATCACATGCGCAGTCGCGTGCGCCTAAGGTGCGCGCAATCAATAACATGCATCTTCTTGATCGGTAATGAATTTCAGTTGTGTCGAAGCTTCAGCAGCACATCAAAGCGCCTAACTCTGCGCGACCTGCCAGTCGCGACGAGGGCAACGGAGGATGCAAGATGAGACATTTTATGGGGACGAAGCGTGTTACGACGATGAAGATATTTTTCGCGGGTTTGGCGGCGTTTGCGGTTTGCTCCGTGGGAGCGCTGCAGGCACGTGGGCAAACGCAGCCGAGCGCGCAAACCCAAGCCTCGGCGCAACCGGCTGCAATGGATTCGGGGCGCAAGCCGGTGCTGGTGGAGCTGTTTACTTCGGAGGGATGCTCGGATTGTCCGCCGGCGGAGGCGCTGGCTCTGAAAATGGAGCAGCAACCCATCCCGGGAGTGGATCTGATCGTCCTCGAAGAGCATGTGGATTACTGGAACCATCAAGGATGGGTCGATCCCTTTTCGTCGATGGAATGGACGGAGAGGCAGCGAATTTACGTGGGCCGTGTGAACAGCAGTCCGTATTCGCCAGAGATGGTTGTGGACGGACAGAGCCAATTCATCGGAAGCAACGGGCGGGCGGCGCAAGCGGCGATTGAAAAGGCCGCGCGCGGCGCGGAGACGAATGTGACGATTGCGGCTGGAAAAGATTCAAAGGATTCCCAGGACTTCGCCGTGTCGGTGGGAAAGCTCGCCGGAAATGCGGCGAATGATCAGGCGGAAGTGTGGCTGGCGGTGGTCGAGGACGGGCTGCATTCGTCCGTGAAGGCAGGAGAAAATGCGGGACACGTTCTGTACCATGCGGCGGTGCTGCGATCGCTGCACAAAATCGGGGTTGCAGAAGCGGAGGGGGACGCGGCGGCGTTCACTGGAAATGCGCGCGTGAAATTCAAGTCGAGTTGGAAGCGCGAGAATTTGCACGTTGTGGTTTTTGTGCAAGAGAAAAAGAGCCTTGCGATTCTTGGCGCGGCCTCGGCGAAAGTGGCCGGTTAGAGACTGCTGCTCGCGAGAGGAAAATTGAGCAGAGCCCAATATTCTTCCATAACGCAAAAAACGGCGCGCCCACCGCGCACATTCTGGACCGTCGTGTGGATCGGCCTGGTCGCCGGCACGCTGGACATCACCGAGAACATCATCTTCAATCATTTTCGCGGCGTCACGATGAAGATGATTTTCCAATACATCGCCAGCGGCTTGATTGGAACGAAGTCATTCAGTCTCGGCGGCGAGTCAGTGGCGCTGGGCGTCGCGATTCATTACGCGATTGCGATGACGTGGACGGTGGTGTTTTATTTTTTGAGCCGCAAGCTGCTGATTTTGACGCGGCGCGCCGCAATTTCCGGCATTGTGTACGGCGGCGTGGTCTACGTGATTATGAATTTCGTCGTGCTGCCGCTGACGGCTGTTCCGCACGCGCCTCGGGCCATGACGATGGCATCGCGCGTCAGCGGAGTGCTGGCTCTGCTGTTCTGCATAGGGTTGACAATTTCGCTGCTGACGCGCGAATACGCGCCGCCGGAATAGCCGCGCGGTCTAGGTTCGCGGCCCTTTCCGCGCCCTGCTTTCATTTGTCATCCTGAGCGCAGCGAAGGATCTCGTCTCGAAGCGGCACCTAGCGTTGCCGCCAGAAATTGCACCGCCTCATTTTATTTGGATGCGGTCGAATTTGAATAGCGTAAACTTAGGGACACCATGGCGGCGAACGCACAACCGGATTACAAAATTCAACTGGCGGCCTACGAAGGGCCGCTCGATTTGCTGCTGGATTTGGTGCGCAAGCAGGAAATCGACATCCACAATATTCCCATCGCGAAAATCACGCAGCAGTACCTCGACTATTTGCACCAGCTCGAAAAATTGAACGTGGATGTGTCGGCGGATTTTTTGTACATGGCGGCGACGCTGATTTACATCAAGTCGAAAATGCTGCTGCCGGTGGATCCGCTGGCTCCTCCGGAGGAGCAGGACCCGCGCGGGGAATTGGTGCACCGGCTGCTCGAACACGAGAAATTCAAGAACGCGGCCCAGATGCTTTACGAAAAGCAGCAGCTTGAGGCGCATGTATGGTCGCATCCGGATTTGTCTCTCTATCAGAGCGAAGGGACTGAAGGCGAGTTGGTCGTTTCGCTTGTGGATTTGGTCAAAGTGTTTCAGCAAGTGCTCGAGCGGCGCAGGGAAGTGGCGAAGATCGAGTTGTCGCACGAAGTGGTGACCGTGGCGCAGATGATGGAGCAATTGCGGGCGCGGTTGCTGACGAGCGAAGGGCCTGTATCGCTCGCGGAATTTTTCGAGGCGTGCCCGTCGAGACGGTCGATGATTGTGGCGCTGCTCGCGGTGCTCGAAATGGTGAAGCTGCAGGCGGTGATGCTGACGCAGGAAAAAGCGTTTGGGGATATTTTGCTGAGGAAGCACAAGATGTTCGATCTGGTGTTTGAAGGTGGGGAAGCCATGTCGAAGATCGATGAGGAGTATTTGTAGAAGACGAGAGGCGAAACTCGAAAAGCGGAAAGCGAAAAGCGAAAAGCGAAAAGCGAAAAGCGAAAAGCGAAAAGCGAAAAACAGACCCGTGCGGCTAATGAAACGTGAAGGCCTCACGTCAGTCCCGACAAAGCGCGTCGGGACGGGACGTGAGCTACAAGGTAGACGAAAAAAGGGGAATGGATGACCGAACAGGAACTGCAGAGCGCGTTGGAAGCGATTATTTACGCAGCGGATGAGCCGGCGACGCTGGACCAGATCGTCGCGGCGGTGGGCGGCGAACGGGCCGAGGTGCGGGCGGGGCTCGACCGGCTGGTCGCTGCGTATGCGGTCGAGGAGCGCGGCGTCGAGATTCGCAAAGTGGCGGGCGGCTGGAAGATGTACACGAAGGCGCAGCATCATGAAGTGGTGCGAAGATTCATCAAGGGCCTGCGGCCTCCGCTGCGGCTGACGATGCCCGCGCTCGAAACGCTGTCGGTAATTGCGTACAAGCAGCCCGCGACGTTGCCGGAAATTAACGAGGTGCGCGGCGTGAATTGCGGCGGAGTGGTGAAGACGCTGCTCGAACGGCGGTTGATCACGACAGCGGGACGCAAGGAAGCGGTGGGGCGGCCGATTTTGTACCGCACGTCGAAGGATTTCCTGATGCGATTCGGGCTGGCGGATTTGGAGGAGTTGCCGAGCCTGAAGGAATTCGAGCAGCTTGCGCAGGCGGCGTTGGGCGCGGACGAAGGGATTGCGCCGACGGAATCGGAAGAAGAGGGAAGCGTGGCGCCCGCGATTGGCCGGCCGGAATTGGTGACGCGCGAGCCGCGGGCGAGCGGCGCGAGCGAAAATGATGTTCAGACAGTCAATGACGTGACTGCGGGCGAAGGAAGCGGCGAGAATCCCGCCGCGATTGAAATGAACCAAGGAACGCCGCAAGAGGTGTCCAGCGAAGTAAGTGAAGCAGATCCCTCCAATGACGGAGCGCAGGGCAAAGCCGCGGGACAGTAAAGGGATGAGAAAATATTTTCTCGCCATGGCTTTCTTCCTGCTCGCTGGCGCGATGCTTTCCGGATACGCGCGCGCACAAGGCGAAGTGCGCCTTTCTTATTTGGGCACGGCGGGCTGGGAGATCACGAACGGCAAGACAGTGATTCTCGTGGATCCGTATTTGTCGCGGCTGAAGATCGTGACGCCGGGCGAGCCGGTAGCAGCCGATGACGATCGCGCGAGTGTCGGCCTCGACGACGTGGCGCGGCCGGACACGGCCGTTATTGACGCGCACATCAAACGCGCCGACTACATTCTGCTCACGCACACGCATATCGATCATGTGCTGGACACGCCGTACATCGCGCGAAAGACTGGCGCGACGGTGCTCGGAACGGAAAGCACGATTAATTTTGCGCGCGCGAGCGGCGTGCCGGAAAGCCAGTTGATGATCGTGAAGGGCGGGGACGACCTGGAGTTTGGAGTCTTCTCGGTGCGTGTGATCCCAAGCCTGCATGGGATTTTGCGGCATTCGCCACACGCGTCCTATTTCCCGAGCACGCCACCTTCGACGATCTTTCCCCACGATGCAAAAGCGCCATTTCGGGTGCGCGACCTCGTCATCGAAGGTGGTACGCTGGCCTACTTCATCCGCCTAAGCGGCGTGAAAGTGTTGGTGTTTGGGTCGATGAATTATATCGAGCGCGAAGTGGACGGACTGCGGCCGGACGTGGCGATCATCGGTGCTGCGGTGGAGCGTCGGGAAATTTACAGATACACACCGCGCTTGCTGCGAGATCTCGGCGATCCGCGTCTGGTGCTGCCCACGCACTGGGACCGCTTCAATGTTCCGTACAGCACATCGCAGGAGCCTGCGATCCAACGAGTGCAGTCGTTCGTGGCGGAGGTAAAAACGGCTTCACCGAAGACGCAGGTGATTGTGCCGAAGTACTTCCAGCCGATTGTTGTGAAGGCGCAGGATCGCGCGGAGCGCAGGAAATAACCGATGGAAGAGCGGCTGCAGAAAATTATTGCGCGGGCAGGAGTCGCTTCACGGCGGCACGCGGAGGAATTGATTGCCGCGGGGCAAGTGGCGGTGAACGGGCAAGTGGTGACGGAGCTTGGCACGAAGGCGGACGCGGCGCGGGACCACATTCGCGTGTCGGGCAAATTGCTGCGCGAGCGCGAGACGAAAGTCTACATCATGCTGCACAAGCCGGATGGAGTGGTGTCGACGTTGCGCGATCCGGAGGGGCGCAGGACAGTCGCCGATTTCCTTTCGGGCGTGCAGGGGCGCGTATTTCCCGTGGGCAGGCTGGAATATCACACGTCGGGGCTGCTGCTGTTGACGAATGACGGAGACTTGGCGAACCGGATGATGCGCGCGCACGCGTTGCCGCAGAAATATTGTTGCAAAGTTTCCGGTGCGTTGAGCGATGCGGAATTGCGCGACGTGCAAACGCGCGGTCGCGTGAAGATGCAGCGCGCGAAAGGCATGCCCGGCGGATGGTGGGACGTGACGACGGCGGGCGTCAGCAAAGATGCGTTTCGCGACGCGCTGTTTGCGAGCAAGCATCCCGTCGAGAAAATGAAGCGGATCGCGGTGGGGCATTTGGAACTGGGGCCCCTCGGGCCGGGGGAATACCGTCACGTAACGCGGGACGAAGTGGCGGAACTGGAACGCGCGGTGACGCGGGCGGAGCTGCATCCGGAGGGAAGCGGCGAAATTGTCGCGGCGCACGGGCGCTCGAAAGCGGCGGCGCGCGGACGTAATATCACGGATGCCAAGCGCAGTTTTGCGAAAAAGCCCCACGCTCATAAAACGAGCATGGGGCACCCGAGAAGGCCAAACCCAAGCCGGACTATCCGGCGAGAAACGCGAAAACGGCACCCTTAAACGTCAAGGGCGACGCTTTCTGATGTATGCGGCTATTGAGTAGGTAACCGAAGCCGTGAAGGGTGTGGTGAAGAGCAACTCGCCGGCACATTCGGAACCGCCGCACTCGGCCGTCGGCCCAAACAAGTTCGCAAGCATGTAGCCCAAGCGGGTCTTCTCTGGCGACCAACTCGCACTCCAATAACCAACGCTGTCATACATTCCGTACATCAGCCACAGCAAACCAACGGCCCAAACAAAGGTCGCTGCTTGGCCCTTCCGCACGCGAGGACTCACGAAGTAACCAAGCAGAAAGGCGGTCAAAGCGATTGCCGGCGAGTAAGGCTCCAGATAAGTGTTGTAATAGGCCCGACTCAAAAGCGCTTCCGGCAGGAATCCGACAATCATGCCGCCAGCCGCCGCCACAAGATATTGCACCGCGAGAGATATTAGACTCCGCATCCACTGAGGAAGATATTCCCGCTCGGCTAACCAGGGCCCGTCCTTTCCAAGCATTTCCCACCTTCTGCAATCTCATTCAATGGCCGCTAGTAATCATGCTTCGCCGCATACCTTAATGCACGTCGGCTTCGTGGCGCATACTAGTGGCGCGTTTTCAGGTTGTGGCATGACAGCGGCGGATGGATGATACCACTGCGGTAGGTCACCGAACAGTGATCCAGTTGGGTTGGACGTGGGTGCGTCGCGGCACCCTTCGGCTAGAAGGGTGCGGTTTCCAAAAATAGCATAGGGTCGCCTTCGCCGCACTGGCGTGCAACTTTTTTTGAGAGCGGTTGTGGCGTTTATGAGATGCTTGGAGTCCAGATGACGAAAGCTGTGTACGACGGAAATCCGCAACATATGAAGGCTGCGCGCGACGGGATACCGCAGTACATCCGCGAAATTGATGCGTATGTTCCAGGCAAACCTGTGGAGGAAGTGGAGCGCGAGCTGGGGATACGCGCGATCAAGCTGGCGTCGAACGAAAATCCACTGGGGCCTTCGCCGATGGGAGTGGAAGCGGCGAAGCGGGCGCTCGCGGAAGCGAATCGCTATCCGGATGGCGGGAGCTACTATTTGCGCGAGGCGCTGGCGAAGCTGCTGGATGTGCCGCGGACGAATATTGTTGTAGGCGGCGGATCAACGGAGTTGATTCATGTGGCTGCTTCGGTGCTGCTGGGGCCGGGCGAAAGCGCGGTGACGTCTGAGGGATCGTTTCCGCTGTACTACATCGCGACTGAAAAGATGGGCGCGAAGCTGATTGCCGTGCCGCTGAAGGATTATAAGTTTGATCTGGATGCGATGGCGCACGCCATTGAGCCAGAGACGAAATTGATTTACGTTGCGAACCCGAATAATCCCACAGGGACGGTGTTTGACGCGGACGCATTCGCGGAATTCTTGGCGAAAGTGCCGGAGCGCGTGCTGGTGGTGCTCGACGAGGCGTATTACGAATACGTGGCGATGGCGAATTATTCGCGGTCGCTTGAGTTGGTGCGCGAAGGCAGAAATATTTTTGTGCTGCGGACATTTTCGAAAGTGTACGGGCTGGCAGGGATGCGCATCGGGTACGGGATCGGTCCGGCGGAGCTGCTGACGGAGATTGACAAGATACGGCTGCCGATTCCCGTGTCGGGCGCGGCGCAGGCGGCGGCGTTGGCGGCGCTCGATGATTTCGAGCACGTGCGGCGTTCGATTGAGGTGAATCGCGACGGGTTGGCGCAACTCGAAAAAGGATTGCGCGAGATGGGCGTGAAGTTTGTGCCGTCGGTGACGAATTTTATTTTGGTGGAAGTGGGCGAGGGCGCGGACGCATTGGCGGAGGAGATGTTGAAACTGGGAGTGATTGTCCGTCCGATGGCGTGGATGGGATTTCCGAAGGCGATTCGCGTCAGCGTGGGGACCGCGGAAGAGAATGATGCGTTTCTGCGGGCGCTGGGACAGTTGCAAACAGGCTCCGCGACCGCGAACAGCGGGGAGCGAGTGCGGAGTTGACCGGCGCGAACGAAACAAGGAGAAGCGATACGACAACGGTGGCGACGAGCGATCCGATTCGCGAATTGCTTGAGACGAGCCGGACGATTGCGGTGGTGGGATTGTCGTCGAGCGTCATGCGGCCAAGCCACGGCGTGGCGGAATATTTGCAGCACGCCGGATACAAAATTATTCCCGTGAATCCGAACGAAGTTGAAGTGTTGGGCGAGCGGGCCGTGGCGCGCCTGGAAGATATACGCGGAAAAGCGGACATCGTGGATATTTTCCGGCGCTCGGAATTCGTGCCGCAGATTGTGGAGAGCGCGATTGCGATTGGCGCGAAAGCGGTCTGGATGCAGGAAGGCGTGATTCATGAAGCGGCGGCGGAACGAGCGCGGGCAGCGGGTCTGATAGTGGTGATGGACAGGTGCATGTTGAAGGAACACGCGAGGCGATTTCGCGGATGAGGACACGAATGAGACGATTTCCGTATCGGCAAGCGATTTCGGCGGCGGCAGTGATGATTTTGTTTGGCGCATTTGCGGCTGCGGCCACGAATGACGACAAAGCGGAAGGGCATCGTTGGTGGGACGATGTGAAGTATCTGGCGAGCGACGATCTCGAGGGGCGCATGACAGGAAGTCCCGGATATCAAGCGGCGGCGGAATACGTGGCGGAACGGTTCAAGAAAGAAGAATTGAAACCTGGGGGAACGGTGGGTTATTTCCAGCCGGTGCAATTTGAGTCGCACCAGATTGACGAAGTGCGCACGACGCTGGCGATTGTGCAGGGCGAGAAAAAGACGGATTTGAGATTGGGCAAAGAGGCGTTTTTGCGGCCGACGGGCGATACCGCGAAGCAAATTGATGCGGGAATGGTGTTCGTGGGATATGGGATGTCCGTGCCGGAAGCGCACTACGACGATCTGACGGGCATGGATTTGCGGGGCAAGATCGCCGTTTATCTGACGGGCGGGCCGTCGACGATAAAAGATCCGTTGCGCGCGCATGAGGAGTCGACTGGCGAGCGATGGAAAGCGTTGAAGGCGGCGGGAGCGATTGGGATTGCGACGATACCGAATCCGTCGGCGCAGGAAATTCCGTGGGAGCGCATCGCGGGGAACCGGCAGCGGCCTTCGCTGGAGCTTGCGGACGCGACTTTGCGGCGGGATCAGGGAATGCAGATTGCGATGACGATCAATCCGAGCGATGCCGATGAGTTTCTGGCAGGGTCGGGACACACAATGGCGGAGATCGTGGCGGCGGCGAAAGCGAAGCAGCCTTTGCCGCGTTTTGCCATGGCGGCAAAAATACGGGCGACGATCACCGTGGATAATTCTCCACTGGAATCGCCAAACGTCGCGGGAGTGATTGAGGGTTCGGATCCGGAACTGAAGAAGGAATACGTGATCGTAAGCGCGCATCTGGATCATTTGGGCAAGGGCGCGGCGGTGAATGGCGACGACATTTACAACGGAGCGATGGACAATGCGTCTGGCGTGGCGGCGCTGATTCAGATTGCGCGGGATTTTCGCGAGTCAGGGACGAAGCCGAAGCGGTCCGTGATGTTTCTGGCGGTTTGCGGCGAAGAGGAGGGCGAGCTTGGTTCGTGGTATTTTGCGAATCATCCTTCGGTGCCGGAGAAAGACATCGTGGCGGATATCAATATGGATATGTTTATGCCGCTCTTCCCGCTGAAATATTTGCAGGTGCAGGGACTGGACGAATCGACGCTCGGCGACGACATTCGCGCGGTGGGAAAGGCGGATGGGATTGACGTGATTGAAGACGAACAGCCGCAGGCGAACCGGTTTATTCGCAGCGATCAGTACAGTTTTATTCAGCGAGGCATTCCGGCGTTGGCGTTCAAATTTGGGTACGTGAAAGGATCGCGGGAAGAGAAAATCTTCAATGATTGGGTGCACACGCGATATCACGCGCCGTCCGATGATGTCGATCAAAAGCCTATCGATCAGGAAGCGGCGGGGAAATTCGCGCACATGCTTTTTTTGCTGGCGGACCGCGTGGCGGATCAGGCCGCGCGGCCTACGTGGGAGCCGACGAGCTTCTTCCGCCGATTCGCGGAAGAGAAGCAGCAAAATTAAATCGAGAGTTGGTAGTTAAGAGTTAAAAGTAAGAATGAGGTCTATTAAGGAAGGAGCCCCATGACGTCGATACAGTCACAGCTCACCCGGAGGTTCTCCGCTCCTGCCACGCGCTTCAAGAGTTTTTCGTGCGAGCCGCTGCGCGCCAGCTTGCGCAGCATTTATTGGCTCACTGCATCGGCCGTTTTGTCCTTGACGATAGTTCCAGGAGTAGCCGTAGCTCAGAGCAGTCCGGCGGCTCAAGCGCCGCGCGGCACCGAAATTCTTCTTCTCGGGACGACGGGCGGGCCCCCTTTGCACAAAGACCGGTCGGAACCGTCCAGTCTGCTCATCGTCGATGGCCGTTCGTATCTGATCGACTGCGGAATTGGCACGATGCGACGAATGGTCCGCGCGGGCATTCGGTCCGAAACCATAGGAACGATCTTCATCACCCATCATCACCCGGATCATGATCTCGATCTCGCCGATGTGATGGCTAACGATTTCTTCAACATGGATCTGGCCGACGCCGCACACACCATTAACATCTATGGGCCGCCACAAACAAAGGAACTAGTCGAGGCCGCGTTTCGTTACATCAGCATCCCATTCGGCGTCTTTGCGGACGAGCAGTTCGGTGACACCAGACCCAGAAACCCGTTTGTGGCACATGACATTCCGCGCGACGGTGTGGTCTATCAAGACGACAAGATTCGGGTGATTGCCGCCGAAAACTCTCATTATGCATTAATGCCGGCACATTTCCGCACGCAGATGAAATCGTATTCATACCGGTTTGAAACGCCGCACGGCGTGATCGTCTTTACGGGTGACACTGGCCCAAGCGATGCCCCCGTGATACGACTGGCCAAAGGGGCGGATGTCCTCATATCCGAGGTCCTTGACCTTGACGCGATGGTTAAGTTCGCGCGTGCTCTCGGCGAAGAACATCACTGGTCGCCCCAACGTTCGAACGCATTGGTGGAGCATATGAAGTTCGAGCATCTGGATATGGAAGAAGTCGGAAAACTTGCTTCGAAGGCGCAGGTCAAGTCGGTGGTGCTGTACCACTTTGGGTCGGAAGGGGTTAAACCTGCGGCTTATGTATCGGGTGTGAAGAAGTATTTCTCGGGTCCTGTGTTCGCGGGCGCGGACCTCGATCGGTACTGCCTTGGCAGGCAAGACGGCAGAGGGACAAGTGCTCGAATACTCAGCCCATGCCAGTGATGGCCGGAGTGGACGCCTGGCAAGGGCACTCCGAACTTGTTTGCGGAGACGGCCCGGTGTACATTTTGCTGCGCCCGGGGAATCAGACCGGAATTTCCTTTCATTTACATGGAGAGCGAAGATGATCATTCCAAGATGGCTGCGTGCGACACTGCTGTTTTGCGGAGTTGTTGCATTTGTGGGTTTGGTCACCGTGCGGGCCCAGAACGCGAATGAGCCGGTGGTCAACATGCATTCGACACTGAAGTTCGGCCCGCTGCCCAATTTGCCTGCCTGCATGACGGGAGCTTCCGAGCGGGGGAATCCGATGACCGAGGAGTCGGTTCTTCTCCTGCATTTCAGCCCGGGTTGCCACGTGCCGTGGCACTGGCACACGGCGGAGGAAACGCTCTTGGTCGTGGGCGGCACGCTTCGCGCGGAAATGAAGGGCGGGGCCAAGCCGATGTTTCTCCACGGCGGCGACTACGCACTTATGCCGTCGCACAACATCCATCAGGCGATGTGCGTGGGCACGGTTCCGTGCAGCTTGTTCCTCCATTCGAGCGCGGCGTTCGACATACATTATGTGGACAGCTCAGGCAAGGAAATCCCTCTGAGCGAAGCGGCGAAACCGGTTGGCAAGGCGAAAGCAAAAACGAAAATGAAAATGAAAATGTAAATACCCTGACCTGGAGAGCTGCATAACGTTTTAAGCTTCCAGTCCGAATCCCGACGCTCGCACTACGGCAACGGGTAGAGGGAGATTTTGTTGTTGCCGGGTTCAGTGACGGCGATGTAGTGAGCGTCGGGCGAGACAGCGAAGCTGTGGTAGATGAGGTCGTGCAGGATGGGAGTGAGATTGCCTCCAGGGATGGAAACCCAGACGAGATCGCCCAATTGTTTTTCAGGGCCGCGCTTGAGGAGAATGCGCTGGCCGTCGGCTCCCCAGACGACGGTGCCGTAGGCGCAGTTCACAGTGACGGCGGATGAGGGATTTGCGAGGGAGCGGATTTCGAGGGCATCACCATCGCGAAAGTAGGCGACTTTATCGCCGTTGGGCGAAAGCGCAAGCTGGCCGATATAGCCATCGAGAGTGGCGAGCGTTTCCTCCGTGCCGTGGAGAAGGTCGAGACGGACGAGTTTAATGGGGCCGGAGAGGGCTTCGTCGCGCTCGATGGCGACGGCGGCGTTGCGCGGCGCGTCCCAAACGACGGCGGTGAAGAAGTGGCCTTTGAAAATCACGCTGCCGGCCCCGACGGAGGGATGAACGAGGCCGACGTTGTAGAGAAGTTCGGAATTGGCGTCGCGCACGAGATATGCGACCGAATCCGGATCGGCGAGCCAGTTGGCCTGGATGGCATCTTCGATGACGCTGGTTTTTGTGCCTGCCACGGGAATTTCCTTGCCCTCGTCGGTCATCAGATCCACAAGGCGGCTTTGATGAGTGTTGCCTTCGGCGTCGGTGACCTGATCGATTTGCATTTGAACGGTCAGGCGATGGCCGTCGGGAGAAAACGCGACGCGTTGAATGGAAAAGCTGAACGGAAGAGGAGATTTGACGAGTTTTTCTCCGTCGACGATGAGTTTGCTCTTGCCGTTACTCGTGAGCATCCAGATGTTGTCGCGCTCGATCGTGTAGTGCTCGAATTTCAATTGGCGGAAAACGGCGCAGGCAACGCGGCCGTCTGAGGAAACGGAGTAGGTGCGGCAGTCGAGTTTGAAGCTGGCGAGAGGCTTGTCCTGCGCGCGAGTGAGCGGAGCTGCGGCGAGGCAGATAAATATTGCGGCGGCGAGAAGCAGTGCGAGTTTGGTGACATGTAATTCGCGAAATTGTGGACCGCGATTCATAACGACCTCAGCGGCTGAAGCCGCGTTTACCTTCCGTGCTAACGGCACGGCTAAAGCCGTGGCCTAACGCAACGGATTCGCCCGTCCTCAAGCGACGGAAAATCCCCACCCTTCGCGAAAACTGCTCAGGATGGGGCACCCGGCCGCGTCTTGCGAAAACGCAAGAAGAAAGCAGATTCCTCGTCGCATGGCTCCTCGGAATGACAGCCACTATAGTTTTCTTGACGCTCATGAGTTCGGGTCCTTCTTACGGTCATGTTTTGATGCTTGCGCCGATTTTTGTTCAGCCTGCGGTTCGGACGGCTTTGATTTGATGCGGCGAATCTCTTCGAGTCGCTGGCGAATGCGCGCTTCGACGCCCTGATCAGTGGGGTGATAGTAGACGCGATCGCGAAGGCTGTCTGGCAGACACGTCATGTTCGTGATTTTCTCTTCCGCGTTGTGGGCGTACTGATAACCCTTTCCGTAGCCGATGTGCTCCATCAAGCCGGTGACGGCGTTGCGCAGATGCAGCGGGACGGGTTCGGCGATGGTGCGCTGCAAATCTTCGCGGACGGAATTGTATGCGGTGTAGACGGCATTTGATTTTGGCGCGAGAGAAAGATAGACGGCGGCCTCGGCGAGAGCGAGATGGCCTTCGGGCGCGCCGAGGAAATCGAAAGCGTTCATCGCCGCAAGAGTGATTTGAAGCGCGGCAGGATCGGCGAGACCGATGTCTTCGCTGGCCATGCGAACGAGACGGCGCGCGAGGTAGAGCGCATCTTCGCCGGATTCGAGCATGCGCGCGAGCCAGTAGAGAGCCGCGTCGGGATCCGAATTGCGCACGGATTTGTGCAGCGCGGAGATGAGATTGAAATGCTCTTCGCCCGCTTTGTCGTAGGGGAGAAGCTTGTGCTGAAGGACGTCTTCGAGGCGTTCGCGCGAAACGACGCGGCGGCCAGCGGCATCAGGCGCCGTGCCGAGGACGACGGCTTCGAGAGTGTTGTACGCAGCGCGGCCATCGCCATTGGCGAGCTGCGCGATGCGATCGAGAACGTCATCGGGAATTTCGACTTGCTCATTGCCGAGGCCGCTCTGTTTGTCGGTGAGCGCGCGATGCAGGAGATCGATGATTTGTTCGGCGGAGAGCGCGTGGAGAATGTAAACCTTCATGCGCGAGAGGAGCGGCGCGATGACTTCGAACGAAGGATTTTCGGTGGTCGCTCCGATCAGAAGAATCGTGCCGGATTCAACGGCGGGCAGAAGCGCGTCCTGCTGGGATTTATTGAAGCGGTGAATTTCGTCGACGAAGACCACGGTGCGGCGGCCGTAATGGCGCGCGCCTTCCGCGTCGGACATCACTTGCTTGATTTCCTTGATGCCGGACATCACAGCGCTGAAGGGAACGAATTCAGATCGCGTTTTTTTCGCGATCAGCCGCGCGAGAGTAGTTTTGCCGCAGCCGGGAGGTCCCCAGAAAAGCATGGAAACCATGTCGTCGCGCTCGATTTGCGTGCGCAGGGGTTTGCCGGGGGCGAGTAAATCGTCCTGACCGAGAACTTCGTCGAGCGTGCGCGGGCGCATGCGGTCCGCGAGAGGGCGCGAGCTTTGCGGACCTTCGTTCTCGGAGCCTTCGGGTTCGATGGCGCGAAAAAGATTCATGAGTTTGTTTTCTGTTGGCCTTCGCTTTGCATTGTAGGGGCGGCTTTACGCCGCCCGCGTTTGCCTTGCCGTCAGCTTTCGTAGCGGCGGCCTTCAGGCTGGCGCCGTTGCTCCATTCCTTTCATTGGCCGGCGCCGTTGCTCAAGCGACGCTGGCGCGCGGCTTCGTACAGAATAAGCGATGCGGCGACGGCGGCGTTTAAGGAGTCCACCGGCTCCGCAAGTTGGATGCGAATGAGCGCCTCGGCGCTGCGTTCGATTTCGGGCGGGAGACCGGCGCCTTCGTTGCCAATAAGGAGAGCGACGGGCTGGCGAAAATTGAATTCGTTGGGGTCGCGCGCGGCGGTGTTTTTTGGCGAAGAGGCGGCGACAATTTGCAGGCCGGAGACGCGAAGTTGCGCGAGCGCGACGGGCGCGGCGAGTTCAAAGAGAGTCGGAAGGCGCAGAGCGGAACCCGCGGAGGCGCGCAGGGATTTCGGGGAATAGGGATGCGCGGCGCCTTTTGCGGCGATGACTCCCGTGGCGCCGAGGGCTTCGGCGGAGCGGAGAATGGTGCCGACGTTGCCGGGGTCTTGCACGCCGACGAGAACCACGATGAGGGGATCAAGGCCGCGAAGAAGATCGTCGAAGACGAATTGCGGCGCGCGCAGAAGAGCGGCGATGCCTTGAGGAGTTTCGGTGGCGGCGACCGAGGCGAAAAGTTTGTCAGTGGTGCGGAGGACGAGGGTGGGACGGTCGAGTTCGACGAGAAGCGCGGCGAGAGCTTTTTCGGCGGACGCGCTGGCGAGTATGGCTTCGAGTTCGAGTTCGGAGCGAATGGCTTCCGAGACGAGGCGGACGCCTTCGAGGCCGATGCGGTTGTCCTCCGGGCGGGAGGAGTGCAGGACGGCGCGGAAAAGTTTGAGCCAGTGATTTTCGCGCGACGTGATCAGCGCGCTTTGCGGCGTGCGCGTACCGGCGGATTTAGTTGGTGAAGGGCGCGATTGCGGCATCATCGATGGGAGACTAGCAGACGAAGAGGGGCTTCGCCAAGCGCCGCTAAAAGAGAGCAGTTGGGGTGTATGCTAACGTTTGTGAACAGCTATTTCCAGGTCCTAATTTGCTTGCTGCTACTTCAGGCGGCCTCGCCACGCAAAGTTTCTCAGAAACTTGACTGGAACTGGAAGGAGGGCGATTGGGTGAGTCCGGCGTTGTCGCTGCGAAGTGCCATGATGCCTGCGAAGGAAAAGGCCGCGATCCAGAAGGCTATCGAGGCTCAAGTCAAGCCTGGGTTAGATCCCCAGTCGGAAAATCAGCTAGCAAGCATGGCCCTGGATTGCGCCGTCAAAACCGTTCACTTGAGCGATACAGGTACTCACGAGATTGTGGCGGATTTGCCCGCTTGGTGTAGTCCGACTGGCAATTGCGATTTTTGGTTTTTCAGGCGAACGCCGCAAGGCTACAAGCTGCTGGTCGATTCGGTGGGGCAGAGTTTTACGATAGAGAAGACACGCACAAATGGATTCAGGGATCTGCTTGTGCAAATGCAAGGCTCGGCTACCGACTCCGAACTCAAGCTGTATCGTTATGCGCGTGGTAGGTACTGGCGCGAGGCCTGCTATGACGCAAACTGGGCGCCGCTCGAGAACGGGGTCGTCCACGAACTGAAAGAACCGCGCATTACTCGGGCCCCTTGCGGGAAATGAATTAAATGTAGTTGCGGTTTTCGTCGGCTAGGAGCATGCCGTCGGAGTGGCATTGCGGGAAGACGCTGGTCTGCTTGAACGGGATGGGCGGGCGAATGCCTCCGTATTCGCAGACGACGCAGAGGCGGCGTTCGGTGGGGCAATTGTTGTGAGAGCAGCGGTAAAGCAACATGCGGCGTCCGCACTTGGGACAATTCTGTTCTGGGAGCATGAGGTTCTATTTTCCGACTTTCGCGGCAAAAGGCAAGGGATGTTCGAGGGATTTGCGTTATTCGTGCAAGTGATGAAACGGTGGCGCGAAGAAGTGCGCAAAGAGTGCGGCACCCGGCCGACGGATAGTTTATAGTCGAGAGTTGAAAGTCGAGAGTCGCGTGATTTGCGACAAAATCCCCACCCTTCACAAAAACCGTTCAGGATGGGGCACCCGGAAAATCCTGGCTACCTCAGCGAAGTTGTCTGCGCGAGGACGCTTGCGCGGGTTTGGGCGGGTATGGTAGTTTGCAGCAGAATGCGGCGGAGCGCGGCGCCGCACGAGCGATCCCATTGCCAGCGGAAGTCCTGAAAGTTTCAATAGAAGCTCCCGAGCCGCACGCCATTCATTACGCCGCGAGTCTGATCCAGCGCGGACGCGTGGTGGGCATTCCTACCGACACGTTTTACGGGCTTTCGGCCGATCCCTACAATTTGGCGGCGATTGAGCGCGTATTTCGCGTGAAAGGGCGCGCGGAAACGAAAGCGCTGCCGATTCTGGTGAACTCGATTGAGCAGGCGACGACGCTGGCGCGGGATTTGCCGGATAGTTTTCTGAAGCTGGCGCGGAAATTCTGGCCGGGCGCGTTGACGATTGTGGTGGAGGCGACGCACGGGTTGCCTTTGAAAGTGACGGGAAACAGCGGGCGCGTCGCATTGCGCTGGCCGAAGTCGGCCGTGGCGTGCGCGTTGATTGAAGCGGCGGGCGGCCCGATCACGGGCACCAGCGCCAACCTTTCGGGATTTCCGGCGTGCAGCGATGCGGGGTCGCTGATGAAGCAGCTTGGCGACCGCTTGCCGCTGATTCTCGATGGTGGTGCGACGGGAGCGGCGCTCGCCTCAACGATTGTCGCACTGCGCGGCGCGGATTGGTCGATCATCCGCGAAGGCGCGGTGCCCGAGGCGGAAATTCGCAAGGCGATTGAGGGATAGGCCTCAAGTAGCGAAGGGACACAGACGATGCGAAGTCTAAATTAAATTCAAGAGGAGCAGCCATGTTCAGGGTCATTAAATTAGGGATCGTTTTCGTCGCGATGCTATCGGCGTTTGTTCCGGCCACGAGAGCTCAAGTACCCACAAGAACGGTCGTGGCCCCGGTGCCGGCGCAAATCATTGCCGCCAAGAAAGTTTTCATTTCCAATGGCGGAGTCGATACGGCTGTGCTTGCCGCCACCAAGCGTGCGGGAGAGCCTGACCAAGGCTACAATCAATTTTACGCGGCGATGAAGAGTTGGGGGCGATATGAACTTGCGACGACCCCTACGGACGCCGATTTGGTGTTTGAAATACGTTTTGCTGCTCCAATTTCCGATTGCCAAAAAGTTACGACGTACGAGCCGCAGTTTAGTTTGACGATTATGGACGCCAAGACGCACTTCACGCTATGGACCCTAACCGAACCTGTGCAAGGCGCATTCCGCAAAGCAACATGGAACAGAAACGTCAATCAAGGAGTCGCCGATCTGATAGACGACATACGACAACTGGCGGGCCCGTCAGTGGCCACGGCGGTCGGCGCAGATAAAAATTAGGGAACAGCAAGAGTGGCGTGCTGGAGGAAGTCGAAGTCGCCGCCGGGGGAGAGATGGATGTTGGTGACGCGGCGGCTGTGGACGGAGATGTTGTCGTAATACCAGAGGTTGATGTACGGCTCGTCGGTGGCGATGAGCTGCTGAATTTGCGAGAGAATTTCCTTCCGTTTCGCGCGGTCGGTTGTGACGCGCGCCTCGTCGAGTAAAACGTCCAATTGCGGATTGCGGTAATGGCCGCGATTCGCGCCCGCGGGCGGAAACTTCGCGCTGTTGAAAACATAATCGAAAATATCAGGATCGAGATTCGCGCCGAGCCAGCGCAGCGTGTACAGCTGAAAGCTGCCGCGCGTGATGTCGGAATAAAACGTGGCGAATTCGAGCGAACGCAAATCGAGTTGCACGCCGACGCGATGCCATTGATCTTGCAAAGCGGCGGCGATAAGGCGCGTGGATTCGTCGGTGGAAGTTTTCAGTTCGAGGTGGAAGCGAATGCCATCTGGGCCGCGAGGGAAACCGGCAGCGTCGAGAAGGGAATTGGCGCGGGCGGGATCGAAATCGTAATGGGCGACGTTCCCGTCATAGGCCCAGTGATTCGGAGGCAACAGGCTATCGGCGGGGCGCGCGTAACCTCGCAAAAGATAAGTAATCAGGGATTGGCGATCGGTGGCATAAGCGAGGGCTTGGCGAACTCGGCGATGCGCGAGGATGGGATCATCAAAATTGAATGAAATGTAAGCGAGCGCCGTGCCGGGAGAACGTGTGACTTCGAGATTTGGATCGCGAGCGAGCGCCGCGACCGTGTCCGGCGGAAGGGAATTCACTTCGATGTCGCCGGAGCCTTTGCGAAGTTCGAGCGCGCGCACGAGAGCGTCAGGGACAATGCGAAAGCGAATGCGCTCAAGTGATGGTGCACCTGCGAAATAATTTGGATTGCGCTCGACGACGATTTGCTCGTCCGTCGTCAAGCTGACAAAACGAAATGGGCCGCTCCCGATGGGGTGTTGCGCGAAGTCAGAACCAGCATTTTGCGGGACGACGCCGACGGCCTGTCGCGTAAGATTCAGCGGGAAAGAGGCGTAGGGCGCGCGCAGATGAAAGATGACTGTGTAGGGATCGGGCGCGGTGATGGAGTCGACGAGCGCATAGGCGCCGCGCTTGGGCGTGCGGATTGCGCCGGAAATGATCGAGTCGAATGTGAATTTCACGTCGGCGGAGGTGAGCGGCTGGCCGTTCGAGAATTTCACGTCGTGGCGGAGATGGAAGACGTAGGTTTGCGCGTCGGGCATTTCCCATTTTTCAGCGAGGTCAGGAGCGAGGTCGAGATGGTCGTCACGCTGGAGGAGACTGTCGAAGAGTAGGAAGTCGAGGTGCTCGGAGAAAGCGTCGGTGCCGATGCGAGGGTCGAGGTTGGTGGGCATGGATTCGAGGAGGAAATTCAGCGTATTCGAATCAGTGGAGGAGCGGCGCGAGCACCCGGCGAGGAATCCACAAACAATGAGCACGGCGGAGAAAATCCGTCGTGGGCTAACGCGCATGGGCATAGGAGATTTTTCCCATTACGACAGGATGGCGCGCGCCCGTCGCGCTCGGCAGATTGTTTGCGCGCTGATGCCAGGCTTCGTAGGCGAGGACGGCGAAGGCGAAGGCTTCCTTGGCGTCGCCGGGGACGCCGAACTCGTCGGCGGAAATAATTTTCAGCGAGGGCAACAGCGCGGCAAGGTAGGCGACGAGCAACGGATTGCGCGCGCCGCCGCCGGAGATGATGAGGTCGTTCACTTGTGCACGAGGAAAGATGAAATTCTGGAAGGCGCGAGCGATGGAGACGGATGTGAAGGCTGTCGCCGTGTGAATTAAGTCGGCGGGACGGATGCGGCGGCGTTTCGCTGCGGTGATCAGACGCTCGACATACGGCGCGCCGAATTCTTCGCGGCCGGCGGTTTTGGGCGGGCGCATGCGGAAAAAGGGATGCGCGAGAAGTTCATTCAACAATTCGGGGAGAAGATGGCCGCGGCGAGCGAGTCGCGCGTTGCGGTCATAGTGAAGTCGGCCGCGAGTGAAATGCGCGGCGAGCGCGTCGATGATCATGTTGCCGGGACCAGTGTCGAAGGCGAAGACTTTTTTCGGTTGCGCGGAGGCAGGGAGCACGGTGAGGTTGGCGATGCCTCCGATATTGAGCGCGACGCGGCCACGGCGCGGATGGCGATAAAGAAGATAGTCGACGAAGGGAACGAGCGGAGCGCCCTGGCCTCCCGCGGCGATGTCCGCGGGACGAAAATCGGCGATGGTGGTGATGCCAGTGCGCCCGGCAATGATGGCAGGCTCGGCGAGTTGAAGAGTGGAAGAGACGCGCGCGCCGAGGAACGGACTGGGCGCGCCTTGATGGTAAAGCGTCTGGCCGTGCGAGCCGATGAGAGAAACGCGTCGCGGCGAAATGCGAAATTTGCGGCAGGCGCGCAATGCGGCGTCGGCGAATAATTCTCCGAGGCGAAAATTCAGTTGGCTGATCTCGCGCGTGGAGGTTGCGTCACCGTTGGCGAAACGAAGAACAGTTTCGCGAACCGCAGGCGGATACGGAAACGCGGCGAAATTTTCGAGATGAGCGCGTGGAGCGGAAGGCGAACCGGAAATACAGACAAGAGCGACATCAATGCCGTCAGCGGAAGTGCCGGACATAAGGCCGAGGACGAGCATGTCGCGGGGAGCTCGCATCACGAAAGCTGCTTCTTGAGCGCGTCGAGAAGATTCAGCGCTTCGAGAGGTTTCAGATTGTCGAGATCGGCGCGGCGAAGCGCGTCGAGAACTTCCTGGTCAACAGCAGCGAACATAACTGGCTGAGGAGGAGGCGCGGCGCCGGGGGAAAGCTCCTCGGTGAGTTTGTGCTCGCTTTTTTCGTGCTCGGCGAGGACTTCGCGAGCGCGTTCGATCACGGGCGCGGGCAGTCCGGCGAGACGCGCGACTTCTATGCCATAACTCTTATCGGCGGTGCCGGGCTCGACGCGGCGGAGGAAAATGATTTCGTTTCCTGCTTCGCGAACGGAGACGTGGACGTTCTTCACGCCGGGGAGCAAGCGTTCGAGCTCAGTGAGTTCATGATAATGCGTGGCGAAAAGCGTGCGCGGGCGCGCATTTTCGTGGAGATGTTCGACGACGGCCCAAGCGATGGAGAGGCCATCGAATGTCGCCGTGCCACGACCGACTTCGTCGAACAGGACAAGGCTGGCGGGAGTTGCCGTGTTGAGGATGGCGGCAACTTCGCTCATCTCGACGAGGAACGTCGAGCGGCCGCGCGCGAGATTATCGGAAGCGCCGATGCGCGTGAAAATGCGGTCGACGAGCGGGAGACGCGCCTCAGCGGCGGGAACGAAGCAGCCGATCTGCGCCAAGATGACGATGAGCGCAGCTTGGCGAAGATAAGTGGATTTCCCGCCCATGTTCGGGCCAGTGATGATCAGGATGGGCTGAGTGACGTCATCGAGATAGAGATCGTTGGGGACGAAGCGCTCGCCGCGCGTTTCGAGAAGCGTTTCGATGACGGGATGGCGTCCGGCGGCGATGAGCAACTCTCCGCGTGCTTTCTGATGAGCGGCGTGATTGCCGGAGTCATGGATGGCACAGCCGGGTTCGGATTCTGTAAACGAAGGACGCGAATAATTTCGTTCGGCGGCGAGACGGGCGAAATTCGCAAGCACGTCGAGCTGCGCGATGACGGAAGAGGTTTGGCGAAGACGAGAAGCCTGTGCGGCGATGGATTCGCGAATTTCGCGATAGAGGCGGCGCTCGATTTCGAGAATGCGCTCGTCGGCGTCGAGGACTTTGCGTTCGTAATCTTTCAACTCTGGCGAAGTGAAACGCTCGGCGTTGACGAGCGTTTGCTTGCGTTCGTAATCGGGCGGCGCGAGATGGAGATTGGCCTTTGAGATTTCGATGTAATAGCCGAAGACGGAATTGAAGCGAATTTTGAGCGAGCCAATAGTTGTGCGTTTGCGTTCGCGCTCTTCCATTGACGCGATGATTTGCTTCGACGACTTGCTGAGAGTGCGAAGCTCATCGAGTTCAGCGTTGTATCCGGCGCGGATGATGCCGGGCTCGGTGGGTTGAGCGGGGGGATCGTCGGCGATGGCGCTGGCAATTATTTCGCGAACGTCGGCGAGTTCGTCAAGTTGGGCGTGAAGCGCAGCGAGGCGCGCGCAAGTGAAGCGCGTCAAGAATCCACGCAGCAAAGGAATTGCAACGAGGGAGCGACGGAGAGCCTGCAAATCGCGCGGCGTGGCTGTGCCGAGAGTAACGCGGCTAGTGAGGCGTTCGAGGTCGAAAATCTGGTCCAGGTCGCGGCGAATTTCTTCGCGGACGACCGTGGCGGATTTCAGGTCGGCGACGGCATCGAGGCGCGCAGAGATTTCTTCGAGGGCAATAGAAGGGCGCAAAATCCAGGAACGCAGCAGGCGCGCGCCCATGCCCGTGGCTGTGCCGTCGAGCGACGCGAGGAGCGTGGCGGAGTCATCGTCGCCGATGCTGGGCGCGACGAGTTCGAGATTGCGCACCGTGACGTGATCGAGGACGAGCGCGTCCTGCTGCTCGTAGAAAACAATGCGGTCGAGATGTTCGAGGCCGCGGCCCGCAGGGCGTAGCTGCATGGACGCGGTGCCATTGCCCGAATCAGTGGCCGAGATTGCGGAAGTTTCGCGCAAGTAGTGGAGCAGGCCTCCAGCGGCGGAAATGGCCTGTGCGTGGCCCGACAGGCCGAAGCCGTCGAGCGTGGCGACGTGGAATTGTTCGGTGAGGAGGCGCTCGGAATAGGACGATTCGAAGACCCATTCGTCGATCCGCGTTTCGGTGGCGCCAAGGCCGTCGAGTTCAGGAGCGGCGGCGCGCGGGAAAAGGGTGGTGGGCTGCGGCAAGAGGACTTCGCGCGGGCGGAGGATTTCGAGTTCGTCGCGAAGGCGCGTTTCGGCGGCTGGGCCGGTGAACTCCGTGGCGCGGAATTCTCCCGTGGAGAAATCGACGAAGGCGAGGCCGACGGCAGCGCTGCGGCTGTTGCTGTTGCGCGCGACGGCGGCGAGGTAATTGTTCTCGCGCGTTTCGAGGAGCGGCGAGCCGGTGGCGGTGCCGGGAGTGAGAACGCGAATGACTTCGCGGCGGACGAGTTTTTTTGTGCGCGAGGGATCTTCCATCTGCTCGCAGATGGCGACTTTGTGGCCTGCGCGAATCAAGCGCGCGATATAGTTTTCGGCAGCGTGATACGGGACGCCGCACATGGGGACGGCTTGGCCCTTCTCGCGATTGCGCGACGTGAGAGTGATTTGGAGTTCGCGCGACGCAGTGACGGCGTCGTCGAAGAAAAGTTCGTAGAAATCGCCGAGACGGAAAAGGAGCAGAGCGTAGGGATGTTGGCGCTTGATGGCGTGATACTGCTGCATCAGCGGGGTGGTTGGTTCGGTCATGCGCGAGCCATTTTTCGGGCCATTTTGTGGATCAGGTTTCGGAACATTTTTCGGTTCATTCGCGGCTGGAAACGAAATGATTATCGCGGGTGACAAGCGGTTTGGCAACTGGAGGGAAGGATGTAGCAGGCCAGGTTTCGGAGAGCGGGCAAGGGAGTCAATCCTGTGGAGATGAAACACAGCCCGAGTATACTGTCGTGCCAATGACGACGAAGCGGGAAGTGGAAATAAAGCTGAGGGTGGGGGATTTGGCGTTGCTGCTCGGGCGGCTGCGGGAGCTTGGGGCGACGTGCGCCGGTTCGGTACATGAGGAAAATACGCTGTACGACACCAGCACGCGGGACTTTCAGCGGATGCAAGCGATTTTGCGGATCCGTCGAGAGAGGGCGGCGCGGCTGCCGGGGCAAGCGCGAAGGAGGGGGAAGAGTGCCAATGGGGCTGGCGGGCTGATTACGTATAAAGAGATGGTGAGCGGGAAGCGCGGGACGGGCGGCGGGAAATACAAAGTGCGGGAGGAGATTGAGTACCGGGTGAAGAATGCGGCGAGGATCGAGAGGCTGTTTGCGCGGCTGGGGCTGCGGCGGGGGTTTCGATATGAGAAGTACCGGACGCGATACCGGCTCGAGAGCTTCCCGGAACTGGATTTGGACCTGGACGAGACGCCGATCGGGACGTTTTTGGAGCTCGAAGGCTCGCGCCGGGCGATTGATGGCGCGGCGCGGGCGCTTGGATACACGGAAAAGGACTACATTGCGGTTTCGTATTTGGAGTTGTATTTGGCGGAGTGCGAGCGGCAGGGCAAGAAACCGGGGAACATGGTGTTTAAAAGTAAAAATAATTGAGGGTTGGAGCAGTCTTCGCTTGACAAAGTTTGCAACTGAATTTAACAAGGAATCGAGATGAAGCGCACCGAGTTGGAGCGTTCGTCCAATCAGGATCCGGGGAGTCGATGCCTGCCTGAGCCAAGAAGGAAGGCTTGGGTGGGGGTCGCCAAGCGCGGCGTGTCCGGCGGATGGCCAGTGGCGCGGCTTGAGGCCAAGGAGGCGGAAGCCGACCAGGGGTAATTTCCGCGGGAAGCCGAAATTTCCGCCCGTGGTCGGAAGCAAGTCCGGCCGCGGGTATTTTTTTGCCTGCGCGGCTGAAGAGGGAGTGAGCCATGCTGCACGCAACTGAACTATTGGGGTCGGAAGCATATGACGCGCAGGGGAACTTCGTGGGGCGGGTGAAGGAGTTCTACCTCGAACCGGCGGAGCAGGGGAACCGCGTGAGCCGTGTGCTGCTGACGCGCGGGAAGTATCAGCCATTATTGGCGCGCCACGACCAGATTGGGTTCGTGGCGCCCGGGACGATGCGATTGACCGTGGGCGAAAAGGACCTGGAACATTACCGCCCAAACGAATCATGGCTGGCCGTGAGGAAAGACTTGCTCGACCAGCAAATCATCGACACGCACGGAAGGAAGGTGGTGCGCGTCAATGATGTGGACATGGTGGAGCAACGAATGAACGGGAACGTGGAACTGCGGGTCACGCGAGTGGATGTGGGCCTGCCGGGGGCCGTGGGGAGGTTGCTGCAAGGCGTGGCTTCGCCGGCGTTGATCCGGCGAATTCAGGAGAAGCTGCCGCCGCGGATGATCCCGTGGGAGTTCGTCAATTTAATCGAGCCGGACCCGTTGCGGCGGGTGAAGCTGCGGCTGACGAGCTCGAAGCTGGCGCACATGCATCCGGCGGATTTGGCGGAATTGATGGAAGAGCTGTCGCCGGACGAGAGAAGCTCGGTGATTGCGACGCTGGACGAAACGGCGGCCGCGGAAGTGATTGCGGAATTGGATAAGCGGCTGAAGACGCAGTTGGTGGAGACGCTGGAACCCGGCAGGGCGGCGGATATTCTGGAGGAAATGCCTCCGGACGATGCGGCTGATTTGCTGGCGGACTTGCCGCCGGAGAGATCCCGCGAATTGCTGCAGGAAATGCCGAAGCGCGAGGCCGAGGAAGTCAAGGGCCTGCTGCAATTCGAGGGGCACACGGCGGGCGGAATGATGACGACCGAAGTGGTGCAGGTGGGCGAAGACGCGACGCGCGGCGAAGTGGTCGATTACATACGATTCCACGACGTGCCGCTCGATCAGCTCGACACGGTGATCTTGATCAACACCCACGCCGTTTTCGTGGGAACCGTTTCGGTGACAAGGCTGATGCTTGCGGAAAAGGATCAACGCATGGCCGCGCTGGTGAACGACCCGCTGGTGTCAGTGGCGCCGGAAACGGATGAAAAAGAAGTGTTCGAGCTCTTCGACAAGTACAATCTGCGAAGTTTGACCGTGGTGAATACGGAGCTGCAGCCGATTGGAGCGATTACGGTGGACGACATCGTGAGCCGCATGCACGCGAAGCTGAAATAAATAAGTAATGAACTGGACAGCCATCAGCGGGCGAATGGAAGCCTGGCGCAGCCGGGGCGCACACGTGCGCCGTCAGGGGCGGCATTGGCAGAAGAGGCTGGCGCTGTTTCTGGCGGTGGTCGGGCCGGGGCTGATTACCTCGAACGTTGATAATGATGCGGGCGGAATCGCGACGTATTCGGTGGTGGGCGCGCAGTTCGGTTACGCGATGCTGTGGTCGCTGATTCCGATCGCGATTGCGCTGTACGTCAGCGAGGAGATTTGCGCGCGGATGGGCGTGGTGACGGGGAAGGGGCTTTCGGATCTGATCCGGGAGGAGTTTGGATTTCGTTCGACGTTTTTCGTGATGGTGGCGGGACTGGCCGTGGACTTGGCGAACACGGTGGCGGAATTCGCGGGCGTGGCCGCGGCGATGCAGATTTTTGGCGTGAGCAAGTACATTGCCGTGCCGGTTGCGGCGATTCTGGTGTGGGTGATGGTGATCCGCGGGACTTACCGGCAGGTGGAGAAGATATTCCTGGTGGCGTGCGTGTTTTATGTGTCGTACGTGGCGTCGGCATTCTTGGCGAAGCCTGATTGGCTGCTGGCAGGGCGCTCGCTGGTGATTCCCGATATCCACGCGAACGGCGCGTACCTGCTGATGTTGACGGGACTGATTGGGACGAGCATCGCGCCGTGGCAATTCTTTTATTTGCAGGCGGGATACGTGGAGAAGCGCGTGGGTCCGCGGCAATACAAGCAGGCGCGCCTGGATGTGCTGGTGGGAAGCATCAGCTGCATGGCCATCGTATTTTTCATTATTGTCTGCACGGCGGCGACGCTGCACGCGTCGGGGCACACGAATATCACCGATGCGGCGGATGCGGCCAAGGCGCTGGTTCCCCTGGCGGGGAAATTCGCGGCGTACTTGTTTGCATTTGGATTGCTGAACGCGTCGCTGTTCGCGGCCTCAATTCTGCCGCTGTCGACGGCGCATGTGATTTGCGAAGGACTGGGATTTGAAGCAGGAATCGATCACAAATTCCGCGACGCGCGGATTTTTTATGGCTTGTACACGGCGCTGATCGTGGCTGGAGCGGGAATCATTCTGTTGCCGAGGGCGCCGCTGCTGAAGATATTGATATTGTCGCAGGTGGGCAACGGAATATGGCTTCCAATCGTGCTGATTTTCATGTTGCTGCTGGTGAACCGCCGCAGCTTAATGGGTGATCATGTGAACGGGCGAGTGTTGAACGTGATCGCGTGGTCGATCAGCATTGCCATGATTGTGCTGACGGCGGTGCTGGCGTACGTTTCGATTTTCAAGCCGAGCGTCGCGGGGCTGGGTTGATTATGACGCGGCAACGAGGTGCCGTGCGCGGTTGCCTCGACCCGTAATGCTGTGCTACGTTTTCAACCGTATTCTCCCGAGTAAAATTTGGCGATAGCCACTGAACTGCTGAAGCCCACGAGCCGCGCGGAAGCGGCCCTCCTTGAACAAATTGATTTGAAACGCCTGCCAAGGCACGTGGCGATCATCATGGATGGCAACGGACGGTGGGCGCAGCGGCGTCATTTGCCGAGAATCGCCGGGCATCGCGCGGGCGTGAAAATCGCGCGCGAAGTGATTGAAACGTGCGCGAGGCTGAAAGTGCCCGCGCTGACGCTATATGCGTTCTCGCTCGAAAACTGGCGGCGGCCGAAGGCGGAAATTGATTTTCTGATGCGGCTGCTGCGGGAATATCTGAAGAAAGAACTGCCGTCCATTCATCGCAATAATATCCGCTTGCTGGTGATTGGGCGCGCGGCGCAATTGCCGGAAGCGGTGCAGAAGGACATCGAGAAGGCGATGCGTTTGACGGCGCAGAATACGGGAATGAAACTGATTGTGGCGTTGAATTATGGCGGACGAGCGGAATTGGTGGACGCTTTCAATTCGATACTCGACCGCGTGCGGCTGAACGGCCTGGCCGCGTTTCAGGCGGATGAAGAGACCATTTCGGATCATCTATATACCGCCGGCCTGCCCGATCCGGATTTGCTGATTCGCACGAGCGGAGAAATGCGCGTCAGCAATTTTCTGCTGTGGCAGATTGCGTATGCGGAACTTTATATAACGGACACGCTGTGGCCGGATTTCACGCGAGAACGATTGCTGGAGGCGTTTGTGAATTTTCAGCAGAGGGAACGGCGGTATGGCGGGTTGAGTTCACCTCACGAGACGGGAAACGGTGCGCGCTGACTAAATGCTGAAACGCATTGTGACTGGGGCAATCCTGATACCCATCGTAGTGCTGGTGGTGTATTGGGCGCCGTCGTGGGTGGTTGCGATTGTGGCGGCGGCGGTGGCGCTGCTGGCGACGGCGGAGTTTTTCAAGCTGACGGCGCAGATGGGGTTGCGCGCGTTTCGCAAATGGACAATGGTCTGCATCGTTGGATTGTTCGGCGTGCAATGGCTGCTGGGAATCACCGAGGTGCGCTGGCTGGGGCCAAATACCGAAATGATTCGCGGTCTGACGGGATCTTATGAGTCTCCCGAAGTGATTCTTCTGCTGTTTGTGCTGGGATGCGCGTGCATCGGGGTTATGAGCCGCGCGGCAATCGCCGATGTGTTGCCGGGAATCGGAGCGAGCTCGGCGGGCCTGATTTTTGTGGCGTTGCCGTTCAGCTATTTGGTGCGGTTGGAGGGGCAGGAAAGTCGAGGTCCAACGCTGGTACTCTTTGCGCTGGCGATTGTTTGGGCCGGCGACACGCTGGCGTATTTCGTCGGGAAATTCCTGGGACGAACGAAGATGGCGCCGGCGCTTTCTCCGAAGAAGACGTGGGAGGGCGCGGCCGGAAATCTATTGGGGTCGCTGATCGTCGGATATTGCTTTGCGCGCGGGCTGGGGTTTAGTCCACTGCCGTGGCTGGTGACGGCGGCTCTGGCGAATGTCGCGGGGCAGGTGGGCGATCTGGTAGAATCAGCATATAAGCGCGGTGCCGGAGCGAAAGACTCCGGCGCGCTGCTTCCCGGACACGGAGGAATGTTGGACCGCATTGACAGCCTGATTTTGGCCGCTCCGGTGGTGTGGCTCGCCGCTGGGTGGCTCCTGCAAGGCCGGCAGTGATACATCTCGCCTAGTGAAACGCATTTCTATTCTCGGATCCACGGGCTCGATCGGGCGGCAATGCCTGAACGTGGTGGATTCGCTCCCGGGAAAATTTGAGGTTGTGGCAATAGCCGCAGGCAATAACGTCGAACTGGCGGCGGAGCAAACGGCCAAGCACCGGCCGAGGATTGTGTCCGTTGCGACGTGCGACGGAGCGAAGGAGCTTCGCGAACGGCTGGCGGCGTTGAAAGTCGAGCCCTTGCCGGAGATACTTTGCCGCGTGGACGGAATGGAGCGCGTGGCTACGCATCCAGACGTGGATACGCTCCTTTCGGCGGCGGTGGGCGTTGTGGGACTGCCGGCGACGTACAAGGCGGTGCAACAGGGGAAGAATCTAGCTCTGGCCAACAAGGAAGTGTTGGTGGCGGCGGGAGAATTGGTGATGGCTGCGGCGCTGAAACAAGGTAAAGCGGTGCTGCCGGTGGACAGCGAACATAACGCGATCCACCAGTGTTTGCGGGCGGGCGAGCGACGCGAAGTGAAAAAACTGGTGCTCACGGCATCGGGCGGCCCGTTTCGCAAGATGCCCGCGTCGAAATTCAAGGATGTGACGCCAGAGCAGGCGTTGGCGCATCCGAATTGGAAGATGGGGAGGAGAATCACGACCGATTCGGCGACGTTGATGAACAAGGGATTCGAGGTGATCGAGGCGCGGTGGCTATTCGGTGTCCGTCCAGAGCAGATTGAAGTGGTGATCCATCCCCAGTCGACGATTCACTCGATGGTGGAATTCGTCGATGGTTCAATTCTGGCACAGCTTGGCCCAACCGATATGCGCATGCCGATTCAATATGCGCTAACCTATCCGGAGCGGCTGGCATCGAATGGAGTAGCGCTGGACTGGAAAAGTCTGAAGAAACTGGATTTTGAGGCGGTGCCGGTCAGAAAGTTCCCGTGTTTGCGGCTGGCGCGCGAAGCCATGGAGCGGGGAGGCGCGCTGCCGTGCGCCTTGAATGCTGCGGACGAGGAGAGTGTGGCGGCGTTTTTGGAAGGGCGGTTGGGATTCACGGGCATACCGAAAGTGATCGAACGCGTACTGGAACGAATGCCGCGCGTGACGTTCCAGTCGATGGATGATGTGCTGGAAGCGGATAAGGAAGCGCGCCGGATAGCGCAGGAAGAAATCGAGAAAAGGAAGAATTAACGCGATGTCGCACACATGGGTGGGAATACTCGCCGCAGTGGTTGGACTGGGAGTCATGGTCTTTGTCCACGAGTGGGGCCATTTCGTCGTGGCGCGGATTTGCGGCGTGCGCGTGGATGTGTTCTCGCTTGGGTACGGGAACCGGATTTTCGGCTGGAAGCGCGGGGCCACGGATTACCGCATCAGCGTGTTTCCGCTGGGCGGGTACGTGAAAATGGCGGGCGATAATCCGGCGGAGGAACGTTCAGGTGCGCCCGATGAATTTCTGGCGAAGTCGCGCTGGCGACGGCTGTTTATCATACTTGCCGGGCCGTTCATGAATTTCGTGCTGGCTTTTGTGCTGCTCTGGGGCCTCTACAAGGTGGGTGTGCCGACGCCGGCGTATATGCACCAGCCGGTGCAAGTAGCGGGCGTAATTCCCAAGTCGCCGGCAGAGCAAGCGGGAATCAAAGCAGGCGACAAAATAGTGGCCATCGACGGCACGAAGGTGGCGAACTGGGATCAGGCTTTGTCGGTTCCTTCGATTTTGCCGGGACGTCAAGTTTCAATCGAGGTGCAACGCGGCGGCGCGACGATTCCGGTGACGGAAACGGTCCCGCAGGATTTGGCCGACGGTTTCAATATTTTGGGGTGTCCGCAGCAGCGCGTGCAGGTGGATTCACTGACGCGGGGCGATCCCGCTGCAAAAGGCGGATTGCAGGCTGGCGATGAATTGGTGTCAATCAACGGTGAACCGCTGGTGAATCGCGATATTTTGATGGCCACGATTAAGCAATCGGGCGGCAAGCCGTTGAGCATCGGAGTCAGACGCGATGCGAAGGAATTCACGGTCTCGATGAATCCCGTTTACTCGGACCCGGGAGACGGCGGAGGAAAACGGTGGGTGATTGGCGCTAGTTTTGGCCCGGGCGAAACAGTTCGTGAATCGTATTCGTTCTTCAAGGCGGCGGCGGAATCGTGGGGCAAGAATGTCACGATCACCAAAGACATTTTATCCGTGCTGGGGGGTTTGTTTTCGGGACGCGTTTCCATCAAGGATTTGGCCGGGCCGGTGGGAATCGTGAGCGTTTCGGTGCAGGCGGCGAAGCTGGGGTTCGCGGAATACATTATTTTCATGGCGTTCTTGAGCGTGAACCTGGGCATTTTGAATTTGCTTCCGATTCCGATTCTCGATGGCGGCCACGTGCTGATGCTGGCGATTGAAGGCTCTTTGCGGCGCGATTTGAGCGTTACCGTGAAAGAGCGTTTCGTGACGGTGGGGCTGGTGTTCCTGCTCGCTGTCTTCGGCTTCGTGATGTATTATGACGTGGTCAGACTGTTGCCTGGCCACTAAGATGGCTCCTACCGCGGCACGCCGGGTCTCCACCGGCGAACGAATCAACGTCCAGGAAAAACCAGGTCAATTGCAGAAGCAGCTTGCTGCGCGGTCGATTCGGCTGACGCGGCAGCGCCGCGTGGTGCTGCAGGTGATGGATACGGCTCCGCATCATTTGGATGCGGGAGAAATTCTGGCGCGCGCGCAGAAGATCGATCCGCGAATCACGCGCGTCACCGTGTACCGCACGCTCGATTTGCTGAAGCATCATGGCCTGATTGACGAGCTCGATTTGCTGCATCTGCGCGGGCACCGGCATTTTTACGAGAGCCACGGGCCGCGCGATCATATTCACGTGGCGTGTTTGCGGTGCGGCAAAGTGCGCGAGTTCGAGAGCGAACTTTACGAGCAGCTTAAACAGCAGATCGAGCAGGACTGCGGGATGAAAATCACGGTGTCGCGCACCGAAGTCGGCGGCTACTGCAAGGTCTGCAAGAGCTGAATCGCCCTGGCAATAAATTTATTTTGATCCGGTCTCGGTGGCACAGGCTTCAGCCTGTGTACCTTGCCTCTCGCCTGAGGAACTCCGTCCTGCCTGCCCGGAGCGGCTCTTCGGAAGGAAGCGTTCCTGCAAATGCTGGGTTTTCCAGCAGTGCTCTGTTACTTATTGCCAGGGCGGGGAAGTGCGTTCTGCGCGACGTTGAGGCGGGCGGAGTCGAGGCGGGCGAAGAAGGAGCGCGCGCGGGCCAGATCGCGCTGAATTTGCGCGCGCAGGGCGTCGGGGCCGGAGAATTTTTGTTCGTCGCGAAGACGATGCCAGAACCAAACTTCGAGCGGACCAGAACTAATCTCCTCTGAAAAATTGAAGAGATGGCTTTCGATGGTGAGGTGCGTGCCGTCGAAGGTTGGACGCACGCCAACATTGGTGGCCGAGCGATAGATGCGGCCGTCGAGCAGAGTTTCCGTGGCGTAGACGCCGTGCGCGGGCAGACATTTCTGCTTAGTGGCCAGATTGAGCGTGGGGAAAACGAAACGGCGGCCCGTGCCCGTTCCGGGTCGGATTTCTCCGGCGAGGGAAAATGGTCGCCCAAGAAATCGGGCGGCCTGCGCGACGCGGCCAGCCCGGAGCGCGTCACGAACAGCTGAGCTTGATACAATTTTCCCGCGAATCACGACGGGCGTGATGGGTTCGACCGCAAAATCGAGTTGGCGGCCGAGTTCGGTGAGAATGCGCACATCGCCTCCTTGGCGGTGGCCGAAACGAAAATTTTCGCCGACCAGCACGGCAGATGTACGGAGGCTGTCGATAAGAATGCGGCGGACAAACTGTTCAGGAGAAAGCGCGGCCATCGCGAGATCGAAATGGAGAACGAGCACCGCGTCGAGGCCAAGAGCTTCGAGACGGGTGAGGCGCTGGTCTAGCGTTCCAAGCTGCGGGGGCGCGGCTTCGGGACGCAGGACGCTTACCGGATGCGGAAAGAAAGTGATTGCCGCGGCAAGGGTGCCTGTGCGGCGGGCGCGTTCGACAACGGCGTGAAGAATTTTCTGGTGGCCCAGATGGACGCCGTCGAAATTGCCGATGGACAGCACGGCGCGCGAATTCGAGTCGAATCGAGAACCCCACTCCTCCGGCGAATGAAGAACGGCGAAGGACATCAGAGATCTACCTCGAAGGCGAGGCCATCATAGGCGAGGCGCACGTTTTCAGGAAGCTTGGCGTTGGTGGCCGCGTGGCCCAAGTCATGGCAAATATGCGTGAACCACGCATGGCGCGGGGCGAGTTCGCGAACGAGCGCAAGCGATTGCTCGACTGTTGAATGCATGGGATGAGGAGTGTAGCGCAGAGCGTCGAGAATGAGATGGTCGAGGTCGCGCAGCAGATCCTTCGAGGCTTGAGGGACCGTATTGAAATCCGTGAGATAGGCAATGGAGCCGATGCGGAAGCCGTTTACGGTGACGGAGCCATGGCGCGCCGGCACGGGAATTATTTGCGCGCCGAAAAGTTCGAATGCGCCATCGATGGCGTGCAATTCAACCTGGGGAATGGAACTCTCGGCGGATGACGGCGCAAAAATATACGCAAAAGTGCGGCGCAGAATCGCAAGCGTGTCTTCCGAAGCGAAAACAGGGATTGCGGAGCTTTGCTTTAAGTTGAATGGGCGAATGTCGTCGAGGCCGAGAATGTGGTCGGCGTGCCCGTGCGTGTAAAGAATGGCGTCGAGATATTCGAGGCCGGACTGCAAAGCTTGCGAACGAAAGTCGGGCGTCGTGTCGATGACCACGTTGCGGCCATGATACGAAAGCAGGACGGAGGGTCGCGTGCGACGATCGTGCGGGTCGCTTGAGCGGCAAACTTCGCAGTGACAGGCGAGCGTGGGAACGCCCATGGATGTGCCAGAGCCAAGAACAGTGAGGCAGAGACGCTGCGGCGATGGAGATTCCAGAGAGTCGCTGTCGCCGGAGGACATCGAGCTAACGTGCGCCCTTGGCCCCTTCGCGCATGGCTTTCGCGGCGGCTTTCGAGACTTCCAGGTAGGATAGCTTGAGGCTGCCGACGACTTCCGAGAGCAGACTTTCTTCTTCGGGCGCGAGGTTGCCGCGCGTTTTGTCGCGCAACATGTCGAGCATATCAATCATTTCGTGCGCGCCTTCCAGATCGAGATAAGCCTGCCCCGTAGCGGGATCGGGGATGCCGCCCATCAGCGCAGCGGCGTTTCGCGCGAGAAGATCGATCAGCAACTGAAAGTTTTTGTCGGCCTTGGGAGCGGGTTTCGATTCCTCAGCGGTAGGCGCGGCTGGAGTGGCGGCCTTTTCAGTTTTGACGGCGGGCTGCGGAGGCTTGGCCTTTTCGCGGCGCTGTTCTTCGGCTGCCTCGGGGCGCAATTCGCCTTCGGAAGTGAAGAGGCGGCGGTCCACGACGCGAAACGAATCGTCCTGTTTCGGTTCGGTCTTCGAATCAGCCACGAGACGCTCCTTGCAGATTTCGCCGTGGGAGGAATCGCACGACATCTTCAGTCTACCATTACTACAAGCGGGCGTCACGACGCAGCAAATTGCATCTTGTCAGCGGGCGCGCACGTGCCGTACAGTGTCGGGTTGCGCGGAATTGGACAGAATTTCCTGTGGCGCTCCATTCGAGACATCCAAAAAAGACGAGAGGCCGGGCGAAAGCCAAGCCGTCAAGAGCGAAACCGCGAGGTAGGGCCAAACGCGCGGGTGATGCCGGCCGTTTGTTCAAGGGACTGGTGGCGCTGCAGAAGCGGTTGCGGGCGCCGAACGGATGTCCGTGGGACCGCGAGCAGACGCATGAGAGTTTGCGGCCTTTTTTGGTCGAGGAAGCATACGAAGTCCTCGACGCGATGGAGAAGGGCGACGCCGAGAAATTCGCGGGAGAATTGGGCGACCTGCTGCTCCAAATCGTGTTTCATGCGGAACTGGCGCGCGAGGCGGGGCGGTTCGACATCAGCGACGTGATTCACGCAGTCCACACCAAGATGGTCCGGCGGCATCCGCACGTGTTTGGAAAAGTGAAGGCAGGGACGTCAGCGGAAGTGCTCAAGAATTGGGAGCAGATCAAGGCGGAAGAGCGCACCGGGGAATCGAAAGCTGGCCAGGGTGTGAAACCTGCCGCGAAAGACTCTGTGCTGGCAGGAGTGCCGCGCGGACTTCCAGCATTACTTGAAACTTATCAATTGACGCGGCGAGCGGCGAACATCGGATTCGACTGGGAAAATATTCACGGCGTGCTTGAGAAATTAGAAGAGGAAATTCTGGAGTTGCGCGAGGCGCTCCGCCAGCCGCAAAAAAGTGAACTTCAAGCAAAGGTTGAAGAGGAGTTGGGTGACTTGCTGTTCGCCGTGGTGAATGTGGCGCGGTTCGCGGGCGCTGATCCGGAACTGGCATTGAAGCGCGCGAACGCGAAATTCGCGGCGCGTTTCCAATGGATGGAGAACAAGGCCCGGGAGCGCGGCCGGAGATTCGCTGAAGTGCCCCGCGACGAAATGGAAGAATTATGGGACCAGGCAAAAGTCAGCGGGTAGCGGGCGCGCCGATTACGGTGCGGCACGTTTCGACCCTCGCAGAATACGAAGAATGCGTCCGGATACAGTTGATTACCTGGGGCGAAGATTTGGCTACGCCTTCGGGCCTGTTCGTCGTGGCGCGGGAGACGGGTGGGCAGACGCTGGGTGCCTTCGCTGGAGAGAAAATGGTTGGGTTCACGCTGGGGCTGGCGGGATTTCATGACGGCAAGCCGATTATTCATTCGCACATGACGGCGGTGCTTTCGGAATTTCGCGACCGTGGCATCGGCCGGATGCTGAAACTTGCGCAGAGAAACGACGCACTGGCGCGTGGAATCCATCTGGTGGCATGGACGTTTGATCCGCTGGAGCTGAAAAACGCGCATTTCAATATCAACCGGCTCGGCGCGGTCGTGAAACGGTACATCCCGAATTGTTATGGGATCACGGAGAGTCCACTGCATGCAGGGCTCCCGACGGACCGATTGATGGCCGAATGGTATTTGGATTCGAAACGCGTGACGGAAATTTTTGCAGGGAAGGCGGCCCGCGCGTCGAGCGGCGCCGAGAAGATTTCGATTCCGGCGGACATCAGCGAACGCAAGCAGATCGAGCCGGCAGCGGGCGCTCGCGTGCAGAGCGAGATGCGGGAAGGATTTTTGGAGAAGTTGAAGAGGGGATTCATCGTCACGGGACTGGAAATAGGGCCGAAGGAAGCGAGTTATATTTTCGAAATCGCCGAAAGCGTCGCAGCGGAAATTGCCACGAAATGAAGGCTTGTGCGAGTCCGGGGGTGAAGTTAAGAGAATGCGCATACAAAAAGTGACGTTGCGGGAAATTCGCATGCCGATGGTGATGCGATTCGAGACCAGTTTTGGCGAAACAACGGAGCGGCGGATTTTGTTGGTGCAGGTGGAATCCGATGGCGTCAGCGGCTGGGGAGAATGCGTGGCAGGTGAAGCCCCGCATTATTCTCCGGAGACGGTTGACACGGCATGGCCCATTCTGCGCGATTTTCTGTGGCCGGAGATCCGGGGCAGGGAATTCGGCGCGGCGCGCGACGTCTGGGAAATGCTGGCGCACACGCGCGGGCACAACATGGCCAAGGGTGGAATCGAGTCCGCGATTTGGGACGCGGAAGCGCGACAGAAAGGCCAGCCGCTGTGGAAGTTGCTCGGCGGAGTGCGCGACGAGATTTCGTGCGGCGTTTCGATTGGAATTCAACCCAGCGTGGAGCAATTAATCGCGAACGTTGAAAAAGAACTGGCGGCGGGATACCAGAGGATCAAGATTAAAGTGAAGCCCGGCCTCGAGTTGAAGCCGGTGGAAGCGCTGCGGAAACGTTGGCCGCGGATACGGCTGATGGCGGACGCAAATTCGGCGTATCGTCTGGAGGACGCGCCGCTGCTGAAGCAGCTCGATCCGTTTGCGCTGATGATGATCGAGCAGCCGCTGGGGTGGGACGACATTTACAGTCACGCGAAATTGCAGAAGCAGCTCGAAACGCCGATTTGCCTCGACGAATGCATTCACGATTATTCGCACGCTGTGGCGGCGATTGAGATCGGCGCTTGCAAAATTATCAATATGAAGCTGGGACGCGTGGGAGGACATACGCCGGCGCGGCGCATTCACGATTTGTGCCAGAGGAACGGAATTCCCGTGTGGTGCGGCGGAATGCTGGAGTCTGGCATTGGGCGCGCGCAGAATATCGCGCTGTCGACGCTGGAAAATTTCGCGCTGCCGGGCGACGTGTCGGCGAGCAAGCGCTACTGGGCGGAAGACATCATCGAGCCGGAAGTGGAAGTCTCGCCGAAAGGGACGATCAAAGTTCCGTCGGGGCCCGGCATTGGATATCAGCCGAAGCTCGACCGCATTGAAAAATTGACGGTGCGGCGCGAAGTGCTGGCCTAAGCGGTGGAACGCGCGCGCCATCCTGTACTGCTGTATTCGCTGATCCTGCTGATGGTGGTGGGTTGGTCGTTCAACTTCGTGATTGCCAAGGTCACCCTGCGGCATTTTGATCCCTACACACTGACTTCTTTTCGCATTATTTTTTCAGGCGTTTTCATGCTGCCGATTTATTTTGCGATGCCGCGGCGTTCGCGTTTCAATCGCAAAGACCTGTGGAATTTCGTGGTGCTGGGATTTTTCGGCGTGGTGATCAACCGCGGATTTTTTATCGTAGGGCTGGATTACACGACGGCGGCGCGTTCGGCGCTGATCGTGGCCACGGGGCCGATTTTCGTGCTGGTCCTCGCGCGCGCGTACAAGCTCGAACAAATTACGCGCGGGAAGATTATCGGGATGGCGCTGTGCCTGGCGGGAATCGCGGTGCTCGTCGGCGGAGACGCGCTGCATTTCCATGGCGGCACCGGCGCGGGAGACCTGGTGGCGATAGGCGGGACGATCGGGTTCGCCGTATACACCGTGCTGGCCAAGAAAGTGGCGCGGCAATACGACACGATTTCCATGAATATGTTTTGCAACATGGCCGGAGCCATCATGCTGCTGCCCTTGGGTATCGAGGACGCCGCGCGGCTGAATTGGAGCGGCGTGGGCTGGATTGGGTGGATTGGGCTGGCGTACACCGTGTTGGTGTCGTCCGTGTTTGCATACTTGATCTTTTTTTGGGCGCTGCGGCACATGACGGCGTCCCGATTGGCGGTCTTCACCTACGTGGAACCTCCGCTGGCGATGCTGCTGGCGGTGATTTTTCTCGGCGAAAAATTGACGAGCACGCTGCTCGCAGGAGGCGCGCTGATTTTGGCAGGAGTGTACATCACCGAGTTCTGGCCCGGTGCCGAAGAAGCAACCGTGGAGACCGCAGGCGCGTAAACGAAATTCTTGAAGCCGTGGCGGCCGATCAGCGCCTTGACTTCGAATGCGGCGCGAACCTAAGATGGCCGCAAATGCCGGATTCGCAGCCGCTGATTGGCCGGACGATCGCGCACTATCGCATCATCGAGAAACTCGGTGGCGGCGGCATGGGCATCGTCTACAAAGCGGAGGACACGCGTCTCCATCGCTTTGTCGCGCTGAAATTCCTGCCGGAGGAAATCGCAAGAAACCCTCAAGCGCTGCTCCGTTTCCAGCGCGAGGCGCAAGCCGCCTCGGCGCTGAATCATCCCAACATTTGCACCATATACGACATCGGCGAGCACGATGGCCACGCGTACATCGCGATGGAGTTCCTCGACGGCCAGAGTCTGAAACATTGCATCGACGGGAAGCCCTTGCCGCTCGAGCAAGCGCTGGAATTGGCGGTTGAGATTGCGGATGGACTCGAGGCCGCGCACGCCGGAGGCATAATCCATCGGGACATCAAGCCTGAAAACCTCTTCGTCACCAAACGCGGGCACGCCAAGATTTTGGATTTTGGGCTGGCAAAGCTGGCGCCTGCGGGCGGCGCCATGAACCTTTCGGCGATGCCCACAGCGAGCGAACTGGACCAGCTCACTCGCCTGGGTGCGGCGATTGGCACCATCACGTACATGTCACCGGAGCAGGTGCGGGGCGAAGAACTGGATGCGCGCACGGATCTGTTTTCGTTTGGCGCAGCGCTATACGAGATGGTCACCGGCGTGCGGCCTTTTCGGGGCGAGACTTCGGGGGTGATTGCGGAAGCGATACTGAATCGCAGGCCAGTCGCGATCGTGCGGCTGAACCACGAAGTACCCGCACAGCTCGAAGAGGTGATCAACAAGGCGCTGGAGAAAGACAGGAAGATGCGCTATCAGAGCGCGGCTGAAATTCGCACGGATCTGCAGCGCCTAAAGCGGGATTCGGACGCAGGCCGGGCCGCTCCCCCTGAAAAACATGTGCCGGCGGCGCGCTCTGCGTTTCCTCCATCCGCGCACTGGGGCCTGGCTACGGCAATCTTCGTGGTTGCGGGCTTTCTCGCCGCCATTGCCTTCAATCTTGGCGGAATTCGTAATGACTTCTTCACGCGCGCGCACGCACTGACGGACAAAGACACCATCATGCTCGCTGATTTTACGAACGCGACGGGCGATCCTGTGTTCGACGGCACGTTGCGGCAAGGGCTTTCCGCACAATTGGAACAATCACCCTTCCTGAGCGTTATCTCTGATGATCAAATCCAGCGGACGCTACAGTTGATGGGCCAGAAGCCGGATGCGAGGCTCACGCCGAAGATTGCGGAGCAACTCTGCCAGCGAACGGGCAGCGCGGCAGATCTCGAAGGTTCGATAGCCCAGATTGGCACGCAGTACCTGCTGACGCTCAAAGCCATCAACTGCGAAAACGGCGAATCGCTGGCGAGCGCGGAGGCTCAGGCCAGCGACAAGAACCATGTGCTCGATGCTCTAGGAAAGACAGCTTCGGATATTCGAAGCAAACTTGGCGAGTCGCTGAGCACTGTGCAGAAGTTTGACGCGCCTCTGGAGCAGGCCACGACTCCATCGCTCGAAGCGCTCAAAGCCTTCAGCGCGGGCCGAAAGACCATGTATTCAATGGGAGACGCGGAAGCGATCCCGCTTTTTAAGAATGCGCTCGAACTTGATCCGAAGTTTGCGCTCGCCGACGCATTCTTGGGCATCGCCTACAACGACATCGGGGAACCCAGCATCGGTGCTGATTACACGCGCAAGGCCTACGACTTGCGCGAGCGAACCAGCGAGCCCGAGCGGTATTTCATCTCCGATCGCTACAATAACAAAGTCACTGGTAACATCGAAAAGGCCGAAGAATACTGCGAGCTTTGGATACAGGCCTATCCGCGCGCTGTAGACCCGCGCGATAACTTGGCTGGAGCCATCTATCCTGTCGTCGGACAATATGAGAAAGGGGTTGAAGAAGGCAGAGAGGCAGTCCGTTTGGAACCGAACTCTGCCGTCCATTACGCCCTTCTCAACTTCGACTACATTGCTCTGAATCGCGTAGACGAGGCGAAAGCTACCTTTGCCCAGGCTCTCCAACGCAAAATGAACTACTCACTCTTCCCTATTGGCCTCTACCAGATTGCCTTTTTGCAGAACGATGCGGCGGGCATGGCGCAGCAAGTTGCACAGTCACAGGGTGTGCGGGGAGTAAAGGACGAGCTGCTGAACATGGAAGCCGATACAGCCGCCTATTCCGGACGGCTTAGGAATGCCCAGGAGCTTTCCCGCCGGGCCATGGATTCCGCCGAACAAGCAGGAGAAAAAGAAGCGGTCGCAACCTATTTGGCCACGTCTGGTCTGCGCGAAGCCCTGTTTGGCAATGCAGCCGAAGCGCGACGGCGAGCGACGCTGGCGCTGGCGCAGTCAAGAGGTCGCGACGTGCAGTATGCCGCGGCGCTCACGTTCGCTTATGCCGGAGACGATAGCAAGGCGCAAACGCTTGCCGATCATTTGGCCAAGAAATTCCCTGAAGATACGATCGTGCAGTTCAACTACCTGCCCACGCTCCGCGCGAAATTCGCCCTCTCTAGCGGAAGAGCTTCCGCAGCGATTACTGCGCTCGAACCAGCCGAGCCGTATGAACTCGGAGAAACCACGGATAGCGCATACGGCTGGAACTGCTTGTATCCGGCCTTCGTGCGTGGCGAGGCGTATCTTGGCGCGCGTCAGGGGAGCAAAGCCGCTGCCGAATTCCAGAAAATTCTCGACCATCCTGGAATTGTCTTGATGGAACCCATTGGCGTGCTGGCGCATTTGCAAATCGCTCGCGCTTACGCCATGCAGGCCGCGTCGGAGCAGGGCGCTGCTGCCGATGCCGCTCGCGCGAAGGCCCGTGCTGCATATCAAGATTTTCTTGCGTTGTGGAAAAATGCTGATCCGGACATTCCGGTGCTCAAACAGGCGAAGGCCGAATACGCGAAGCTGAAGTTCATGTAATACTTTAATGGAGCACAATGACGAACACTAAACGAATCGCGGTGATTGCCGGGGACGGGATCGGCAAGGAAGTAACGCCAACGACGGTGAAGGCGCTCGAAGCGGCGTGCGCGGCGGGCGGGAAGCAACTGGCGTTCACGCATTTTGATTGGGGTGCGGATCGCTTTCTGCGCGACGGAACGACGCTGCCTCATGATGCGCCCGAAATGCTGCGGCGCGATTTCGACGCGATTCTTTTTGGGGCGCTGGGAGACCCGCGCGTTCCGTCGAATCAGCATGCGGCGGACATCTTGCTGGGGCTGCGCTTCAAGCTGGACCTCTACGTAAATGCCCGGCCGTGCGTGCTGTTCGACAAGCGCCTGACGCCTTTGCGCGATCGCAACGAAAAGGACGTAAACTTCATTGTGTTCCGCGAAAACACGGAGGGCGCGTACGCGGGAATTGGCGGGAATTTCAAGCGCGACACGCCGGATGAAGTGGCCGTGCAGGAAGATGTGAATACGCGCAAAGGAGTCGAAAGGATTATTCGCTATGCGTTTGAATATGCGCGGCGCAAAAAGCTGAAGCGCCTCTGCATGAGCGACAAATCAAACGCGATGACGTACGGGCACGGTCTGTGGCAGCGCGTGTGGACTGAGGTTCGCAAGGAATACGCGGAAATCGAATCGCGGCACCTGTATTTCGACACGCTCACGATGGAGATGGTGCGCGATCCTTCGCAGTTCGACGTGATTGTGACGTGCAATTTGTTCGGCGACATTGCGAGCGATTTGGGTGCGCAGCTTTCAGGAGGATTGGGGCTGGCGCCTTCCGGGAATATTCATCAGGGGCAAGTGTCGCTCTTCGAGCCAGTGCACGGGTCAGCGCCGAATATCGCGGGGAAGAACGTGGCGAATCCATTCGGCTCGGCGCTGGCGGGCGCGATGATGCTGGAATATCTTGGATGGGAGCGCGAGGCGCAGTTGATTGACGCGGCCGTGCACGGCGCGATTCGCGAAGGGAAAACCACGCCGGATTTGGGTGGCAAATTTGGCACCAAAGAGTTAGGCGACTGGCTAGCCGAGCGGATTGCGAAGCACGGCTTGGCCGGCGCGGGCGCTTAGGAATTGTAATAGCTCTCGGTCTGGTTGCGGCGCATCCCCGAAACGAGCAGCATCCCCAACAGAAAGCCTCCAACGTGAGCCCACCACGCGACGCCTCCCGCTTGCGCGCTGCCGAGCGAGCCGATGCCGCTCAAGAACTGCACAGCGAACCACAATCCAATAAAAAGCACCGCGGGCAGGCGCGCGAAAAACCACCAGAAGAAAAGCGTGACCAGAGTGAGGATTCGCGAAGAAGGGAAGAACACCACGTATGCGCCGAGCACGCCCGCAATGGCGCCGCTCGCGCCGAGTCCGGGGATCGTGGAACCCAAACTGAAAAGCGTTTGCGCGATACCCGCACCCAATCCGCATACGAGATAGAAGCCGAGGTAGGGAAGATGGCCAAGTCGGTCTTCCACATTGGGGCCGAAAAGCCACAGAAACCACATATTGCCGATGATGTGCAGCCAGCCCCCATGCAGGAACATCGACGTAAACAAGGGAAGGAAGCCTTGTGTGAGGGTGTAGTGCGAGTGGGCGAGAGCCAGTTGCGCCCGCGCCGGGATCATTGAGTAAGTCATGATGAAGGATTGCAGGGCGCGAGGATCGAGCGTCAGTTGATAGAAGAAAACGATAAAGTTGATCACGATCAGCGCGAGTGTGACCGCCGGGAAGTGCGTGCGAGGACGAAGATTTTTTAAGGGAATCATGGAGCGACCGGATTAGTTAGAACTATGCTGGAGCAGTTCGTCAAGCGAAAAGGATGCGGCGAGAATTTTGCGGCGACCCTGGAGATTCAACGGGCGCTTGGCGGATCGCTGAAAAATAACGGACCGGAAATTTGACGCACGATGCAGAGGTCGCGGCTTCAACGGTTACATGAACATTGCGAGCCAGGCGTTGGTTGCCACAGAGATTTCCGGTGGAGCGAGTTCGGAGAGATTTTTTTTTGCGTCTTGACGTAAAGCGTCACTTTAAGTGAGGGACCGCGACAGAAGAGTCTTAGCCGCGAGCGGAAATGGATTCGATTGGAATTTTTGAGAGGAAAGGAAAAATTCGCGGGATTGATTTGCGGAGTGCGCACGGCTGTGGTAAGAAGTTTAGTTTCGCTGCGCGCGGCGCGAGCGTGCTGAGGCGCGCGTACAGGTCGGCGCGCCGACACGCCGATGCCACTTCACGAAACCGAAGCAATCGTGTTGCAAAGTTATCCGCTCGGCGAAGCGGATCGATTGGTGAGTTTTCTCAGCCGGTCGATGGGTCGCGTGCGCGGTGTTGCGGCTGGTGCGCGCAGACCGAAGAGCCGCTTCGGCTCAACGCTCGAACGCATGTCGTATGTGCGCATCTGGTTTTTCGAACGCGAGACTCGCGAACTGGTGCGCATCAATCAGTGCGAGCTGATCGAGTCGTTCGTCGATGTGTTCAAGGATTACGCGGCGGGCGTGGCGTTGGCGGTGATGGCGGAAGTTACGGAGGCAGTACTGCCGGATAGGGAAGCGGGTGACCCGTCGTTCCGGCTGCTGCTGCTTTCCGCGCAAGCGATCAAGCGGCACATGGAAATCGATTTGCCGCTCGCGTATTTCGCCTTGTGGACTGTTCGATTGGGAGGATGGCTTGGATCTTTCGAGCGATGCGCGCGCTGTAACAAGCAGCTCGCGGGAATTCCAGCGTATGCGAGTCGGGCTGTTTCCGGAGTTTTTTGCGGGAATTGCCGGGGAACTGGGATGAAGGCGATTTCACCGGACGCGCTGAATGCGGGTGTTAAAATGTTGGCGGACCGCTTGGACAAAATCGAAGCGAGCAACATTCCGAAAACGGCGCTGCGCGAACTGTCACGCTATTCATTGGATTTGATCGAACATCAAATTGAACGCAAACTGGTGTCGCGAGAAATGCTGGAGACTGCGGTTTGATGGCGAAGATGGCAAAGGCGGCAAAACGGAAAACTTCGAGTATCGCTCGAACTGCAAAGTCTAGTGGCCCTACGTTTCAACAACTAATATTGCAGTTGCAAACGTACTGGTCGAAGCGCGGATGTGTGCTTCAACAACCATACGATGTGGAAGTGGGTGCGGGGACAATGCACCCGGAAACTTTTTTTCGCGTCCTCGGGCCGCTGCCATATCGCGTCGCGTACATTCAGCCGAGCCGGCGTCCCGCGGACGGGCGTTATGGCGAAAATCCGAACCGGCTGTACAAACACACGCAGCTTCAAGTGATACTTAAGCCTCCTCCGGTGGATGTGCAGAACATTTACCTCGATAGCCTGCGCGCGATAGGGATTGATTTGCGCCATCACGATGTTCGTTTCGAGGAGGACAATTGGGAATCGCCAACGTTGGGCGCTTGGGGAGTGGGATGGCAAGTACTACTTGATGGGCTGGAGATTACGCAGTTCACATATTTCCAGCAAGCCGGTGGACTGGATCTCGATCCCGTGTCGTGCGAACTCACGTACGGGCTCGAAAGGATTGCCGCGTTTCTGCAGAACGTCGACAGCGTGTTCAAATTGCGATGGTCCGACGATGTGAGTTACGGCGAGATACGCTTGGCGGAGGAGCAGCAATTTTCTGCGTACAGTTTCGAATGGGCGGATGCGGGACGCACGCGCGAGATGTTTGACCTCTGCGAGAGGGAAGCGAAGGCCATATTGGGCACCAAGGGCACGCATGCGGAAACGGGCATCAAAAGAAAGGCCCCGATTCTCGCCGCGTATGATTTCTGTTTGAAGTGTTCGCACTTATTTAATGTGCTGGATTCGCGCGGCGCGATTTCCACCACGGAACGCGCGGCGCTCATCGGACGAGTGCGTGCTCTCTGCTGCCGCGTCGCCGCGGAATACTGCGCGATGAACGGTTGGACTGAGGCGGCGCAGCCCGTTGGCGGTTTGCCGCAGGCAACGGCACAGGTGCGCCGATGAAAGAGCGCGGCGAATTTTTGTTTGAAATTGGATGCGAAGAAATTCCCGCCGGACTGATTCCGAAAGCCTGCGTCGAACTTCAACAAATACTTGAGAAGCATTTCGCCGCGCATGGAATTTTAATTGGCGCGATGCGAACGTGGGGAGCGCCACGAAGGTTGGGAGCGAGCTCGGATGCGGTGCTGCTGCGTCAACCGGATCAAGAGAAGGAAATTCTGGGGCCGCCGAAATCGGTTGCGTTCGACAATGTCGGCCAGCCGACACGCGCCGCGGAAAGTTTTTCCGAGAAGCAGGGAATACCTCTTGAAAAACTTCAGATCGTACAAACT
>DAHUXN010000022.1 GCA_027307115.1 Acidobacteriota bacterium
GAGGACGGCGACAGCGGTGAAGCCGGGGGATTTGCGCAGCATGCGGAGGGCGAAGCGAATGTCCTGGAGCAAAGTATCAAGGAAATAGGTGCCACGCGCGTCGCGACATTCCTCTTTGATGTATTCTGTGCCGCCGAATTGTGCGAGAGCGCGGCGTCGAGCTTCCGTCGGCGACATGCCAGCGGCGATGTTGTCGGCAGTTTGCTGCTCGACGTGAAAGCGCAGTTCGGAGTCGAGTTGCGTTTCGAGTTTGCCTCTGCGAAACAGACGACGTAGCCAGCGCATGACCGTTTCAACCTCCTATTCCTCAGAAAATGGCCTTAACTCGTTTCTTTCAGCAGCCGATTGGCGGCCATTTTCATGGTTCGCTTGTGACGCCGAAGGCGGCATGACCTATTCGTATCGCAGGGCTACCATGGGATCGACGCACATAGCCCGCCGCGCGGGGATGTAGCTGGCGGCCAACGCCACGGCGAACATCAATATGGCCGCTCCGACAAACGTAACCGGGTCGCGCGCCCGCACACCGTAAAGAAAACCCGACATGAGGCGCGTCACCGCCAGAGCGATGGCGATGCCTACGGCAAGGCCGGTAGTCGCAAGCAGAATTCCTTGTTTTAGAACCATCCCGAGAATTTGGGTCGACTGCGCGCCGAGCGCCAGCCGGATGCCGATCTCCTGCGTGCGTTGGGCAACTGAATAGGAGATCACGCCGTAAAGTCCAATCGAGGCAAGCAACAGAGCCAGCGCGCCGAATCCGCCGATCAAAAGAAGCGAAAAGCGCTGTGGCGTCATAGACTGATCCACGATTGCTGCAAGAGGCTGCAGCTTTGCGAGCGGCAGTCGCGGGTCCACGCCCCGCATCGCTTCGCGGACACTCTGGGCCAACGCCGCAGGATCCATTTTCGTCCGCAAGATCACGTCCATTGTCAGCATGGAAGGCCATACTTTTTGCGTGTATGGCACGTACATCTCCGGCGCGGATTCTTCCCCCAAAGACACGTGCTTCACGTCGGCCACGATCCCCACAATTGTCGAAGGATTTTTCAAATAGATTGGCGGAGCCACCTGCTGGCCGACGGGATCGGTGTTCGGCCAATATTTCCGCGCCATCGCCAGATTGATGATTGCCACTGGCATGGAAGAGGCCGTGTCCGATTCGAGAAAATCGCGGCCCCGGAGAATCGGCGTGCCTGCCGCCGCAAAATATTCCGGCGAGGCGATCGTGTAATTCGCGTAGAGAGTCTCCTTCTTGTTCGTGCGCGGACGTCCCGGAATCGCAAGGGCCGTGCCTTCGGTAAGGCCACCCATCGGCGTGGTTTCCACGACACCGACAGATTCAACGCCAGGAAGCGCCCCCAATGCACGCCGCACATTTTGATAAAGCGACACGATGTGCACTTGATCCGGATACTTCAGCGGGGGAAGCGTCAGCTCAAAAGTGAGCGCGCCCGAGGCATTGAATCCGGGATTGACGCGGAGCAATTGCATGAATGTGCGTGTCAGAAGAGTCCCCCCGATCACCAGGACCAGCGCGAAGGCGATCTCCGATACCACGAGCGCGTTGCGGAAACGCATGCTTGTCCCGCCGCCAGTAACGCGGGCGGTTGCGCTTCGCAATGCGCTTGCAACGTTTGCGTGTGAAGCGGCGACCACCGGCCCCACGCTGAACAACATGCCGGCAAGAAAGGTCACACCAACCGCGAACACGAGCGTCGCCGCGTCCACGCTGACTTCGCTCAGGCGCGGGATTCCAGACGGCCCGTACAGCTTGATTAATCGGACAGCGATTTGTGCAACCGCAATTCCCGCTACCGCGCCGAGCCCCGCGAGCAACAACCCTTCCGTGAACAGTTGCCGCGATATCGTCGCAGCTCTCGCGCCCAGCGCCATGCGCAGCGCGAATTCTCTCCAGCGCGAAATTGATCGTGTCAGAAGCAGGCCGGCCACGTTGGAGCACGAAATCAACAGAACAGCGCAAACCGCGCCGAGCGTCAGGAACAAAGGACGGCGCATGTCACCGCTGACCTGTCTTGCCAATGGCACAAGCTGCGCGTCGAACCAACCTTTTGCATCGGGACGCACCGCATCGCGGCGTGCACGGAAGACGTCCATCTCCGCCTGTCCTTGCTCAAGGGTGACGCCATCGCGCAGCCTGCCGATCATTGCCAAGTCTGATTCCTCTCCGTAGACGGGCGGCCCCACCGGCAAGGCCAGCGGCACCCACAACTGTGTTTCCCGGAGAAAACTGAAGACAGGGGGCATCTCAGAGGCGCGCGGGAAAACAAATCCGGGTGGCATCACACCGATGACGGTGTAGAGCGCGCCGTTCAAATCAATCGCTTGCCCCAAGATATTTGCCGAACTTCCGAACCGCTCCCGCCAGAGTTCGTAACCAAGGATAACTTCATGCTCGTGCCCGATCTTGTCATCCTGGGGAGTAAATATGCGGCCGAGGATTGGCTGCACGCCTAAAGTGGGAAAGAAGCCCGCCGATGCGCGCAAACCGTCGAGCCGAACCGGTTCACCGCCGTCCCACAAATTGAACGCGTCGCTTTTGAAGGCGGCGACGCTCGCGAGGGTCTTCGATTCCTCCGGGTAAAAGAGAGCATCCATTCGCGCCCATGGAAATTGATCGAATCCCACGTTAAATGTGGGCGGAGGAACGTGCTTCAGCAGCACGATTTTGCCAGCCCGCGGATAAGGAAGCGGCCGCAGCAGAATGCCGTCAATCACGCTGAACACGGCCGTGCTCGCGCCGATGCCGAGAGCAAGAGTGAGGACGGCGACAGCGGTGAAGCCGGGGGATTTGCGCAGCATGCGGAGGGCGAAGCGAATGTCCTGGAGCAAAGTATCAAGGAAATAGGTGCCACGCGCGTCGCGACATTCCTCTTTGATGTATTCTGTGCCGCCG
>DAHUXN010000029.1 GCA_027307115.1 Acidobacteriota bacterium
TGCCTGCAGGCCCTTGGGGCCGGAGGTAACTTCGAACTCAACCGCCTGGCCTTCGTTCAGCGATTTATACCCTTCCGCCTGAATCGCGGAAAAGTGGACAAAGATGTCCTCGCCGGACTGGCGCTGGATGAATCCGAATCCCTTGCTGGCATTGAACCACTTTACTGTTCCTTGTTCTTTCACGGTGTTTCCTTTTCACTGATTTGAGCTATTTGGTGCTTCTCGACCGCCTCCAGCCGTACAACAAAAAAAGGCCGCGAGTTTGTACTCGCAGCCCCTTTAAATCGAATCTAAAGGTTTCACAAGAGCAACAAACGCAATTGCACCTTAGCATACATTTGGATTTGAGCCTAACGATTTCCACAGGGGCCCCAGAGCCCGCCGACTCGGAGGACCTGCTTTATGCCTTGCGATGCTTGAAGAATTCGACTTGGCGCAGCCGCTTCTTGGCCTCTTTCAGAGTTTTGTAGTTCTCCGTTAAAAATTGAAGAAAGTGGCATTTTGCACACGATTTGAGTTGATTTTTGTGATGAGAAATTGCAAGGTTTCGGCGTGAGGAGCGCTGAAATCTTGCAATTTTATTTTGGGGAGAAGGGATGAAGCCAAGGCCGAAGCCGCAGGACAGCGAGATGGAAGAACTGTTTCGTTCGAAGCTGAAGAACATTATCAACCTGGGCCATGAGCTGGTGCGGCTGGGGGAGTTGATCGACTGGGCGCGGCTGGAAGCGCACTTTGCGCCGTATTACAAGGAAGCGGGGCGTCCGGGGCTGCCGATCCGGCTGGTGGTGGGGCTGCATTTGCTGAAGCATATCGAGGGGCTGTCGGACGAAGCGGTGTGCGAGCGGTGGGAGCGGGATCCGTACATGCAATATTTTTGCGGGGAGGAATATTTTCAGCACGCGTTTCCGCTGGAGCGTTCGGGGATGACGCATTTTCGCAATCGCGTGGGCGACGAGGCGCTGGAGAGGCTGTTGCAAGAGACGCTCGCGGCGGCGCATCGCGCAGGGGCATTGAGCGTGCGCGCGACCGAAGCGGTGGCGGTGGACACGACGGTGCAGGAAAAAGCGATTGCGCATCCGACCGAACACGGACTGATGCTGGCGGCGATCGAGCAGTTGGGCGCGCAAGCGAAAAAGGCCGAGTTGCGTGTGCGGCAATCGTACGTGCGCGTGGCGCGGCACGCGGCGATGAAAACGGGGCGCTACCTGCACGCGAAACAAAACAAGCGCGCGCGACGTCAGTTGAAATTCATGCGTGTGCGGCTGCGGCGGCTGATCCGCGACGTGCGGCGCAAGATGGAACGGGTTCCTGCGTTATCGGAGCGGACGGTGAAACGGCTGGAGAGCGCGCTGGACCGCGCTTGGCACATCGCGCACCAGCAGCGCGGCGACCAAGGCTATCTTTATTCCTGGCACGCGCCGGAAGTGGAATGCATCAGCAAAGGCAAAGCGCGCGCCCCGTACGAGTTCGGCTGCAAAGTTTCCATCGCCACCAATCTGCATCCGGCCAAGGGCGGGCACTTCATCCTGCAGGCGCGGGCGCTGCACGGCAATCCCTACGACGGCCACACGCTGAAAATCGCTCTGGACGACATTCGGAATATCGTCGGGCGCACTCCGCAACGCGTCGCGGTCGATCAAGGATACAAGGGGCATCGCCTTGCGCTTCCGCACACCGCCGTGTTCATCACCGGTCAGAAACGCGGCGTCACCGACAAGATCAAACGCTGGTTGAAACGCCGCGCGGTCGTCGAACCCATCATCGGCCACGCCAAAAACGACGGCCTGCTGGGACGCAACTGGCTGAAGGGCCGCGTCGGCGACCGCTGCAACACCCTGCTCGCCGCCGCCGGCTTCAATCTCCGCCAACTCCTCCGCTTCCTGAAGCGTGTCCCTTATTTTTTGCGCGCCTTTTTCTATGTGCTCCTGGCCGCCGTCCATCCTCTTCCGCTAACCCAGGCAACTCTCTAAATCCGAAAACGACTTCTTAACGGCGGACTAAGCAAGGATCCCTTAGACCAACTTAGTATTGCTGAGCGGCAATTCGCGCACCCGTTTTCCCGTGGCTGCAAATATGGCGTTACAAAGAGCCGGAATAAACGGCGGAACTCCGGGCTCGCCGATTCCCGCGGGCGGTGCATCGCTATTGACCAGGTGCACGTTCGTCTGCATGGGCGCTTCCTTGATTCGGGCAACGGGGTAGGAGTCATAGT
>DAHUXN010000049.1 GCA_027307115.1 Acidobacteriota bacterium
TGCGGACACGGTGCGTTCCGCGCTCGCGTCGCATTACGCGAAACTCGAAATCATCGTGGTTGACGATGGCTCGACCGATCAGACCAGTGACCGCGTCCTGGAATCCTTCGCGCACGATGCGCGCGTGCGTCTGATTCGCCAGGCCAATTACGGAAAATCCGCCGCCCTCAATCACGCCCTCTCGGAAGCAGCGGGCGAAGTCATCGTCACCATCGACGCCGACACCATTGTCGACCCCGACGCCGTTCCTCGCCTGGTTCGCCATTTCGCCGATCCGCGTGTTGCCGCCGTCGCCGGCAACGTCAAAGTCATGAACCGCAATCGCTGGCTTACGCGGTGGCAGGCGCTCGAATACATCACCAGCCAAAATCTCGAAAAGCGTGCTTTCGATTTGCTGAATTGCATTCCCGTGGTTCCCGGCGCGGTGGGAGCTTGGCGCGCGCAAGTCATGCGTGCCTGCGGAGGTTTCGCGGGAGACACCGTCGCCGAAGATACTGACCTCACCCTCACCATTCGCCGCCACGGCTGGAGAATTCTCTATGACGAAGACGCCATCGGCCACACCGAAGTCCCGGACACGGTCGAGAGCCTGATTCGTCAGCGCTTCCGCTGGACCTTTGGCACTCTCCAGGCCGTCTGGAAACATCGCGACGCTATCGGCCGGCCGCGCTATGGCACGCTCGGCTGGATCACTCTGCCCAACGTTTTCCTCTTCCAGATCTTGCTGCCGCTTGTCTCGCCCATCATCGATTTTCTTTTCTTGTTTTCGATTCTTCTCTGGGGACTCGCGCAGTTTCACTTCACGCATCTCCCCGCGCTCTGGACCAGCGACGACGTCATTCGCTCGCTCATTTTCTTCGCCGCTTTCATGCTCATCGACTTGCTCACCTGCGTCATCGCCTTCGCACTCGAAAAAGACGAAGACTGGACTCTCCTCGCGCCTTTGCTTATCCAGCGCTTCTACTATCGCCAAATGATGTACGTCGTCCTCTTCCGCGCCCTCAAGGAAGCTCTGCATGGCCGCCCCGTTGGCTGGCGCGGCGTCGAACCCCAAAAGCCCGAACTCCCGGCCCCCGTCACCCAAACGTAGCATCTCCGGAGCGCGGCCTCGGCCCGCGTCCCGAAGCCTCACGCCACTTTTTGTGTCATCATCATGGGACATTCGCGGCCTCATTCGAGCCGCCACGAAGGGAAAAACAACCATGACGATCCTGTGCGTCATCCGCTACCAGATCGATCCGTTGCAAAAGGACGCTTTCAAGCGCTACGCCGAGAATTGGGGACGCATCATTCCTCGATGCGGCGGCCACCTCGTCGGATATTTCCTTCCCTACGAAGGCACCAACGACGTGGCGTGGGGACTGATCGCCTTCGACAGCCTCGCCTCGTACGAGCGTTACAAGGCCCGCCTAAAATCAGACCCCGAAGCCCTCGAGAATTTTGCCGCGGCGCAGTCCAAGCGCATCATCCTCCGCGAAGAGCGCAACTTCGTCGAACTGGTCGAAGGCACCTTCAACCTCCCCTCCCACCTCGCGGCCACACCCCAGTCGCCACCCAATAAAAAGGGACAACTGTAGCTCATGTCCCGTTCGTGGTTTCTTCGCGGACTGACATTTTCTACGCCGTCATTCCGCCTGCCCTGAGCCTTGGGCGGAGGGAGGAGCCCGCCTGCCGCAGGCAGGCCATGCGACGAGGAATCTGCTTTTTTGGAGTGCGGCGGCTCGACGCCGCTTTGCTTCTTGCGTGTGCTTTTGCCTTTCGCTGTCACTCTACCCGCCCTGGGTGCACTAGCGAAGGGAGCGGAGCGTCTTCTGCGAAGTCGAAGGATCTGTTTTTTTCTATGCTGTCATTCCGAGGAGCCATGCGACGAGAAATCTGCTTTGCGCTTTGACGCAGGAAGGGAGCCACGAAAGGCTGCGATTTAGCGTGCGGACACGTTTCGCTTTTCAGGGGGTCGGAGCTTCAGCTCCGACATAAAACATGGGCCGCCGCACTTTTCCTTTCGCGCGTTCCATCCGCGCGAAGTATTTTCCGTCTCCTCGCCCCGTCCACCCAACGTGACGACTGCATGAGATATGTAAGGATGTAGTTGACATCCTTACTCCACTAGTGCAACATGGCTGCATGGCCCTGAAACTGGACACCACTAGCCCCCCCGGGGACGCGCTGCGAAAGGCCATCGAGGAACGCGGGTGGACCCAAGAGGAATTGGCGCTAATCGTCGGACGGTCGCGCATGACCATATCAGACATTATCGCCGGCCGAAGTAACATCACGCCGGGAATGGCAATTTCTCTCGCTGCCGCCTTCGAGAACGACGCTTCTGAGTGGCTACACCTCGATGCTGGGTTCAGGCTCTCGCAGGCAGAGGACGATTCCCGGCAGGTGAAGCGAAGAATGCACCTGTTTGATCTTGCGCCCATTCGCGACATGCAGAAACGAGGCTGGATCACAGAAACGAACAACATTGAGCAATTGGAGGATGAGCTAAAACGCTTTTTTGGCGTTGACTCCCTAGAGAAACCTCCAGAGATTCAGGTGTCCACTCGACGCACCATAAAAACTGCTCATCTTTCGTCGCAGCAGCGTGCTTGGTGCTTTCGGGCACGTCAAATGGCTGTCGCCCTGGTGGTTCGCCCATTTGTTCAATCTCGCCTGATGGAGGCGGCAAGGGAAATCAGAGATCTGGCCGCCTACCCCGGCGAAGCGGCTCACCTGCCAGACTTGCTATCAAGCTATGGGATACGATTTGTTGTAGTTGAGCCCCTCGCGGGGGCCAAGATAGACGGTGCTGCCCTATGGTTGAACGATCATTCGCCGGTTATAGCGGTCTCAGTCCGCTTCGATCGTATTGATTCTTTCTGGTTCACTGTTATGCATGAGTTTTCTCACGTCCGTCATAACGACACCCTCTCGGTGGATAGTCGACTCTCAGTAGACTCGCCGAAGGACGACAAGGAAAGAGATTCAATGGAGCTTAGAGCCGATGCCGAGGCTTCTGCGTCATTGGTTCCGAAACATGAGCTAGATTCTTTTGTCCGCAGAATTGGTCCTCTCTACTCGAAAAAGAGAATTGTTCAGTTTGCGCATCGCATGAAGATCCATCCAGGAATTATTGTCGGACAGCTCCAGCATCGCGAAGAAATCGGCTTTAGAACTCACAGAGAAATGTTGGCGAGAGTAAGAGGCGTCATCACAGCAGTGGCTCTAACAGATGGGTGGGGGAATACCATATCCCCCGGCGCTTTGGCGTGATTCGGAATAAGTGATTCGGAGAAAACGATGCGGAATATCCACAATAAATCGTTGCAGAAAAGCCTAAGAAGTATTGTTCACGAATTTATGAAAGTGAATGGAGTCACGGAAGTCGACCTGGACACGGTCGCCCAATGGGGCGTAAAGAACAGACTCTACCAACGCCCCGCACTGACTCTCGTGAAGCAGTGCAAGCGGGAATTAGCCCAAGCCCTCAGGACAGAACGAATAATGGACAGGCAGGGGCGCGAAGTGCGGCGCATGCATCCAGTACGGATCAAGGACGCTCAAGAAGATAAGCAGATGGTAATTTGGGCAGACATCGAATACGCTAAACCGAATCACATGCGAGTTTCTTTCTCGCAACGGCGGCAAGGCATCCTTGACTATTGTCGCCAGCACAAAACGGATGTTGAATCGTACAACGACAACAATACGTTTAGCGCTACTCTGCCGCTTTTCGACTACAATTTTAACGCCGATCTCGAGGAAGGTGACTTTCCCACAGAATACCCCGACGAAAGGCCAAGGAAGTGATGTAGCATTCTCAACATACGCGATAAGGGTACTTTATGGTTAGTGAACCAAACTTCGCACCTCTCAACGTCCCACGAGGCTTCCGGTGGAGTTTTCTCCGGCCCTAGCCTCTCCCCTGGCGTTCCATAGCCTTCGCCTTAACTTGGCATCCACAATTCTAATCGAGTTTCTATGGGAAATTAGAACCTGCGCTAACTCCAAAAAAATCAGCCGCGAGTTCATTTCTAATCGAGTTTTTTCGCCACTTTTTTTGCATGAACGTCCGTTTCCGGACACCCGAAAATGGCTCGCTTGCAGGCCCACCCTAGGCCGCAGCATTTTCTGCTATAATGCAAGTGTTGATGGGCTGCACCCCGCGGCGCTGCCGCACATGGGGGCGGCACCGGAGGTCAACATGAGCGTTACTCCCCGTGCGGGCACTGGCAAAGTCACCGTGCCTGACATTCTTCAGCGCAAATTTCCCGTAGGCGAATTCGAAAATCAAACGCAGCGAATCACGTGTCTGACTGCGTACGACTATCCCACCGCGCGTCTTCTCGACGAATCTGGCGTCGACATTCTTCTCGTCGGCGATTCGCTCGGCATGGTTGTTCTCGGTTATGACAACACGCTTCCCGTCACGCTCGACGAAATGCTGCATCACGTTCGCGCCGTGCGCCGCGGAGCCAGTCGAGCCCTCATTGTCGCGGACATGCCCTTCGGCACATTTCACGTTTCGCCCGAGGAAACGGTCCGTCACGCGCTGCGCCTTGTAAAAGACGGCGCCGAAGCGGTGAAACTCGAAGGCGGCGAAAAACGCATGGAAGCGATCGCGCGCCTCGTCGAATCGGAAATTCCGGTGATGGCGCACATCGGCCTCACGCCGCAGTCCGTTCTCGAACTCGGCGGTTTTCGCGTTCAGGGAAAATCGGTCGAGTCCGCCGAGCGCCTGATGCGCGACGCGCGCGCCGTCGAAGCTGCAGGAGCTTTTTCCGTCGTCCTCGAATCCGTGCCGCGTGAACTCGCCGCGCGCATCACGCAAGAACTTCGCATCCCTACCATCGGCATCGGCGCCGGCCCCGATTGCGACGGCCAGGTGCTCGTTTTCCACGATCTTGTCGGCTTGAGCGTCAACGGCACGCCGAAATTCGCGCGTCAGTACGTGAATCTTGGCGAGCAAATTTCGCGCGCCGCCCGCGAGTATTGCGACGACGTTCGCAACGGCCGCTTCCCGTCCGATGCGGAATCGTTCCACGCGCAGCAATGGCCCGCGGAGCCGCGCAAAACTCAAATCCATTGAGGTGAAAAATTACCGTCGACGATATTCAACTTCTTTACCATTACAACACCTGGGCCAATCGCCGTGTCCTCGACGCCTGTGCGCCGCTCGCGCCGGCGCAACTCACGCGCAAGCTAGGTTCGAGTTATCCCTCGGTCCGCGATACGTTGACGCATATCATGTTCGTCGAATGGCTCTGGCTCGAACGCTGGCTTGGCCGCTCACCCACCGGCCCTCCGCCTGGCGAATTTCCCGACCTTCCATCCGTTCGCGCGCGCTGGCAGCAAATCGAAAATGATTTGCTGAAATTTGTGCGCGCTCTTTCCGCCGAGGATCTCGATCGCGTCCTCCACTATCACAACACCAAGGGCAATCCATTTTCCGATCGCATGTGGCAAATGCTCCAGCATCTTGTCAATCACGGCACATATCATCGCGGCCAAATCACCACGATGCTGCGCCAACTCGGCGCCACTCCCGTCGCCACGGACATGATCGCTTTCTATCGCGAGCAATCCGGCCAGCCGCACAATTGACGCATGACGCCGCCTTCAACTCGAATCGCGAATATGGAAATCATCCGCACCGTCGAATGGATGAAACAAACTTCACGCCAGGCGGAAGCCGCGGGCCGCGTGATTGGCCTCGTTCCCACCATGGGAGCTTTGCATGAAGGCCATCTTTCTTTAGTGCGTGCCGCGCGCGAACGTTGTTCCCCCGTCGTGGTCTCGATTTTCGTCAATCCAAAACAATTTGGCCCCTCGGAGGATTTTCAACAATACCCACGCGACCTCGACAAAGACCGCGCACTTCTGGAAAATCTCAACGTCGATTATCTTTTTGTTCCCGAAGCGGAGGAGATTTACCCGCGCGATTTTCGCACGAGCGTTCATGTCCAAGGATTAAGCGACAAATTCGAGGGACGCGTTCGTCCCGGCCATTTTCAGGGCGTCAGCACGGTGGTTTTGAAACTTTGTGAAATCGTCCGCCCGCACTTCGCCTATTTCGGCCGTAAAGACGCGCAACAGGCGCGCATCATCCGCCAAATGTGCACGGATCTGAATCTGGATTCGGAAATTGTGGTGCGTCCGATTCTGCGCGAGCCCGACGGCCTCGCCATGTCTTCTCGAAACGCTTACCTGAAAAATGACGACCGCCGCGCGGCGCAAATTCTTTTTCAATCGCTCGATGCCGTTCGCCGCAAAATCGCTACAGGCGCGCGCGAAGCTGGATCGCTGCTGGATGTTCTACGCTCAACCATTGCCTCCGAGCGCGTCGCGGAACTCGACTACGCTGAAATCGTGGACGCCGATTCCTTCGAGCCAATACATTTTCTTCGCGGCAATTGTCTGATCCTGGTCGCTGCACGCATTGGCGCGACTCGCCTGATCGACAATGTGCTCGTCGAAGAGCACGGCGGCAATTTCGCGGTTTCTCTCTGACGCACGCGCGAGTTCTGGTAAACTGAGATCGCCCACCCCTGCCCCAAGGAGATCCTCGTGCAAAACTTTTTTTCCTTGTCCGTCTTATCTGTTTTGGTAATTTTGTCCCCTGCGTCGCTGTACGCTCAGAAAATCGTCCCCGCGGGAACCGCGGTGATGATTCGCCTTGAGCAATCGGTCAATTCGAAAACCGCCGCCAATCAGAAAGTGAAAGCGACCGTTGCCCAGGATGTGGTGATTCACGGCAAAGTCTTGATTCCGCGCGGCTCGCCCGCCGCGGTTTACGTCACCGAAAGTGCCGTGTCGGGGCAGTCCGCGACTCCCGAGAAACTTCTGTTGCGGCTCGATGCGGTCACCGTTGGTGGCCGCGCCTATCCTGTCTCCGCGAACCTCGCCGGCGACGATGGCAAGCCGCAGCAGAAATCTGCCGACACTTCAGCCGGCGCTGGAGGGACAAAAAGAGGAGCCGTGGGCGTTGGCGCTGATAAGCCCGCCGCGGCCGACAAAAAAGATATCAGCTTCGAGCCCGCGACAGTGCTCAACTTTCGGTTAAAAACGCGCCTGCGAGTTCACTAGCGCTCGCCAGGAAAATTGCGGAGCATTGAGAATCTGATTGCGGTTTCCAATCGTACTGGCGCGAACGCCAGGAATTCACTGTTTCGCGATTTCCTGAAGCACTTCGGCCGCGTGGCCTTTCGCGTTCGCCTTCTCCCACACCTGGCGTATTTTCGCGTCCGGCCCAATCCAGTAGGACATGCGGACGATTCCCAGAAACGATTTCCCGAGAAAACTTTTCATTCGCCGCGCGCCGTAGACTTCGATCGTATCGAAGCTCGTATCCGCCAGCAGCGAAAAATTCAAATTGTATTTGGCTTTGAACTTCGCCTGCTGCTCCACGGAATCCGCGCTGCACCCCAAGATCACCGTATTCAACTTCTCGAATTTCCTCTTGGCGTCGCGAAACTCGGACGCTTCATTCGTTCAACCCGGCGTGAGCGCCTTGGGGAAGAAGAAAAGGACCACATTCTTGCCGCGAAAATCGACGAGCGCCACTTGTTTGCCGTCATCCGCGGGCAATTTGAATTCCGGGGCTCGCTCGCCAACTTTCAATATGTCGCTCATTTTAATTCCTACGATCGTTGCAGCAATCGTTTCAAAATATCGTTGACCGTCTGCGGATTCGCCCGCCCGCGCGTCTCGCGCATCACTTGACCCACGAAAAACTTGAATACGCCTTCATTTCCCGCGCGATACTTCGCCACATTCTCGGGGTTCTTGGCAAGCACGCCCCTGCAGATGCTCTCAACGCCTTCCTCATCGGTGATCGGCGACAGCCCCTCCGAGGCGATGATCTCGGCAGCTGGTTTTCCCGTCTCGAACATTTTCGCAAGAACAGCGCGGGCATTCGTCGCCGTGATCGTCCCATCCTTTACGAGCCCTACCATTTCTGCAAAATGCGCCGCCGTGACGTTCCCATACTTGTCAGCTATTATCTCTGACAGTTCAGCGGTCTTCTCCGCGAGATGGCTTAGTCTTTGCATCCAGCCTGCGGTCTGCCTCGGGTCGGCTCCGTGCTTGACCACAGCCTCGAAATAGTCCGCATATTGTTGGGAATCGGTCAGCACAACCGCTTCGTCCTGCGTAAGACCGTATACGTGCACAAACCTGGCGCGTTTCGCATCCGGCAACTCCGGCATCGCGCGCTGAATTTCTTCTTTCCAGTTTTCTGCAATGCGCACGGGCAACAAATCCGGCTCCGGAAAATAACGGTAGTCGTGCGCAAATTCCTTCGAGCGCATTGATTCCGTGCGTCCGGCCGAGACGTTCCATAACCGCGTCTCTTGCACGACCGTCTCGCCCGCTTCCAGCGCGCCAATTTGCCGTTCGATTTCGTATTCGAGCGCATGCTGCAAATAGCGAAACGAATTCAGATTCTTTACTTCCACCTTCGTTCCGAATTTCTCCGCGCCGCGTGGACGCACGCTCACATTCGCGTCGCAGCGCAGCGAGCCTTCTTCCATATTGCAATCGCTCACTGACGTGTATTCGAGCGCCTGCTTCAAATTCGTCAGGCAAGCGTACGCTTCTTCCGGCGCGCGCAAATCCGGCTCGCCGACGATTTCGATCAGCGGCACGCCCGCGCGATTGAAATCGATGTGGCTGTAGCGATCCGCGTGGGCGAATCCCTCGTGGAGATTTTTCGCCGCATCTTCTTCCATGTGCACGCGCGTGATGCCGATGCGTTTTTTCGATTCGCCCGACTCGATCTCCAGCCAGCCGCCCGTGGCGAGCGGCAACTCGAATTGCGAAATCTGGTAGCCCTTCGCCAAATCGGGATAAAAATAATTCTTCCGCGCAAACCGCGAGCGCTCTTGGACCGTGCAATGCAAAGCCAAGGCTGCGCGCGTCGCCAATTCCAGCGCGCGCTTGTTCAGCACCGGCAACGCCCCCGGCAATCCGAGGCACACGGGACAAGTGTTCGTGTTCGGCGGATCGCCAAATCGCGTCGAGCACGCGCAGAATGCCTTCGTCGCGGTGGCAAGCTGCACGTGCACTTCGAGCCCAATCACGCTCTCGTAATTTGCACGCACCTCAGCCGGAATGTGCCCCGCGCCTTCCACCGTTCGTATCGAGGTCCGTTCCATCAGAATGCTCAGAATTATATCACTCGCGAGCGCACTCCTCGCCAGGGGGTCTCGTCACGCACTTCTTTCTAGGAATGTAAAAAAACTGTAGCTCTAGCCGACGGCAAGCAAAGTCTACGGGAAGAGCCCGCGCACGATGGTTGCGTCCGCGACGCGGCCGACGGCCAAAATGTACGCGGCGGTGCGCATGTGGACGTGATGCTTGCGCGAATTCTCGTGCACTTCGTGGAACGCGCGCTTCATCACTGTTTCGAGCTTGGCGTTCACTTCCGTTTCCGTCCAGAAGAAGTTCTGCAGGTCCTGCACCCACTCGAAGTAGCTGGTGGTGACGCCGCCAGAATTTGCGAGGATATCCGGCAGCACCATGACGCCGCGTTTCGCCAGCGCTTCGTCCGCATGAGGAGTAGTGGGACCGTTGGCCGCCTCGGCGATAATTTTCGCCTTGATTTGGTCGGCGTTGTTTAGGGTGATCACGTTTTCGAGCGCCGCGGGAATCAAAATGTCGCACTTCATCGTCAGCAAATCGTCATTGGAGATGCGCGAAGTCCCCGCCATGCCCACCACGGTGCCTGAGCGCTCTTTGTAACGCGCCGCTTTGTACGGATCGATCCCGCGCGTATTGTAGACGCCGCCGCGCGAATCGCTGATGGCGATCACTTTCGCTTTTTTCTCGGTGAACAGGCGCGCCGCAATCGAGCCCGCGTTTCCGAATCCCTGAATCGCCACCGTCGCGCCGCGGAAGTTCAGTTTTTTAACTTTGCACGCTTCTTCCGTCACGAAGAGGCATCCGCGCGCCGTTGCCTCGTTGCGTCCTTCCGAGCCGCCCAGCGACACAGGCTTGCCCGTCACCGAGCCCAGCGACGAATATCCCACCACCATCGAATACGTGTCCATCATCCACGCCATCGTTTGCGAGTCCGTGTAAACGTCCGGCGCGGGAATGTCGCGCGCTGGCCCGATGATGGGCAGAATTTCCGAGGTGTAGCGCCGCGTCATGCGTTCCAATTCCGATTTGCTCATGCGCTTCGGGTCGCAAATGATTCCGCCCTTCGCGCCGCCAAACGGAATATTCACCGCCGCGGTTTTCCACGTCATCCACATGGCCAGCGCTTTTACTTCGTCGAGTGTTACACCGGGATGATACCGAACGCCGCCCTTCGCCGGACCGCGCGCGATATTGTGCTGGACACGGTAACCGCTGAAAACTTTCACTTGCCCGTTGTCCATCTTCGTCGGCACGGAGACTTCCATCACGCGTTTCGGCGTGCGCAACACTTGCCGCAAGCCCGCGTCGAGTTTCAAATGCTCCGCCGCGATATCGAACTGGATTTGCGAAATGCGGAAAATATTCAGATCTTCGCGCGGCGCAATTCTTGGAATCGTTTGCGGAACCGCTTTGGCGCTTAGGGCCATTCGGTTGTTCCTCCTCAGCTGCTGTTATGCTCCGGCTGCGAGCCGGTTCGCGCGAGCGTCAGTTTGTTGGAGATCGTTTTGATAATGTTCCATGCAATCGCGCGAACAGAAATGCAAAGTCTGTTCCCCTTGTTCGTAAAGATAAGAAATATCTTCCGCCACATACGTACCGCAGACCGGATCGCGGAAAAGTTCCTTCGCTGCCGCTCGCGGAGGAACGCGCACAGGTTCAGGTTCACCGTAAGAGTGTTTGCGCGACGCCCGATCAACGGCCTTCTTCATCACCCACGCGATTCCCGCGGTGACGATGAACCACATGAGAAAGCGAAAAATCCGTCCCAGAAACTTCAACGATGCCTGCCGTAATCTGTCCACAACCGTTGCGTTCGTCGGCGTGAACTCTATGGCACGTATTGTAAGCAGGTTCCGGCTGGAAGTTTATTCAACCCGCCCTGGGCAGTCAATTGAAAGCAGGCAAAATCGTCAGATTGTGCGCAGGTACTAAAGTCCCAGAATCCAAAGGGTTTAGCTCGACCAGTTTCTCGTAAGACGCTAGAAACAGGCCGGTTACATATAATTCTCGGCAAAAACAGCGGTTTTGGGGGCCTGCGCGACGGCTCCATCCCCAAACTCAATTTGACCCCTGTGGCGCCTAAAGCTACCCTGTTGCGCGTCATCTTGCTCGTTGAACTTGTGAAAAACGGCTCATTGTTAATAACATCCGGTCGCACCGCGAACGGCGTAATTCCAATAAGAGCGGCTGAGGGAAAGTGATTCGAGCGCAACGCGCTGAACAGCAAAACGATTCGGATTGGTCGCTGCTCGAGCGAGTCGTCCAAAAGGACGAATCAGCGCTCGCTGCTCTCTACGACCGATACAGCGGCTTGGTGTTTGCGGAGGCCACGCGCATTCTTCGCGATTCCGGCGCAGCCGAGGAAGTCTTGCAAGATCTCTTCTACCAAATTTGGCGCACGGCGGAAAAATTCGATCCTGCGCGCGGTTCTTTGCCCGGATGGCTTTTGGTTGCTGCGCGCAATCGTTCCATTTCGCGTTTGCGCCGCCGGAGCACCCGCGACGATGACGAGCTTACCGAGAATAGCGTCGTGCTGCCGTGCAATCTGGAAACTACTGCGGCGCAAAATCAATTGCTTGGACGCGTGAAAACGATTCTCGGCGGAATGCCGGACGGCCAGCGTGAAGCCATCGAACTCGCCTACTTCGAGGGCATGACGCACAGCGAAATTGCCGAGCATCTGGCAATGCCGCTCGGCACGGTGAAAACGCGGATTCGCTCCGCGGTGGAAATTTTGAAACAGGCGCTCGCATGACGAACGGTCATCCAATTCGCGCAGAAGAATTCGAGCTTTTCGCGCTCGGCGTATTTCCCGGCGAAGAGTCGGCGTCGATCCAGGCGCACATCGATTCGTGCCCGGAATGCGCGCGAAAACTCGCGGAAGCGCGCGGGCGCATCGCGCTGCTTGCTCTCGCCGCTCCAGAGCAAAATCCTCCAGCGGTTGTGAAGCAGCGGCTGCTCGAAAAAGTGCGCGCGGAAAAATCTTCGACGATTGCGCCAGCGCGGGTTCGCGAAACGCGGCCGTCCGCGCCGTGGTGGAACACGGTCTGGGCTCCGGCGGCTGTGGCGCTGGCCATCGCGACGGTATTCCTCTGGATCAGCGACCGCCGCCTGGATCAGCAGTTGCAGCAGATTCAACAAGCCACGCGAACTTATCAAGCACAAACCGAGCACGCGCAAGCGCTGGTTAGCGTGCTTGCGGCGCAGGACACCGTGACGGTGAAACTCGACGCCACGCCCGCGATGCCGAAAGCCTGGGGTTCTGTGAAATATAATCCGCGCATGGGAATGATGTGCTACACCGCTGACTTGCCCGAACCGCCGCCTGACAAGGTGTACCAGATGTGGGCCGTCCCGATGACCGGGAACCCCGTGAGCGCGGGCGTGTTCATGCCCGCAGCGGCGCACAACGGCCAAATGCTGGCGAAAGTGCCGACAGGGATGGATTGCAAATGGTTCTGCGTCACAGTGGAACCAAAGGGCGGCAAGTCCGCGCCGACGGGCCCGAAGGTGCTCGTTGGTACCCTTTAAGAAGTGCGTCCATTAATTTTGAATAGCCATGACCTTAAACCCATTCTCCGGCATCCAAACCCATTGGACCCGCGTACTCCTAGCGACACGGGGAGCACCGTTGGCGGGGATGAAAGCCGGCGGAAGCCCAGCAGCAACCCCACAATTCACAGGGAGGATTCACATGAAGAAGCTGTCGAACGTTCTCGGCCTTGCCGCCGCGATGCTGTTTACTTTTGGCCTGGCCACGACCGCGAATGCGAAGTCGCATACGTGGATGGGCTGGATCAGTGATAGCGCGTGCGGAGTCAAGGGCGCAAATGCCGGTGCGAAGGACTGCACCATAAAGTGCATCAAGGAAAAGGGCGCCAAGTACGTGTTCGTGAACACCAAGACGCAGAAAGTGTATGCGATTTCCAATCAGGACGCCGTGACGGATGCCAACCTGGGTCAGGAAGTAACCGTCACTGGCGACGTCAGCAAAGACGGCTCGATCAAGGTGGACAGCATCAAAGCCTCGGGGATGTAAATTTCGCGGTTGTTTTTTAGGCGCGGCGCGCATCGAATTGATTTTTCTTTTCAATTCGAAAGGCGCCGCGCCCTCTTTTATTTCCGCCTTATTTTATTTTTTCGCTTCTGTTTTTCGCTTTTTGCAATTCACGGACGCGACGAAATTCGGTCTTCTCCCATGTAGCGGCGCAAAACTTCGGGGAGCACAACGGAGCCGTCGGCTTGCTGGAAATTTTCAACGACGGCGATCCAGGTGCGTCCGGTGGGCAAGCCTGAGCCGTTCAGCGTGTGCACGAATTCGGACTTTTGATTTTTGGCGCCGCCTTTCGGCTTATAGCGAATACCGGCGCGGCGCGCTTGAAAGGCTTCACAATTCGAGCAGCTGGAAATTTCCATGAATTCTTTTGACGACGGCACCCAGACTTCGATGTCGTAGGTTTTGGAGGACGCGAATCCCATGTCGCCGGTGCAAAGCTGCATCACGCGATAGTGCAGGCCAAGCTGCTGCAATAAATCTTCCGCGTCGCGCACCATTTTTTCCAGTTCATCGTAACTTTCCTCGGGCCGCGTGAATTTGAACATCTCCACTTTTTGAAATTGGTGCTGGCGTTTGATGCCGCGCGTGTCTTTTCCCGCCGCGCCCGCCTCGGAGCGAAAGCAGGCGGTCCACGCGCAAACCTTTACGGGGAGCAAAGCGTCGTCGAGGGTTTCATCGCGATAGAGATTCGTCAATTCCGTTTCAGCGGTGGTGGTTAGCCACAGATCGGTGTTTTCCAGGTGAAACATGTCGCCGGCGAATTTCGGGAGCTTGCCATCGGCGATGAGGGAAGCTGTGTTGACGATGAAAGGCGGCAGCACTTCGGTGTAACCCTGTTCGCGCGTGTGCACGTCGAGAAAAAAATTCGCGAGGGCGCGTTCGAGGCGCGCGCCCGCTCCGCGATAAAGAGCGAAACGCGTGCCCGCAATTTTCACCGCGCGCTCCAGATCCAAAATTCCCAGCGCCTCGCCCAATTCCCAATGCGGCTTGGGCGCGAAATCGAATTGCGGCGGGGCGCCCCAGCGACGAACCTCGACGTTGCCTTCGGCGCCGCTGCCGACGGGAACAGAACTGTGCGGAATATTGGGGATGGAAAGCATGAAGTCGCGCAGCTTTTCATCGAGCGCGGCGATTTTCTCGTCTTCCTGTTTGATTTCGTCGGCGATTTGCTTCATGCGCGACATGAGCGCGGCCGCGTCCTGGCCGGATTTTTTCAGCCGCCCGACTTCCTCGCTGCCCTTGTTGCGTTCGGCCTTCAGGCGCTCCACCGACGTGATGCGCTGGCGGCGCTCGGCGTCGAGTTTGCGGAAGGCGTCGAGGTCGAGGCGCGCGTTGCGGTTGCGCAACATGCGCTCGACGTCGTCGAGATGCTCGCGAAAATAATTCAAGTCAATCATGGGCAAAGGGGCATCTGCAAACAGGCATGGGGCAAATCAAGCATGGGCAAACAATCATGGGCCAAGAGGATACCTTAACGAAAAGTTTTCGCCAATGCCGCTCGGGCGACACTAACTCATGCTGCGAGAAGCCGAGCGCATCGGTCGAAATTTCGCTCTGAACGCGACTCGGGGAGTCGCGACGGGCAGGGCAAGCCCTGCCCCTACGAAAAATGACGAGAGACGCCGGGCCGACGAGCGTAGCACCTCCGTCAGGGTCAAGCAGCGCGCCCCCCCAGGGAAGCGGACGGATTGCCCAGTGCCCGGTAATTTTAATTTCGCGATTTATTGGCGATTAGGATCATTAGGATCGAGCTCCTCCGTTTGCTTTGTGCGAGTTACCTCGGTGTCTAATTCCGGATTGTGGATTAGAACTTGGCGGTCTTGAGCAGTGGTCGAAGGCTCCGAAATGACAGAGCTTTTGGGCATCAGCATGGCGATTGGCGCCGCCTCTGGCATGGATGAGGCGACGGGCGACGTGAGCGAGACGCCGCCGGGAGTGGCGGTGCCGTTAGAGACGATGATGCGGGATGCAGGCTCGACCCATTCGCCCGAATCGGTGAGGCTGGCGTAAGCGCGGACGGCGCGGACCAGGCCGGCGGCGGTGACCTCGACTTCGTCGGAGCGTTCGATAACGTTTTCGAGGGCGAAGCGCACATTCCGGCGGCGCTGAGCGAAAAGGCCGGTGGCATGGGCATGGCGGTAGAGCGTGCTCCAATCCGGGAGCTCAAATTCCTCGGTTATAAATTCAGGGCTGATCCAATGGAGGAATGCTTCCTCGATGGCGTCACGCTCGGCGTGTTTGCAGACGGTGCATTTGCGGCGGTGACGTTCGGAGGGCGAGAGAGTGGCGGAATTCATGGATGAAGCGCGGGATGGTTCGGAGCCTGGGCGAGGCCCGAGCTCGACAGCTTTGTTGGCCATCGTAATTCTCCTTGGAGATTCAGTTTTTCAGGGAGCTTGGAGCGCGAGGCCTGCGACCAGGGCATCTGGACCTGGCTACCCGATGGAAAAATGATGAACCGCTGTTGGAGAAAAGGCAAGAGGTGGTGACTGTGGAAAATGCTTCGTCCTGGCGGGGCTGACTATTGAACTGAGTGAAGGAGATTGGGATTTGTAAGAGCTAGGTGTGTTTTTTGGGTGCCGGGCATACTCTATGATCGGGATCCCACCACAGGAGCGTAATAACATTCTCCGACAGAATCCCCCAAACTCTCTTGGCGCCCGTTAGATGTAGCGAATGTAACTCATCGCACTCTAATCTTAGCTCCGTTAAACGCTTCCGAGCATCTGGGCACAATTTATCGCGCGAAACTGAATGATTTAGGTATCTCGCCTCTACGAACAATTGATTGATTGTCATGCTCTCGAACGCCTGGAGCTTCTTTCGAATCATATCCAGCGTTGTTTCATCAACTAGGTGCCAACCAAAAGGGTCGCACATTTCAAGCCGGGATATTCGCCAAGCGGGCCTCATTTGCCCCCACTGCGGAACAGGCCCCGCGACAGGCTGTTTTCTTATGGAGGGTTCTTTAAGAGCGGACGGACGCTTGTGAGGCGGAAGCGTCACGCCCAATCACTCGGTTTTAGAGAGGCCACCATAGTATTCGGCCATGGCGGCTGGCGTTATTTCGGCGTCGCAAAACTGTCCGGGGGCAAAACCATCTCTGGCATCGCGCCAAGGTGCCTCTCCGTGAGTCAAATCACTAAGCCATTGTGAAGATTTTACTCCGTAGAAGTTAAGGACAGCATCAATCGTTTCCTTTTCGGTTTGACCAAGCTTCTTCGGATCTCCCTTGGGCCACGCCGCGACGGTGAACTTGCCTCGGTGGATGTTGTAGAGATCAGGAGCGACAGGGCCGTTTGCCCAAGCTTCTATTCGGTTCTTGAAAAGTGGCTTTTCATCCCAGACCAGTGACCATGCTTGGGAGTAGTACACGAGCTTCTGGAGCTTCATAGTAGTCATCTTGCCAAGCTTCTGTAGGATGTAGGCAGCGACATCGTGTACAGTGGTCATATTTTGGGCCCTCCCTCCGCGGCTTACGCTGCGCCGCCGCTTCTTCTCATTATTAGATGATAAGACTGGACTTTGCGCGGCATAAATCGTGCCGCCTGTCTCAACTCGTACCCTCCGCCGAGTACTAATCGGAGCACTTTTGATGCCAGCAATAAGCGCTCCCAGTAGGCTGTCTACAATCCCTCGCGTTTCGGTACACCCCAAACGGAGAATTGTAGTTTCCTTGTTGAGAAAAACGTATGAATCGCAATATCCGCGAGGCGCGGCCCCGCTTGGTGCTTGATAGACAATGTTTCTGGCGGAATGACCAATAGTATCAAATTTCTGGGATGTCAACTGTTTTTCTAGTAATTTCCGTGTCGAGGCACGCACTGAGCCAGGCGATGTTCTTCTCATAGGGCGTCTCCATTGGTGTCCTATTTCAGAGATAAAATATAACCAGTTGATAACTCACAAGGCAAGAGGTGGCGGCTGTGGAGAATGCTTCGTCCTGACGGGTGCCCCATCCTGCTTGCCCTGACGAAGGAAGGGAGCGCCCATAAACTTTGGGCGCGAAGGGTGGGGATTTTCGCCCGTCCTATACGGCATCAATACGAATTTTGCCGTGTTCTCCCGTTTCATAAAAGAGAAAACTGCTCCAGGGCCATTCGCGAGGATCCGAAGCAAGGTCGCGTTTCACCGGATTCATGTGCATGTACGTGAGTTTCTCGATTTTCTTTTTATGACTCCAAACATTGAAATCGTGGAAGCGGGAGCGCGGAAGCCGGCAATTGATGCCGGAGACGCATTTGACGGGAGGTTTCTTGCTTCAGCATTTGCAACGCGACGGAGGGAGTTTTTGCAGGCGGCTCACCAATCAGAAGATGCACGTGCTCAGGCATGACGACGTATCCGGCAAGCGCAAAACCGAAACGGTTGCGAACCAAGTCGAGCGATTTAACGAAGAGGTCTCGTGACGCTGGTGAAGCGAGAAGGGGAGCTCTGCGGTAACAGCTGAAAGTGATGAAGTGCAGGTGGGCTTGACCGTAAATGCGCGTGAGATTCTTGGGCATGCGTCAAGTACGAGAGCAAATCTACACCAACTACCCCACCCTTCGCACACGACGCTCAGGATGGGGCACCCGGCAAAACCGCCATTTTACGAAACGGTTAGGCGAATGCGATCGGAAGGCGTAAAGGTTGAGGACGACTTCACGGTGAGCGCGCGGGATATTGAGTAGAGCGAGGCGGCGTCTGCGAATCGTTTACACGAGTGGCAAAGCGGCGTCGAGCCGCCGCACTCCAAAAAAAGCTCAGCGGAAGGCATAGTGTCCGGGGGAGAGGAAATGGAGGAGGCCGAGGTCGCGGAGGATTTGGAGTTGCTGGCGGATTTTGGGGCGGACGTGGCGGTTGGCGGGATGGAGCGAGGCCAGATGGGGTTCGAGAGTGTAGGCGTCGGCGAGAGTGAAAGTTTGTTTGTGAAGTGAGCGGAGGAGATTCAGAACGTCGAGCGTCCAGCCGCGCATTTCGGGACGCAGGTTTGCCAGCGGGCGAACCTTTGCGAATTGTTTTCGCGCAAGCGATGGATTCGTTGGTTTGCCATTCGCAACTAGAGAAATCCGGGCATCGGTCGGAATTTCGGCGAGCAGAATGTTGCAGCCGACCCAACCGTGTCGGCGCGCGGAAGACGCGAGCGGTTTTCTTTTTTCGATGGCCGAGATTGAAAATGCGAAATGAGGAATAAGAAAAACATTTTGCACCCGCCAGTTTGCGAGGTCGTAGTGCAGGGCGATGAGATTCGGCGTTTGGTCAGCGCGGATTTTTTGCAGCATACTCGTATACGCGGCGTCGTTGATGCGATTGCCAAACAAACGTGACTGCGATTTGAGTTGGAATGAAGCATCGCAGTCGGGACAAACGTAATCGATGGCGGCGGTGTTTGGCGGAGAACAGGAAAGCTCGTCGGAATTGCAATCCAGACAATACAAGTGTTCGGCGCCCCACGCTTCGGTAGCCACGCGGGCACGTTGCGAATTGCTTTTGTAGCGTTCCAGACCAGTGCGCGGAAGTTCGAGTTCCACGCGGGGATTAGATCACGTTCCATCGTTCAGATAAATCTCTGTTTCCGTCTTGATAATGAAAATGACTTCGATTCCGCTTTGCGAGCTAACGGTGAATTTTGCCCATGCTTCTTCGAGGGAGTCGGCGGGCGCGGAGTAGATGACTTCGCGGCGCGAGGAGCCGACGAAATAATAGTTTCGTTCACGGCGAACAAGTTTCGCGCTGATTGGCCCGCTCATATTTGTGCTATTTGATCGATCCATAGGATCGGGAAACAGATCAAGGGAAAACTGGAGGCAGGCGACGGAAATGTCGACCTGTACCAGTTCGGAACAGATACGACGCAGCGAAAGCGACAGTGATTCAAGTTCCAGTTCGCATCCCGCGACGCGGCGGTGAACACGAAGGGCCGCGATGAGGACCGTGCCGGAGCCGAGGAAGGGGTCGAGGACGAGGTCGCCTTCGTTGGAGGAGGCGAGGAGGATGCGTTCGATGAGAGCGAGAGGTTTTTGCGCGGGATGCTTGCCGAAGCGCTTTTCCTCGGCGGCGGGAGGCAGAATTTCCCAGACGGATTTCATCTGGCGGCCGGCGTTCGTCTGCTTCATCAATTTGTAATTGAATTTGTGGCGTGACTTTTTGTCGCGCGCGGCCCAAATGATGGTTTCGGTGGCGTGGGTGAAATAGCGGCAGGAGAGATTGGGAGGCGGATTGGGCTTGACCCAGGAAATGTCGTTGAGGAGTTTGAAGCCGAGTTGCTGCATGGCGAAGCCGACGGAATGAATCACGTGGCTGGTGCCGGAGACCCAAATGGAGCCGTCGGGTTTGAGGACGCGCTGGCAGGCGGCGAGCCAGGCCGTGTTGAACTCGTGAACTTTGTCAAATCTGGCCCTTACCGGGCCAAGGTCCGGGCCGGGCAGCTTGTCCCACGCGCCTTTGTTGACGCTGACCATTTTGCCGGCGTGGCAGGTGATGCCGCCGTTGGAGAGGAAATAGGGCGGGTCGGCGAAGATTACGTCGATGCAGGATTCGGGGAGCGCGGCGAGGATTTCGAGGCAGTCGCCCTGGTAAATTTTAATGTGATGTTTTGGGTCGTGAAAAACGGGAGCGGGCAATTTTGTGGAGACTTCGGAGACGGATTCGTTTGAGTTTGCGGCGCGGGTCATTGGGCTAAGTTTCGGACCCTTCGGCTTCGCTCAGGGCAAGTCGGATCGTTGATCAAAACGGGGCGTTGATCAAGTGGTATCGAGGGGGAACACGCAGTGACTGGTGGCGAGCGACTAGTAAAGGCAAAACGCAAGTCAAAAACCCCACCCTTCGCAGAAACGGCGAAGGATGGGGCACCCGGCGAGTGACTAGTAAGGGCAAAGCAGGTCCCTCTCCACCGTTCGCGGAAGGTGCGACCGGATTTCCTTCGTACCTCAGGGCAGGCGGGATGACAATCCGGAGCAGAAACGCAAGGCAACAACCCCACCCTTCGCGGAAACGGCGAAGGATGGGGCACCCGGGGGAACACGCAGTGACTGGTGGCGAGCGACTAGTACAGGGCAGGGGGATGACAATCAAGAGCAGAAACGCAGGTCAACAACCCCACCCTTCGCGGAAACGGCGAAGGATGGGGCACCCGGCGGGATGACAATCCAGGGCAGAAACGCAAGGCAACAACCCCCACCCTTCGCAGAAACGGCGAAGGATGGGGCACCCGGCAAATCCCTTTCGAGACAGAATTTGCGCGTCCGTCTGACATCGACCGGGGAGTTTCGGAAATTTTCGCCAAATTGAGGAGGCAGGTCCCTCGGCACCGTCTCCGGAAAAGCGGAGCCGGCCTCGGGATGAAAAATAAAAGCGGGTGTCAGCGCAGGTTGACGAGGTGGGCGAGAAAGAAAGCGGCGGCGGCGGCGAGGCCTCCGACGAGGGCGGTTTGGAGAGCGCCGCGCCAGGGAGCGACGTCGGTGTAACGCGCTTTGATGAAGCCGAAAATCAGGAGGGCGAGGAGCGTGACGCCGACGGAGACCGACAGCGCGGTGAAAATCTGGCCGACGAGCATATAGGGAGCAAGCGGAATCAGTCCGCCGACAATGTAGGACCCAGCGATGGTGCCGGCGCTGCGTCCGGCGCGCGAAGCCTCGGGCTCTTCGAGGCCCAGCTCGAAGCGCATCATGAAATCGACCCAGCGCTTTTGGTCGGAGCAGATGGCGTTGACGACGGGGCGGAGCTGCTCTTCGGCCATGCCGTAGCCGCGAAAAACTTTGGCGACTTCTTCTTGCTCCTGGTCGGGGATTTCGACGGTCTCCTCGATTTCGCGGCGGCGCTCGGAAGCGTAATGCTCGGAGTCGGTCTTGGCGGCGAGATAGCCGCCGAGTCCCATGGCGATCGAGCCGGCGACGATTTCGGCGAGTCCCGCCGTGACGACGATGCGCGTGGACGCAATTGCGCCGGTAAGTCCGGCGGCGAGAGCGAAAGGAACGGTCAAGCCGTCGGCCATGCCGATGACGATGTCGCGAACCGCGGCCGTGGAAGTGAAGTGCTTTTCGAGATGGGCGGTGGTGGGCATGGTCGCTCCTTTTTGCTTGTCGGGTGAATTGCGTACTTTACGCCGCGGCGGGCGGCGGGGGTATAATTATGAGGCACGAAAGCAATTTGAGGAGGAAGAAATGACAGAAGCTCAAGGAACCGCGCAGGCTGCTCCGTATACGGTGCCGCCGCTGCCCTATTCGTTCGACGCGCTCGAACCGTATATCGATGCGAAAACGATGGAAATCCATCACGACAAGCATCACGGCGCGTACGTTACGAATTTGAACAAGGCGCTCGAAGGCCACGCCGATTTGGCGAAGCTCTCAGTGGAGGCGCTGATCAGCAAAATCGATACCGTCCCGGAAAATATCCGCACCGCCGTACGCAACAATGGCGGCGGGCACGCGAATCATTCGCTCTTCTGGAAAATAATGAAGAAGGGCGGAGGGGGCGAGCCCAAAGGCGAAATCGCGGACGCGATCAAGTCGACATTTGGGAGCTTCAACGAATTCAAAACGAAATTCAATGAGGCGGCGACGAAGCGCTTTGGCTCCGGCTGGGCGTGGCTGCAAATTAAGGATGGCAAGCTGGGAATTGAGTCGACGCCGAATCAAGATAATCCGCTGATGAGCGGCGCGAAACCGGTGATGGGAATCGACGTCTGGGAGCACGCCTATTATTTGAAATACCAAAATCGCCGGCCGGAATACATCGAGGCGTGGTGGAATGTCGTGAATTGGGAGCAGATCAACCAGAATTACGCGGGAGCGAAGAAGTAGGCGGGTGAATTAGCGAAGAGTAAAAGCAGATTCCTCGCTGGACGCTGGTCGCATCCGCTCGGAATCACAATGCAGGGAGACGCGGCGTGAATTCTATTTGCGCCGCGTTTTTGTTTTTGTGCCGCGGCTTTTAGGGATGCGGGAAAAGACGGGCTTCGAGGGCGAGGATGGCGATGGCGGCGAGCGTCGTCACGATCGTTACAACGATGCCGACGCGCACAAACTCCCCAAACGTGATTTTCGTTTTCCTCGCTGCCATTTGCAGAACAATTAAATTCGCGACGGAGCTGATGGGCGTGGCGTTGCCCGCGAGGGTGCTGGTGCTGGCCACCGCGAGCCAGACGAAATGGCTGTGCGGGAGCGAAGCGACCACGGGCTTCATGAGCAGCACGGCGGGCACGTTGCTGACAAGATTCGAAAGCACGAGCATCGTTCCGCTGACGGCGAAGAGTTGCGAAATGACGCCGCCGTTGAGTCCCGGCTCAAAGAAATGAATCAAGTAGGTGACGGCGCCAGAGTTTTCGAATCCCTGCATGACGACGAAGAGCGAGGCGAAGAAAAGAAGCAACTCCCAATTGATGCGGTGATGAATGCTTTCGGATTTCACCCGGCCGATGATGAGCATGAATGCGCCGACGGCCGCGGCGGCCAGGGGGAAAGAAAAATTCATGGTCCACAGGACGAGAACGAGCGCGGCGGCGATTCCGCAATTGATGAGCAGGGACTTGTCCAGCGCGACGGGGATGGTTTCAGGATGTCCTTCCAGCGGCGCTGCGTCTGCGAGTTGGCGGCGGAAAAAAATCGCCAGGATGGCAACGTCGAGCAGAAGACCGACAAACGCGACGGGCGCGAGGTGCGCCAGAAAATCGAGAAAAGTGAAATGCGCGGTGACGCCGACGAGCGCGTTCTGCGGATTCCCGGTGACGGACATGACGGAGCCGATGTTCGAGGAAGTGGCGAGCGCGACGAGATACGGAAGTTTCGGAAGACGCAAACGGTCGGTGATGGCGAGAACGATGGGGGTAAAGATGAGGCAGATGGTGTCGTTGACGAAAAACGCGGACAGGATTCCCGCGGTGAAGATGAGCAGAACGAGGAGTTGAAAGCGCGTCCGGGCGAGCGCGGCGACGTGGACGGCGATCCAGTCGAAAAAATGCGAGATTTGGAAATGCGCGACGAGGATCATGATGCCGAGAAGAAAAATAATCGTGTCCCAACTTACGGCGCGATAGGCGCCATCGAGCGAAACAACTCCCGTGAGCACCATGGCGACGGCTCCGCAGAATGCCGCAGCGGTGCGGTCGAGGTGACTGCCGCGGCCGCTTTCGACCGCGATGAGCACGTAGGTGACGGTGAAAATGGCGATGGGCAGCCAGTGAAGCTGTGTCAGAAAAGGAACGATGACGGCGGGCAGCGAGAGCATGAAAGAGCGAGCTTAGCGCGGTTGCAGCTATACGCACAACGGGAGCACAGATGTCCACTGCGTTAAGCGATGCTATTCTGTGATGGACATGAAGAAGAGAGATGATGTGCTGCCGCTTTTCAGTCGTGCCCAATTTGATGAGGATCTCCGAGCACTCGCCGACGAGGTGACTCCACGCCCATAGTCTCTTTTATTTGTCGATCTCGATCTATTCAAAGAGATTAACGATTCATACAGGCACGAGAGGACGCGTATTGGGCGGGGCAAGAGCTTTTTCCCACACTATTCTTGCAACCATATCTTCGACGGGCCACATGGACCAGTTCAGTCCTCGATAGGCGTACGAACGCCGCTAGCCGCCAGCGCGCTACTCCGGCAAAGCAAAATCCCCACCCTTCGCAAACGACGCGAAGGATGGGGCACCCGAAACGTCGAAACCTGAATTGTGTAACAAAAATGTCGGCGACCCAGTAAGTAGGAAGTGGGGGAAGCGCAAGAAATTCAGGTACTATCGACAGGGATGAGCGAGGCGATTCAGACGCGGTGCTGCATTGCAGGCGGAGGGCCCGCCGGCATGATGTTGGGGTTTCTGCTGGCGCGGGCGGGCGTGGACGTATGCATCCTGGAAAAGCACGCGGATTTTCTACGGGATTTTCGCGGCGACACAGTTCACCCGTCAACGCTCGAAGTGATGTACGAATTGGGAATTCTGGAAGAATTCCTGAAGCGGCCGCATCAGGAGGTGCGGGAGATTGCGGGCCAGGTGGGAAACGAAACGGCGACGATTGGGGACTTTACTCATCTTCCCACGCATTGCAAATTCCTCGTGCTGATGCCGCAATGGGATTTCCTGAACTTCATTGCCGAGCAGGGGAAGCGTTACGCGGGATTCCACTTGAGAATGCAGGCGGAAGTGACGGATCTGATTCGAGAAAATGGCCGCGTCGTGGGAGTGCAGGCAAAAACTCCGAATGGAGTGCTGGAGGTGCGCGCGGAGCTGACGGTGGGAGCCGACGGACGGCGTTCCGTGGTGCGCGAACGGGCCGGATTGGAAGGGGTAAATCTGGGCGCGCCGATGGACGTGCTGTGGATGCGATTCAGCAAGAAGGATGGCGATCCAGGGCAAACATTTGGACACGTGGAGGCGGGGAAAATTTTCGTGATGCTGGATCGCGAGGAATATTGGCAGTGCGCATTCGTGATTCCGAAAGGAGGAATTGAGGAAGTTCGCCAGCGCGGAATTGCGGCGTTGCGCGAAGAAATCGCGAAGCTTTCCCCTTTTTTGCGCGACCGCGTGGATGAATTGAGCGAGTGGAAAGACATAAGCTTGCTGACGGTGGTTGTCGACCGATTGACGCGCTGGTCTTCACCGGGACTTTTGTGTATCGGCGACGCGGCGCACGCGATGTCTCCGATTGGGGGCGTGGGAATCAATCTGGCGATTCAGGACGCGGTTGCCGCGGCGAATATTCTGGCGCGGAGACTCCTCGAAGGAACCGTGACGGAAAATGATTTGCAAGCTGTTCAGCGGCGACGAACTTTTCCGACTCGGGCGACGCAAGAGATGCAACTTTTCGTGCAGAACCGCATTATTTCGCGCGTTCTGAGCAGCAACAAGCCGCTGACGCTGCCGTGGCCGTTGAAGCTGTTGCGACGATGGCCGTTTCTCCGGCGGTATCCGGCAAGGATCGTTGGGGTTGGGTTCCGCCCCGAGCATGTGAAGACGCCGGAAGTGAATATTGCAACCGCGAAGTAATGTCCGCTTGTTATCGATAAGTCTTCAACACGTTGCCTGCCGCGGCCGATTAGTGGGCCCAGATTTTCTGCGGATCGGATTCGTAGGGGTAGACGTGGACCATCCAGTTGAAAATTTCCGGGTACCAGCGGCCGCCGGCAGCGGAGCAGGCCTGCTCGGTGGAAATGGAGCCGCCGAGGCCAAATTCCTTGTGATTGACTTGCGCGGGCGGCGTGCCTTTTGGCGGCATGCAGAAATTCACGTGTTTGTGCCAGCACGCGACGCTGAGCGGGACGCGTTCGTTAAGCCGATCTTCGGTGAATCTTTTGGGCGCGGTGAACATGGCGCCTTCGAGTTCGTAGCCGCCGGGAATTTTCTTGTAAAGAAGTGAAGTGGGGTGCGCCGGGTTGAAGGCAAATTGCGCCTCAACGGCGTAGCGCCAATTCGTAAAGTGGTAATGCTCCTGCGGGACGTTGGGCAGGAAAATCTTGAAGCCGTCGGCGAGCGCGACGTGGTAGTCCTTGTATTTCTCGATGGTGGGGCGGAGAGTGTCGAGGATTTGGGCGGCGCGGACCTGATCGGCGGCGTTCGCCGGGCGCAAAGCGGTCATGAACATGTGCGGGTTCATGTCCATGTGCATGCCGGACATGTCCGACATGTCGTTATTGGCGGCGCGCGCAGCGGCGGGGCTCGCGGCGGCTTCGTGCTGCATGGAAGGCATCGAAGGCATGTCCATTTTGGACATGCTGCTCGTGTTGGATGACGCTTGCGACTGCGCCTGGGTCTGCGATTGCGATTGACTCTTGCCGTGCAGGCGCGCGACTAGGAACAGCGCGAAAAATGCCGTGAAGAAGATTATCGCCACTCGGAGAAGCTGTTTCATGGGCCTCGACCTCTGCTACTAATTTAACGCGCGGCGGGCGGAAAAGTTGCGGCCCGCGAAGGACAGGGATGCGCAAAGGGGCAAGGTACTAGCGGACATAGTGATGCAGATTCCTCGTGGCACGGGAAACGCCTGGGCTCGGAATGACAAGGAAAGTGTTTTTGGCAGACACTGGTGTTGTGTTTCCGAAATTCAGGGCATGAGCTTCGTGCGTGGAAACCGTACCTCGGGGGCTGAAGCCTCTTTTCCTTGGAGGCTTGCATGGCACGGTTAAAACCGTGCCCTGACACAGCCCTGTATTACTTTCTTCGGTAAACGCGATGCTAGTGGACGGTGAGGACGACGTCGTAGGTTGCGTTGCAATTTGTGGAGGTGTCGTCGGTGATGGTCTTCGAGACGGTGCCGCTCTTGATGTGGAATTCGAGGGGCTTTTTGGGGAAATTGGGGAGTCCGGTGAAGCGGGCCTTGCCGTCGCTGTTTGTGCCGACCTGCAAATCGGTTTTGCGCATGTTCATGAAGCCGTAGCGGAGCAGGACTTCGATTTTGGCGTCATAGATGGGCTTGCTCGCGCCGTCCTTGACGGTGAAATCCGCGCGGCAGCTTCCGACTCCGCCGTCGATGGAGGGAACGTCCGCCGGATTTGCCGTGGTGGTCGCGCCGCAAATCGCCAGAAAAGCAACGGCGCAGATTACTTGCAAGGGCCGAATTCTCGTCATTGTCATTCTCATTAGCGTCATCACTTGCCGCCTTTCCATACGAAAAACATACGCCGCTTGAGGGCAGGTTGCAATTGTGTCTGACAAGAAATTTAATGGGTGCGAGAGACGCGCAGTGCGCAGCGGGCAGTAGCCTTCACGAATCCGCAATGCCATCGAGCTCTAACGTAAACTAGTCTCTCGCGAACGGCCGCCGAAACTTTGGTTTGCATCTAACAGCTCGTTGAAAAAGCGTCCGTGGATATCATTCCTGCGACGCAAGAGGGCCGCAGTCTACAGAAGTGCAAAGAAAATGCATATTCCTCGTCGCGGTTGCTCCTCGGAATGACAACGGGTAGAGTTTTTCAACAAACTGCTGAGGAAGCGGGCGACGGAGGGTTTCATGTTGATCATTCGCAGACAAAGCATGGCGGTGATCGCCGCGCTGTTTCTAGCGTCGCAAACGGCGGCGGCCCAGGCCTACCATTACCCTCTGCACTCGGAAACGATTCGCGATGCGTACTTTCTCGGCGAGCGCAACAACTTCCAAACCACGGACTGCCTGCTCGAACATGTTCACAGCTTGACCGAGCCTCAAATAGGCAACTATTTCGTCTCGCGCATCGACATCTCGACGCCATACCAGCAGATTGTCCTCCGGGGAAAACGCCAATGGCCGGGCGATTCCGAAGTGCAAACAGAGACCGATTTGCAAGCGCACCCGCTCAAGTTTGTTGTGCGGGTAACTGTGCAATGGACCCGCAACGCCTATGTGCATCCGCTGCTCGGATCCGCGCCCTGGCCCGACCTTGCGCGTAATGTTTCGATTCACGTCACGCAAGGGGACGAAATCACGCCTCTCAAAGTCAGCTACCGTCCCATTTATGTCCGTAGAGGTCCAAGTGAAGGAATCGTCGAGCTGGAATTCGATCCCGCAAAAATAACTTCTGCGCCGCTGCGCATATCTGTTAAGGCGCCTGATGGTCAAGTTGAGGAAACGAAATTTGATATGGCAAAAGTCCAGTAGCGGACATCTTGCGGATTATGAACGCCAGTGCAGTGTGACAGGCCCATCGAGAGGATGCGGAGCAGGCGCGCCGGTGCGCTGCGATTCCAGATGCGCGGCCTTGAGCTGGAAATACCATTTGGCGGGACGGTCCGCGTCGTCAATCAACATCAGATGGGGATTCGATTGCAGGCCGACGGACTGCTTGGTCATCGTGTCGGTATCTTGCGCGATAAAGCGCGGCCCAAGAACTCCGACGATGAATCCCACGATAGGCACATAGCGCAGGACGTTCCATGCCGCGCAGAAATCGAGCCGGCAAAGATCGCGGCGAACGGGCGTCACGACGGCGCGGCTCGAAAACCACAAATTTCCCGCGCGTACCTGCTCGAACCGATAGCTGGGCAGCGTGAAATCGATTGTCGTGGTGACGGGCGCGCCAGTAATCATCTTCAGCACTTTGTACGGCAGGCTGTTGGACGACGGCGTGTGCGCGCTCATGCGGAAGCCGTCGGGAATCGGTTCAAATTGTTTGTGCTTTTCGTGGATGCTGCGGCGCTTGCGCCACCACCATGATTGATGCACGAAGGGGCCGTGCGCCGGGTCCATCAGACCAATCACTCCGTGGTCAACATGAACGGGCATTTCCGCGGAGAGATGCGCGGTGCTGTAACGGGCGCTGAATTTTGGCAACTCTGGAGCGGGGATGGGGGCGTGTTCGAGACGCGGCGAATTCGGCGCGGTCATGTAAGCCCAGATGTAGCCGTCGCGCTCTTCGCAGGGGAAACTGCCGGCGTAAATGCGGTCCACGCGGAGCTTGGAGTCCCCGGTGATTGACGGAATTTCGCGGCACTGGCCGGTGCGCGCGTCGAAGCGCCAGCCGTGATAGCTGCATTCGACCGTTTCGCCTTCGGACTGGCCGCAGGAAAGAGGCATGCCGCGATGCGGACAAACGTCGCGCAACGCAAAAGGCTTGTTGTGCGCGTCGCGGCCAATCACCAGCGGCACGTCGAGGAGCATCGCGCGCCGGAGATTGCGTCCGCGGACCTGATGCGAGCGCAGCGCGGGATACCAAAAATCCCACAGCATTCCGCCGTCGGCGTTCGTCAGTGTAGGGCTTGAGATTTCGGCCATAGTCGGGAACTGCGTTACGAACTGCGCAGCCGCCGTATCGTAGTATAGCCGCTGCAATGCAGCAACTTTGGATAGCTTGATTGGACAGTCGCGGCAGCCGTGCGGGCTATTGGGGCGCCCATTAGAATGATCGGCTAGCTGGGTGCTACGACAAACCTGTGGGAGTACGTGATTCCAGGCATATTCCAACTCACGCACAGAGATGATGATTCGTGAGGGAGTGATGGACGTAATCTGTCATTGTTGGCGTTGCTATAGAGAGTAAGCAATTCCTCGAGGGACTTCCACCTGTCGCGCTCTCCCGCGAGAAGGTTTGCCCAAATCTTCCTGGCTTCCACGGCGCGTTTTATGTCTTCATTAGTGAGCATCCGGATTTCTACGATCGGGGAACATGCACTGATGTGTCCGTAATCCATGACGCCCGAATCATAGTGCGCCGTGGCCTCCGCCTCTAATTCCTTCTTGGTGATTGAGACGAGTCCTTCACTGTCTGTTGCAAATGGCTGAAGCTGGAAATCGTTCTTGCGTCTGGCAAACGCCGTAATCCGAAACAGGACATTAGGAATCCTAACGGGGCAATTATCACTGTCGATGAGTTGAATCGTTACTTGATCTGGAAGAATTAGACTTGCCATTTGCCCCGACTCGGCTTTCATTGGTTGTCGTCGCCCTGCGAGTATAGCTGACTGAATGACCGGCGCGGAATGAGAAAGACCTTTCGCCCCGCGCGGTTTCTTGCGATTTCCCCGTGCGATTTGACAGGGGCGGCGGCGGGGGCTATTCTGTGTGCATCGTGACGTTTGCTTCCTTCTATTAGCGCTCGCTTCTGAGGCCCCGCGCCGGGGCGTTGCACTTCTCCGTTCGAACCGATTCACCGCCTTTTTATTCACGCTGCGATTTCTATTGGAGCTTTTCCATGACGACACTGAGCATGTTTCAAAAACTCGACCAGATTGAGACTCGCTACGACGAGCTGAATGCGGAGCTGTCTTCGCAGGAAGTACACGAGGATTCGGGGCGCTACCAGAAAGTGGCGAAGATGCACGCGGAGCTTTCACCGATTGTCGAGAAATACCGCGAGTGGAAGGAAATTGAAAAGGGAATCTCCGGCGCGAAGCAAATGATCGAGGAAGCGGAAGACGCGGAGATGAAGCAACTTGCTCATGACGAACAGCACGCGCTGGAAACGCGCCGCGAAACGGTGGAGCGCGATTTGAAAATGCTGCTGTTGCCGAGAGATCCCAACGACGAGAAAAACGTAATCGTCGAAATCCGCGCGGGCACGGGCGGCGACGAGGCTTCGCTTTTCGCGGGCGAGCTTTTTCGCATGTATTCGCGCTACGCGGAATCGCAGGGCTGGCGCGTGGAAGTGCTGGAGAGTTCCGCGTCATCCATCGGCGGCGTGAAGGAAATTATCGCGGCGATTCAAGGGCAGAAAGTGTATTCGAAGTTGAAATATGAAAGCGGGGTGCATCGCGTTCAACGCGTTCCGGCCACCGAGCAGCAGGGGCGCATCCACACGTCCGCCGCGACGGTCGCGGTGCTGCCCGAAGCCGACGACATCGATATAAAAATCGAGGCGAAGGATTTGCGCGTCGATACGTTTTGTTCGTCGGGACCGGGCGGGCAATCGGTGAATACGACTTACTCCGCGGTGCGCATCACGCACATTCCGACGGGCTTGGTCGTGTCGCAACAGGACGAAAAGTCGCAAATCAAGAATCGTGCGAAAGCGATGCGCGTCCTGCGCACACGCCTTTACGAAATGGAGCAGGAAAAGCAGCACCAGCAAATCGCCGCCGAGCGTCGCGGACAAATCAAGACGGGCGACCGCTCGGAGAAAATTCGCACGTACAATTTCCCGCAGAATCGTGTGAGCGACCATCGCATCGGGCTGACGCTTCACCAATTGACGGAAGTGATGGATGGCAAGCTCGGCCCGCTGGTGGATGCGCTGATTACGCATTACGAAGCGGAGCGGCTGAATCAAGAGTTGGTAGCGAGCTGAGACGGCGGCGAGATGAGCATGGCAATGCCAAACGAGAATCGCGCGGCGGTTCCCGGCGGAACGCCCGGCGCAATGCGCGGCGAGGTTCCGGCGGTGATGAATGTTCGCGCCGCGCTTCGTGAGGCGATGGCTCGGATGCGTTCAGCGGGTGTGCCGTCGCACGCGCTTGCGGCGGAATTATTGTTGATGCACGTTGTGGGACGCGACCGCGCATGGCTTTACGCGCATCCGGAAGCGCCGCTCGATGCCGAAGATGCGCGGAGATATTTTGAGTTGGTGACGAAACGCGCGGCGGGCACGCCAACGCAATACCTGACAGGCAAGCAGGAGTTTTTGTGATTGGAATTTGACGTAACGCGAGCGGTGCTGATTCCGCGACCGGAGACAGAGCACATCATCGAAGTCGCGGTGGAACGTCTGGGCAAATGGTGCGGGAATGCATCGCTGCGCCTCGCGGATGTTGGCACAGGCTCTGGCTGCATCGCTGTGGCGTTGGCGCATGAATTTCCGCGTGCTGAAATTGTCGCGACTGACATTTCGGCTGACGCGCTGGCGGTCGCCGCGCGAAATGCGGCGCGGCATAACATGGCGGAACGCGTCCATTTTCTTGAGTGCAATTTGCTCGACGCGTTTGCGAGTGCATGCGGGACATTCGATGTGATCGTCAGCAATCCGCCGTACGTTGCGCGCGATGATGAAGCGCAACTGCAGCGCGAAG
>DAHUXN010000050.1 GCA_027307115.1 Acidobacteriota bacterium
GAATTTCGAGCCTTTGCCCGGGTTGCAGCGTGCCTTGCTGCTGCAAATCGGTGAACTCCTGCGCGGGATTCACCGGAGCGGCCCAGCAAAGCACGGCGGATAACACAAGCAATCCCGGCAACAGAAGACGTCTTGCAAATCGGCGTGGGCGGTGCGATTTCGAGTCCATATCTGCCTCCATTCCATCTTGTTGGCGGACCGGCTTGGGAAGCCATTGTACTCCCATCGCGCGACGCGAATACACTGGCTGGAAATCGCGCCGCCGATGCCTGATCCCTGCGTTATCCATTGTTTTTCCCTTCGCAGTAAAATCGCCGAAAGCGCAAAAAACTTGTAATCTGCGGTCCACCAAACCAGTAAGACCTGATAGAAAAGGAAAAATGGACTTGCTCGAGCGTTTCGCCAAAGGAGACGATGCCGCTTTCGAGGCGCTGTTTCGACAGTTCGAGCGCGAGGTATACGGCTGGATTCTTCGCATTGTTCGCGATCCGGCCGCGGCGGAGGACCTGACTGTGGAGACGTTTTGGAGGATTTACAAGGCGCGGGCGCGATTCGATCCGCAGGCTCCCTTTGGCGCGTGGGCGCGGCGCATCGCAACGAATCTCGCCATCGACCATCTGCGCTGCCGCCGTTCGGAGCAGGAGTTGCCCGAACAGCTTGGCGCGCCCGGCGCACCGAATCCCGCGTTGCAGCGCGAGGCACGCGAGCAGATTCAGCGCGCGTTTCGGCGCTTGCCCGCGAAGTTGCAGGCCGCCGCGACTCTCGCGTTCATCGAGGAGAAATCCTACGACGAAATCTCCGACGCGCTCGGCGTCAGCATCGGCGCGGTGCGCCTGCGCATGTTTCGCGCCGTGCGCATTTTGCGGAAGGAATTCAATCGAATGGGCCTGAAGCCATGACGAAGCTAGAAAACCACGACGACGTACGCGCGATATTGAAGAAAGGGTTTCCGCGGATTCGCGCTGCGGATGAAGAACCACGCCGCGATTTGTGGCCTGCGATGCTGCGCAAGCTCGACGCGCACGCGCTTCGTCAACGCGTTCCGTGGTACGACTGGGCCTTGCTCGGCGCGCTTGCGGGAACGCTGGCTTTCTTTCCCACGTCGATTTTGCTGTTCATGTATCACTTGTGAGTGGAGTTGGTAGTTGGTATTTGCCATTCCAAAGCGGAACGAAAGGAGACGGCGATGAATCGGCATACCTATTTGCGCGCGTATATGGCGGGAGTCACCGTGCCTGCGGCGGTGCTTCTGCTGGTCCTCACCATTTTCGTCATCGCTCGATTTGTCTACAACGTCCCGATTCCCATCGAGCGCGTGATTATTTTCCCCATGGCGCTGATTCCGAATGTTTTTGGCGCGTGGAACATTTTGTACGCCGCGCTAAATGGGCATCGCCGCTGGCCCATCGGCCTGCACGGCGCGATTCTTCCGTTTCTTCTCGCGCCGACGGGATATTTTTTCGCCACGCATTTGCATCTTATTGCGGCTTCGGAGAATGGCGTTACTTACTTTGTGGTGGCGCACGTTCCCTACGGCCTCATCGCCATCGTTTTTCCCATCGGCGTGGCGATTTACTACCTCATCTGGAAATATCTGGTCGGCTTCCTGAACACACTCGTCGGACTTCCGGAATAGGGGCTGCGCGGCGGGGTAAGCTATGACGCATGCCGCTTTCCGGGCTCGCGCGCGTTCATGGCGCCAGCGTCTTTTCTGGCTCGCCGAATTCCTTTTTGATGCGTGCCATAATTTCGTCGCGGGTTTTGCGGAATGCATCCAGTTTTTCTTCTTTCGTTCCGTGCACTGCGGCGGGATCTTCCAGATCCCAGTGAATGAATTTCACCGTCGCGGGAAACACCGGACATTTCTCGCGCGCATTCGAACAAACGGTCACAACGTATTGGACTGGCGCGCCCAGAAATTCGCGGACGTCCTTCGACCGCTGGCTCGATATGTCGATGCCGATTTCGCGCATCGCAGTCACGGCGAACGGATTCACTCCCTTCGGCTCGATCCCCGCGCTCATCGCGTCGAACCGCTCCCCCGCCACGCTCCGCAGGTAACCCTCCGCCATCTGGCTGCGCGCCGAATTCCCCGTGCACAGAAATAGCACTTTGGGTTTCATCGCCGGCCTCCGCTGTTCACGGCGCGCAGCAGTCCGGCGCGCAGCAGGAGCCTTTCGCGACCTGCTTGCCCGCGGCGGATTTTCTGGCGCGAATGAACGCGCTCGCGAATTTGCCCTCGACGTGCGGCGCAATCGCGTCCGCGTCAATTCCAGCAGCGGTCAGGAATTGCCGCGCGTCTTCGACGCTGTAAACGCGCGTCGGCTCGATTTCAATGTCTGTGAATCCCGCCGCGTCGAGCTTCTCGCGAAATTCCGATTCCTCCATCGCGCCCGCGACGCAGCCGACCCACAGCTCCACGCTTCGCCGAATATCGGCGGGTACAGGCCCGCGCACCACCACGTCGGAAACCGCAAAACGCCCGCCCGGACGCAGCACGCGAAACGCCTCGCGCAGCACGCGCCCTTTGTCCGCGGAAAGATTGATGACGCAATTCGAAATCACCACGTCCACGGAATTATCGGGCAGCAGAATGTTTTCCATCTCCCCGCGCAGGAACTCCACATTCTCGACGCCGGATTTGCGCTGATTCTCCCGCGCCAGTTCGAGCATCTCGTCCGTCATGTCCAGGCCATACGCTTTTCCGCCCGGACTTACGCGGCGCGCCGAAAGCAGCACGTCAATTCCGCCGCCCGAGCCGAGGTCGAGGACGATTTCTCCGGGCTCGAGCTTCGCCAGCGCCGTGGGATTCCCACAGCCAAGCGACGCCGCAACCGCCTCCGCCGGAATCGCCGACTTTTGCGATTCGTCATAGAGATTGCTGGTGATGGGATCGCACGCGCTCAGTCCTGGCGCGCCGCAACACGCGGAGCCGCCCGCCGCCGCGCGTTTCGCCGCCTCGCCGTATTTGCTTTTCACTTCGCTCTTGATGTCCTCGATGGCCACAACGCCTCCTTCGCCACACGTATCTGCTTGCCCAAATATGTTTCCACCCTACGCCGCGTGGACATATATGTCAAGGCGAATGCATTGTGCTACAATGCGCCCATGCCCAAACCCAGGAATCCCGCCGCTTTACACCACGTCTTTCGCGCCCTCGCCGACCCCACGCGCCTCCGCCTGCTCAACCTGATCGCCGGACGCGAAGTCTGCGTCTGCTATTTCGTCGAAATTTTGCGCCTCAGCCAGCCCAAGGTCTCCCGTCACCTGGCGTATTTGCGCCGCGCGGGTTTGGCGTCGGCGCGGCGCGACGGCAAGTGGATGCACTACAGGTTGGAGATTCCGAAAAACAAAGCCGCCGCGACAATTCTTCGCGAGGCGTTAAACCACTTGAGGAATGAACCGCAAATGCGGCAGGACGTCGCGCGCTTGAGTTCCGCGTGTTGCGCCCCGCAAAAATATCAGATCGTGCCGGGCGCCCCGCGACCCGAACTCCTGTAGTAGCTCAGGTCCCGTTCGCGCCGTCGTTGCGCGAACTGACCTGAGGTTTTTGCCGGTCCGCCGCGCGCGGAAAAAATGGTCTTGCTGCGGTGCGAAAACCCCACGTCAGCACGGCACAAAACGCCGCGCGGGACGTGAGCCACAGCGAATCGGAAAGTATGATGGCGATTATGCTGAAGTCGCGGGCGCGTGCCGCTCGGTTATTGTTTGGCGGCAAGCGCGCCAGCGCGCACGGGTATCTCCGCGCGTACCGTGGTGCCCTGATTGGTGGACTGGATCTCGAGCGTTCCGCCGAGGTCTTTCAATCGTTCACGCATTCCGCTGATGCCCACGCCCAATGGCTTATGCGCGTTGAGCACCAAGTCGCGTTTTGGAATTCCCTTCCCCTGATCGCTGATCTCCAGGCTCACTTTCCGCTCACCCGCTTCCACCTTCACCGTCGCCGTCTTGCTTTCCGAATGCCGGTGAATATTCGTCAGGCATTCCTGCAGCACGCGAAACAGCGGCAGTTCGACGGACGAGTCCAAGCGCTTGAAGCTGGGCGGCATCTGCAAATTCACTTCAATCTTGCTTCGCGACGCAAAGCCTTCCACGTACCATTCAATCGCCGACGCCAGCCCCAACTCTTCGAGCAGCGGCGGATGCAGCAAATGCGACAGCGTCCGAATTTCCCCGGAGCATTTCTCGACGATTTGACACGCCTCGTCGAGCTTCTGCGCGACCGTCTGCGGCGTCTCCTTTGTGACTCGCTTTGCCGCTTCCAGGCACATACTCAGCGCCGCTAGATCCTGTCCCACGCTGTCGTGCAGTTCGCGCGCGATCCTTCTCCGCTCGTCGTCCTGAAGTTGCATTAAACGGTTGGAGAGCGTTCGAAGCTGTCCCGCCTGCTCGACCATCTCGGAGTTCCGCCGCTCCAGTTCTTCCGTGCGTGCGCGAACTTCAACGTCCAGCTTGCCGACCAACTCCCGCGCCCGCTCTTCACTTTCGCGCAAGGATTCATCCATTCGCGAACGTTCGATTAGGTCGGCTGCCTGTCGCGCCAGCATGTCCAGCAACTGCAAGTCATGCTTCGAGGGCTCATGAGGCTTGCGCCAGTGAGTCGAAATCATGCCGAGAAGGTGGCCCGAGCGGGACACCAGCGGTGTCGTTTGGACGGCGCGTATGCCGGAGAGACGGGAAAAATGAAGATCTTCCGTGCCGGCCATGAACTCACATACATCGACATCCGGGACCACGGCCCTCTGAGCGCCGCGCAAGGCCGCGCCGCAGCTCGTCGCTGAATCGACTCGCACACACTCCCAGAATGCGGCGGATTCGGGGTGGAATCCCCTGCTGGCTAGAAGCCGAAGCTCACCCCTTTCAGGGTCGAGCGTCTGCATGCTCCCCATATCCGCGCGCATGATGGCGATGGCGGCGTCGAGAACCCTTTCATACAAAGCGTCGCAGTTGCCTTCCTCCGCCAATTTGGCGCTGATTTCCGCCAACTGTCGCGTTGCAGCCAGTTCCATCTCCAGCCGCTCTTCGCTTTTGCGCAGCGACCGCTCAATCTGCCTTCGCTCGGTGATGTCTCGCGCCACCTTCGACGCCCCAATCACGCGGCCCGCGGAATCTTTCACCGGCGAAATCGTCAGGGAAATATCGAGCAGCGTGCCGTCTTTGCGCCTGCGGACCGTTTCGAAATGATCGATGCGCTCGCCGCGCCTGAGCTTCCCGATAATTGTTGCCTCTTCATGCAGGCGGTCCGCCGGAACAATTAGCGTAACATGCTGCCCAATCGCTTCCTCCGCTGTGTAGCCGAATAACCGCTCCGCGCTCTTATTCCAGCTCGTGATTACTCCGTCGAGAGTCTTGCTCACAATCGCATCGTCCGACGAGTCCACGATGGCAGCCAGCAAACTGCTCGCCCGCGCGGCCTCCTTCTGTTCCGTGATGTCTAGCAGCATATTGATGCCGCCCGTGACTCGGCCTTTCGCATCGCGCAACAATCTGGGATACGGTATGAACCAGAAACGCGTGCCGTCTGGCCGCTCCGCGATCGCTTCTTGGCCGTCCAGGATGCGCTCCTCTTTCAAAGCAACGGCCATGGTACATTCGTCGCGCTTCATCGGAGTCCCATCCGGCCAAAATACTTTCCAGGTTACGCACCACTGGTCGGTGCCAAGTTCGGGGGTTCGTCCGGAGAGTTTTGCTGCGGCGGGATTGAAGTGCGTCAGGCGGCCTTCGGCGTCCGTGGTGTAAATGGCCGCTGGCAGCGCATCGATCATCTCGCGGAAGCGTCGCTCGCTTTCATGCAGCGAGTCGTAAACGCCAAGCAACTCGTCGTGTTGTTCCGTCCGCGCGTGCAGATCCTTCAGTTTTGCGAGAAGTTCGTCCGCGCCCTCTGGCCTAACCCGTCTGCTTGAAAACTCGTCGGCTGGGCGGGGGAGACTTTCAGGCAAATCGGACAGGAAAGGTCGTCCTGGTTCTGCCATAGCTGACCCTCAAGTGGCCGACTATTTGCGAGCCTTTGAAAAGCTGCACGATAACAATAGGCCTCTTTATGCTATTTTCCTATCGAATTCGCTGTCAATCACAAACTGTTCACTTTTACACATGGCCACGCCGCAGGGACAAGAGAAGTGGCGTTATAATGGAAGTCCAGCCGGAGAGGAAAACATTCCCATGTACAAGAACAAATATGCAAACCTCGGCTCACTTTTTCTGGCCGTTGCATTTCTATTCTCTACCATAACGATGGGCTGCGCCGTCCGCGGTTCCTACCGCGTGTACGACCCGGAATATCACGATTATCATCGGTGGGATAACAACGAGGTTGTGTATTACCAACGGTGGGAAGTTGAAACTCACCGACGCCACGAGGATTTTCGTCGCCGCAACCGCGACGAGCAGAACGAATACTGGAATTGGCGCCACCATCATGAAGGCGGCGGCGACCGCCACTAGTGGCGCGTCACCAGAGAAGCGACAGATCGCTGCGTCAGGGCACGGTTTTTTACACTGACGTAGGAAGTGCAACCGTGCCAACTGAAGTCGGAAAGAAAAGGGCTTCAGCTCCTGAGGCAGGAGTTGTGCCGCCGAAGCTCTGCCAGCCCTTGATTTTGCAGGCGGCGTGTGTAGTCGTGCGGCTCTCGGCGCGCGCGTTCAGGCATCTTCCTGTAGCTCAGGTCCCGTTCGCGCTCTGTCTGCGCGAACTGGCCTGAGGTATTCGATTTTTCGTGTTCAACGGGATGCGATACCGGAAAGCATCCTCGCGTCACGCTTCAATCGTGCAGCAGCACGTTCAACAGCGATCCATGAACCTGCATTCCGCCGTTGTACTTGATGAATCCCATCTTGCGGAATTTGTTCATGAAGAAACTGATGCGCGACCGCGTTGTGCCCACCATCGACGCCAGCGTTTCCTGGCTCACTTTCGGAATCGTTGATTCGGTCGCGCCCTCGCGTCCGTACCGCGCCATCATCAGCAGCGTGCGCGCCAGCCGCTTCTCGCTCGAATTGAATAATTGGTCGACCAGGTCCGCTTCCACGCGCGCCTTTCGCGTTAACAGGTAGCTCATGAAGAAATCGGAGAAATCGCGATCCCCGTGGAGCACTTGCGCCATCCGCCGGTTATCGATTCGCACCAGATCGCAATCGGCCGCGGCGGTAGCCGTCGACATGCACACCTTCGTCCCCGCGATTCCATCCTCGCCAAAAAAATCCGTGGGCCCCAGGATTCCGACCACCGCTTCCTTCCCATCCTTCGATGTCACTGACAACTTCACGCTGCCGTCACGAATGTAATACACGTTCTTCGACGGCTCGCCTTCCGAAAAAATCACCTCGCGCTTCCGCCGCGTTTCAGGCTTGCGCCCAAGTCCCGCTGCGTCCAAAAGTGCCATCGGATCTTGAAAAGACTTCCGGCGTCCGTTCCGTTTACCGTTGCCTTTCGATTTGCTCTTCGTCTTCGCCTTCGCTTCGTTCACTGTTCAGCGTCCCCTCCTCCGGCCCGCTATTTAAAAGAATCAAAGAAGACATTTCTGTCCACAATTGCACACTTTTCTTTTTCCGTTGCCTCCCGGCAGGTGCGGCTTTAGCAGAGATTCGTGGCTCTGCACTCGGGCTGGAGAGTCACTCGACCTACGAACACTCTGCGCCATACCGCCGCAGCTGCTCGGTTTTAACGGGAAAGCTTTCTCAGCGAGGTTTTCAGCCAGCATCTCGCCGCTCCCTAGAAATTCGCTTCAGGCGGCGTGCGCTTTGTTTACTACGTGTACTGCGGTCCCTTCGACGATCGGATGGGACCTCAAACCATCACCAAGTCATCGTCGAGAAACGGTTACTTGGCACTGGCGCTTGCCGCCGATCAACTCGCCTCCGGCATTTTGTAAACAACTACACCACCACTTCCTGTGTGCATTGTAGCTCTTTCGCCCGCCGCCCGCAAATCCGCCCCGGAAGCGGTAGTGTCTCGGTTTGAATTTCTGTGGCTAGATTTTTAGGAATTTCTTAGCACACTCCAAGATACCAAGAACTCGGGACATCTTCCTTACGTGTCCAGCTTCTACCTCGTCATGTTTTGGAAAAGTGGGGTAGACGAATGCTCCGCATGTTATTTTGCGGAAGTGGGTTTTCAATTCTACGGTATGGCCCGGGCAGCAGGAAGCCAGCATTCGCTCCACGTCCGCAAAGGAAACCATCGCCTATGCGGCGGCTGCTAATTGTGGGCCCGCAACATAATCTGGTACGTTGTCCACTGGAGTATAACGCGTGTTCTTTTTGTCCAACCGTTCAACCGTGATCTGAGTTGGACGCGTTTCGGGGTCTTGTTTCGGCAGGGCCGAAAAAAAAGGCTCATTTGGAATTGCCTTTCCAGACCGTAATGCATTAAAAGCGGCCAGCCAATGGGCCTCTTCGTCTCTGTCCGGCTGCAAGTAGAACTGCTCGACAGCATTTCGGAACAACTCATAATTGGGCGCATCTTCCGCAAAATCGAACAGTACATTCTTGTAAGCATTTCGGAAACGCAGGAATGCTTCTTCGGGAGTGTTGCCACTTTCGGCGATTGCGGCTGGCCGCACGCCATACATCCACCACTTGTCATTCTCGCGCATCATGAGAGCGCGACCAGACAGAGTAATACCAGCCAAAAAATCGTTACCAGACACAGTATCCCTTAGCGCAAACATCACGGGATAATTCACCATCGGCACCTTCTTTTTAACAGTTGTCAATTTCACTACATTTATGATGACGTATGGGGGTCGTCGGAGTCATCTTTTATGAGAGCGTGGATAGTAGCAGACGAACCGTTGGAGATGCAATAGGCTATATGTCGTAGTACTATTTACCATTAGATGCCACTAATTGCCGCCTTTTCAATAAATACTGACAAGTTCTTCGATGCTCCAGACGTGATCCGTGATGCCTGCTTCCATCCACTGGCTTTGCATGTAGCGTCTTGTGATCCATCTACCCACGCCAGCGTTGCAGGCCCACCGCAAATTTGCCGTCCGGCAAGTGCTCGCAGTAAATCACGCGCCCGGTCCACTCGAATTGGCCTTCCTCTGAACGCACAAGCGCTGATTTGCCCGTCTGCCACAATTTGCCCGCAATTACGCGGGCCCCGTGTGTGCTGACGTTTTCGGTGCGGGCAAATTCCGAATGCCGTGAATTATCCGGAGGAATTAGACAAACAGCCACGCTGATCGCCGCCCGGTCTTCGGTCCTGTCAGCGCGAAAGCGCATTCGACTTCCCGGCGATGGACGCGTCTCGGCTGGCGGGGTTGCCCGTCGAGTCCTGCCTTTACAGAGATTTAGAAGCACACGCGACGCGCGTCAATCGAGGCTTTACCTGACAGCTTCAGGCTGCGGCAATCTCTACTGGCTGGGATTCGTCAACGGCCGGGGATTGAAATCGCGGGGAATTGCGTTGCGGATTTTCTGCTGACGATCTGTCGTGACGATTCCCAGCGCCGCGCAACCGTACTTCGTTTCGGCCGGCAGACGCCTCACCAGCGCTTCGGGAATCTCTGCATACGACGGCGGCAAAGGCTTGGATCTTCCCAGCAGCCGCGACGGGCTGAACGCATCCGCCAGATCCGTAACGCCGGGCGTCAGCGCGTCCTGCGGCCCCAGCTCCTTCTGCCCAAACTTCTTTTCGCCGAGCGCGCGTCCCCGCTGTTCGTCAGGAAGCAGCGCCAGCGGCGTGCGCGCGAAAACCGTGTCGACAAATTTCACCACCGACGCATGATTCCCCGCCGCATGCGCGATGTAATGCGCGCGCGCGTAGGGCGAAATCAGAATCAGCGGCACGCGCGGCCCGTCGCTGATCGGAGAACCATCCGGGCCCTTCGCGCGAATCGGCGGGGGCACGTGGTCGTAATCGCCCTCCGAATCGTCCCACGTGATAATAATCGCGCTTTCGCTCCAGTACGGACTGGCGGCGATTTTGTTGATCGCCGTGGCCAGCATCGCTTCGCTGATCTGCGCGTCCGAATATCCCGGATGATCGTCGTCGCCCAGAAAATTCTTCCGCACCTTCGCGTCCGGGTCGGACGGTTTTAAATGAAATAAATTCCGGAAGCCGCCCTTCACGTAGAAAACGCCGCCTGCCTTCGGCAAAGTTCTTTGATCAAGCGCCGTAAAGAAATCCTGCAGGCTGTGCAATTGCGCGCGGATTTTCGGATTGTTGGCAACGTAGCCGAAATATTGCGGGCCGTTGTGATGCGTCACGTAAGAAGCGTGCAGCCCGTACGCGTCCACCGGATCATCGTCGTCGTCCGTATCCGTCGGCTCTTTGCCGTAGCCTTCTTCGTACCACCCAAACGCCACATTCCGCTTGTCGTGGCTCGCGATGAACGGAATGTCGTTCTGCACGTCGGCCAAATCGCGCGTCGCATCCGTGTCGGATTTCGCCACCGTATTCGCGTCTTCGCCCAGCAACGTCAGCGGCAGCGACGCAAACGTCAAATTAATCGCCGTGCCGTATTCGACGCCGTTGCGCATGTCGTGCGGATTCACGGGCATTTTCTGCGCCTGCGGAGTCGGATCGAGTTGCGAGCCCCAGAACGGATCGTTGTCATTCAGCACCGGCACGCCGGGATCGCGCGCTCCATTGTCCTTGTACGCTTCCTCCGGATGCAGCGCCCACTGCGTTTGGCCCGTCTGCGCCGCGATGATCGACAAATTTCCCAGCGTCGATGGCCCGGTCATTTCCTGAAAAATGTGATCGAACAGCACGAAGCGGTCCGCGTAGCGCCACAAAAAAGGAACCGTGTCGCAATCTTCGTAAGCCATCGCCAGCTCGCCCATTTGTTTTGCCGCCAGCGATGGTTCACCCCCGGTCGGGGGCTTGCCCGCTGCGCCAGGCGCGCTTTTTTTGACGCGTTTCGCTTCCTCGAAAATCGCAAAGCGATCCATCTTCGGCGCGCCGCTTTCGATGTGCATTTTCGCGACGATCATCGGATGCGAATGATCCACGTCGTCTGTGTCCGCCGCAAATTCCTTTGGCCCGATGCGAAATGGATGGATTGTGCCCGCCGTTCCGTCGACGTTCGTCAGTGGCTGGTAAAATCCGGGAGTGTCTTTTGCGGGATGGCTGAAAATTCCCTCGGCGTTTGGGAACGTGCCGAAGTACGAATCGAACGACCGGTTCTCCTGATACAGCACAAACACATATTTAATTTTCCGCCGCAGCAGCGCGGCAATCTGCGCCCGCGAAAGTTTCGCCTCCGCCGTCGCCGCAATGCGCCGCGCCTTCACCGCCCGCCGCTCGGCAACCGATTGCTGCGCCGCAGCTTTCGCAGCCGCGGAAGGGCCTTGCTGTGCCACGTCAGCACGGATGTTGGTCGGGGCAGAAATTCCCGAAACCGCTAGCGCGAGCAACACTATGGCTCCCGCTAGTCCTGTTCGCGACGTCAAACCTTCGTGCCTCATGACCCCTTCAATTCCATTACATCCTTGTAGAGTTTTTTTAGGTGCTCGTCTGACATATCAACAATTGGTTCGTACATGAATGAGTTCAGGTGAATATTTTCGGGAGTCATGAGTACTACACGGTCGAGCACTTCGATGGTTTTCGTTTCGATGCCGAATAATGCTTTGAATCTCTCAACTAGTGCCTGTGTTTGATGAGACTTAATACCCGCCGCGAAGGCGCTGTCGTTAATTTTGTCTAGCATGAACTTTTCAGCCCAGATTCGAATTGCGATCGAGAGAACAATCTTATTCTCGAAGTTGATTCCACAAGCGGCGGCCAGACATGCCGCTGCCTCATCGCGGACCACGTCAACCATTGGTCTCGCATCGCTGGCCGATTTACCTGCTGTGCTAAACACGGCATTATAGATTGCGTCCAAATCGGCCTCTTTGATGTTCGGGGAATCCGGCTTCCAATGTAGCAAGGACGTTAGCTTTATAAAGTGCGGATCTCCTTCGCCCTTTGTAAACTCAACGAGGTTCCTAATGAACGGAATAGATGCGATTTTTTTCTTTGGGTCAGCGAAGAAATCACGTTTCAGATCATTTAGGAATGCGTTCCTTATACCAGTCGCCTTCTCAAGGATAAGCACTCCCGCGTCGTTCTTTAGCGCCATCAGGCAACAACCATAATTCACAACAAATCGGCTTTCGATGGTACGGAAAAAGTCAAAATTATGCGTCATGATCACTTGATTGAAGAGCGGGTCTTGGCTGATCTCCTTTAGATATTGGACGATTGCGTATTTATTCTGATAATCAAATGAATCCGCTATATCATCGATGACGATGAGGGTTTCCTGCTTGGACTTCCTTCTCGTTTCCACCTCGAAGAGAATGTTCAAGACATACAGTGCCTTCCTTTCTCCGGTACTCAGAACCTTCAACAGTGCGACCTTATCAATCGGCGCTTGGTCAGCCCCGTCGTGGTAAATAAACCCCAATTCAATGAGGGGAGCATTACCAAGCATGACAGCAATTCGGTTTTCCGCTTTTAACTCGAACGGGACAAAGAATCGTTCGTTAAAGTTTTGGATCACCTGCTCCCACTGCGTTCGCTGCTGCCCGGCTATTGTCTCGATCTCTTTCTTTCTGACTTCGGCTGCTTCGTACTGCTTCATCAGTTCCAAGTAGAGGTCTTGGCGAACCTTGAGATACGATTTCCAGATGTCTTCTTTGAACTTATTGACATTTGCGAGCTGAGACAGAAAGGCCTCGTGTTCCAACATATAAGTCTGAAAGTCGCGAAGGGTAGAGTTCTTCTCCAGAAGTTTTTCGATTTCATCGAACCTCTTTCGCAAGGCCTTGTCCTTGATAATTGCATCTTTTTCCTTGGCTATTACGTCTTCTAGTTCTTTTTGCGTCTTAATTTCAATCGTCGCCGTGGCATTCAGATTGACAGTGTGTTTTGCATCAAAGAATCCGTTGTCGGCGAGGCTCTTCGCGATCTGGCCCGCATTGTAGTAGTCAAAGGTTCCTCGTTTGAAATAGGTAGACGCGGCCAGAAGCTCGTTATAACGCTTAACGTACTCCTCAATTGCTGTTTTGAGGTCTTTTGTTTGCAGGGCGCTCAGGACTTTGTCATCAAATATCCTGTCGTACAGAACGTCGGCAAAGGGGGTTTCCTTTTGGTCCACGACTTCTTTTTTGATACGAGTCAACGCAGTATAAAATTCCTTCTCGGTGGGAGTAAATGCTAGAGATATTTCTTTTTCAAGGTCTTTCTTTGAATGGGACTGCTCCTTCAGCGCTTTGAGCAAGGCGTCTTTTGCACTATCGATTCCAGCCTGAAGCTGCTCGTATTCCCTTCGTAGCTTCGGTTCCACCAGTAGAGTTGACGTTTTTTCGCTATGGCAAAACTCCTCGTCGTAGGGCCGAACCACGAAAACGCTTTCCTTCGACACTTGAGTACCAGCTTCGCCGACGACGCTCCGTTTCGTTACCCTACCAGGAAATATTCGATCCGATGATGCGCTTCCTTCCGCGACATCCTGAAAAACTTTAGCTAGAGATGATTTCATCATTCCATTCGGGGCATAAATGGCATAGACGCGCTCTTGGCTGAAATCAAACTCGTACTGGAGCTTCTTAATTCCGTAGCAATTTTCTAAGTCAATCTTGACCTTGCCCATTACAAGCCTCCGGTCAGGCGCTAGCATGCGCCCTCCCGCAAGCGGTATGTTTATCCATATATTGTCCCCGAGTCACGCATATTATTGCCTTATTTCGTCGGCCGCGAAGCGGGCCTGGTCTCGGCCATTTGAGCCTCGCACGTCCCACGCACACGGAAATACCGTCCCGGAGGAAACAGTCCCGCGCGATCAAATTCGCGCCCCAGCGTTTTTTTAACCTCGCCCACCCACCAATCAAACGTTCCTGGCGCGACGCCGACCAGCGTGATCGCCCGCCGGTACTCCACGCCCCACAAAAAATAAACGCGAAAAAGCTTCAGCCGCCCTTTCCACTCCGGACGCCGCAGCGCCCGCTCCGCGATCATCTCGAAATCCGCGACGTACATTTCCGCGCGCACGCGATCCGGACGCCACTGGTATCCCGCCGATGGAGAATCCAGATCCACTGCCGCCATGTGACCGCCCGCGCCGTCAGGCCCGCCCAAGAATCCCCGCAGCCCGCGGTAACGCGCATGACAAACCTCAAACATTTCGTGGGGCTTCATCGGTTCCCTCCGCTGACTGCGCTGCCTGCCTCAGACGCTTGCCTGCCCTGCCGTCACCTGTCGACGTAAGATCGGCTCACTCGCCCTGGCGTCCCAGCTCGAGATTGTGCTTCTCGTTACATCGCTCGCACTCCCCAACAAAAATTCATCTGCCGCTGCAAAACCGTCCGTCGCCCCCAACCAAGCGTCACTCCGATTTACGATTTACGATTTACGAGTTACGAGTTTCGGTTTTTCGTTCTCTCGTCTTTCAAATCAGTTTCGCATCTCGTCGTCATCGCTGACGGTATCGATCGTCTCCACCCACGTGTCGAAGCACTCCTGCCAACCTTGCAAGTACCCGCGCGAATATTCGCCCGCCAATTTCTGCTTTTCGCGATACACGCGCTGCAAATCGAACACGTCGTGCTTCTCGCGCGTCGGCGCGCGCCACGCCACTCCCATGCGCCAAGCGAGCTCGCGGAGGCCGCGCGCCAGCCAGTGCAGCGGCGCAGGAAAAAATACGCCCACGCGCCTGCGCGGCTCGTACCACGCCAGTCGCCAACCCCGAGGCGGCTGCGCGCCATGCCCCAAATCGCATCGCACCATGCCTCTCATGTTTCCCTCCCAGCTTTCGGTGGGTGTGGAACCTCCGGCCCAGCGCCCACGTACAATTCCGCCCGCAGTTTCGCTTCTCGCCACGCTCTTTCGCTTTGTCTGAATCGAAATCCTTCCGACTGTTCGTACGAGGACACATACGGACGTGGCGCAGCCCGGTTGTTGTAGCTTCGGCTCTCGAGCGGCCTTCCTGGCGGACTTTCTGTGAACCTTCCATTCGCGCATTTGCTTTGGCTTTTTGTATTTTCTTCAGAAGGAAAAGGTTTTGCGGTGTTCTGTTGCCCGGCTCGTTCTCCTGCCGATGCAAAATTTCCACAGCGCGCGTAGTTGCTTCTATTTCTCTCAGGTTTATATTCTCTATACTCTTTCCTTGAACGGGCCACGATTGGCCCTTTTGACCGGCTCTCAAGTGCCGGATGTGGCCCTTTTGATTCCTGTGCAAAAAAAGAATTCTGTGGAAATCTCAGTTGCTGCGGCCCGAACTTTTTCGCTTTCGTGATTTGAATGATCATTCGCTTGTACGTGGTGTGCTTCACGCGCACGTATCCGCTGCGCCCGAGCCGCGCCATCCAACGCTTCAGCGTGCGCACCGCCATTCCCGTGTCCTCGCTGATGACTTTGTATGTCAGCGGCGAGCCGCCCAGCACCAGCCCCACGCCGTTGTGCTCGCGCGTCTGCCGGTGCACCAGCCACCCGAACAGCCACACGGCCGGACCCATGCGCTCCAGGTGCGCCTCGTCCCACAGGCCGCCGCGAATCCCGCAATTGAGGTGCTTCCCTCGCAACTCAGCTCACTCCGCTAACAATCCCCGCGCATTTTCTTCCGGCGTCGCGCCGCATTGTGTCGCCGGTCATGCCAAACAGTCCGCGCAACACATCACGTAGACAGCCTTGAATCCCGCGCTCGTCGTAATCAATCTCTCGATCCGCTTTACGGGCGCATGCGTTCGGCAGAACACGCAGACCTTCGCGCCGGCTTCTTGCGAGCGCTCAACCTTCCTTTTGGCGCATTGCCGATGGCCCATCGCCATCATTCGCGCGCGATTCTCTGGATTCGCCCGCCAGCGCCGCATGTACTCGCGCTTCTCGCGCCGGAGCGCCTCTCGTTGTCGCTCTTCCCGCAAGGAAACCGCACGCGCTTGCCGCATCGCTTTTCCTCCAGTCGTTGCCGTCCATTGCCCAAATAAACGGCGCCGGAACGTTACGCCGCAGTTACTTACTGATTTATATTGACAGAGTATCTAGATACTGTATTCTTTCACGCGTCGGCTACTTCTCTTGGGCCCACTTCAGTGAAAACCGGAGGCTGTACATGAAGACTACGAAGTCCATGCTCGACTACCTTGCGAGATGCTCGCAGACTTCGCTCGAGTCGTTTCAGTTGGCTCGCCTCAACGACCTGGCCAACCTCCGGAGACAAATGATCGACGTAATTGACGAGTGGGTTGAAACCGATATCCAGGCGCGTATCTCCGAGTGGATTCTTCTCCGTAAGCGCCACCAGGCCACTCTGCGCTCTCCTCAAAGTGTTCGTCGCATCCGTTCCAAACAGGTTCCCCTGCCGCTGACTCCTGCTCCGGACGAATCGTCCACTCAATTCCCCGAGATCGCATCGCATCCCCTGATTTCCATTCTCCGTGACGCCGTTTGTGACGATCCTCTTCCCCCTCTGCGGCGCAGGTCGGAGGCGCTCGTCAAATCCAAACGCATCGCGTGACGTGATCTCGCTTTTTTCGGCGTCGCCTGCTTCTGTCCCTTTCGGTTCCCTGCGCCATTTGAACCAGTTTTTCATGTCTCGGTTCTCACTCCGCTCCTTCGACCCTTTACACTGGGCGTTGAACCGCCTCCATGCTTGACCGCGCCAAAAATCAGAAATGCCGTCACGTTTTGTTGCCAGCCTCATTTTCCTTAACCAATCGTTGCCCAGTTCCCTCGCGCCTCACCCCACTCCCTCCTCCACTCCGATTCGCTGGGTTTCGCTCCTCGGCGCTCTCGCCAAGTTTTCCGGACTTCTGTTCGCTGCCGCACGTTAAGCGCTCGTCGCCCCCGTCTCAGTAGGCGCGCGCGAGTACGTTCAGCTTCTGTCCTCGATCTGCGCCAGGCTCTGGACTGGCTCATCCATTCAGCGCTCCGCCCGGATTAGCGTCTCCTCGTTCGTGTTGGCTGAATGCCCCGCCACAACTCCGCTTCGTAGTGTCACCTGCCACTCTCCCCGTTCTCAACGTAGTTCGCCGCACCCCTTGGAGTTCTCTCCTGCCGCGTATTCGCGCCCTCACTTGCCCGCCTCGTCTCTGCTCCGCCGTACTGTACCGGCGAGATCCGCATCCTCTCGCCCCGCCCAAACTCCGTCGACACCACGCCACATTTGCCCGGCATCCTCTTCGGCATTGGTGTCGGCTGAATCCTCCGATTCAACTCCGCTCGGTAGCATCACCCGTCTCTCTTGCCGCTTCCCGACGCAACTCGCCACATCTCTCGAAGTCTTCTCACCCGCAAGCAATTGCACCCTCATTTGCCCATGCCGCCCTCGCATCCGCTGGGCCGACATGTCGCCTCGCCGTCGAACATGACGTCGAGAGAGATTCCCACGTAAGTCGCCACTTCTTTCGCCCGTCCCACTATCCGCATAGAATCTGGACATCGCTCGCCCCTGTGGGGAATCTCTCTCGACTCATATTCGCGTTCTCACTTGCCCGCATCGCTTCCTCCCTCACTGTGCGTAGAAAATCTGAACCTCGCTCGTCGCCGGTCGAATCTCGCGATATTCGCGCCCTTACTTGCTCGCATCGCCTTCGTCCACCCTGTGCATTAGAAAATCCGGACCTCGCTCGTCGCCGGTCAAATCTCTCGCGATATTCGCGCTTTCACTTGCCGGCATCGCCTTCGTCCATCCTGTGCACAGAAAATCCGGACCTCGCTCGTCGCCGGACGAATCGCTTGCGACATTCGCGCTCTCACTCTAGATTCTTCTCCGGCAGTGTCGACACAGGCGCCGCTGTTCACCTACAGTTTCCCTCTCTAATCGCCAAATCTCTCGCGGCGCCACGTTTCCGGCAAGATTAGCCATCTTGGCGAAGCGGACTCCTTCCTGCACTACACTCCGTTGCCGCGACCGCCGTCGAAGCGCCTGCTCCATCTCGCCGATACATCCTGCGCTCCCTGTCTATATATTATGCGAACGGCGGATGATCGGGCGCGGCGTGCGATGCTCGAGGGCGATTCGTGTGTGGTATTCTTTGTTGTTAAGCGCACGGCACCGGACAACGGGCGCACGGCGCTGTCGCTGAATTCTCTTGCGTGGACCGAGAATTCTCCTGACACAGGGGAATTGCGACTGCGCTCTGCGTAAGGAGCCATGGATGAAGGAACGGATCGAGAAGGACTCGCTGGGCGAAAGAGGCGTGCCTGAAACCGCGTACTACGGAATTCAGACGCAACGCGCGATCGACAATTATCCAATCAGCGGATATCGCGCCCATGCGAAACTGATTCGATCCATCGGCTTCATCAAAAAAGCAGCTGCGTTGGCCAACGAAGAATTGGGCCTTGTTTCGCCACAAATCGCGCGAGCAATCGTGCGCTCCGCAGAGGAAGTGATTTCCGGAAAACTGAACGATCAGTTCGTCGTCGACGTGTATCAAGCGGGCGCCGGCGTATCGTTTCACATGAACGCGAACGAAGTTATCGCGAACCGCGCGATCGAATTGCTCGGCGGCAAGCGCGGCGACTACTCCGTGTGTCATCCGAACGATCACGTCAACTTCGGGCAATCCACGAACGATGTTTTCCCGACAGCGATGCGCCTTGCGTCGTTGCTGCTGCTCGATGAAGTTCTGAAAGCCTGCGGCAAGCTGGAAGATTCGTTGTCGCGCAAAGGCAAAGAATTCGACCGCATCCTCAAGTCCGGCCGCACGCACATGATGGACGCGGTGCCGATTCGGCTTGGACAAGAGTTCCGCGCCTATGCAACGGCGATCAATCGCGCCAGCGAAGCGATCCGCGGCGCGCAGGTTTTGTTGCGAGAAGTAGGACTGGGAGGCTCCGCGGTCGGCACCGGCGTCAACACGCATCCGAAATATCAAAAGCTGGTGGTCGCGAAGTTGAGCCAGATTTCTGAACAGAAACTTGTGCCCGCCGAGGATCTGCGCTACGCCATGCAATCGAATCTCGCAATGTCCACGGCGTCTTCCGCGCTGCGCAATCTGGCGCTCGAATTGATCCGCATCTCGAACGATCTGCGATTGCTGTCGAGCGGACCGAACACAGGTCTGGCGGAAATACTTTTGCCAGCGCTGCAACCAGGATCTTCGATCATGCCTGGAAAAGTAAATCCCGTAATGGCGGAATTGACCGCGATGGTTGCGTTTCAAACGGTTGGCGCGGACGTGGCGACGGCGCTCGCCGTTCAGGCTGGGCAATTGGAATTGAACGTGATGATGCCGACGATGGCGTGGAACGTTCTGCATTCGGCGGAAATTCTGAAGAATGCGATGCGCGTGCTCGCCGAAAAGTGCGTCGATGGAATCAAGGCCAACGAAGAGCGCTGCCGCTACTACGCGAACGCGACAATTTCCATTGCGGCGGCTCTGAATCCCTACATCGGTTATGCGGCGGCGGCGGAGATCGCGAAGGAAAGCGTGAAAACCGGCAAGACTGTCACGGAAATCGCGCTCGAACGCAAGCTCCTCGACCCAAAACTGATGAAAGAAATCCTCGACCCCTACCGCATGACCGAACCCGCCGCTCCAATTGAAGCAGCGCGAAAAAAGAAAGGCAGTGGCTAGCCGGTTCCGCATTACGAGATCCCTCGACTTCGCTCGGGACGGCAAAAAACGCCGAAAAGGCGCATTTTAGTCCCGATTATAAATTCCTATCCGCCGCGTTTTCCGTGACTTGCGTTTTCGCGACTGGCGTTTTGTGTACCGATTAGAATTTCCGGAACGCGCGAAGCGTTCAAGTCATTGGCACCGTTCGGATTAGGAGCGATTGGAGACGGTTCTTGCGTGGACGCAGGCGCTTTGTCTGTGTCCGAATAGAGGCCGCGCGCCCAGTGGGGCACATAGTCGAGGTCCGGGACGCTTCGACTGGCCGACGGCGCTGAGCCGTTCTGCGGCTCATCGTGAACAGCAGATCCCTCACACCATCCGCGCGATGCGCGGATGGGTTCGGGATGACATGATGTGGTGGGTGGAGCGAGCGGCGGCGACGCTGGCGTTCCCTTGGTCGTGAGGGGCCTTCGTTCCTCAGGGCAGGCGGGATGACATGGGGAGGTCGGAGCGAGTGGCGGCGCGCTGGGTTCGGGATGACAACTCGTGGCTATGATCCCACCCTCTGCAGGAGGCGCAGAGGATGGGGCACCCGCAACTTCTTCGTTGGTCAAACGCTCTGCGGAAGGCGCTGCGACCAAAACGTCGGAGTGAACTCCGGATGGGGCACTCGCAAAAGATTGGGGCTCGGCGGTGGTGACGTGGACGTGGGTGACGAGGGAGTGCTTCGGTGGCTCGACCCAGTGGCCGTCTTCGGTGATCTGAGAATAGATGCGAAGGGCGCGAAGGACAGCCATGCCGCTGGGCGGGGCTTGATCGACTCGCTCGATAATACGCTCGCAGACGCCACGAAGATTGGCGCTGCGGCGTTCGAGGAGGCCGGCAGCGGCAGCGTGGCGGTAAACGGAGGAGCGCGAAGGGAGCTGATAATTGAGGGTGATGGTGGCTTCAGAACGCCAATTGACGAAGTCGGATTCGATGGAATCGCAGTCGGGATGGTTGCAGATGGCGCATTTGCGGGCGTGGCGTTCGAAGGAAGGATTGGACTGGCAGCGGGCGGCGATTTGGACTTTGGCCGCGGCGGTATCGTGGGCGCGAGCGCGTTTTTGGCGGCGACGGGCGTTCTTTTCTTCCTTTTCGATCTGGGCTTGGGTGGTGAACGGGGATTTGTGCTGGAAAGGCGGCAGACCGGCGGCGATTCGGTCGGCGTTGAGAGCCTCGTTGCGGCTGGCGATAGCTGCAGCGAATTCGGGACTGAGGATGATCTGGTAGGACTGGTCTTCTTGGGGCATCCGAGGCATGGCTGGTGTATCTCCTTTAGGTGAATGGATTTGTGGTGATTTATTCCGGGCGGAGGGCAGCGACCCGCCTTCGCCGAGGCTCCGGCGAGGCAGGTGAGTCATTGGCGTGCAGTAAAAAAGCTCCATAAACGCAAAAAGGCCACGTCTCCGTGGCCTTCACCTCTCTTACGAATTGTGTGGCTGGCCCTCCAGCCGAGAAAGAATTATATACCAGAGAGTTAGGTGAAAGTCAAGGAATACGATGGGTATAGTACGAGGAAACTGTGTGCGCTATCAGGAAAACAGCAGATCCCTCACACCATCCCACAAAAGCGGTGGGATGGGTTCCCTTCGTTCCTCAGGGCGGGCGGGATGACATGGTGTGGTGGGCGGGGCGATTTGCGCGAGCGGCGATTGGGTTCCCTTCCGTCGTCAGGGCCCTTCGTTCCCGCCTGGGCGGGCAAGCCTCAGGGTGAACGGGCGGGATGACGGCAAAAACCAAACGGCGAACAGCAGATCCCTCACACCATCCCGCAAAGGCGGGATGGGTTCGGGATGACATGGAGGAGGGCCGAGCGAGTGGCGGCGTGGCGTCAGGGCAGGCGGGATGACAGAGGGAGGGCGGAGTGAGTGTGGGTGTGGGTTAGTTTGGGGCGATTTGTCTTTACGATGTCATTCCGAACCGGCCGCATTTTGGCCGTGTGAGGAATCTGCTGTTACGGTTTTCGTTTTGGGTCTGCCCTTGTCTTTAGGAAACCACTCCGCGCTAAAGTCTTCCCAACGAGGATTTTCACGTTCAATCAGCCATACTTTCTTCTGATGTCTCCACTTCTTGATTTCCTTCTCGCGGGTAATCGCCATGCGTATGTCGCCGAACATTTCGTAATGTACCAGGCGGAAAATACGGTAGCGCTTGCTGAATCCGGGAACAAGGCCGAAGCGGTGCTGGGCAAGGCGACGTTCGAGATTGTTGGTGACGCCGGTGTAGAGGTTTCGCGAGCGGCTGGCAAGGATGTAGACGTAGTAGGTGCGGCTCACCTGACGATTGTAAGTAGAGAAGAGCCAAAGCGAACAGCAGATTCCTCACACGGCCGGAATACGGCCGGTTCGGAATGACATGGTCGGGAGCGGAGCGATTTGCGACACGGTGGGTTCCCTTCGTTCCCGCCCAGGCGGGCAAGGCTCAGGGCAGACGGGATGACGGCAAAAGCAGAGGCGATAGCAACAACAGCAGATTCCTCACACGGCCAGAATGCGGCCGGTTCGGAATGACATGGTCGGGAACGGAGCGATTTGCGACACGGTGGATTCCCTTCGTTCCCGCCCAGGCGGGCAAGGCTCAGGGCAGGCGGGATGACAGCAAAAGCAGAGGCGATAGCAACAACAACAGATTCCTCACACGGCCAGAATGCGGCCGGTTCGGAATGACATGGTCGGGGGCGGAGCGATTGGAAAGGACTCAGCGGGCGGCGGCGACGGGGGAAGGAGTGGAGCTTTTCGACTTCGCGAAAGGCGCGAAGCTCTGCGCTACAACGGCAAGACTGCCGGCCTGAAGGCCGGCGCTACACAAAGCCGGGCGCGACGCTTAGCGGGTGGCGGCCCTTCGGCGAAAGACTCAGGACGCGTCTAACGCGCGGCGACCTTCGCAAAGCTAGCTCAGGGCAAGCGGGCTGACAGAGTTATGCTAATCGAAAACTGCCAGCGCCTTAGCGAGTAGCCCCAACCGGAGAAGGAGTGGAAGGGCGGGGAGTGGCTTTCGGCGGAGGCCAGGGTTCGAGAAGTTTTTCCTTGCGATAAATCATGGCGTTGATGTCGTAGGGCGCGAGTTCAAAGCCGTGGCCGTGAGTGATGGCGTCAGTGGGGCACGCCTCGACGCAATAGCCGCAAAAAATGCAGCGGGAATAGTCGATGTTGTAGACCTTGGCGTAACGGTCGGCGTCAGAGATGCGATTGTCGGCGGTGTTTTCGGCGGCCTCGATGTAAATGCAATTCGCGGGGCACGCGGCGGCGCACAAGAAACAGGCGACGCATTTTTCGAGGCCGTTCTCGTCGCGCTGGAGGACGTGAATTCCGCGATAGCGCGCCTGAAAATGAACCGGCTCGGCGGGATAATTCTCCGTCGTGGGCTTCTTGAACATGGTGATGAACGTCACCTTGAAGCCCTTGTACAGAATCACGAAGGTGCGGAAGAATTCTTTAACGACCGATGCCATAGACGGTCACTTTAACAAAGAGCGCCACGGCGCGCAAACGCAAATGCCTCATGTCAGTCCCGATGAAGCATCGGGACGGGACATGAGCTACAGGACCCGCGTTACTTGGCGCAGGCAGGCGGCCGGCAATGCCCGGACTCAGACCGTGTGTGAGCTGACTTGTTTTTAATGCAACGGAGTTTGTGAATTTATTCGCCGGGGGGAGAAACGGGAGCGGGCTCCTGCGGTCCGGCGTGGCCGGTGATGGCGGCGATGATTTGGCGGCCGTGGAAGCGTCCATTCTCGATGAAAATTTCGCCGGTGTGGAGGCCTCCGAGCAAAACGCCGGCGAGATAAATTCCGGGGACGTTGCTTTCGAGCGTTTGGAGATTGCAATCCGGCTTGCGCGTTTTGGGATCGAGGCGAATTCCGAGGCTTTCCAGGAAAGAAAAATCGGGATGATAGCCGGTCATGGCGAAGGCGCGAAATGCCGGCAAGTTCTGAACGTCACCGCCGTTCTGTACGATCACTGATTCGGGCTCGAAGCGGGCGACGCGCGTTTGGAAAAGCGCGCGAATTTCGCCGGAACGAATGCGATTCTCTATGTCGGGCTTGACCCAATATTTCAGGCTTTTGCCGAGTTCGGCGCCGCGATGCACCAGCGTGACGCGCGCGCCGCCGCGAAATAAATCGAGCGCGGCTTCGGCGGCGGAATTTTTCGCGCCAATGACGACGACGTCCTTATTCCAATACGGATGCGCGTCAGTGAAATAATGCGCGACGTGGGGTAATTCCTCGCCGGGGACATTCAGGAAATTCGGCAAGTCGTAATAGCCCGTGGCGAGGACGATTTTTTTCGCGTGATATTGGTGAGGCGCTCCATCGGTATCGCGCGAGTGGGCCGCGAAAGCCCCATCGTGTCCGGCGATTCCTTCGACTTTTTCGTACAGGCGAACCTCGATGCCGTAGTGCTCGACTGCGCGGCGATAATATTTCAGGGCTTCGGCGCGCGTGGGCTTGCCTCCCACGGTGGTCATGGGCAAGTCGCCGATTTCCATGCGCTCGGGCGTGGTGAAAAATTGCATGTTGGTGGGATAGTGATAGAGCGAATTGCAAAGGCAGCCTTTGTCGATGACCAGCGGACGCAGGCCGGCGCGTTTAGCTTCGATGGCGCAGGCGAGTCCCGTGGGCCCCGCGCCTATGCAGATCAAATCGTACGTGATGGACATCTCGCTAGTGTGCGACGATTCGATGGGAGAATTCAACTCTTGGCGGCTTCATGTGACCGCGGCTGAAGTCTGCGTCACCTGCCCAAAGGCAAAACGGGAAAAGCCCCACGCTCACAAAACGAGCATGGGGCACCCGCAAAAACAAACCGTAAAGCAAACACCTGAAACAAAAATGCCGGCCTGAAGGCCGCCGCTACACACCGAAAACGAAAACCCCCACCCTTCGCAAACAACGCTCCCTTCCTGCGTCAGGGCAGGCAGGATGGAACACCCAAAAAAGTCGAAAGACCGCAGAGTTCGCCGAAAGCGCGAACGTCTGCGCTACAAAAAGCGAAACTAGGCGGCGGAGGAGGAGATGGAGCCGGCTTCCAGCTCGGACAGGATTTCGCGGAGGGAGCGAATCAAGTCGTCGCGCGAGATTTGGCTGCGGCGGAACTGGATGCGGAAGTGATAGGCCGAGTCCGGGGAATGATAGTCGAAGACGAAGGGGCGCGGACGCGAGTCGGCGTCCTTCTCTTCCTGGCGAACGCGGCGAGCTTCATCGCGCGTCAAACCGCTTTGCGCGATCTGCATCACCATTTCGTGCATTTTTCTTTCATTGGGCTGCCGCGCCACTTGCAGCAGAAGCGACTTCGAAGTTACGCCCTTCTCGATGCACAGGCGACGAATGGCGTCGGGAATCATGCGAATCGAAAGAGTTTCGGTGACGGAAGAGCGCGCGCGGCCGATTTTCTTGGCGATGTCGTCGTGGGTGTAATCAAATTGCTCGGCGAGGCGGAAAAGGCCGTCCGCTTCCTCGAAGGCGGTCAAATCTTTGCGCTGAAGATTTTCAATTAGCGCGAGTTCGAGCGTTTCGGCATCGTCGGCGATTTTTTCAATGCAAGGCACTTCGCGGAGCCCCGCGGCGCGTGATGCGTGGTAACGCCGCTCGCCGGAAATAATGTAATAGGCGTCTTCGCGCGGCATGTAGCGCACAAGAAGGGGTTCGAGCACGCCCTTTTCGCGCACGGACTGAACCAGTTCCGACAAGTCGCCCAAAGCTTTGCGCGGCTGGTCCGGATTCGGATGCACTTTATCAATGGGGATCATGCGGCCAATCGACGCGCCGCTGAAACTGGTTAGCGTTTCGACGTAGTGCGCGTCATGCCGCATCTTGAGTGTGACGGGTAACCCGATCCGCTTCGACACGTTGGATAACCTCCTGAGAAAGCTTCTTATATTCTTCGGCGCCGGTGGATTTGGGCGCAAACGCGAAAATCGTTTCTTTGTACGCGGGGCTTTCCTCGAGGCGGACGTTTTTGCTGATGCGCGTCTTGAAAAGCGCGTCGCCAAAGACAGCGCGAATCTGCTCATGCGTGTCGCGCGAGATATTCGTGCGGCGGTCGAACAGAGTGATGACCACGCCAAGGACTTTCAAGTCTGGATTCGGGCGGGAGCGAATGCGGGCATACGTTTCCAGCAAATCGTCCGTGCCTTCGATGGCGAAGTACGCCGCTTGAATGGGCACGAGCAGATGCGTGGCGGCGACCAGGGCGTTGACCGTCAAGATGCCGAGAGCCGGCGGCGTATCCATGACGATAAAGTCGAAATCCTTCAGGATGGGAGCGAGCGCGTCTTTCAATTTGTAGGGCGCGTCAAACGCGCCGGCGAGCTGCTGCTCCAGGCGCGCGAGCGAGAGCTTCGCGGGAGCCAAAAACAAATTTGGATCCTTGGTGGGCTTGATGACTTTCGCCATCTCCGGCGCATGGTCGCCGAAAACGTCGAACATGGAGACCTGCACGTCACCCGCTTCGACAAAGGCGATGGTGGCGTTGGATTGTGGATCGAGGTCGATGAGTAGAGTTTTCTTCTTGCGCAGCGCGAGAGCCGCCGCGAGATTGATCGCGGTGGTGGTTTTCCCCACGCCACCCTTCTGATTAGCAATCGCCAGGACACGCGTCAAAAGCGCCGCCACTCCTTCGGCAACAGCAGGCCTACATATAGGCTGGCCCGCCCGAAGCCCACAATAAGTAGGCCAAATGTACCGAGACTACCCGTCGTGCGCAAGCAAAAAATGTGCAAGCAAAAAGTTATTTTTCTCTCGGCGGGAGGAGGCCGCCATTTATCCGCTGGGGAGACGTGCCTACTTTACCACTAACGGCCTGTTCGAAAAAGTTACTTAGTTTCATTTCCACAGCATGCAGTTTGCAAAAAAACCGAGGAAAATGCGGGCGGCGTAAAGCCGCCCCTACACAACATCATAAGGAATCGGATTTTCGACAAACCGCCAAGCCTACATCTTGTAACGGCCCAAATCCTCGTCGTTCAGATTTTCGAGCCAGCGCCGCAATTCCTCGTTCGAGGTCTTTTCCGTTGCGGTGCTGGAAATTTTGGAAGTCTTGAAAACTTCCTCGTCGACGAAAATGGGGCAGTCGAGCCGCAGCGCAAGCGCAAGAGCATCGCTGGGACGCGAATCGAGCGACATGGTTTGTCCTTCGCGTTCCATCCAAATCACGGCGTAAAACGTGTCGTCCTTGAGGTCGCTGACGACGACTTTCTGGACGTGGACATTCAGGCCCATCAGAACATTTTTGAGCAGGTCGTGGGTCATGGGGCGCGGCGTTTGCACTTTCTCGATTTCGAGGGCGATGGCGTTGGCTTCGTAAATGCCGACCCAGATGGGGAGCGTGCCCGAGCCTTGGATAGCGCGCAGCACGACGACCGGCATGTTAGTGACCGGATCCATCATCAACCCACGGATCTTGACTTCGCGTTCCATAGGGCCCTCCCGCAGGTCGTTCATTCGACTTGCACACCGACGAGGCTGTTCGGTCCCGCGGCGGTGATCTCCACGCAGCGATATTGTCCCAGAAGATTTTGCTCGTGCGAAGTGAAATTTACGATTCGGTTGCAAGATGTGCGCCCGGACCACTGCCCGCGGGATTCGTGGCGGCCGTCAACGAGGATTTCAAAGCGCTGGCGCAGGAGCGACTGATTGCGCGCCGTCTGGAATTCGCGCTGATGCTGCTGAATTACTGCCAGCCGTCTTCCCTTCTCTTCCTCGGACACGGCGTCCGGCATGTCTTTCGCCGAAGTATTGGGACGCGGCGAATATTTGAAGGCAAAGACGCCGTCGTAGCGGACTTCTTCCAAGAGTGAAATGGTGTCCGCGAAATCGGTTTCCGTTTCGCCGGGGAAGCCGACGATGATGTCGGTGGTGACGCTGATGGGCCGCCGGGCAGAGCGAATCCAGGCGATTTTTTCGAGATACTCGTCGCGAGAATACGTCCGAAGCATTTCCTTGAGGATGCGCGATGAGCCGGATTGCACGGGCAAGTGAATGTGATCGCAGAGCGCGGGCGTGGCGTCGATGGCTTCGACAATCTCGCGCGTGAAATCGTTGGGATGCGACGTCATGAAGCGCACGCGGCGAATTCCGGGGACTGCGGCGACGGATCGGAGCAGCTCGACGAAATTCATGCGCCGCGGCGAGGGATCGCGATACGAGTTGACCGTCTGGCCGAGGAGTTGCACTTCCGTGTAGCCGCCGTCGACAAGACGCCGAACTTCGTCGAGGACCGAAGCGCTGGCGCGGCTGCGTTGCGGGCCGCGCGTGTGTGGCACAACGCAATACGAGCAAGCGTAGTCGCAGCCTTCGATGATTGTGAGATAAGCGCGAAAGGGATTGTCGCGGGGCGTGATTTCGGTTTCGAATGTTTCCTGCGTGTCGAGGCCGAGGCCGGTGACGCGGCGGCCGCCCGCTTCCAACTCCGCGAGCATCTCGGGCAGCTTGCGGTAACTCGCCGAGCCGCACACCATGCGCACCCACGGCGCGCGGCGAAAAATCTTCTCGCCTTCCTGCTGCGCCAGGCAGCCGAGAACGCCGACGATTTTTTCTTCGCCGGGGGCGCCGCGAAAATCTCCGAGGCGCGAAAACACCTTTTGCGCGGCCTTCTCGCGAATGCTGCACGTATTGTAAAAGACGAAATCGGCGGCGGCGGGGGAGTCCACCTGTTGATACCCGCGGGCGAGGAGCACGCCGGTGACTTTTTCCGA
>DAHUXN010000056.1 GCA_027307115.1 Acidobacteriota bacterium
GCAAAATAGAATGAGTCGCACGCTTGCCAGCCTGAGACCTCGTTGCCCACTTGTCAATTCCAGCATTCAGCAGCGTTCAACGTTTCTGGCTTAAGCAGAACTTGTATCCCAGAATCTTGTAAACTAATTTAGCCGCGAGGAAATCCGACGCGTGCTCTCCGGCCTGCGGCAACAACTCGACCACATCCGCCGCAACAATATTGCGCGTTTCCGCCACTTCGCGAATCAGCGCAGTCACCTGATACCAATCGAGGCCCCCCGGCTCCGGCGTGCCTGTCGCGGGCATGTACGCGGGATCGAACCCGTCACGGTCCACCGTCAGGTAAACGTGTTCGGGCAAATGCTCGATCACGCGGGGAATCCAGTTATCGTTCCGCGCGCGCGCGATATCTCGCGCCCAAAAAATCTTCGTGCGAAGGTGCGGAATCGCCTGCGCCTCTTCAATCGAAAGCGAGCGAATCGCTACTTGCACCGCAGGACATATCTCCACCACGCGCCGCATTGCCGACGCGTGGCTCGCGCGGTTCCCCTGATATGCCTCGCGCAAATCCGCGTGCGCGTCAATTTGCAGCACCGCAAGATCCGGAAATTTCTTTGCCGCCGCGGACACAAGCGGCGGAGTCAGCGAATGCTCGCCGCCCAACGCCACCGGGAATTTCTTGTCCTTGAGCAACGCGAGTTCCGTCGTGTGAATTTCCGCGAGCACTTTTTCGAGCGTGCCTTCAAACGTATCGATTGCCGGAAGCGTCGCAATCCCAATTTTCGAATACGTTTCGACTTCGAGTTCCTCGTCCCACGTCTCCATGTTGCGGCTCGCCGCGATGATTGCCGCCGGACCATTGCGCGTTCCGTGCTCATACGTCGTGGTGCGTTCCAGTGGCACAGGAAAAATAACCGCGCGTGCCGTTTCGTAACGCGAATTTTCTTCCGGGATGCCGCCGAAATTTTCCGGCGACGCAAGTGTGTAACCTTTTAGTTCCACGATGAAAAACCCTCGCAAACAGATTTTTTTTCTTTTCTCTTGACGCACTTTGCGCTATTTATAGCCCACAAAATATTTTTGCGCGATTTTAAACAGCAAATAACGCTTTGGAGGTGATACATTACCTGCGAGGAGCGTGAATGGCAAAGAAAAAGGGAGTGACCGAACGCGTTCTGCATGATCCCATCGCGGATCGCCTCACGCCGACTCATCCGCTTGATCTTTCCAAGGCGCGCACCGTGGATTCTCTTGTCCGCGCGATGGGCAGGACGGCTTTCACAGGACGCCAGGTCGGTGACGCCGCCGACGTTCTCGAAGCGATGGCGCGCGATAAAGATTGCTTCGTTGTGCTCACTCTTTCCGGCGCCCTCACCGTCGCAAAAATGGGTCTCGTTTTTTGCGACTTGATCGATTCCGGAATCGTGAAGGCGGTTGTCTCGACGGGTGCGCTCATGGCTCACGGCCTTGTTGAAGCTGCGGGCAAAAGCCATTTCCGCTACGATCCCAAGATGGGCGACAAGGAACTCTTCTTCGCCGGTTACAATCGCGTTCACGACTCGCTTGAACCAGAGGTCAATCTCGATTACATCGAGGAAATTGTCGAGACGCTGTTCGAGAAATGGGATCCCAACGAAATCGTGTCGAGTTGGAAACTCAATCGCCGCATCGGCGAATATCTAATTGAGCACGCGGAGGGACGCGGCATCCTGAAATCCGCCGCCGAACACAACGTCCCCGTTTTCATCCCGGCGTTCACCGATTCCGAAATTGGCATCGATTTCGCGCTGCATCAGCGCCAGCGCCGTAAGGAAGGGCGCCCCGAGCTCCGCTTCGACTCCTTCACCGACTTTGAACGCTTTGCCGAAACGATGCTCGCCACCAAGCGCATGGGAATTTTCACCGTCGGCGGCGGCGTTCCGCGCAATTGGTCGCAGCAATTCGGCGTTTATGCGGAGTTGCTCGCGCGCCGCGGCTACGAGGAAATGCCGCTCAAGCGTTACAACTACGGCCTGCGCATTTGCCCGGAGCCGGTGCATTGGGGCGGACTCTCTGGCAGCACCTACACCGAAGCCGTTTCTTGGGGAAAATTCGTGCCCGCCGACGAAGGCGGAAAATTCGCCGAAGTTTTCGAGGACGCCACCGTTGCGCTTCCGCTCATCGTCGGCGCCGTGCTCGAACGCATCGGCTACTTCGAACATCTCGACGAAAGAAAAGCCGAAAAACAACCAGCACCGAATCACCACCATCGCTCCGTGGTTCAAAGCAGCCACTGAAGTCAGATTTAAGGAGGAATGATCATGAGCCCCAAAAACGACAAACGTGGTCCCGATTACAATCAACTGGAAGCGGGCGCGGCGCGCTCGAAGCCGCTGGTGCGCCAACAAGCCCCCGAGATTCAGCCTTACGGCAAGATCGCAAAGCTCCCCATCGCGCTGGATGAAAAAGTCTGCGCCGCAAGCTCGGAAAATCTAAATCAACTGCTCGCGGATACGATAACTCTCCGCGACATGTACAAAAAGCACCACTGGCAGGTCGCGGGTCACACGTTCTATCAGATTCACCTTCTGTTCGATAAACATCACGGCGAGCAGGATGAATTGGTCGACGCCATCGCCGAACGCATTCAGACTCTTGGCGCGATCAGTTTGGCCATGGCCGCCGATGTGGCCGAGACCACGTTGATTCCGCGCCCCCCGCGCGGCCGCGAAGAATTGCCCGTACAACTCTCGCGCCTTCTCGAAGCGCACGAAATTATTCTCAAGGAAGTGCGCGCGTTTGCTCGTCAGGCCGCTGACGCGGGCGATGATGGTACAAACGATTTGCTGGTGAGCGAAGTGATTCGCACCAACGAATTGCAGGTCTGGTTCCTGGCGGAACATTTGGTCGACGTGCCGGTGGTTCACGCGGACAAGGCGAAGAGCGCCTCCGCCGGCCGCTAGCAGACTCTCGAAGGAGCTCGACTGCAAGAGGGGGCTTTAGCCCCTAAAGCACATCTATAGTCTTGTTTGATGGTGGTTCAGTTTCACTTTCATTCTTTGGACCAGCGCTTCTCTAAATGCTTGCGCGGAATCAAGACGGTGATCCGCAGGTCTCCGCCGCGCTTACCCCATTGAACTCTGGTATGCCCTCCGATTGTCTCCAACTGGATGTATTTTCGTTTTTTCCGCTTCTTGCTCTTGGACATATTCCCTCCTAATTTTGTTAAACTTACACCAGCTGAATTTCTTCTTCCAGCCGGATCCCGTACTTTTCGAACACGCGTTCCTTCACCACGGCGATCAGGAATTTCACGTCTTCCGCGGTTGCGCCCCCAAGATTCACGATGAAGTTCGGATGCTTTTGCGACACTTGCGCGCCGCCATGCTGCGTTCCGCGCAAACCTGCCTCTGAAATCAAATACGCCGTCGGAACCACGGGAAACGGATCGACTTTCACCACTTTTGCCACCGCTTCCGCCCATATTTTCGGCACCAGCTTCAAATCCACATTCTTGAACGTGCTCCCGATGTTCGGATATTCCATGGGATGCCGTTCGAGCCGGTAATTGATTTTGTCCTGAATTCCCGAGGCGATCGCCTGAAGCTCGCCCTGAACCATGCTGATTTTCGTCGTGAGAATAATTTCGCGGCCGTTCTTTTCCTTGAAAATGCTCGACCGATAGCCGAACTGACACGCCGCATTGTCGCGCGAAATCGTTTGCAGCGTTTCCACGTCGAAGCTCTCGACGCTGACGACGCGATCCTTGATCTCCCCGCGAAACGCTCCCGCATTTCCGCGCACTGCGCCGCCCACTGTCCCCGGCAAACCGCCCGCCCACTCGAGGCCGCTCAACGAATGCTGAATCGTGAACTTCAGCAAGTCGCTGACCAACACGCCCGCGCCCACCGTCACGATATTCCCGTGTGCTTCGAGTTGCATCAAGCTCGGCTTCAGCACGAGCCCGTCGAAACCGCTATCGCTGATTAGCAAATTCGTCCCGCCGGCCAAGACGAAAAGCTGCAAGTTCTGCTCGCGCGCAAACAGCACGCCCGCGCGAATTTCCTCTTCGTTGGTCGCTTCGCAAAAATAGCGCGCCGGCCCGCCGATGCGATAATTGCTGTACGGCGCCAGCGGAACGCCTTCGAGAATTTTCACCGTCGCGATTTGCGTGTCCTTTTGCATGATGCGGTTTTCAGCCCATTCTCATTTATACGAACCCGATCCTTAAGGTGCTCCTATCAACTAATCTTTAGAATACCGAGAAAGCCTTTCGCACTAAACAGAGATGATTACGAGTGTGCCCAGAAATAAGATGCGAGGGAAGGGAAGTCTAGCTGCCAGAAATACGGTTAAACATCATGGGGAAATCACGTCCAGATCATTTGCCACCACCACTGTGCCGTGAAATGTCTTATGAATCTCTTCCACCATTTTCGTTTGATCCGTGTTCCGTCGCGGCACGTAATGCCACACCACTAACAGCTTCGGTTTCGCCTTCGCCGCGATTTCTCCCAGCTCTCCGGCTGAAGTGTGGAACGAACTGAAATAGGCGTCGCCCGGCGTCACTTCGCCACTGCCGCGGCTGCCTCCCGAATAAACTTCGTGAATCAGAATGTCGCAACCATTGCACGCATCGACGACGCTTTGCGCGGGCCGCGTGTCGCCCGAAATCACAATCGATTTGCCATCCGCGTCAAAGCGATACCCCAACGCCTCTTTCCAGCTTCCGTGGAGCACCGGGAACGCGGTCACCGTCACATTCGCATCCTGGTAGATCATGCCCGGTTGAATTTCGTGTACAACCACTTTGTACGCGCCGGTCGTGTTGTGCTCCAGCCCGTGGATGCGAATGTCGATATCTTCCGCCCACGCCTTTTCTATATTATTCACCATTGCCTCCGTTCCCTCGGGGCCATAAAGCCGCAAAGGCACTGGACGATGCATCACCCACGGCGTGAAAATTAAATCCGGTAGGCCCAGTGTGTGGTCGGAATGTAAGTGCGTCAGGAACGCGATATCGAGTTGATCCGTGTGCAGCGCCTTGATTCCGCGCGCGTACGCCGCTGTGGCCTGCCGGACCAATCCAACTCCCGCGTCCACAATATAAGCTTTCCCGTTCGCGACAATCGCCAGTGACGGTCCCTGCCGCCCGGGGTCCGGCCGCGGCATTCCCGTCCCCAGAAAAACCACGAACACGCCATGCACGGAAGTTGGCACTTTCTCTTCTTGCGCGCGCGCCCGACGAGTCGCGAAGAAAATGCAAATCATCGCAGCAATCGCCATCAAGGAACAGACGGCGTGTCCAACGCATTTATTTTTCACGGCAAGCCTCCCAACATTCCAAAGCGGAGAATATCACCGAAATGCGGTGCACCACTCCGCGAAGTAGCTCAAAAGGATTTGCAGGTCAAACAGCAGGAAGGAACTTGCAAAAAAAGCGAGGAAAGGAACGTGCGCGCCGCTAGTCGTCTTCGCCGAGCAGAATCGCCGCGGCGAGCACAGTGGTCCATAGCCCGCGCTTGTCGCCCACCGCGGACTGCGTGATGTTCATTGTGCGCACGATTTTATTCGAGATGCGGTAAACCTCTTTTTTCTCGTCCCAGGACAAATCTGGATCGAATTCCACGTTCAACGTCGTCGCCAGCATTTCCGCCGCGAGTTCTTCGGCGTATTCGCCCGCAATTTCCTCCGGCTCGCCGAATGAATGATGCTCCGAAAGGTAGCCGTACATGGATTTGTCGCCGGGCAGCGCCACGCCCACCGACGCCGCGATCAGCCGGTGCGCCTCGCGCGTCTGATTTTCGCTGATCACCACGAACGCCACCTGCCCCGGCTTCAAATGCTTCAAGCCTTCGCTGCGTGAAATCAGTTTGCAGTGCGGCGGGAAAATCGAAGACACGCGCACGATATTGCACGCTGCGATGCCCGCGTTACGCAACGCAAGTTCGAAGCTCGAAAGCCTCTCGCGGTGTTTTCCGACGCCTTTCGTGAGGAATATTTTCTTCGCGACGAACGCCATGAAGGTCGGGCTGCGGTGCCTCCGGATTAAAAACTCAGGAAGATGAGACGCGCGCAAAAAGTAACAAGAAGCGCATGGGGTGTCAATCCTTTTCGCGCTTGACAACAAAATTTAACGTTCACTAGTACGACGCACCCGCCGCCTTCGCTTTCGGCTCGCCACGTCGTTGCTCCATCTCGAGCGCCTGTTTCTCGATCGCCTCGCGCGCCGCATGGGGAACGATTCGCCAATTCTTATCCGCGGCGGGGAACTGCTTAGCCTTTTCGAGATACGCGATAATCAAGTCGCGCACTTCTTCCGCTGACCTGTAAACCACCGGCAATCCCTTGAACGCCGAGTATCCGCCACCGCCCGTGTATCTGTAATTGTTGACCGCCACGCGAAATTTCTGCGTAACGGAAATCGGCTCGCCTCGAAAAGTCAAATTTGTAATTCGGCTGCCCACCGGCTTTGTTAAATCCATGTCGTACGTAACGCCTTCCGCTGAATCCGCGTCGTAGCCCGGCAAGCGCATCGGTTTGTCCGCAGGCGCAGGCCACTCGGGATAGAAACTCGCCGCGTGCTCCAGCGCGTCCTTCAGTTGCGCGCCCGTCATCTCCACGCCGTAAAGCGTGTTTTCGTAGGGATAAATTCCAAACGCGTCGCGAATCGTCACTGTGCCCGCCGCCAGATGCACGCTGGGAATGAAAAGGGTGGCGAGCGACACATCCGCGTGCGCGTATTGCAATTGCGCGCGCTGAATCAAATCCACCAGCGGCTCGTCTTCGTAGCGCGCCAGCGTTCCATTCAGCGGCTTATCCAACGTCGCAATCGGCGTTTCCAAATATTTCCCCACGATTTTCTGATATGGCTCGACGAGCTTCACAATCGCAGCATCCTGCGGCGCGTCCGTCTGCGGCCGAATCGTTGTGGAACGTTTCGACACGACTTTCCAGCGCCCGTTCGATTCGCGATGCAACTTCACGTCCGCTCGCGCCAGCGATTCGCCCCAATTTTTCGCTAGCGCCATCAGCACGCCATTCACCATCAGCTGCGGCATTTCCTGATGCGTGTGTCCGTAAAAAAGCACGTCGATGGAGGGCTCGCTCTGCGCCAGTTCCCACGCCGCGTTCTCGCCGTTCAGCGTGTAGCCGGAGAAAGGCTCGTCCGTTTTCGGATTGCGATCCAGTCCCGAGTGCACGATCGCCACAAGCAAATCGCATTTCGCGCGCACTTCGGGAATCACGCGCCGCGCCGCGTCCACAATAGGCTCAAACGTGTAGCCGCGATAATGCGAAGGAATTTCCCAATGCGGCACGCCCGGCGTCACAAATCCCACGATCCCCACGCGCACTCCGCCAACCTTCTTAATTATGTACGGTTGAAAATACGGCACGCCGCTCGTATATGTTTGCTTCAAGTTCGCCGCCAACCACGGAAAATGCGATTCGCGTTTCGCCTTCCACATCACACGCTCGCCAAAGTTGAATTCGTGATTGCCCACTTCCATCGCGTCGTAGTGCATCGCGTTCATAACCGCGATTTCGGGATTCGGCGGCGAGGGATCCTTCACGTTGAAGTAGTAGGCCAGCGGCGTGCCTTCAATGGTGTCGCCGCAATCGAGCAGCAGCACGTTCGGCTCGGTCGCGCGAATCGTCTCCACCAGCGCCGCGATTTTCGCCAACCCCCAATTCGCGGGCCTGTTGGTCATGTCGTCCCACGCCAGCAAATGCCCGTGCGAGTCGGTGGTGCTCAGCAGCGTCAACGTAACGTCGCCCGCCGCCGTCTGTGCCTCGACCGCGGTTTCGTGCACGCGCGCTTCCCCTGCAAGCAGCAACCCAACGCAGAAAAGGAAAGCGGTGCAATGCAAGAGGGACAAAACTGTTCGCGCGCGTTTCATGGTCCAAAAGTATCTCACAACGGAGTCTGAAAATACGGCCGTCGCGGAATCAACCTTCGCAGAGGGGAAGCGCAGACGCCACAAGCGCGGTAATCGATACAAGCTGGCGTAAATCCGACGGCGAGAAATCGCGCGCGCCTCGCGCGGTCTTCGCTTTGCGCGATACTTGCAGCACTCCGATCACCTTCGCATCAACCGCGATCGGCGCGCTCATGATTTTCTGTATCGGGTCGCTGCGCACTTCCTTGATGCGCACTCCCTCAAAAACGGAAGCGTGGGGTGCGATATTGAAATGGTTGACGATCTCCGGCCGCTTGTCGCGCGCCGTGCGCACGGCGAGTGAAGAATTGCTCGTCAGAGGGATTCTTCCGATGGCTTGCAATTGCTCGGGAACGCGAAAGCGCAGAAATTTTCCGTCTTCCGTCACTGAAAGGATCGCCACCTCGTCGGTTCGCACCGAAAATACCCGCCCCACGGCGTCCGCGATTTTTGTCAATTGCGCCGCGCCCAGCGCTGTGCCGCCTTTCATCATTTCACCCACCAGAATTTCCAGCTCCGAAACAGTCGTACTCGACATGTTTCGAGTCTAGCACGGCGGTTGCGAGCGCGGTTTTGGTGTTGCCGTCTTGCAAACACGTTTCCCGCTGTCTATACTAAAACGTTTTCAGACGCGCAATTCTGCTCACGCATTTGCGTTGAGTGGATTCGCTGCGCGCTTATCGCAAGTTCCTGCCGGAACTTTTTCGGAGAGTGGATGCCGGGCACGGCCTCGAAACCTGACTCCAGTTATTTTTGGGACAAACTTCATTCCCTCAGCGGCATAATTCCTATTGGCGCATTCCTCGCCGAGCATTTCTGGTCCAACAGCTACGTTCTCGTTAGTCCCGAACGCTATAATTCCACCGCCGCGGGCCTCGAACAAATTCCCTGGCGGATTCCTGTCGAATTTCTTTTCATTTGGTTGCCCATCGTGTTTCACGGATGCTACGGCCTGGACATCTGGTGGCGCGGCAAAGCCAACGTCCTCGGCCATCCGTGGATGTCGAACTGGATGTACGTGCTCCAGCGCTGGACCGGCATCGTGCTCTTTGCGTACATCATCTGGCACGTGTGGATCGAGCGCTTCGCCACGCACGGACGCTCGACTTTTGCTGGCGTCGCGCACGACTTCGCGAATCCGTACTACACCGCGTTTTATGTTATCGGAGTCCTTGCGGCTTCGTTTCATCTGGGTAATGGACTGTTTAATTTTTGCTGCAAGTGGGGAATCGCCGTCACACCCCGCGCGCAGCGCGCCGCCGGTTTCTTCGGCGCGTTCGTCGGCGTCATTTTCAGCGTCGCCGGCCTTTTGATCGTCGCCGGCTTCGTTTACAACTGGCACCCGTTCAGCGGGTACCTCTAAGCCACAATTACATGAAAGAGCCCAAAATCATCGTCGTTGGTGGCGGCCTTGCGGGGCTGATGGCCACCATTCGCGTGGCCGAATCCGGCGTGCCTGTTCAATTATTTTCCATCGTGCCCGTGAAGCGCTCGCATTCCGTCTGCGCGCAGGGAGGCATCAACGCCGCAAAAAATCTGAAGGGCGAAGGCGACTCGACGTGGATTCATTTCGACGACACGATTTACGGCGGCGATTTCATCGCCAATCAGCCCATCGTTAAATCCATGTGCGAAGCCGCTCCCGCGATCATCGATCTTCTTGATCGCATGGGCGTCATGTTCAATCGCACGCCCGAGGGCCTGCTCGATTTTCGCCGCTTCGGCGGCACGCTGTATCACCGCACCGCGTTCGCCGGAGCCACTACCGGTCAGCAATTGCTGTACGCGCTCGATGAGCAAGTCCGGCGCTTCGAATCCGAGGACAAAGTCCAGAAATTCGAGGGCTGGACATTCCTCTCCGCCGTCCTCGACGAGAATCGCATTTGCCGCGGCATCTGCGCCATGGATCTGAAAACCATGGAAGTCCGCACGTTTCCGGCCGATGCCGTGATTTTCTGCACCGGAGGCATTGGCGCGATTTTTCGTCAAACAACAAATTCAGTCGTCTGCACGGGAACCGCGCAGTCCGCGCTTTTCCAGCAAGGCGCCTATTACGCGAACGGCGAATTCATTCAAGTGCATCCCACCGCGATTCCCGGCGAAGACAAATGCCGTTTGATGAGCGAATCGCTACGCGGCGAAGGCGGCCGCGTCTGGGTGCCGCGCAACGCTGGCGACACGCGTCCCGCGCGCTCGATTCCGGAGAAGGAACGTTTTTATTTCCTCGAAGAGTGGTACCCAAAATACGGCAACCTGGTCCCGCGCGACGTCGCCACGCGCGCTATTTACAAAGTCGTCTTCGAGGAAAAGCTCAGCCTCGCGGGAATGAACGCCGTCTATCTCGACCTCACGCATCTGCCGCGCGAGATGCTCGATCGCAAACTCGAAGGCGTCCTCGAGATTTATCAGAAATTCGTCGGCCCGGACCCGCGCGAAGAGCCGATGAAAGTTTTCCCCGCGATGCATTACACGATGGGTGGCCTCTGGATCGATAACGAGCGTCAGGCCACGAACATCCCCGGAATTTTCACCGCGGGCGAATGCGAATACCAATATCACGGCGCGAATCGCCTCGGCGCGAACTCGCTCGTCTCCTGCATTTATGGAGGCATGGTCGCCGGACCTGCCGCCGTCAAATACGCGCGCAATCTCGAAAAGGGATGCGATGCCACGCCCGAGAGCGTTTTCTACGCCGAAGCCAGCCGCCAGCGGGAAGCGAACGACAGCCTGCTCAATCAGCAGGGCTTCGAAAATCCGATCACGATTTGGAAAGAGCTTGGCGCGTGGATGACTGAGCACGTCACCGTGGTGCGCGTGAACGCCAACCTCCAAAAGACTCTCGCGAAGCTCGACGAACTCGATGACCGTTTCAGCCGCGTGAATCTCGCCGACCGCACGCAGTGGTCAAATCAGACGCTGCAATTCACGCGCGAACTCGGCAATATGCTGATCCTCGCGAGGGTCATCACGCTCGGCGCTCTCGCCCGCAACGAAACGCGCGGCGCGCATTTCAAGCCCGAATTTCCCGAGCGCGACGACAAAAATTGGCTCAAGACCACCAAGGCCAGCTACAACGGCGGAAAGATTAAACTCGAATACGAGCCGGTTGACATTTCGCTCCTCCCGCCGCGCTCGCGTAAGTATTAGCAGGAGGCGGTGCGTCTTTGCTTTTACGGGTGCCCCATCCTGAGCGCCTTTGGCGAAGGGTGGGGGTTGTCGCCTTGCATTGTATCGGCGGCAGCAGGATGCTCTTCATCAGGTGTAAGACTAAAGTTGTGGTCTGAATCGAGACTCGAGGCATGATGGCCGACAAGACATTCATCCTTCGCATTAAACGCCAAGCCGCGCCGCAGGAGCGCGTCGTCTGGGAAGAATTCGAAATTCGCTATCGCCCGCACTTGAACATCATCACCTGCCTGCGCGACATAGCCGAGAAACCCATCACGCGCGCCGGCGACGGCACAACGCCCATTTCCTACGACGCGAATTGCCTCGAAGAAATCTGCGGCGCCTGCGCGATGCTCATCAACGGCTACCCGCGCCAGGCCTGCTCCGCGCTCGTCGACAATCTCGAAAAGCCGATTCGCCTCGAGCCGCTCACAAAATTTCCGCTGATCCGCGACCTGCAAGTCGATCGCTCCATCATGTTCGAAAATTTGAAGCGCATGAAGTGCTGGGTGCCCATCGACGGCACATACGCAATCGGCCCCGGCCCGCGCATGTCGCCCGAGCAGCAGCAAATCGGCTACCCGATGGCGCGCTGCATCACATGCGGCAATTGTCTGGAAATTTGTCCCAAGGTAAACGATCACACGCAATTCGTCGGCGCCGCCATCATCAATCAAGTGCGCCTCTTCAACATGCATCCCACCGGCAACATGCACGCGCGCGAACGCCTCGAAGCCATGATGGGCCCCGGCGGAATTCAGGATTGCGATAACGCAATGAATTGCGTCAAAGTGTGCCCCAAGAGCATTCCCCTCACCGAGTCGAACAACGAAATCAATCGCCAGGTCCTCAAGCACGCCGTCTGGGACTGGCTGAATTTTTCCGAAGGACCCACGGAACGAGACGAAGAGTGGAAGCGACTCGGCATTCAGAAATGATTTTGATTCGTTTGTCATCACGAGCCGCCATGCGGCGAGGGATCTGCATTTTGCGTCCTGAATGTTCCAGCGCGACGAGGAACCTGCTTTGCGTCGCCCGTTTAGAATTACGACGCCCCGCGAGATATACTTTGCCCATATCCCACCGCTGCGGTAATCTTCTCGCCCGAAGGAGACCGAATCGATGCGCAATTTCGTCTTTGGCGTCTGCGGGATTCTGCTTGCGGCCGTGCCATTGATGGTGAAGGCCCAGAATCCAAAAATCTCCGCGCATGCGCGCGAATTGCATTTTCACTCTATCGTCGTCGACACGCATGACGACACCACGCAGCGCCTCCTCGACCCGCATTTCGACTTCGCCGTGCGCCACAATGACGGCAACATCGACATCCCGCGCATGAAGGAAGGCGGCCTCGACGCCATTTTCTTTTCCATCTGGATCCCCGGCACAATCACCGGCCCCACCGCCGTCGAAAAAGCCCTCGACCAAATCGCCGCCGTGCGCGAAACCGTCCGCCGCAATCCTAACGACATGATGCTCGCCAAGACCGCTGCCGACGTGCGCCGGGCCTTCGCCGAACACAAAATCGCCGCGCTCATGGGCGTCGAGGGCGGCCACATGATTAACGACGACCTCTCCATGCTCGACACTTTCGCTGCGCTCGGCGTCGGCTATATGACGCTCACGCACTTTATAAACACTGACTGGGCCGATTCTTCCACCGACAAGCCCGCACACAACGGCCTCACCGATTTTGGCAAGCAAGTCGTGCTGCGCATGAATCGCGACGGCATCATGATCGACATCTCTCATACCGCGGACAAAACTTTTTATGACGCCCTCGCTGTCAGCAAAGCGCCAATCATCGCCTCGCATTCTTCCTGCCGCGCGCTGTGCGATGCGGTTCGCGATATGTCCGACGACATGATCAAGGCGCTCGCGGCCAAGGGCGGCGTCATTCAAATTAATTATCACGTCGGATTTCTCAGTCAGGAATACGTCAACGCCACCAAGGCCAAGCCGGAAATTTTGAAACAGGTCGCCGACCAAGTCGCGCAGAAATGCGCCAAGGACGACGAAAACTGCCAGCTCATCACTGAAAATCAGCTCATTCATAGGCTGATGCTCGACGGCACGCTCCCCAAGGTGAATTGGACGGAAATCGTTGATCACATTGACCACGCCGTGAAAGTCGGCGGCGTCGATCACGTCGGACTCGGCTCCGATTACGATGGTTCAGACATGCCCATCGGCATGGAAGACGTCACACACCTGCCGCAAATCACGCAGGCGCTGCTCGATCGCGGCTACTCGGATGCCGACATCAAGAAAATCCTCGGCGAAAATACGCTCCGCGTTATGGCCGAAGCCGAGCGTGTCAGCCGCGAAATGTTGCAGGAGGAAAAACAGTAGCTTCGCGTCCGCTCTCCGGTGTCATCCCGAGGAGCCATGCGACGAGGAATCTGCTTTCAGCCTAGGCACAAAATTAAACTTGCAAAGTTTCAGGAGGAGCAATGAACATCGCGAAGTTCGCAACTACAAAACCCGCCGCGCTTTTGTTGAGCACAGTCTTAATCATTGCATTCGCAGCGCCATCCCTGTTTGGCCAGACGCGCCACACGACCCCAAGGAGAAAAACCGTGTCAACAACTGGTTCGCTTTTGCATCCCGCCTCGCTTCACGCGACGGCTCCGGCAACCTACGACGTGAAATTCCACACCACCAAGGGCGATTTCACCGTCCAGGTGACGCGCGCCTGGGCGCCAAACGGCGCGGACCGCTTCTACAATCTTGTCGAGCATCATTTCTATGACGATGCCACCCTTTTCCGCGTCGTCGCCGGCTTCGTCGTGCAATTCGGTATTCCCGCCGATCCTCGTTATGGCAAAATCTGGGCCAACGCCAATATCAAGGACGATCCCGTAAAGGAGAGCAATCTTCGCGGTTATATTACCTACGCGCAGAGCTCCGCGCCGAATTCCCGCAGCACTCAAGTGTTCGTCAATTTCCGTGACAATTCGCGCCTCGACTCAATGGGCTTTGCCCCGTTCGGCAAAGTCATCGAGGGAATGAGCGTCGTGGAATCGTTTTACGGCGGATATGCCGACCAGCCGACGGGCATGCAGGACCAGATCGCTAATCAGGGCAACGCCTTCCTCGAGAAAAATTTTCCCAAGCTCGACAAGATCCTCACCGCCCGCATCGTCCCGGCTGCGCCTGCGCATCCTGCAACACACCCGCCCGCGCATCACTGATCGGCGCGTGGTAGCGCAGAGCTTCGCGTCCTCGGCGAAGTTCTGCGCTTTTGTGCTGCCTTAGACCCCCCTACGCTTTTCTGGAGTGCGGCGGCTCGACGCCGCTTTGCCACTCCTGCGGGCGATTCGAAGGCGCCGCCTCGATCTTTCCCGTTACAGCTGCGCCCGCGCCGCTACGGTTTCGTAGAGGTCTCCTCTGCCCGTTCGTCGCCGCATGAATCGCCCGCATCCGTTTTACCCCGCTGCCGGAAACGCATTACCCAGATCCATGCCGCAAAAAGCCACAGAACCGCGGGCCCTGCCACGTCGCTAGCGATGTGCGGGCCGCCGGCAAGGACCGCATGCAACATGAAAGGCAACGGCAACGCCGTAAGCAGAATCGCAAACACCGTCTGGGCCGTCCGCCGCCGCAGCCGGGCGAAATACTGGATGAGCAGCAACGCCGCTACGCTCCAGAAAATCGTCGCTTCCCAGAGCAGACCGAAGTTGTTCCTGTCGAGAAAGTGTATGCCGCCGGCGAAATGGAAATGCAAATCCAAAGGAATGGGCGCCACAATGAAGAGAATCGCAAATAGCAGGGAGGCTGTCCGCCGCGTCAGCCGCCCAAAATACCCGAGCCACAGAACCGTCGCTATACTCCAGAAAAAAGCCGCTTCCCAGGGATCCTCGCGAACGAGCCAGAAGAAATGCCCCTTGCTAAAGAAAAACGCCAGCGGCGCCAGTGTGAAAAACAGCGCCATGCCGAAAAATATTTTATTTCGCCGCAATTCACCGCGCACGCACTCCAGGTCGCGCTTTTCCCGTTCCGCTTCGGGCCGCAAAGGCGCGGCGCCTCGCAGAGTTTCGAGCGGCGTCGCAGCGCTGCGAGCAACGCGTTCGAAGTCGGGGTCTTGGCGAAAATAATCTTCCACCAGCGCCTTTGTATCTCCGCTGGCCTCGCCTGCAAAATAAACCGGCAACAAGTCCGTGATTACTTCCCGTGTGACGTTCATGGTTTTGCTCCTGTGGAGGGAACCATTTCCCGCCATGCAGTTCTCGTTTGCATCAATTTCGATCTTGCGCGGTGAACTTTCACTTTTGCCGTCACCACCGGAATTCCTAGCGCCTCGGCAATCTCCTCGTAGGGCATTTCGTCGAGCGCCCTCATCAGCAGCACCGTGCGGTCGATTTCCGGCAGTTGCTGCAATGCAGCGAGCACTGCGCGCACTTCCGCGCTCTGCTCCATTTGCGTCTGCGTACTGATCCGCGTGTCCGGCATGTTTTCGTGGAGCTCGGTATGTCTCGCCCGGCGCCGCAGTAAATCCGTGTGTGCATTTCGCGCAACCGCAAACAGATAACTCTTCACCGTCGGCTGGCGAATCCGGTCGCGCACCATCCACACGCGCGTGAATGTGTCCGACGTAATCTCATCCGCCATCACCGCATCACCACACAAGTACAGCGCAAATCGGCGGACATCTCCGGCATAGCGTTCGTAAAGGCTCTCAATGTTCACCATTTCGATTGCCACACAGGTTACGCGCCAAGCAGCTGAAGGTTACAGCGAAAAGTTACGACTGATTCGCTTCCGTGGGCGCTGCCAGTGAAGGCTTGCATTGCGTAGGGGCGGAGCTTGCCTCCGCCTGGGCGAGACGACGTCTCGTTTTTCTTTCGCCGGTCTTTGCGGGTGCCCCATCCTGTTTACCCTGACGAAGGAAGGGAGCGCCTTTCGCGAAGGGTGGGGTCTTTGCCCTTGCTTATAAGCTGTCATTCCGAGGAGCCATGCGACGAGGAATCTGCTTTTCTTGCAGATAAGGCTTGCCTGCGGCAGGCACGACTTTCGTTTGCGCTGTCTCGGCGCGTCCTATAATCCCAAAATATTCACCAACTCGCGCACCGACGCAGCGGACTTCTCGAGCGCCGCGCGTTCTTCTGGGAGCAATTTGATCTCAATGATCTGCTCGATGCCGCGCGCGCCCAACTTGCACGGTACGCCGACAAACAGTCCCTTGATCCCGTACTCGCCTTCGAGATACGCGGCGCACGGCATGATTTTCTTTTTGTCCATCAGGATCGCTTCGCACATCGCAAACGCCGCAGCCGACGGCGCGTAGTACGCCGAGCCTGTCTTCAAATAATTCACAATTTCGCCGCCGCCCTTGCGCGTGCGCTGCACGATCGCCTCGACGCGCTCTTTCGGCAGCAAATCCGGCAGCGGAATCCCCGCCACGGTCGAATAACGCGGCAGCGGCACCATGTCGTCGCCATGCCCGCCCAGCACGAAGCACGAAATATTTTCGACCGACACATTCAATTCCATCGACACGAACGCCGCCATCCTCGCCGAATCCAGCACTCCCGCCATCCCCATCACGCGCTGCTTCGCAAAACCGCTGATCTTAAACGCCGTCTGCGTCATCACGTCCAGCGGATTTGTCACCGTGATTAAAATTGCCTCGGGCGAAAGTTTCACAATTGGCTCGACAACGCCTTTGATGACGTCGTAATTCGCTTTCAGTAAATCGTCGCGGCTCATTCCCGCCTTGCGCGGAAATCCCGCCGTGATCACCACGATGTCGCTATTTTCCGTCGCTTTGTAATCGCCCGTGCCCGTCGAAATTCCCGTCGCATGGATACTCGACCCCGAAATCGCCGCCGATTCGAGCATGTCCAGCGCTTTGCCTGTCGGCACGCCTTCCAGAATATCCGTCAGCACCACGTCGGCCAGCCCCGAATCCACCAGCCGCTGCGCCGTCGTCGACCCGACGAACCCTCCGCCCACTACCGTCACTTTTTTTCTCATCAATTTTCTCCTGGGAATGATTGCTGATGAAATCGTCCTGCTGTTGTCGTTGTAGGGGCCGATCGGTTTTATCGGCCCGTCGCGCGAAACACGAAAGTGTAAAGGCTAACCTGCTCAGTTGGAAGCCAAAAGTGCAATTCACAAATAGGGGGTAAATGCAATGTTGAGTGGCAGTCCTGCCAGCCATTGATCTGGCCGCACACGGTGCGGTCGGCCGTCTCGATCAGGACTTGGCGAACTCCTCAAGAACGGGGTTCAAGTTTGCCTCATCTCGGGCAAAGAAATCGATGTACTCGTCGTGGCTGAAGAAGGCGTTCACGTAGTCCGCCTCGGTCGGAACGTAGCCGCCCCACCCATTCAACATTGCCACTTGCAGAAAAGATGCCAGATCTTCCGTCTCATGCTCTAGGCAAAGATGGCCCGGCGCCTCGGGCAATAGTCGGACGTCGCCGTAAGTGTGGCGCATTTTGTAATATAAATGCCAATTCTCGCTGCTGGGCCAAATGCCCCATTCCGTTATCCAAAGCAATGTTGGTCGCCTATAAGTCAATGTGGCAGCAAGCCAGTGAGCTAGAGAAGAAAGCTTATAGGGTTCATGCGGAAAATCCACGCGCGCGCGATGTTGATTGGAGTTCGAGTCGGGCTTCGGCCGCTCTCGGTCGGACAGCCACTTCTCGCATTCGCCTTTCGTATAAAAGCGCAATTTCGTGCTCCGGACCGATGATTCCGCTGAACCGCTGGGTCAAGGTGTACTTGCTTTTCGACTCTAAACTTTCATCTCTCGACTCTCAACTCTCAACTCTCAACTCTGAACTCTGAACTCCCCTCACCGCCTCCATATTCTCAATAATCGCCGACGCAAACTCCGATGTCTTCACCTTCGTCGCGCCCGGCATCATGCGCTCCAAATCGTACGTCACGCGCTTCTGCTGAATCGCGCGCTCGATTCCAGACTCGATCAGCCGCGCCGCCTCGTTCCATCCGATGAATTCGAACATCATCGCCCCGCTCAGCATCACCGACGCGGGATTAATCACGTCCTTGTCCGCGTATTTCGGAGCCGTGCCGTGCGTCGCCTCAAACACGCCGTAGCCGTCGCCGATATTCGCTCCCGGAGCCATTCCCAGCCCGCCCACCTGCGCCGCACACGCGTCCGACAGATAATCGCCGTTCAAATTCGGCGTCGCGAACACTTGATACTCATCCGCGCGCGTCAAAATCTGCTGAAACACGGAGTCCGCAATGCGATCGTTGATCAGAATTTTCTTTTTCCATTCGCCGTGCCCGTGCGTCGTGTAAATCGCATCCAGCGTCGACTTCACTTCTTCCACCACTTGCTTGCGGAATTGCTCCGGCGCGTTTTCCATTCCCGGCTCGACCATCGCCGCGTTTTCTTCGACGCTCAGATTCGCGTTTTTGTCTTTGTTGTCCAAAATCCAGCTCTCGCGCTCCGTCACAATCTGCGCGCGAAATTCCTCCTTCGCCAGCTCGTAGCCCCAATCGCGAAACGCCCCTTCGGTGAACTTCATGATGTTGCCTTTGTGGACCAGCGTCACCACGCGCCGTTTGTGTTCTATGGCATATTGAATCGCGCGCCGCACCAGCCGCTTCGTCCCCGTCGGCGACATCGGCTTGATGCCCACGCCCGAGTCTTCGCGAATCTGCCTTTTGCCTTTCAGCATTTCGTTGTTCAAGAAATCCAGCACGCGCTTCGCTTCCGCCGTTCCCGACCGCCATTCAATTCCCGCGTAAACGTCCTCTGTATTTTCGCGAAAAATCACCACGTTCATGCGCTCCGGATTCGTCACCGGCGAAGGCACGCCCGGAAAATACTTCACCGGCCGCACGCACGCATAAAGCTCGAGCACCTGCCGCAGCGTCACGTTCAGCGAACGAATCCCGCCGCCCACCGGAGTCGTCAGCGGCCCTTTGATCGCCACGCGAAAATCGCGAATCGCCTCCACCGTATCCTGCGGCAGCCATTCGTTAAATTTCTGAAATGCCTTTTCGCCGGCGAACACTTCCAGCCACGCCACTTTGCGCTTCGCTCCGTAGGCGCGCTCCACCGCCGCATCGAAAACACGCCGCGACGCCCGCCAAATGTCCCGCCCCGTCCCGTCGCCCTCGATGAACGGAATGATCGGCCTCTCCGGCACGCGCATCGCCCCGTTCGCGTATTCAATTCGTGCACCGTCGTTCGGGACAACGATTCCGTTGTAGCTATTCTTCATCAGTCGTGTTCTCCGCCTTCAGCCCTTCCCATCTTGATCAACCGTCAACCCTGCTTCACGGTTTTCCAGCTTCCGATTTCTAGCCTCCAGAATCGGGCGCCCCATCCTGTTTACCCTGACGCAGGAAGGGAGCGCAGTTTGCGAAGGGTTGGGTCTCTCCCTAGAGGTGTTTGACGATATCACGGCACCGCGCGACTAACCAACAGGGAACCCTGTTCAGTTTTTCGTAGGGGCGGGGCTTGCCCCGCCCGCGCGCCACGCGTATCCTCACGTGCAGAGTTAATAACGCTATGAGATTTGCCCTGCGCCTAGCCCTAGTAGGGGTTCTGATCGAGCTACTTTACTTCGGTTTCTGGATGCTGGACGATAGCTTCAATTTTTTTCATCTTCCCACCGTCGAACAGGCAGCAAAATTGCCGGAGAACTATTCCGAACCCGCCTTGCGCGCTTGGCTTGAAGACGCGAATGTCATTGTGTGCCCACCCCTCATCGTCACGTCGTTTGCAGGAATGGATCTGGGAGGCACCGCAAACATTATTCTCGCATTGATCGCCGCTGCCGTGAACGCTGCCTTGTACTTTGTTGTTGGCCTCGCTGTAGCTGGTATTCGGAATAAAATGGGGATCAAGCGCGCACGTTCGCCAAGCTGACGCCGCCAAAAACACCCTTGTTGTCATTCCGAGCGAGGATGCGACCAGCATCCGACGAGGAATCTGTAGTTCACTTGCAAATAATCCTCTCATAGATTCCTCGCACCACTCGCCGCGTCGAGATGACCGCATCGTGCAACTCCTCGGAAATCGGCACGCCCCATTTCTCGAGCAGCGCATTCACCCGCGAAATTTGCGCAAGCTCCGGCAATTCCGCCGACGGACGCCCCAACACCAGCCGAACCGCATGATCCAGCGACCGATAAAAGATCGCCGCATCGCGCAACGTTTCTGCCTGCCGTGAATCGAGCGCGCCGTTCGACTCCAAAAACGCAATCTGCGCGAGAGAATTCGCCGACCCGCCCTGTAGCTCAGGTCCCGCCCCGATGTCTTTCATCGGGGCTGACCTGAGGTCGTTCTCCCCCGTAACCAGTCCCCGTGACAATTTCAAATACGCAATCACGTAATCAATGTCGAAAAATCCGCCAGCGCACGATTTGAATCCACCCGAGCCTTCGCGACGCTCCTGCTCAAGTTTCGCGCGCGTGTGAACAAGCTGCCTCGCAAGCTCAAGAGAATCCCCGCCGTGCGCTGAAGAAAACCGCCGCCGCAATATTTCGTGCAACTCCGCCAGGATATTCTCTCCCAGCGCAATGTTCCCCGCAATCGCGCGCGCTTTCAAATACGTTGCGGCCTCCCAGCCCTCCGCGTCACGCGAAAAATAATCGCGCAAATACGAAGCGGACTGCACGATCTCGCCCTCGCCTCCGCGCGGCCGCAATCTCGTATCGAGAGGTAGCAGCAGCCCGTCGCTCGTGTAACTTCCCGCGATGTGCAAAAACCGCTCCGCGACGCGCCGCCATTCGCGAACGTCATGTTCGCTGGTAGCCGCCTCCGTAAAGAACGCGATGTCCGCGTCCGAGCCAAGATCGAATTCATGCGTCCCGAGCCGTCCCAGCGCGATCACAACAAAGGGTGACGCCGAGAATGAAGCTTCGCCGTGCAAAGCATTTCCAGTCGCAACATTTTCGCGAGCGGACGATTCATTCCGCATCGCCAGAACCAACGCGCCGCGAAGCGCCTCCTCCGCGGCGTCAGTCAGCGCTGCAAAAGTATCGAAGGGCTTCGATTCGCCAAGCAGTGAACGCGCCACCGCACGAAGCACGGCTTCGCGATGCTTGATTCGCAGTGAAGCGATCGTCGATTGGAAGGGGAGTCGCGGCGCAACGGCATTTTCGCCTTCCGTGATGTGGCAAATCGCGTGCGGATCGCGAATCAGCATTTCCGCGGCAAAATCGCTGAGCGAAAAAAGCTGTGCTGCCACATCCATCCAATCAAAATGCTCGTCGAGTTTGCGAAGCAGCGCAGGCGCGAACAGCGCCGCGTCGAGAAACTTCTCCACGCCGCGCCGTGCTAACGGATTTCCTTTGCGGCGATAATGGAGCAGCCGTTCCGCGAGCGCCGGATAGTCCGCTCTGAGATGCACCATCAAACTGTCGCCGCTTCCAAAAAAGGTTCCCAGGACATGATCGGAATTCGCCGGCCAATCCGCGGCATCGGGCTTGTCCGACGGCAGCACACGTTCATAAATCGTGCGCACCTCTTCAAAATGCGCGCGCGTTTGCCGCAGCAATTCCTCGCCGGGCGATTTCTCGCGAGCCGCTTCAATTCCGCAGCGTCGCGCGATGCGGTTAAGTTGCCCCGGTTTGCGCGGCAGCGTGTGCTCCTGCAAACCGTCGCGAAGCTGCAAGCGGTGTTCCACTTTGCGCAGAAACTGATACGCTGAGCTAAGCCGGAAGAAATCGTGCTGCGACAAATACCCCTTGTCATGCAAATGCTGCAGCGCCACAAGCGTCGAACCAGAACGCCGTCCGGTCAGCCAGGGATCACGCCCGCCATGAATGCGCTGCAAGCATTGCGTCAGAAATTCGATGTCGCGAATCCCTCCCGGAGATAATTTCACGTTCCATTCCGCCGCGTAATCCTCCGTCGGAGAATTTCCGCGCCGCAGCGACCGCGAAATCTCATCGCGCGCATTGGCAACCGCTTCGACCGCGGCAAAATGAAATTCCGGCCGGTAAATCAACGCGTGCACTTCGCGCAGGAACCGCTCGCCCGTCGCCGCTTCTCCGGCGGAAACGCGCGCTTTGATCAGCATTTGCAATTCCCATTCGCGCGCGCGTGTGCGGTAGTAGTCAAGCGCCGCGTTGACGCTTGTCGCGATGTCGCCCTGATGTCCCTCGGGACGCAGCCGCAAATCAATGCGAAAAACCGCGCCTTCCGGAGTCGCGTCCGTCAGCAATTTCAGAATCGCCTGCGTCAGGCGCACAAAATATTCGAGGTTCGAAATCGTCCCCGATGCGCCTCCGGCCGTTTCGCCGTCGTGGTCGTAGAGAAAAATCAAATCGATGTCCGAGCTGTAGTTCAATTCCTGACCGCCCAGTTTCCCGAGCGACAAGACAGTGAGCCTCGCGGTTTGCAAATGTCCGGTCGCGTCGCTCCAGTGCGGCAAGCCGTACGCATTTTCGAGCCGCTGCGCGCAGAGCCGCAGCGCGCGTTCGATCAGCACATCGGCCAAATCGGAAAGTTCGAGAACCGTATCCGCGAGCGTGGCCAGATTCAAAACGTCGCGCAGCGTGATGCGCAAATATTCGCGGCGTTTAAAACGCGCCAGAAAAAGCGCAGGCGGGAGGTCGTACGCCATCGTTGAGAAGCGGTAGCAATCTTCGAGTAGATCGTCGCGCGATTTTCGCCGCTCGAGTCCTTCGTTCGCGCCGCGCCGGTCTAGCCACAAAATCAATTCCGGCTGCTGCACCAGCGATTCGGAAAGGAAGCGGCTGTAACTGAAAAGCGAAAGCAAATAATGCAGCGCCGCGGGATGCGCTTCCAGATGCCGCGCCACGCCTGCGGGCGCTTCGCGCAAATAGCGTTCTAGAAAATTCAGCGCGTCGTCGGGACTCGGCACTTGCGCGAGCAAAGTGGGAAGTGCGGCCCACAGCTTCGGCGAGAGCCGCGCGCGCAGAATCGTAAGATTCGCCGCCGCCGCCCCCGCCTCATTAAATTTTATCTGCGCAAACGCCGCTTCCATCGTCAGCAGCGTAACGAATTACCGTGCGCGATGCAAAGCCGCGAAGTAGGAGCGGTTCAACGCACCCATCATTCACACTCGCAGCCTATCCCAATATGTGTTGCATAGAGTAACAACCAACGAAGCCGCCTGTAGCGCAAAAGTGATCGTTTGGGCCCAGAACAAACCCCAAGTCCATTTGCCCAAACAGTCGGACGTTTTTCTCCATTTGTTCACTTGGTCCTGCTGCGTTGTATCCCACCGATTCTTCGCAACGCGCGCTGTAGTGCGAAAATCATAGAGGCGCGTCAAGCAGGCTGAAATTCCAAGAGCCAATGAAAGAAGCCCGCACACCCCAGAGGAAATGAAGAAGAGCTTTGCGAGAAAGCCAGTAACGGAATACTCCAGTTGAACAAGCATGTTTGCCAAGAACCCTAATATCGCGACCGAATATGTTAAGAACAAACCGATGCAGAAACCAAGTTGAGTAATACGGAACCCCTGCCAGCGAGTGTACGGTTCGTTTTCGCTTTCTGTCGTGGGCACTTTTCCTGTTTCCAAGCTTTCCTCAGCAGGCATCTTTCTCTTCACGGAATCCAGCAAATGCCCATCCGAGCCCGAAGCCGAGGGCAAGAATAACCAGAGGGATGCCGAAGGCCAGCACAACGGTATTAAACACCATTTTCCACGGGTGGTGATGTTTCTCCAGTGGAATCCCGGCCTTTGCCCAAGGTTTTTCAGTGAGGACGCGGTCGCTCAGGCTCTGATATTCAGGGTAAAAGTGCCTAAATTTTTCCATGGGATACCAGCAAGAATCACCGATAACCGCGTAGTCAATGCCTTCGGCACCGAGCGCCTTTCCGCAATCGACAGGAATCCCAGTAACAGTAGACTTGAACTCGTTGAGGATTCGATTGTACGAAGCTGTGCCAACACCAATTGCGAACAAGACGCTGAAGATTACCCACAGCCGAAACATGCCTCTTCGGGCGTTCATCTCACCCCGTCCGCGACCTTCGATTAAAAGAAAGAGAAGAAACTGTCAATCAGCGCAGGGGCATCTTCTTCTCAACAATGTTGAAGCCAACTCGGAAGACGGACAAGGAACCGAGAACTACGTCAGCGTTGTACTTTTCACCTGCCTCAACGAACAGCGCCTCGGTGAACTTGCTGACCTGTTGCCTAAAAGATGCGTCGGTCAAGAAACGCTCGAAAGCCTCCTTCAGCAGCCTATCGCCCTCTGCGCTTATCTCTCGCAGGATTGAATCGTCGGTCACGAACGCGAGTGTACCATGGGCTACGACCTTACTTGTTGACCACTTCGCTCTTACTTCGGCTCCCAGAATTCAATCCGGTTGCCTTCCGGATCCGTCGCGTGGCCGAATCGCCCGTACGGCGCGTCTTCAATTTTGTCTTCCACTGGCACGCCTTCACTTTTCAATTGAGCGAGCAGCCGCTCCAAGTTCGCCACGCGGTAATCGATCATCAGCGGAGACTTGCTCCCGACAAAGTTTTGTGCGTTCTCCGGAAAAACGGCCCATACCGTGCCGCCCGTTTTCGATGGATCGTCTTTCTCGAGCCACTCGAACTCGTGATACGCGCCAGATTCGGCGCCCTCAGAAGTAATTCCGAGATGCTCGCGATACCAGGCGGCGAGCTTCATCGCGTCGTGCGCCTTGAAAAACACGCCGCCAATTCCCGTCACGCGCACATCTTTCTTCGCATCGGCTTTCGAATTTCGCTTGGCCTGCACCATCATGCCGAACGCAAAACTCGCTGCCAACGCCGCCGAGACAAGGCCGAAACTAATCGCTGTCATCTTCATTTCCTCCTCCAAAATAAAAAAGGGCGCCTGATCCTGTGAGTGACCGCGCCCTTTTTCGGTCGATTTTTGTCGCGGGCCTAAATGTCGTAGTACAGCATGAACTCATACGGATGCGGACGCATGCGCAGGGCGTTCACCTCGTTTTTCATTTTGTAATCGATCCACAAATTGATCAGGTCCTGCGAAAACACGTCGCCCTTGAGCAAAAACTTGTGATCGTTCTGGAGCGCCTTGAGCGACTCCTCGAGCGACCCGGGCATCGCGGGAACGTTTTTCAATTCCTCGGGCGACAAATCATAAATATCTTTGTCGAGCGGCTGGCCGGGATCGATTTTGTTTTCGACGCCGTCAAGTCCCGCCATCAGCATCGCCGAAAACGCGAGATACGGATTGCACGAAGGATCCGGCGGACGAAATTCGACGCGCTTCGATTTCGGGCTGGCGGAATACATCGGGATGCGCACGGCCGCGGAACGATTGCGCCGCGAGTACGCCAGATTCACGGGCGCTTCGAATCCGGGAACAAGACGTTTGTAAGAATTTGTAGTGGGCGCGATAAAAGCGGCCAGTGCGGGCGCGTGTTTCAACAGGCCGCCGATATACCACAGCGCCGTCTGGCTGAGTCCCGCGTACGCTTCGCCGGCGAAAAGCGGCTTGCCCTTTAGCCACAACGACTGGTGCGTGTGCATGCCGTTTCCGTTGTCCTGGAAAATCGGCTTGGGCATGAACGTGACGGTTTTTCCGTATTGATTCGCCGTGTTGCGCACCACGTATTTGAAAATCATCATGTTGTCCGCGGCCTTGAGCATGGTGTCGAACTTGAAATCGATTTCTGTCTGCCCGCCGGTGGCAACTTCGTGGTGATGGCATTCGACGTTGATGCCGCACGCTTCCAGCTGCAAAGTCATGTCCGTGCGCAAATCGAGATAGTGATCCGTGGGCGGAACGGGGAAGTAGCCTTCCTTGTAGCGTGGGCGATAGCCAAGATTGTGTTCCGCGCGGCCGGAGTTCCAGCGGCCCTCTTCCGCGTCAATGAAATAAAATCCGTGCTGCTCGCGCTGATCGAAGCGCACATTGTCAAAAATAAAAAATTCCGCCTCCGCGCCGAAGAACGCCTGGTCGGCGATTCCGGTGAAGCCGAGATAGGCTTCCGCCTTGCGCGCAATGTGCCGCGAGTCGCGCGGATAGGGCTGCTTGGTCATCGGATCGACCACGTCTCCGAGCATGACGAGCGTGGGCACGTCGCGAAACGGATCCATGAAAACGGTGTTCGGGTCGGGCACCAGAAGCATGTCGGATTCATGAATCGACGCCCAACCGCGAATCGAGCTGCCGTCGATTCCAAATCCATCTTCGAAGCTTCCGGCGTTCAATTGATGAATCGGAAAGCTGATGTGATGCCAGATGCCGGGTATGTCAATGAAGCGAACGTCGAGAATCTTAGCGTCGTGCTTCGCGGCATAATCCATCACTGATTTTGCGTCCATCTAACCTCCCCCGCAGCAGGCTGCGGCGTTCGAAATTTAATTTTGGGACGATAGCGTAGTGCTCCGCTCCCGTCAAGCGCACCCGCGCCCTCGCCCAAAATATTGTTTGCGCCCGCCCGTCCATTTTGGACGGCATTGCCGATGATTCTATAAGTCCTCTTCCCTCTTGCGCGCGCTTTTGCCTGCCAGCAGGTCGGAGCCACAGTTCATCCTGAGGTACGAAGGGCTCCGACATAAACAATGTCGCAAGTTGTCTCTTCCTCTCGCGCTGTCACTCGCGCGAACCATAAATTGTCGGGGCGCAGTCCTGTGTTCTTAGCAATGCGTGCCGGCGCGGCTCGGGACATGGGAGTTATTCGGAAACAGAAATTGTCATTCCGACGAGCAGCCGCGAGGAGGAATCTGCTTTTATCTTTCGCGCGGAACGAAAGCGTAATTTTGCAAGCGCCCTAATGCCCAAACGTATTCCCCTCGTGGGGGATGCGTTAGGACAATGTGAGAACCTTTCTGTGATTTAACCGCGTAGCCTATTCGGAGAAGGGCTCTGAAAACTTTTGCGGCTTTGGTGCTAGGCCATTGACTCAACGGCGGGAAGGAACGGAAACGGTAAAGGTTTCGGTGGGCTCTTTTTGCTCTTCGATGCGGTCAGCGAGAACGCGAAGAGCGAGGGCCTGGGCGGCGGTGATGGCTTCTTTTTCCGTAGCGCCGTAAACTAGGACGCCAGGCAAGTCGGGAACCTCGGCGATCCAGCGGCCGTCGTCCTCGCGCTCCGTCTCGATTTTGTACACTGTGCCCGGCATGCGACGTTGCAAGTAGTTTACCACGAGTCGCGATGAGCGCAGCAAGAGCGCCTTACGCGAGGCTTTCGAAAAACGCGCAGGCCGCGAACCTAATCGTAGTATTCGGAGCCGAGATGGGTGATTAGGTCTTCGCCCATCATCCAGCGCAAAGTGTTTTTCAGCTTCATCGACTGAATGAAGAGGTCGTGCTCGGGATAAAGCTCGGGCGCGCACATCGGAGACTTGAAATAGAAGCTGAGCCATTCCTGAATGCCGCGCATCCCGGCGCGTTGCGCGAGATCGAGAAACAGCACGAGATCGAGCACGATGGGCGCGGCGAGAATCGAGTCGCGGCACAGGAAATCAACTTTGATTTGCATCGGGTAGCCGAGCCAGCCGAAAATGTCGATGTTGTCCCAGCCCTCCTTGTTGTCGCCGCGCGACGGATAATAATTGATGCGAACTTTGTGGTAGAGGTCCCCATAAAGCTCCGGATAAAGCTTCGACTGGAAAATGTATTCGAGCGCGCCGAGTTTCGATTCCTCTTTTGTCTTGAAGGAACCTGGATCGTCAAGAACTTCGCCGTCGCGATTGCCAAGAATGTTCGTCGAAAACCAGCCGTGCACGCCCAACATGCGCGCTTTGAATCCGGGCGCAAGGATCGTTTTCATCAGCGTCTGGCCGGTCTTGAAATCCTTGCCGCAGATGGGAACGTTCTTCTCTTTCGCGAGCTCGACGAGCGCGGGAAGTTCGGCGGTCAGATTCGGCGCGCCGTTGGCGAAAGGCACGCCTTCCTGAATGGCGGCGTAGGCGTAAAGCATCGAGGGCGCGATGGATTCGTGATTCTCCTTCATGGCGCGCTCGAAATCTTTTAGCGTTGCGTGCGTATTTTCCTGCTTGAGGAAAATTTCCGTGGAAGCGCACCAGACCATTACCGTCCGCGCGACTTTGCTTTTCTTCTTGAACTCGCGAATGTCTTCGCGAAGCTGCTCGGCCAGATCAAATTTGTTTTTCGCTTTTTTGACGTGCGTACCGTGAAGTTTCTTGACGTAGTTCTGGTCGAAGGCGGCTTTCATGGGCTTAATGTTTTTCAGGAAGGGTTGAACCAG
>DAHUXN010000061.1 GCA_027307115.1 Acidobacteriota bacterium
CTCCGTCGCCGCTCACGCCGAGTCCGCCGACGAGCTGCCCACTCACGTAAATCCCTTCGCTTCCCGGGAAAAATACGATGCCGCTCTGGTTAGGCCCCACCGGTTGCGAGCCTTGCGTGCAAGGATTGGCGACGTCGTTCGTGTACAGCGTGAAAATCGGCCCCGCTGCGGTGCCGTCAATGCCCGGCGGAAAAAATGGCTGTGCGCCGAAGCTGATGGTGCGATTCGTCACCGCTGTGCCGACGGGAACTCCGGGAAGATCGCCCGCGACGCGCGCGGCGCTGTTGAAGTAAACCATGTTGCGTGCCTTGGTGGCGGCGACGTCCACGCTGAAAACAGTGGCGTCCATCATGCGATAAAGAGCAATAATCGTGCCGTCGAGATCGGCGACGGCTATAACCATTTTCGCGCGCGAGCCATCCGGCAGGCGAATAATGGCGCGCGTCTGATTCGCTGTGTTGGCCGCGGCCATCACGATTTGATTGACCTGTGACGACGAAAGGCCGCCGATTGGTCCGGGATTCGGGCCGACAAGATAACCCTCCGGCGCAGATCCCGGACTTGCGATCGGCCCGACGAGATATGTGCCGCCTGCGGCCGATCCCGCCGACATCCCTGACGGCAGCGTAGTTTGATTCACGAATGGAAGAGCGATGCCGTCGATGAAAACCACGCCGGGAGCCGCTGGCGTTGGGCCGAAGCCATTGCTCGTAGCCGCAGAAAACGCAGCAAACTCCGCAACGCTTCCCTGCGCGCCCGCCACGCCGACGCCGCCAAGAAGCACACCATTTTTGAAAATCGGTACGCCGCCGGGATTCACGGCGTTGGGATCGGAGTCGTCGACATCGAATTTGCCAGTGGCGACGCCGAGGCCGGGATTTGCGCCGTTAATCGAGCGCGCGGGCGGAATCGAATCGCCGGGATTGAAATTAGTGCCGAGAGTGCAGCCGCGATTCGTGTTCTCGATGCCATAGAGCGCGGCGTTCGCTGTGTCAGTCACTCCTGGCGGGAAATGGATCCCACTGATGAAGCGCACGGTACGGGAGGAAAGCGGCGCTTGATCGTTGCTGAAAAACGCGCCGGTGCGAGCGAGAGAAACCGCGAGCTCATTCGTATCAACCGTTTGGCTGAAATTCCCGATGCTGCTCGCGGAGAATCCGGGCTTCTGATATACGGCGAGGATATCGCCTTCGCGATTTGTGACCGCGACGACGTAGGGAACATTCACCGCCGCTGCCGCCGTTTGAACAATCGACTGCACGTCCGTGGCGGATAATTCCGCAACCACCGGCGGAGGCGGAGGGCTGGACGAGGAGTTGGTTCCCCCGCACGACGCGAGAGCGCCACAAAGGAAAATCGCGCACGATACCGCGAGCAGGCGTTTGAAGTGGCAAATCATTTGTGACACGTGAAGCATCAAGCCTCGCGACAAAGTGAGAAGTTCGTATCACATCCACACAGGCGACTCAAGATGCATCGAGAGAATCCGCGCGACGTGATTTCCTTCCCCGCAACATTCGCGGAAAAATCTGGGTGAATCTGCTTGCCGGGCCATTGGGGCTGTGATAGCTAGTAGCGCGTCCTGTGGCTGCGGAAAGCCCGATGCATTGGCGCAGGTTTCTCCCAAAATTGAGCGGCCCATTCGGTGCGCGGATGCAGCGGACCTGCGTAATCATAGTTACGGTAGCCGCACTGGCGATCTTCCACGCTGATGCGCGCGCCGGAACGCGTTTCGTTGCAAGCAACGCCGCACGCGCTCAGAGCGGCAGACAGAATCAGCGGCTGACGCGGCCAAATCAGCAATCTTCCGCCGTGCTTGGGATCTTGCGGGATCCCGCGGGTCAACCCGTTGGTGGTGCTCAGATTTCGTTGCGAATGCAGCCGAACGGAAAAGTATTTCAAACCACGTCAACGGGCGACGGCGTCTTCCGGTTTGCAAACGTGCCGGCGGGAAAATACGAACTGACGATTACGAAGGACGGATTCCAAACGCTTGCGCGAAATGATTTGACCGTGGCCGCGGCGGAAGTGGTGACGATGGAACTGCGCATGGAGGCGCTCACAAGCCCGCCAATCGCGCAGCGTCCTCCACAAGAACCGGGAACACCGCTGCCCGTACCGGCGCAACCGCCCGCACCGCTTCCCTCTTATCATCAAATGCAGGAACCCGCACAACAGAATGCAGCGTCCCCAGCACCGCCGCCGCTGCCTCCCAATGACAAGGTATTTCAGCCGGAGCAGGATCGATGGGAGGTCACGATGCCGGACTGGAAGCGCTACGGCCGTGGCGGAGAATATCCGTACGTGAAGGGACATTGGTGGGATCCGTTCAATCGCAACAAATGGAAGGGCGATTATCCCGTCATGGGCAATTCCACATTTTTCGATTTCACAGGGACGAGCGATTCTTTTTTTGACGAACGGCGCGTGCCGTCGCCGAGCGGCGTGAGTCAGGCACGTCCGGGCACGGCGGAATTTTTCGGCAAAGGCGAGCAATCGTTTCTGAGCCAGAATTTCCGGCTGTCGTTTGATTTATTTCACGGAGATACCAGTTTCAAACCCGTGGACTGGCGGGTTCAGTTCACGCCGGAATTCAATATCAACTATTTGAATACGCAGGAACTGGGCCTGGTGAATATCAACGTCCGCGCGGGAACCAGCCGCCTCGACACCCACGCGGGAATTCAGGAGGCATTCGTCGAATACAAAATTGCCGATTTGAGTCCAAATTACGATTTCCTTTCGGTGCGCGCAGGGATTCAGCAATTCACGAGCGATTTTCGCGGATTTCTTTTTTCCGACGAGCAGCCAGGGCTGCGATTGTTCGGGAATTTGAAATCGAACCGGTGGCAATACAACTTGGCGTATTTTCAAATGCTCGAGAAAGACACGAACAGCGAGCTGAATACATTTGAGCGGCGCCATCAACAAGTTGCTGTGGCGAACCTGTACATGCAGGATTTTATTTGGAAAGGTTACACGACGGAGTTCAGCGTCGCGTACAACAAGGACGACCCGACAATTCATTTCGACACAAATGGATTTCTGGTGCGTCCCGCGCCGATTGGAAATGTGGTGAATCAAGGCGCGGGAATCCAGACGCACGGAATCCGCGTGGCGTATCTGGGCTGGGCGAGCGACGGTCATATTGGGCGGCTCAACGTCAGCCATGCGTTTTATCAGGCGCTGGGATATGACACGTTCAATCCGCTTGCTGGGCGCAGAGTGACCATCAATGCGCAAATGGCGGCGCTGGAACTTTCCGAAGATAGGGATTGGGTCCGATTTCGCGGTTCTTTTTTTTACGCTTCGGGAGACGCGAATCCTCGCGACGGACGCGCGCGCGGCTTTGACGCGATCGTCGACAACCCCGCCTTCGCGGGAGGGATGTTCAGTTTCTGGAATCGCGAGGCGATTAAACTTTCGGGCTCAGGCGTCGCGCTTACGCCGCAAGATAGTTTGCTGCCGAGTTTGCGTTCGAATAAAACGGAGGGCCAGGCGAATTTCGTGAATCCGGGGATTTGGCTTTACAACGCGAGGGCAGATTTCAATTTGACGCCGAAGCTCACGGCGGTGACGAATTTCAATTTTATGCGTTTCGACCGCACCGAGCCGCTCGAGCTGGTGCTGTTCCAATCGCCAATTCACCACAACATCGGCGAGGAGTTTGACTTGGGAGCGAAGTATCGTCCGCCACTGACGGAAAATATCATGCTGACGTTTGGCGGCTCCGTGTTTCAGCCGGGACGCGGTTTTCAGGATATTTACACGAAGCGGACATTATTTTCGGCGTTCGCGAATTTGAAGTTTCAATTCTAGGATTTATACTTGAACGGTTTGCCGACATTTCGAGTCAGGGTAACGCGGCGAGGACGCGCGGCGGCGATTTGTTTTAGCGCGGCAGCAATTATGCTCATGCTGGCGGTTGTCGGCGGGCGGCGGAGCGCACGGGCACAGGGGATGCAGGTCGATAATTTGCTGATCAATCAAACGCAAGCGGATGCGGACAAAAAAAGCGCGGGATGCGTTTCGTGCCACGTGGGCGTGGACGAGCCAACAATGCACACGACTGGAACGGTGCGGCTGGGATGCGTTGACTGCCACACGGGAAATCCAAGAGTCGTTGTGCCCGCGGGCGCGAAACCTGGCTCGGCGGAATACGAAAACGCGAAAGCGAAAGCGCATCCCGCGCCGAAACTGCCGTGGCTATGGAAAACTTCCGCGAATCCGGTGCGCGCGAACACGGATTGGCTGCGCGAAAATGCGGATTACATTCAGTTCGTGAATCCGGGGGATTTGCGCGTCGCGGCCAAAACGTGTGGGCAAAATGGATGCCACGCACAGGAAACCTTCGCCGTGCGGACGAGCATGATGACGACGGGCGGAATTTTGTGGGGCGCGGCGCTTTACAACAACGGTTCGTATCCGCTGAAGGACGAGCATTTCGGAGAAAGCTATGCGGCTAGCGGCACGCCGCAGCGCGTGAACACATATCCCGCTCCAACATCCGCGGAAACGATGAACAAAGGCGTGCTTCCGTTTGTTCAGCCGCTCGAGCGATGGGAAATTTCGCAACCGGGGAACGTGCTGCGCGTTTTCGAGCGCGGCGGCGAGGAAAAAAGCGAGATAGGAAATCCCAATCGACTAGAAGAACCGGGGAAGCCCGACGACAAATTAAGCTTTCGCGGATTTGGGACGCAGTTGCGGACGGATCCGGTGTTTTTAGGCTTGCAGAAGACGCGGCTCCTCGATCCAACCCTGAATATGCCCGGAACAAACGATCAGCCGGGCGATTATCGCGCGAGCGGATGCTCGGCGTGCCACGTGGTCTATGCGAATGATCGCTCGGCTGCGCATTCCGCGCAGTACGCGAAATACGGAAACATGGGCGAGAGCGCCGAAGGCGATCCGACGATTCCGCGGGGCGAGCCGGGACATCCGATCAAGCACGAATTCACGCTCTCGATGCCGTCGAGCCAGTGCATGGTGTGCCATGTGCATCCGGGCACGAATATGCTGACGACGTTTTACGGCGATACATGGTGGGACAACGAAGTCGACGGCAAGGCGATGTATCCCGCGCAGCAGCACAATCCGACGGACGAAGAACGCTATCGCGTGGGGCTGCGCAATCCAGAAGCGGCAGCGCCGCGCGGTTTGTGGGCGAGCGTGAAATTCCTGGCGCAGGTCGGGACGGCGAAATTCAACAAACGACTTCAAAATACGCAATTCGACGATTTTCACGGCCACGGATGGATTTTCCGGCGGGTCGAGAAGCACGACCGCGACGGAAATCTGTTGGACGCCAATGGTCACATCGTGCCGTTCAACGATCCGGAGAAATTCGGCAAAGCGGTGCACCTCGAGGATTTGCATCTCCAGAAAGGAATGCAGTGCGTCGATTGCCATTTCGCGCAAGACGCCCACGGGACGGGACAGCTTTACAACGAGCCGCGCGCCGCGATTGCGATTCACTGCACGGATTGCCACGGGACAATTCGAGAGAAAGCGACGCTTATCACGTCCGGCCCTGCATCGCCAGCAGGTGGAATTAATTTGGCGGCATTGCGGACGCCGTGGGGTAAGCGCGAATTTTACTGGCAGGACGGCAAATTATTTCAACGGTCCATGATGCAGCGCGATTTGCAATGGGAAGTGACGCAAGTGCTGGACACCATCACGCCCGGGAATTCGCACTACAACGAAAAATCGCGGCTGGCGAAAACGATTCGCACAGACGGCACTACGTGGGGCGATGTGCCGGCGAGCGACGCAAGCCTGGCGCATCCGCGATCTTCGATGACGTGCTTCGCGTGCCATTCGTCTTGGACGCCGAATTGCTTCGGTTGCCATCTGCAAATGACCGCAAACAATCGCCGCAAAATGCTGCACAACGAAGGAACGGTGACGCGCAACTGGACGAGCTACAACTTTCAAGTGCTGCGCGACGACGCGTACATGCTGGCGATTGATGGCACGGTCACCGGACATCGCGTCGCGCCGGCGCGGTCGAGTTGCGCGATTTTGGTGAGTTCGCAGAACGTGAACCGCGAGTGGCTCTACTACACGCAGCAGACTGTTTCCGCGCCGGGATTCAGTGGGCAAGCTTTCAGCACGTACGTGCCGCATACGGTGCGCGCCACGGAGACGAAGCAATGCACCGATTGCCACGTTTCCAGCGCGGGAAACAACAACGCGTGGATGGCGCAAGTGCTGCTGCTGGGCACGGATTTTCTGAATTACGAAGGGCGGTACGTTTACGTCGCTGAGGGCGACAAGGGATTTTCGGCGGTCGCCGTCGCGGAGAACGACGACCCAGATGCGATTTACGGAAGCGGTTTTCAAAGCATCGCGTATCCCGACGATTATAAGAAATTCGTCGCGGGCGGCCGGAGACTCGGCGTCGCGTATCATCACGCAGGAAAGACAATTCTTGATGTGCAGATGCGCGGCGAATATGTGTATACGGCGATGGGCAAGGGCGGCTTCCGCGTTTTCGATATCGCGAATGTCGATAACAAAGGATTCTCAGAGCGAATGGTCACCGCGCCCGTTTCGCCGCTCGGACAGCGACTCTATGTGAAGACAAAATACGCGACCGACGTGGCGACGCCAACTACGCTCGCGGTCGATCCAACGCGCACGCAGTTCGCGCAAAACCAGGAGCAGCCGATCAATTTGATGTACGGGTTCCTCTACGTTACGGACAAGTACGAGGGACTCGTCGTGATCGGCAATCCAAATTTGAAGAGCAAAGCGCCGGGTGTGTCCACGCTGCTCAACGGAAACCCTAAGGATAATTTTTTGAAGCGCGCCGTGACGTTCAATCCCGGCGGGATTTTGAATGGCGCGCGGCGAATCGCGATTGCGGGAACGTATGCATATATTTTGTGCGATAAGGGGCTGGTGGTCGTCGATTTGAGCAATCCGCTTGTGCCGCGCGTGGTGGCGCAAATCGGCGCGCCGAAGCTGAATGAGCCGCGCGGAATCTCGATTCAGTTTCGGTATGCGTTTGTCGTGGACCGCGATGGACTGAAGGTGCTGGATGTCACCCAACTGGACAAGCCGCGCGTTGTGCCGGGCGCGGTGGTGCCATTTGCCGATGCGCGAAATGTGTATGTCGCGCGAACGTACGCATATGTGTCAGCGGGCAAGCAGGGGCTCGCGATTGTAAACGTCGGGCGGCCCGACCATCCCGTGATGGATCAAGTGTTCAACGCAGGCGGCGCGATGAACGACGTGAACGACGTGAAGCTGGGCGCGACAGCGGCGAGCATTTTCGCGTACGTTGCGGACGGCAGGAACGGGCTTCGCGTGGTGCAATTGATCGCGCCGGAGAACGATCCGCGCTTCGAAGGCTTCAGCCCGCGGCCGATGCCGAAGCTCGTCGCAACTTATCGCACCGCTGGGCCAGCGCTGGCGATTTCAAAAGGAATTGACCGCGATCGAGCTGTGGATGAGAGCGGAAACCAAATCGCCGTATTTGGCAGACGCGGCGCGCGGCCGTTCAACTTGGAAGAAATGCGGCGCATGTATTTGCGCGACGGAAAGCTTTACACCGTAACGGATACGCCGCCGGGAAAACCGCAGCCGATGAGCGCCATTCAAAGCGCGGAGAAATGGATCGGCGGGTGGCTGATGCGGAAGAACGGAAAGTAATCGGCACTCGAATTTCAGCCCCAAATCTCAGCGCCGAATGAGTTCTGCCACTGGCGGCTGCGCGACGACATTGCGCGAACTTTTCAGCAAATCGCGAAGTGAAAATTTCCCCGGGTAAACTTTCTCCTGCGACCAATCGTGATACGTATGGCACTCGAAGCAGCCAGCCGGAGCGGCGGAAGCGCGCGCGGCGTGGCATTCCTGGCAGACGCGGACGCTCGGAAGATTTACTTCGGAAGTGAGCTGGCTGGACGCAACACTCGCGTGGCAACTGACGCACGTGACCATACGGTGCGCGTCGTGGCTAAAGTTCGCGTGCGGGAGCCAGTGCGTTGCGATGCGCGACGGCGCAATCGCGGGCAGCGAGTTCCCTCCTGAAAAATTCAACGCGTGACATTCCGCGCACGTCTTGCGCCAAAGCAAATCCTCGGCCGTGGCCACTTGCTCCGTAATCCATTCTTCGCGTGTGACGGCATGCACGTTCTGCACGACAGGCTGCCCGGGCAAGCGCGGGAGCGCGGCCGGTTCGCGCACCGCGCCCGGATGCGCAGCGATGTATTTCTGAAAGTTTTCCACGAGGAAGGCATGAACGATTTCGGGCTTATCGTGCGGAACAGAATCAGGGAAGCGCGCGTCGAATTGCAGAGCGTGGCACGAAAAGCAGGTGTTCGCATACGTTGGCGGGGCCATGTAAGCGAGTTCCGCTCGTTCTTGCATGGCGGTTGTCGGATGGAAGCTGCTCGGTGTCGCAACCTGCTGAGAAGCGTATTGCGCGCCGCCGGAGAAAGTGATGTTCTCGACGCCCGGAGCACCGTAAGGCCATGAACCGCGCGGCGTGCCGGGACGATGACAATCGTCGCACGCGATTTGAACGTGGCGCCCTCCCGGACCAATGAGCCCTGCCACAAGATGCACGGAGTGATTGAATTTTATCGTCCCCGGATCCTTGAAATCCGCGCGCAGCGGCGCGAATTCCGGATGGCGCGCGAATGAAAGAACCGTGCGAACGAAATGCGGAGCACCAAAGCGCGTGGAGAGATTCGCGTGGCATTGCGTGCAGGAAACATCGCGCACGGCGGTCAGTCGAATGCGGCCCTGATGCTCCACGTGGCACGAAGAACAGGACGGAGTGAATTCCTGATCCGCGTGATGAATTGGCCCGTCGTGACATGCGAGACAAGCTTGATCCGTCACCGGATGGCGAAACGAAACCGTGTCCGCCACGTGGCACGCCGAGCATTTCTGCCCAAACAATGCGTGTGGAGCTGACACAGCGCCCATGCTATACGGCGTCCGGTTTTTCGAAAGTCCTGCCACGGCAAGCCACAGCAGCGCGAGCGCCGGAAATGCCACGGACAAAATGAACCGCCAGCGGCGAAGCGGTTGCGGCCGCTGGAAGTAGGAAAGCTCGATGCGCTGCGCCAGTTTTTTTGCAGTTCGTGGACGACGCGCCAAATCTTCGCTCCCGATTCACTGCTCGTCAAAAATCGTTCGTCAAAATCGCAATGCCATGACCGCATGAACCGCGGCCAGCGCGAGCAGCGCGTACGACAATGGAACATGAACAAGCAGCCACGTATGCAAAACGCGGTGCAAATGCGCCTGACCCGTCAGTTGACGTTCCTCTTCGCAGATGCTCTCCAAATCTTTTAGCGTGTCACGCAGTTCAACGGGCAGACGGAGACGCAGGTCCTCGAATATTGCCGACGCTTGCGGCGGATCCGCGAGCGGAAAACGGCTGCGCGCGGGATCTTCGACAAACGGGCGCATGCGGCGCAGATAAAATTCGCGCAATTGGTCGCGCGCGTCTTCGTTGACCTCGACACCGACTTCCACCGCGGACGCGGAAGCGTCTCCGCCGGGCGCGGAGCCAATCACGATTGTCCCGTCGAGCGAACCGCACGCAGCCGTGGCGAGTTGATCAGCTTCCTCCCGAAGTTGCGAGCGGATGTGATCAATCTGCTCGTAAATCGTTTCCATCGGGACTTCCATCGTAATCTTGCGCGGAATGTAAATTTGCAGAGCCGCGCCAAAAATGCCGCTGGCGATCACGATGAAAAACAAAATCATCAGCACCAGCGTGAGCGTGCCGCGCATGTGAAATCCTGCATGAAAGAGAATTATCGGCAGGCTCGCAAGTCCCAGCCAGAGATGGCCGCGCATCCACGTCTGCGCACGGCCGACGCGCCAGACGGGAACTTTCTTTCGCGCGCCGAGCAATCCCGCGAAAATCATCAGCGCGAAACCAACAATGCCGAACGAGAGGCCGATGGCGCTGCCGCCACGAGGGCCTTGCGGAGAATTCAGCGCGTATGGAACGTAGATGGCGGTCGCGATCAGCACAAGAATCGCTGCTGCAATTATCCAGTTGCGCTGTGTGCGGTCGAGTAGCACTCGAACCTCAATCCCGTTTCGATTGCGCCAGGAGCGCGCCGAAGAACTTGCGCGGATCGACGCGATGCGCCGCGTCGTGGGGGCACGCATACACGCAGCTTGGCTCGGCGTGCTCCGTGCACAGATCGCATGAAGTGGCCTTTTGTTTCATGATCGCACGCGTGCGCCCCGGCGAATCCGCATCGGCAATTTGAACGGGAAACGGATGCATGTTGATATTGCCATAGGGACAATTCTTCGCGCACAGGCCGCAGCCGATGCACCAATCCTCAATAATGACCTCGAGCGAATTGCGCCGACGAATCGAGCCGACAGGACAGCCCACCATGCACAGGGGGTCCCGGCATTGGCGGCAGGAAGTCGCCACAAGATATTTATCGAAGCGCAGGCCTTCGCGGATCAAGCGCGTCACACCGTCGTGCGCGTCGGCGCACGCGCGCACGCAAGCATCGCAGCGCGTGCAGCGCTCGAGATCGAGAATCAGCAGGCTCTGCGCTTCCATCAAGCCTTGCGCGAGAAAATCCTGGAGCGGCGTGGATTCGACGAAGGCAAGACGCTCGCGATTTTCGCGCTGGCGATCCGTGGCGACCGTTTCCAGGCTCGCACGGATTTCCGGAAATTGCTCGAGCATCAGTTGGAACTCTTCCGCCGCGATGCGCACCACCTCCACGTGATCAAGCGCGGTGCAGGATGCTGTGCGCACGCCGCCGCCGAGCAAGCCGACTTCGCCGAAGTACCCGCCGCGGCCTAGATAAGCGAGGATCATTTCCCCGCCCGGATGCGCTTGCCAAACTTTCACGAATCCGATGCGAACCAGATAAAAACTGTCGGCAGGTTCGCCCTGGCGGCAGATAATCTGCCCTGGCGAATACCGGACCAGCTCGACTTTGTCGCGCAGATGATCAATAAAGCTGGTGGTGAGCCCGGAAAAAACAGGGACGCTCCGCAGATGGGAATCAAGCGCGCGTCGGCGATAATTTTCCTCGATTTGGCCGCGGAAATTCTTGTTGCGCTGGAGAATGTCCAGGACATTGCGAAGCATTTCAAGAGCGGCGACGTCCGTCGTGGCGCGCACTGTGGCGGAACGCGGATAGAAGCTCATGCACGTCATTTCGCCGAACAAATCGCCCGGACCGAGTTCGGCGACCGGCTTTTCGAGCGGCAGGTCCGACGGCCCGTCGATGGGAATCGTGCGGCGCACCGATTCTTCGTCGCGATGATCTTCAGCGCCGCGCGCAAGGCGGCTGGAAAGTTTGCTGAAAAAACCGAGCGCGCCGCCTTCGGTTTTCACGTGTCCCATTTGCGTGTTTATCGAAACCTGCGCGCGTCCTCCGAGCATGTAAAACGCGGTCGAACCGAATTCGCCTTCGCGGCAAATGATTTCGCCGTGACGAAAATGGCGAACGACGATCGCTCCGCGATTTAATTCGAGGAACGTGCCCGAGACTCCGGCGAAAACGGGCAACTGGTGGAGTGTTTCGGGTGACGCGGGTTCGCCCGTGCGAAGCGAGGTGCCCACGTGGAATTTATTCGTGAGCGCGCCGGTGGGACACGAAATCATGCATTCGCCGCACGACACGCATGAGGAGTTGCCCATCGGCAAATTTTGGTCGAAGGCGATACCCGTGCGGTAGCCTTTGCCCATGCGGCCAAGAACATCATTGTGGCGAATCTCGTCACAACCGCGAATGCAGCGATCGCAGAGGATGCACGCGTCGTGGTCCACGGCGATGGCGACGGAGGAGTCGTCGCGACCCCGGGAAGTTGCGCGGCGGGCGAAGCGTGGTTTCTCAACGCCTTCGGCACGCGCCATCACTTCGAGCTCGCAGTCGCCGGATTGCTGCTGTCGCGCGCACGGCGACGGATGATCGGACATCATCAGCTCGACAAGAGTACGGCGCGCGTTGCGGACTTTCTCCGAGGTTGTTGACACGACCATGCCGCTTTCCACCGGACGAACACACGAGGCTGTCAGCACTCGTGCGCCCACATCAACCACGCACACCCGACACACGCCAACCGGTGTCTCGTTTTGCTGATGGCAGAGCGTCGGTATGCGGATGTTGTTTAAGCGCGCCGCGTCGAAGACGGTGGTGCCCTCGGGCACGGACACTTTGCCGCCGTCAATCGTCAACTCGACAAGCGCGGGGCTCACGACGGCCTCGCACGGCTCACGGGACAAACGCCCGCAGCGCAGCGGCGATCTTTGTAATGGGCCGTCACTTCGTCAGAAAAATATTTCAGCACGGACGCAATGGGAACAGGGACTACCTGGCCCAAGCCGCAAATTGACGTGAGCCGAAGGGCGTTGCCGAGTTCTTCGATGAGTGTCAGATCGCCCGCAGCGCCCTCGCCGCGCGTCCAGCCGGTAAGAATGTCTACGAGCTTTTGCGAGCCGACGCGGCACGGAACGCATTTGCCGCAGGACTCGTTGCGAAAAAACTTTGTCGAGTTGAGCGCCATGTCGAGCATGCAAGCGGAATCATCGCAAACCACCAGTGCGCCGGAGCCGAGCATGGAGCCCGCGTCAGCCAGCGATTTGAAATCCATGTGAACATCGGCCATTGCGGCGGGTAGATAACCGGAAGACGGCCCTGACGGCGCGAAGGATTTCAACTGGCGGCCGTCGGGCGGGCCGCCGGCGCAGCGAAAAATTAAATCCGACGCAGGCACGCCCATTGCGACTTCATAAACGCCGGGCCGCTTTACCGCGCCGCTGACCCCGATAAATTTCAGGCCCGCGGCTCCTCCGTGCCCTTGCGATTTGTACCAGTCGACGCCGCGAACCAGGATGAGCGGGACATTTGAAAACGTTTCGACGTTGTTGATCACCGTGGGCTTTTGCCACAAACCTTGCACGCCCGGGAACGGCGGCTTGTTGCGAGGCTCGGCGCGTTTTCCTTCGATGGCTTCGAGCAAGGCGCTTTCTTCGCCGCAAATATAGCCGCCAGGGCTGGTGAAAATTTCGAGGTCGAAGGCGAGATTCGAGCCCAGAATATTTTCACCAAGGATGCCATTGTGATAGCAGGACTGAATCTCGGCTGCGACTGTTTTCTTTGGCAACTCATATTCATGGCGAATGTAGAGAATTCCTTTTCGCGCGCCGGTGAAAAGGCCGGCAAGAATCATGCCCTCGACAACCAGATGCGGAAGATTTTCCAGAATGAAGCGATCCTTAAACGTGCCCGGCTCGCTCTCATCGGCATTGCAGACGATGAATTTCTCCTCGCCGGCCGCCGCTTTCACGATTTCCCATTTCGTGCCTGTGGGAAACCCCGCGCCACCCAGGCCGCGCAGGCCGCTCGCTTTCAACTGCCCGATGAAGCCCGTCCAATCGCGGGAAGCTGCGTAGTTGCGAAGAGCGCCATAGCGCTGGGAACCTCGATACGGGTCAGACAGAATTTCCTGTTTCGCCGGTTCATGTTCCTTTTCCGGCAAGGATTCACCCGCAAGCGTGTCGCGAATTAGGAGATCCGCGGCAGCGGAACTGATGTTCCTGAAAATGTGGCCGTTCACGGCAATCGCGGGCGCGCCGTCGCATTGGCCGAGACACGAAACTTCCTGCAGAGAAAAATCCGCGGGCGCGGCGGTTTGATAGCGCCGTTCAAGCGCCGCGCGAAGGTCGCCGGCGCCGCGAAGGTGGCACGCCATGTCGCAGCAGACGCGCACGTCAGCCTTCGGGGCAGGTGCAAGCCGAAAATGCGGATAAAAACTGGCTACGCCGTGCAACCGATATAACGGAATGCTCGAACGGGACGACAAGGCGGCCAGTTGATCGGCGGGAAGATAGCCGAACTGACCTTGAATGGCCTGCAGCTCATCGTAGATCAACGGAATCGAAGACAATCTCGGGAGCCTCGGTTGCCGGCTTCAATGGGCCCGCCGGTGAGCACAGTTCCGGGAATTTTCCCCGCGGCTTCGCGAGTATATAGCAGACCGAAGATGCCCTGTCCACGAAGACAGACGAACCACCGGTAATTGTTTGGCAAACTTTCCAGAAGCGCAACGAGGCAAGCGTTGACTTGACGCGCGAGCGCGGAGTATAAGCAGCCCGGTCTTCGACTATGACGAACATGACAAAAGCGCGCGTCTTACGCGGCCTCATCGGCGTCGTGTTAATGCTCTTAGTCGCGGGCTTGGCCGCCACCGCTGGCCAGAGCCGCGCCGGTAAAGCATCCACTCAGGCCGCGGCGCCCGTTCAATACGTGGGCGCGGGCGGTTGCAGCGCGCCAGCGTGCCATGGAAGCGTCCGGCCAATGACGCAGACGCGCATTTGGCAGAACGAATACAGCACGTGGGTGACGCAGGATAAGCACTCGCGCGCCTACGCTATGTTGAGCGGGCCCGTGGCGACGCGCATGGCTAAGATCCTCGGATTGCCGGCGGCGAATACGGCTCCGAAATGCCTGGCGTGCCACGCGATTGACGCGCCGGCATCCGATCGCGCACGCACATTCGATATCGCCGATGGCGTGAGCTGCGAAAGCTGCCACGGCCCGGCTTCGGCGTGGCTCGGCCCGCATACCACGGTCGGATGGACGCATGAGCAATCGGTGAAGCTCGGCATGTACGACACGCGGGACATTGTCCAGCGGACAGAACGATGCCTGGAATGCCACCTGGGAACAAAAAATAAATACGTCGATCACGAGATGCTCGCCGCCGGTCATCCGGATTTGTATTTTGAGCTTGATTCGTTTGAGGCGACGATGCCGCGTCATTGGAAGCAGCCGCTCGAGCAAGACGCGTGGCGCGATGTGCGCGACTGGGGCACGGGGCAGGCGGTTCAGTTGAGCGCGGAGATGAAATATTTGCAGGATTTGACGCAGCGCGAGCAATGGCCGGAGTACACGCAGCTCGATTGCTTCGCGTGCCATCACGATTTAGTTAAAACGGAAAATAGTTGGCGGCAGCAGCGCGGCTATGCCGGGCGCAAACCCGGAAGCCCTCCGTGGAATCCATCGCGATACATCGTGTTTCGCGAAATGACGCGCGTCGTAGATGCGTCTTTGGCGACAAAACTTGATGCGTCGCTTGCAAACGTCAGTGCGGAGATGAGCCGCGTGGCTCCGGATCGGGCAAAAGTGGCCGCGTCCGCAAACGAAACTGCGGCAGCCCTCGACGATCTGGCGCAACGAATCGCGACGATGCCTTACGACCGGGCTGTAACGTTGAAGCTGATGCGCGGCATTTCTGGTGACGCTGATGCAATATCCATGGCAGGCGAACGAAGCGCCGAACAGGCGGCCATGGCCCTCAATTCGTTGTTCCTTGCCTATTCGCGCAACGTGAAAATGCCGAATGAAGCGGACGTGCGTTCCGCTATCGCCGGACTGTACCAGCAATTGCAGAATCCGTCGGCGTATGATGGTTTCCAGTTTGCCGCGCAGATGCAAAAAGTGAATGCGCTTCTTCACTGACGCGCGAACACGCGGCATCCGGTATTCTTCTCATAGGCATTTTCTTGCCGAATACTCGCGATAACCATGTGCGCTGACACACTCGCCGAAAAAAACACTCTTCCACGCAAGTGGCAGTCCGGGTTCTGGGCGCTGATCGCCACGCAGTTTCAAGGCGCATTCAGCGAAAACGCTCTGAAGAACCTCGTCATCCTGCTGATTTTGGGAATGGGACTAACGGAAGCTGAGAAGAACCATCTGGTCCCGATTGTCCTGGTGCTCTTCGCACTGCCCTTCATTTTATTTTCAATGACGGGAGGCTACTTCGCCGACCGCTTCAGCAAACGATCCGTAACTATCGGCACGAAACTCTTCGAGATCAGCTCCACGTTCTTCGCGCTCGCGGGCCTCGCCCGCCAGAATCTGGTTCTCGAATTCATCGCGATTTTTCTGTTGAGCACGCAGGCGGCGCTGTTTGGGCCTTCGAAATACGGTCTCCTGCCAGAAATCCTGCCGGAAGAAAAACTCTCGTGGGGCAACGGAATCATCGAGCTGGGCACGTTTCTCGCGATCATCACCGGGACGATGGCCGCCGGATACCTTTCCGACGGCTTCCGCGGACGCCAACAGTGGTCCGGAATAATTTTCATATCTCTCGCCGTCGCCGGGACGTTTATGAGTCTCGGCATTTCGCGCGTTCCCGCCGCCAATCCCGCCCGGCAATACCATGCCAATTTCGTCACGGAAATCTGGCGAGAGATGCGCGAAATCAAGAAGGATCGCGTGCTGTGGCTCGCCGTGCTGGGCAATACGTATTTCTGGTTTCTCGGAGGACTGCTGCAACCTGTCATTCTTCTCTATGGCAAGGAAGTGCTGCGCCTCAGCGATACACACAATACGTATTTGCAGGCGGCGCTCGCTATCGGAATCGGAGTGGGAAGCGTCGCCGCGGGCTACCTTTCAGGCGGAAAAATTGAATATGGGCTGATTCCGATGGGCTCCATGGGCCTGACGGTCTTTGCTGTGATGCTCTCTTCGAGCCACCTGACGTTCTTCGGCGTCGGCGTGCGCCTTGCGTTGCTCGGTTTTTTCGGCGGCTTTTTCGCTGTTCCCGTGAACGCGCTGATCCAGCATCGGCCGGAGAGCGGCCACAGGGGAGCTGTCCTCGCCACAGCGGGCGTCGTGTCGTTTCTGGGCGTCGCCGCCGCCGGAGGCGCTTACTACTTGCTGGAAGGCGTCTTGCATTTGGCCCCCGCCACTGTTTTTCTCGTCGGCTCGGGCCTGACGCTTGTAGCCACCGTGTACGCCGTTGTGCTGCTTCCTGATTCGCTGCTGCGCTTCGTGCTGTGGATGGCCACGCACTCCATTTACCGCATTCGAGTCGAAGGCCGCGAGAACATTCCCGAGCGCGGCGGCGCGTTGTTCGTGGCAAACCATTTGTCTTTCGTGGACGCGCTGTTGCTAATTGCCTCCACGGACCGTCATATCCGGTTCCTGGTCGACAAAGACATGTACGAAAAGCCGGCGATAAGGCCGTTTGCGCGAATGCTCAGGGCGATTCCGATCTCTTCGCTGCAACGTCCGCGAGAGTTGCTGCGGTCGCTGCTGGAGGCGACGGCCGCGATTCAGCGTGGCGAAGTCGTTTGTATTTTCGCGGAAGGACAGATCACGAGAATCGGTCAAATGCTGCCGTTCCGGCGCGGCCTCGAGCGAATCATGAAGGACGTGCAGGCGCCCGTGGTGCCCGTCGCTTTGGACGGCGTGTGGGGGAGCATCTTCAGTTTTGAGCGCGAGCGCTTCCTCTGGAAACTTCCTCGCCAGCTTCCCTATCCCGTTACCGTTAGTTTCGGCAAACCAATGCCGCCGACGGCGAGCGCGCCGGAAGTGCGCCAGGCCGTGCAGGAATTGCAGAGCGAAGCATTCCAGTTTCGCAAGAAGCGCATGCGACCGCTGGTAAAGTCGTTGGTCGCTTCGGCGCACCGGCATCCGTTCCGATTTGCCATGGCGGATGCGCGGACGCCACGACTGCGATTCGGCGGGGCGCTTGCACGCTCGATATTTTTGGCGCGGCGGCTTGCGAAAGTGTGGGAGGGACAATCGAAAATCGGAATCCTGTTGCCGCCGTCCGTTGCCGGGGCGCTGGTGAATTTTGCCGCCATGCTGTGCGGCAAAGTGCCGGTGAATTTGAATTACACGGCGTCGCGGGAAGCTCTGGCGTCGAGCGTGCAACAGTGCGGGATTGAAACCGTCATCACGTCCGGCGCGTTGCTCGAGCGGCTGAAAATCGAGGTCCCGGCGAAAACAATTCTTGTCGAAGAGGCAGCGGCCAATCCTCGCGCAAGCGAGAAACTCTTGGCATTCTTCCTCTGGTGGCTCCCCGCGTCATGGCTCGCGCGCATCTACGCCAAGCGAGCAGCTCCAAAAATCGATGACCTCGCCACGATAATTTTTTCGAGCGGGAGCACCGGCGAACCGAAAGGCGTGATGCTAAGCCATTACAATATCGCCGCCAATATCGAGCAGCTGGGCCAGACGTTCATGCTTGACGACAGCGATTGTCTGCTTGGCGTGCTTCCCTTTTTCCATTCCTTCGGATTTACGGTGACGCTGTGGCTGCCCGCCGTGCTGGGTGTCGGCGTCGTTTACCATCCCAGCCCGCTCGATTTCTCGGCCATCAGCGAACTGGTGCGCAAATACAAAGTGACGTTTCTGCTCGCAACGCCCACGTTTTTGCAGGGCTACTTGCGCCGTTGCTCGCCGGAAGATTTTGGCAGCATTCAGTTCGTGCTCGTAGGCGCGGAGAAATTGTCTGAGCGAGTGGCGCTGGCTTTTGAGGATCGCTTCGGCATCCGTCCGCTTGAAGGATACGGCTGCACGGAATGCTCCCCCGCGGTCGCTGTGAACACACGCGACTTTCGTGCTCCGGGTTTTAGGCAAGTCGGCGCGAAGCGCGGAAAAATCGGGCACCCGCTGCCAGGAGTGAGCGTGCGCATTGTCGAGCCGGACACTGGCGCGGCGCTGGAAAACGATCAGCCGGGGCTGCTGCTGGTTCGCGGTCCGAACATCATGCAAGGCTACCTGGGGCATCCGGAGAAGAC
>DAHUXN010000084.1 GCA_027307115.1 Acidobacteriota bacterium
GTAATAATGGTTGTGAACGTCAATGATCGCCATTCCGAATTTTCCTCGCGACCGAGCCTATCAAACGTCGGCGCGCCAGCACAACGCCGCGATTGGAACGGCGCCGCGCGCGCGAACCGGCATTGCGAATGGCTCGGCGAAATTTCAGAGCGGCAATCTTATTTCGCGATGAAGTCTCGAGGATTTGAGCCCGCGAGTAAATCCGGACGATTGCGCTTCGTTTTTTCGAGCGCAATCCGATGACGCCATTGTCGAATTTGTTCGTGATTTCCACTCATCAAAATTTCCGGAACTTCCCAGCCGCGAAAATTCTGCGGCCGCGTGTAATGCGGATAATCCAGGATGCCGCGATCCGCGCCTCGAGATTCCAGGTTTGGTAGTTCGTGTTCCACGTTTCGCAAATCGGGAATGCGCTCTGCTGTATCGTCCGCGCGATCGGGCGCGGTGGAGAACGATTCGTTCTCAGCGGAATCTTCGTTGCCGAGCGCGCCAGGAATCAAGCGCGTCACCGCGTCGAGCACCATCGCCGCAGGCAATTCGCCGCCGGAAAGCACGAAATCGCCGACGGAGATTTCGTCAGTTGCCAGATGCTCGGCCACACGCTCATCGACGCCTTCGTAACGGCCGCAAATTAAAATCACACGCTCCAGTTGCGAAAATCTTCGCGCCATTTCCTGCCTGAATAATCTTCCCGAAGCGGAAAGCAACACAACCGCAGTTCGCATCTCCGGCTGCGAGATTCGCATATCCTTCACTGGGCCGATGAGCGATTCGACCGCGTCGAAAAGCGGCTCAGGTTTCAGCACCATGCCTTCGCCGCCGCCGAACGGACGGTCATCCACCGTACGGTGACGGTCGTGCGTGAAAAGTCGCAAATCGTGAATCGCGATGTCGATCAATTTCGTTTCGCGCGCGCGCCGCACAATTCCATAGTCCAGCGGCCCGCGAAAAAACTCTGGAAAAATCGTAATCAGATCGAAGCGCATCCTGCTGGAATCTTACCCTAGTCGCATTTCATGTTTTTGCATTTCTAATTCTGGTTCAAGTCGCGGAGGCCTTCGGGTAGGACCACTTCGATGCGGCGAGCGGCGGTGTCAATACGCGTGCAAATTTCCGTGGCGAGAGGAATGAGCAATTCGCCATGAGGCGTGGCGACAACGAGGACCGGCGTGCCGGCGACGGATTCACCGGTAAATTGCACGTCGCGAACATCCCCCAGTTTTGTTGACGCTTCGGTCGCCGTGCTTTGAAACACTTCGCAGCCAATTAGGTCCGTGACGAAGTAGCTGCCTGCCGCCAGGGGCACGCGCTCGGAAAGTGGAATCTGAATTTCGAGACCGACGAGACGTTCCGCATCGGAGATGGAATCCGAGCCTTCAAAAAGAAAAATCGCTTGTCCGTTATGGAGCCAGCATTCGCGAATGCCAACGCGACGCGCGGGATTTTTGCCGTCCCACAATTCCGCGGAAGTGAGTTTCGAGAGGCGTTCAGGAAAATCGGTGAGAATTTGAGCCGCAACTTCCCCGCGGCGTCCGCGAGCACGCAGAATTCTGGCAAGTGTGACGCGACTGGCTGGGGAGTCCGCCACGCTATTCGAGTATTTCCAAAGTGAATCGCTTTTTCAATTTCATGCCGGCCGCACCCAACAGCGTGCGGATGGACTTCGCGGTGCGGCCCTGCCGCCCAATCACTTTCCCGAGATCGTCCTGAGCAACGCGCAATTCAAGAACCGTGACTTGCTCGCCTTCGATGGAGTTCACGATTACCTGTTCGGGATGGTCGACAAGAGCTTTCGCAATCGACTCGACGAGCTCCTTGATCATGAGAACCTCCGGACGTTCGCTGGGTCCGGCGGAAAAATCCGCTGAGGCTAGATCCGACGCTGAAGTGCGAAACCCCTGAAGAGTAGGATGCTCTATGCGATTTTCTGGTGACGCAAGAAGCTGCGGACGGTGTCGCTGGGCTGGGCGCCGCAACCGAGCCAATATTTCACGCGCTCGGCGTCGAGCTTAACGATCGCAGGATTCTTCAGAGGATCGTATGTCCCCACAATTTCGACGAAACGGCCGTCGCGCGGACGCGTCTTCTCAATCACAACCACGCGATAGGCTGGCTGCTTCTTCTTGCCAATGCGGGACAATCGGATCATCAACACTTCGTTATATCCTCCAAAATTGCAGCTCCATTATAGCGTAAGGCGCGAAATTCCCAAAGCGCGGAATCAGGGGCTTGCATAAAGGCCTTGTATGCGGGGTTTTCGCAACGCTAGTTGCTCAGGCCGCCGCGGAGCTTGCCCAGGCCGCGCATTTTGCCCTTCATGGTGTTGCCGTACATTTTCATCATGCGGCGCATTTCGTTGTACTGCTTGAGGACCTCGTTGACTTCCTGCACGGTGGTGCCGCTGCCGCGGGCGATACGTTTGCGGCGCTTGCCGTCGATCAGGTTGTAATCGTCGCGTTCGGCGGAGGTCATGGAATTGATGATGGCTTCGGCGACTTTCAAGCGGGACTCGTCGATAGCCGTGTCCTTGGGCAATTTCGCGAAGGGGCCGATTTTCGGGAGCATACCCATGAGCTGTTCGAGCGAGCCCATCTTGCGAATTTGCTTCAACTGGTCGCGAAAATCCTCGAGGGAGAATTCGTTATGCTCGAGTTTGCGCTGCAATTCGCGGGCCTGTTTTTCGTCGATGGTTTTCTCGGCTTTTTCGATGAGCGTGAGGACATCGCCCATGCCGAGGATGCGCGAGATGATGCGGTCGGGATGAAATTGCTCGATGGCGTCGTATTTTTCGCCGATGCCCGCGAATTTTACGGGCGCGCCGGTGACTTTGCGAATCGAGAGCGCCGCGCCGCCGCGCGCGTCGCCATCGAGCTTCGTGAGTATGACGCCCGTGACGCCGAGGCGCTTGTGGAATTCGCCCGCGGAACGCACGGCGTCCTGGCCAATCATGGCGTCAGCGACGAAAAGAATTTCCGAGGGCGCAAGCTCGCGCTTGAGCGTGGAGAGTTCATTCATTAGTTCATCATCGATGTGCAAGCGGCCGGCCGTGTCGACGAGAACCACGTCGTAGGCGGAAAGTTTTGCTTCACGCATAGCGCCGCGAACGATTTCGAGCGGCTTGTCAGTACCAGCGCCGGGCCACACAGGAGTATGAGTGGCTTTGGCAACTTGGGCGAGTTGCTCGCGCGCGGCGGGGCGATAGACGTCGGTGGAAACGACGATGGGACGATGGCCATTGTGGCCGAGCCATTTGCCGAGCTTGCCCGTGGTAGTCGTTTTGCCGGAGCCTTGCAGGCCTACGATGAGCCAGACGGAAGGCGGGCGCGAGGCGAACTGCATGCGGACTTCTTTGCCGAGAAGTTCGGTTAATTCGTCGCGAACGATTTTGACGACCTGCTGATCGGGTGAAAGCTGGAGAAGGACTTCGGAGCCGAGGGCCTTTTCGCGGATGTGCGCGATGATTTCGTCGACGACACCCAGGTTGACGTCGGCGTCGAGAAGCGCTTCGCGGATTTGCGCGAGGCCGGCGTCGAGATGCTCTTCGGTGAGCTTGCCTTGGCCGCGCAGGTTCTTGAAAGCGCGCTGAAGTTTGTCGGTGAGGTTTTCAAACATGGCTCAGGCGAGACCCGGTTGTGAAAAATCCGCGCTTTGTCTGGAAGTGCCCGGCAATTTTAAGAGCGCAAAAAATTGGCGATTAGAAACAACCCCGACCTTTTGTTTTCTGTAAGTTAACTCGGTATCTAATTCCGGATTGTGGATTAGAAAGTAGTGACGAATGGCACTTCGGTCCTCTCTCGCCCAGGTTGGGGAGAAGTCGGGCGCTACAAAGGCGAGGCGGGATGATGAGGATAAAGACCGGCGCGGCGAAAAGCGGTTTTTGTACCGATTAGAACGGGCAGCGACCGTTTGTTTTGTGCGAGTTACGGGCAATTCTAATAATTTGTTGTACCGATTAGAAATGGCCGAAATCCCTCGCAAGTGGCAAGTGACTATTGACTGGCGGAATCTCTCGGGAGTATCTAAATCGCTAACGGAAATCGCGGTCGCGCTGCCCTCCTTCGCGTGCCTGTGACTCAGGCCGTTGCGATGAGGAACTGGGCCGGTAGAGCAGCTTGCGGTCATGGTCATCTTGGTCACAAATTAGCCTAGCACGAAGTTGGGAAATTTTCAGGATGGTGTGGCTGTAAGATTCGGCGCTGGCGCTCGCGCGGAACCGGCGCGATCAAGCCCCCGCGGTGGCCGCCGACGCGATAGGTGCTCTTTAGACAATTGAGGAATTGCTGAATGCGGCAATTTAGGGTAATTTCGGCAAAGAACGCAGGAAAGGCCCGATTCGCGGTAGGGCCTCAGAGAACTTATTAGAACGGTTTAAGTATCCAACCAAATCATACACTGGAGTTGTCTACTATGCGAGCCACCAATGACGCGCAAATCCGCGAGTTATTATTGCCTTTTGTTCAGAACGAACACACTAGCACGTCCGACACGATCTTCATTCAAGAGTTCGCCTTGTATGGTGGAACGAACAGGGCCGACCTCGTAGCTTTGAATGGCATTTCGCACGGATATGAGATCAAGAGTGATCGGGACACGCTCCTCCGGCTGCCGCAACAGGTAGAAGCCTACAACTCCGTTTTTGAACGGGCCACGCTTGTCAGTGCTTCCCGTCACCTATCTGTAGCTAGATCAATCATACCCGCTTGGTGGGGAATCGTGCGAGTCGAGTACGGCCAGATTTCTGGGGTTCAACTCGAGCGGATCAGGGAATCGTGCCCAAATCCTGCTCCGGACAGTGAAGCAATTGCTGCGCTTTTATGGCGCCCGGAAGCATTATGCCTGCTGTCTAGTCTGGGGTTGGATTCGGGTGTTCGCTCAAGACCAATGGCGTGTCTGGTAGCACGACTTGCGCAGCAAATTGATCCAGAACGGCTTGCTGACTATGTACGCCAGGCCATACGTGCTAGGGGAGATTGGCGATCTGCTGCACGACTACGGCGATGTGATGGCACGTCCCAACGGCCCTCCAGTTCGTTGCGCTACCGACGCACTCCTTATGGGAACAAGTATCAATAAACTTGTCTCCCCAGCTAAATTTGTCTCCCTTCCAGCTTGGATGATTCTTAATTTTTGTGGAGAGTTTTGGGTATTGAACATTCGGGAGTAGATTCCCCCTAACCGCTTCTTCCTGCTTTGTCGGATTCTTCCTCTTCCGTGGTATCGCTTGACCCTTTGCCACAACGTAGCTCGTACTGTCCGAATACCGTATGTTAGGGCTCATGCTCATAATCCGGGGATCAATCTCGCTAAGGACGGGATGGTTGATCGCGTAATCGCCGTAGGTCGGGATTCTCTTCGACGTTTTCCGCTTGTTGCGCAGCGACAGCCATGCGATCCATTCCTCCCGTTCGAGTTCTTCCACCGAGTTTTGAGCTATTCCACTCATGTCCACTGGGAAGGAAGATGACGCGACCGTCAGAGTTCTCCAATCGTTGACCGACGGCAATGCCTCGATCTGGAATGGCAGCGCGGCTTTTGATGGGACTCGCGGCCCAAAATCTAGAAGAAGGTCAACGTCCTTGACCTTTAAACCGAGGAACTTCAAAAGGGACTCAATTTGGGGAGGAAGTTCCACAATGCCTTCCAAGTCTGATTCGACTAGCCGAAGGCAGCAGCCACGACCATCACTCTTTACGGCACGCCGCACCGATTCAGCGTAGTCCTCCACGCGATCAATTCCGACCGTCGGGACAAAGGCAATTTTTTGTGTGCGCAGAGCCTCGAAGATATTATCAACTGGCGAGGTACCATCTGCCAACTCATCCTCGGTTTCGATATAGTAGCCGTCGACAAAAACGTTTGAGTAGTTTGCCAGGGCCTCTGCAAATTTCTCGCTAACATGAACAACGTGTTCGTCGATTGTCTTCGACGGAACTGGCTCGTCTTGCCCTAGGATGTAGGCTGGCGGGATGGGCGGAACTTCCAATAAGGGCGTGAAGCTTCCGATTAGCTTCTTTGCAGTTTTTTGAAGCGCATCCAGTTCACCCTGTTTGCCCTTGAGGATTGGAACGTAGTGGGAATGATCAAAATCGGTATTATGAGGCATGGTAATCTCCGTGGATAGTAATGTAGCAGATCGATGCCCGAGAAGATAAGTAAAAAGCGACGCTTATTCGAAGTGGATGCTGAGGACGGGGTGGAGTTCGATGGCGTTGGGGGCGACGCCGCGCTGGCTGTGGAAGAAATCGAAGAAGGCGATACCCGTGACGTCGACGATGACGATGCCGGGAACGTCCTGGAAGGCAGTGGTGGGAGGCATGCCGAAGCGGGATTCGAGTGCGGTGCGCGCGGATTCAAACGAAGAGGCGTACTGCGAGGAGCACGCGCCGGAACATTCCGAGGAGGGAATCTCCGCGAGCATGGTGGTGGAAGGATTCGCGGGATCGGCGAGGATGAGGTGGAAGTCGCGATCGCTTTCTTCCTTGATGGCGATGAGCTGCGCGCGGACGGCGAAGGCCTGGAGTTCGAGAGGCGCGAGGCGGGAGTCCGCCGGAAGCGGCGACGGGGCCGGTTGGGAAGTGAGGAAGGTAACGGTGGTGGGTTGCGGAGAGAAATTGACGCTGGCGATGTCCGCGTCGGAGAGAGTCTTGACGAGCCAGCGCTCAGTGCCGCAGTGAACGCCGCAGGTGATGTTGTTGTGGATTTGCGGGCCAAAAGCCGGACGCTGGCTTTGCTGATACTGGCGGTAAAGAACGAAGCCGATCAGTACGGCGAGGAACGCGAGGGAGATCAGGCGGCGTTGTTGGCGTGAAGTCATCGGTTAAGCCGCGCTGCCCTCTTTCGCGCGTCGTTTTCTCATCAAAGATCGTCGGAGACGGAGGATGTTGCCGTGAGAATCAGCTAACTAATCGCCGCGGCGCACGATCGTTTGCAGGGTGGAACCGGCGATTGAGGCCGTCGGTCCTAACCTATTCCCCGTTTCCCCTGACCGTCGCCCCGCCCCCGCCCCAAATCATCGCGGCACCAAGAAGGAATCCAAAATTATACCAACCGCCGCTGTTGTGCACTTCATAGATTGTCACTTTGTCGTTGAAAAGCGAGAAAATGAAGCTGATTGGCAGAATCACTCCGTGCCATAAACCCAACCAAAAGCCTGCGACTGAGCCACCGCTACCGAGAGATCCTCTGAGATCGTTTGGTCCCGCAGCACAGCCGAGTAGGCCGACGATGAAAATGGGAACCAGAAACAGAATTAGAAAAATCGATGTTCTTCGAATCCTCATGAACGTGCGCCTCATCGCAGAAGTTATACTAGACCTAGAGTTGAAAGGGATACGCTTCAAAGAACGCATGAGTCAACAGAGCACCTCTCCTTGATTAGTTCCAGAGCCTCGAATACACTAGTTGTTTCGTTTGATGATGGGAGACCTAACAGGTCTTCACGCGCGCGATTTGGCGGTCGGCGGGCGGGCGTTTTTGCGAATTGCGGGCTTGCGAGTTACAGTGCAGCAACCATTTAAGGAGAAGATTCTTTGGTAAAGCGTACGTTTCAACCGCATGTCCGGCGGCGGCACAAGAAGCATGGGTTCCGCGCGCGAATGAAGACCAAAGGTGGAAAGAAAGTCCTTGCGCGACGCCGCAAAAAGGGACGCCACAGCATTACGCGGGTCTGACGGCCCGCCGCTCGCCGAGAGTCGCCACGAACAGGCTGCTGACGCCGGCGCGAAGGTTCGCGCGAAGAAGAATTTGCCGCGCGAATGGCGGCTGGTGCGGCGGTCGGAATTCGAGGCGGTGTACCGCGAAGGACGGCGGCGGTCGAGCGCGACCTTTCTGGTTTTTCTGCGGGCGAACGGACTCGAGCGCGACCGCTTCGGAATGAGCGTGAAGAAGGCGCTGGGCAATGCCGTGGTGCGCAATCGAATGCGAAGGCGCATCCGGGAAGTTTTGCGATTGCATCGCGAGGAGATTCTGCCGGGATGGGACGTGGTGATACATCCGAGCCGGTCCGTCGAGACCCTGGAATTCTCGAAGCTCGAAACGGAGTTGCTTGCTTTGCTGCCTCGGGAGAAGCGGGCAGCAAAATAAGCAAAATAGAGGGCGGGACTGCGCGTCGATTTCTCACCGGGCTGGCGCTGGCAAGCGTGCGCGGCTATCAGATCTTTCTCGGGCCCTTTTTCGGGGGTAGCTGCAAGTTTCATCCTTCCTGTTCGCGATACACATACGAAGCAATCGAGCGATTTGGCGCGCGGCGCGGGGTGTGGCTGGGGCTGAAGCGATTTTTGCGGTGCCGGCCGTTTTCATCCGGGGGATATGATCCGGTTCCGGGAGTCTTGCCGAATAAGCGGGACGCGCGGGCCAGCGCGGAGGTCGCGAATTGAAATTGAGCGACGAGCAGCGCGCAGGCTTAGCACTGCTGTTGATGGTCCTTGTGTTGATGCTGTGGTCCAGATTCTACAAGCCTCCGGTTCCTCCGAAGGCTCCTGAAACAAATCCCCCTGCGGCGAGCGTTCAACGACCCTCCACGTTAGGACCGGGAATGGGGAATGTGCAGGCTGCCGGGGCACAAGCGGGCGGTGAACCGGCTCCCGCGACCGTTCCTGTGAAAGAAGCAAAGAGCGAGCAGACGATCGTCGTCGAGAACGGCCTGTATCGCGTGGAGTTGTCGAATCGCGGTGGCGTGGCACGAAGCTGGACGCTGAACAAATATCACGACAACGAAAACCCCCCGAAGCCACTGGATCTGGTGAATACGGCGGCGGCGGAGCAACTCAAGGCGTGGCCGCTTTCCATCCGTCTGGAAGATCCGAAGTTGGATGCGGAGGCGAATTCCGCCCTGTACACCGTGACCCCTTCCGGTTCCGACCTGCATGCTCCCGCGGAGGTGGATTTTGAGTGGAGCGATGGGCACCTGCAAGTTTCAAAGCGATTGGAATTTGGGATTGGGTACGAAGTTGAATTGAATGTGTCGGCGACGCTCGACGGGAAGGCGCTGCCCGTCGGCGTGGCGTGGCGCGGCGGATTCGGCGATCAGTCGGTATCGAGCGCGGCGTCGCTGGTTGAAGTTTTCTACAGCGAAAACGGCAAGATTGAATATTTCAATTATAAAAAACTGGGAATCAAAGATCATCAGGACCAACCGGCGCAAGTGAATGGATTCATGGAGGCGGCCGGAATCGAAGACACATTTTTCACGGCGGCGTTTCTGCCAAATCAACCGGGGATGACGCTGTGGGATTGGACGCAACAGCAAAGCGTCACGAACGAGGGGAAGACGACGCAGCAGCCGGTGGCGGAAATGGCCGCAGGCCCGCAAACGCCAGGGTCGTGGAGTACGCGGCTGTACGTCGGCCCGAAGGATTTGACGGAGCTTGGGAAATTGCAGCCGTCGCTGACGGGGCTGGTGCAGTTTGGGTACATGAGCTTTGTGGCGAAGCCGCTGCTGCGGTTGCTGAAATGGATTTACAAATACGTTCCGAACTACGGCTGGGACATCATTCTGCTGACGCTGGCGATCAACATGGCGCTTTTCCCGCTGAAGGTGAAAAGTTGGCACTCCATGAAGAAAATGCAGAAGGCGATGCCTCGTATCAAAGCGATTCAGGAAAAATATAAAAAATATTCGATGCGGGACCCGCGGCGCAAAGGAATGCAGGAGGAAATGTCCGCGATATACAAGGAAGAAGGAGCAAATCCCGTCGGAGGATGCCTGCCGCAACTGATTCAAATGCCGATCTGGTTCGCGCTGTATCGCATGCTGCAATATTCGATCGAGTTGCGGCACGCGCCGTGGATTGGCTGGATCCATGATTTATCGGCGCGCGATCCGTATTTCATTTTGCCGATCTTGATGACCGTGGCGATGTATTACATGACGAAAATGACGCCGCAGACGGTGACCGACCCGGCACAGCAAAAAATGATGATGCTGATGCCGCTGGCGTTTGGGATTTTCCTGTTCATGTACTCAAGCGGGCTGGTGCTTTACATTTTTACGAGCAGCGTGGTGGGAATTGCGCAGCAGTTGTATTTGAACCGCAACGATCCTCTTCCGTCGAATAGTCCCTTCAAGAACAAACCCGCAAAGGCCTGAGGCGGTACGCCATCGTAAAACAAGAAGCAGATTCCTCGCTCCGCTCGGAATGGCAATTGAGACTAGGGAAGGTCGAGCAGGTAGCCGGCTTTGCCGACGTTGAAGCAGCGCGTGCGGCCGAGCTGGTCGGATTTTCCGGCGCATTCGTGGATGTGGCCACAGAAAAGCATTTCGGGCTGCTCGCGCTCGACCCATTCGCGGAGCGCGTGGCTGCCGGCGTGCTTGCCGGGCGCGAATTCGTCGAGTTTGGTGCTGTAAGGCGGGAAATGAACGACGAGATACAACCGCGCGAGGCCGTTGAATGCGGCGAGGGCCTCGGCGATTTGCTCTTCCGTATATTCACCCGGCGTGTCGAAGGGCGTGGGATTGCTGTAGCCGAGGCCGGCCCAGTTGGTTGATTCCAGCCGACGAATTTGGCGGTGAAAATCGGTGAGGCCGAAGCGGGCGCAGAAGTCGCGCGTGTCGTCGGCAGTTTCGTGATTGCCGGGTAGGACCCAAACTCGCCCTTCTTGTTTTTGGAGTATTGCGCCGCAGCGATCCAAGCCGCGGCGGAAGGTGGAGAGGTCGCCAGCAGCGATGTAAATGTCAGCGGGCTGACTGATGGCGCGCTCGAGCGATTTCAGGTCGCCGTGAATGTCACTAAAGATTTGGATTTTCATCGCGGGCGCTCGGAGAGATCTGACGGAGCAACGCCTCCTAAGGGATTTGGGCCGCGCACCCAGCCGTAGCGCAGCATTCTACCTTGCGAATCGAAAATGACGGCGAAGGTGAATGGCATCGGTCCATTGCGCGCGCTGCCCTCGAAAAAGCGCGGATCAGCGTATTCAACAATATTTTGATTACCGGCCCTCATGAAACGGGTCACGGGGAAACGCGCGAACCAGAGATAAGTCTGCACAGGCTCAAGACGCGCAGCTTCTTCGGTGAAGCCGTTGGGCGGCGAGTCTGGAACAAGGCGAAAATTTGGCTCGCCAGCGTCGCGAAGCGAAAAACTGGATTGATAAACTCCGCTAGGAGTGAGAACCATGCCATTCCAATCGAGGAAAGAAGGCGGGAGCGGCAAGGCGCCGATTTTCTCGACGGCAAGGTCGTGCGTCGCTGCGAATGCGCGCACGCGCGCCATTGCGACACCATGCGCGACGCCGCAAGCAATGATATACGCGCAGGCGACATAAAAACCGGTGCGGCACCATGCTGACCGGCGAACGCGGCTGCCCCAGTTATCGAGCATGGGAAGAAAAAACAACGCGGCAACAAGCGCCGAGGCGACAACAACGACCCAAATCGAAAATTGAAATTCGGCGGCGCGCGCGAGAAACCATACGCCGACCGCAAAAACCGTACAAAAGCCCCACATTTTTGCGGCGCGGTTCATTGTGGTTTCGCTGCGTTGATGGACCCAGGCGGCGAGCTGCGGGAGCAGGATGAGCGCGGTGAAAACGAAGTCGATGATGAAAAGGAAATCCCAGGCGACGCGATCTTTTGAGAACGGATTCAACATGCGCGTGCCGAAAGAGGTGAAACCGTCGAGGATGATGTGGCTGGCAATTCCAGCGGCGTAAATCATGAAAAGCACGTAGAACGAGGGGCAATGGAGATCGTCGCTATGAGTGCGTTTGGCGTACCACCGAACGGAAGCGCGAGTGAGCCAGGCGAGAGCAGCGGCAAAAATCGGCAGGCCGATGAAGGAATGCGTGAAGCCGCGATGATAGCGTGCGATGGCGAGCGGATCGCGCGAGAACGCGTCGGCAATAACATCTATGTCGGGGAAAACGGCGCCAAAAGTGGCCGCGAAAACGGCAATGCGCGCGGTAGATTCGTTTGACCGATTGGACGAACGCCGCTTCGCGAAAAAGGCTTTGCCGATCAGCGCGCCAGCGATGCCGTGTGTAACTGGGTCCATGAAAGATAGACAGTTTATAGCAAATGGTGGTCGAAATTGCGGACGGGATCTTTGGGGTCGCGACCGAGTGGCAGTTCAAAAGACTTGGATCAACGGAGAGCGCTGGGGGAGGACCTCACCGATTTGGGCAGCGGGGATCTGGCGGCGCTGAAGCTCGGCAGAGAGAGCGGGGGCGCGTTCCGGGGCGATAGCGATGAGGAGGCCGCCGGAGGTTTGCGGGTCGAAGAGAAGGGCGCGGGAATCTTCGTCGACGGTGGCTGCAAAATCGACGCAGCTTGCGATGAATTCGCGATTGCTCTTTAGGCCGCCTGCGAGAAAGCCGCCGTGGACTGCTTCGCGCGCGCCCGAGAGAAGAGGGACTTTCGCGTGGTCAATGCGAAGCGAAACGGCGCTGCCTGCGGCCATTTCGCGCGCGTGGCCGAGAAGGCCGAAGCCAGTGATGTCGGTGACGGCGTGGATTGGGGATGATGCGCCCGCGGATTTCTCGATCTTATGTACAGCCTCCGCGGCATCACGATTAAGGCGCGCCATGGAAGCGATAGCGGCTTCGATGGAGGCAGGCGAAGCCTTCCCTGCCTTGAGCGCCGTGGCGATGACGCCGGTACCGATGGGTTTTGTGAGAATTAAAATGTCGCCGGGGCGCGCGCCAACGTTGCGCCAGATATTTTTTGGATTGATGACGCCAGTGACGGCGTAGCCGAATTTCAAATCATCGTCGCGAACGGAATGTCCGCCGACGATCGTGCAGTGAGCCTCGTCCATTTTGGACAGGCCGCCACGTAGAATTTGTTCGAGGACGGCCGCGCCGCCGTCATCGGGGAATCCGACAATCGAGAGCGCGGAAACGGGACGTCCGCCCATAGCGTAAACGTCGCTGAGGGAATTTGCGGCCGCGATTTGGCCGAAGGTGAACGGATCGTCGGCGATAGGGGTCAAGAAATCGACCGTCTGCACGAGCGCGAGGTCGTCCGAGAGTCGATACACCCCTGCGTCGTCGCTGGTATCGAAACCAACGAGCAGATTCGGATCAGTTGGCCGCGGCAAACGGCGAAGCACGGAGTCCAAAAGACCTGGACTTAGCTTGGCCGCTCAACCAGCGGCCTTGGCGGCGGACGTCAGACGCACGGGCTCTGCCAAGGCGCTTCTCTCCTTAACTATCGAACATCTCGAATCGCACGATTATACGCCGGACTCTGTATAA
>DAHUXN010000007.1 GCA_027307115.1 Acidobacteriota bacterium
AAAAACGTGCCTGACGCGCTTTTCCCGCGCAATTTTCTGAAGTCATACCCGGAAGCCGTGCGCGGACAGGGCTGTTTCATTCAAACGGCTGACGGCCGCAAAATCCTCGACGCCTGCGGCGGCGCCGCCGTCGTCTCTGTCGGGCACGGCGTCAAATCCGTGGCTCGCGCTATGGCCGAACAAGCAAGTTCGCTCGCTTACGTACATTCCTCTCAGTTCACCACGCGCGCAGGCGCCGAACTTGCGCGCCGCATACTCGAGCTTGCGCCTCGCAACTTTCGCGAATCGCCCGACGGGCCCGGCCGCGTCTTCTTCACATCCGGCGGTTCAGAAGCCACCGAAACAGCTCTTAAATTATGTCGCCAGTATTTCCTCGAGCGCGACGAGCCCGATCGCACCCAATTTGTTTCTCGCTGGCAAAGCTATCACGGCAGCACACTTGGCGCGCTCGCTGTCTCCGGAAATGTCAAACGTCGTGCGCCGTTTGCGCCGCTGTTGCGCGACTGGCCCCACATCGACCCGTGCTATTGCTTTCGTTGTCCTTTGAACCTGCATTATCCCGAGTGCGCCGTCGCGTGTGCCGCTGAACTCGATGATGCCCTCGGCAAGAATTTTGCAAACCAGCCACACGATCGCATCGCGGCCTTTGTCGTTGAGCCCATCTCCGGCGCGACTCTCGGCGCGGTCACGCCTCCCACCGAATACATGCCTCGCATCGCGGAAATATGCCGCCGCCACGAAATCCTTCTGATCGCCGACGAAGTGATGACCGGAATGGGCCGCACGGGCAAATCCTTTGCCGTCGATCATTGGGGTGTCGCGCCCGATATCATTCTCCTCGGTAAAGGAATGGCGAGCGGCTATGCACCTCTCGGCGCGGTCATTGTCACGGGCCGCATTGCGCGCACGATTGAAAAAGGCTCGGGGACGTTTCTCCACGGCTTCACCTACAGCGCACACCCCGTTTCCACCGCCGCTGGACTCGCCGTTCTCGACTACATTGCCGACAACAATCTTTTCGCTCGCGTCGCCCCGGTCGGCGAAGAACTCCGGGCCACTCTCGAGCCTCTGAAGCAATCCCCCATCGTCGGAGACATTCGCGGCCTCGGCTTGCTCCTCGGTATCGAATTTGTGCGCGACGCCCGCACACGCGAGCCTTTTCCTGCCCACGTTGGCCTCGCCTCCCGAATTTACGATGCTGCTCTCGCTCGCGGCGTGCTCACATATCCCATTCAGGGCTGCGCCGACGGTACGCGCGGCGATCACATCCTCCTCGCGCCGCCATTCACCATTTCGGTTAGTGAAATTCATTTCCTCGCAGACACGCTGCGCAGCACAATAGAAGATGTCTCGAAGCAACTTGCTTAACTATAGACAGAGAGATTGAAGCACTTCTTATCGCCGCACGAAACACGCCTTCTAAAAGGAGAACATCTCATGCGATTCGCGAAATCTTTACTGACGGCGGCATGTTTCATGGCATTCTCTTCCGCATGCCCCGCGCAGCAGAGTCAGCCTCGCGCACGCGACCTCGGCGTTCCGTTTGAGGGCACGCCAGGCCCCCTCGACGCCATCACAGACGTTTCCGGCGTCGAAGTGGGCTTCCAAACCCTTATTTCCGGGTCCGGCAAACTTGTCGTCGGTGAAGGACCCGTGCGCACCGGCGTGACCGCCGTTTTTCCACGCGGCAAAATCTCCATCGACCCTGTTTTTGCGGGCTGGTTCACGGAAAACGGCAACGGCGAGATGACCGGTACAACCTGGGTTGAAGAGTCGGGCTTTCTCACAGGTCCCGTGCTCATCACCAACACGCACAGTGTAGGCGTAGTGCGCGACGCCGTGATCGACTGGGAATTTCGCCACGGCTTCCAGGCTCCCACCGAAGACTGGTGGTCGTTGCCCGTCGTCGCCGAGACCTGGGATGGCTATTTGAACGACATCAATGGATTTCACGTAAAACCGGCGGATGCGTTTGCCGCCATGGATAATGCTCACGGCGGTTACGTCGAGGAGGGCAACGTCGGCGGCGGCACGGGAATGATTTGTTTTGAATTCAAAGGAGGGACTGGCACTGCCTCCCGCAAACTCTCCGACAAGCTCGGCGGCTACACAGTCGGCGTTCTCGTTCAATGCAATTTCGGCTCACGCCATCTGCTGCGCATCGCTGGAGCGCCGGTCGGCCGGGAAATACCTGGAACGCCGATCTGGTCGCTGCGCGGTCATCCGGCCGTCGAAGATCGCGGTTCCATCATCGTCGTCGTCGCCACCGATGCTCCGCTTCTCCCCACGCAACTCAAGCGCCTCGCCCGTCGCGTGACCCTCGGTCTCGGCCGGCTCGGCAGCATTTCTGGAGACGGCTCCGGTGACATTTTCATCGCCTTCTCCACGGCAAATCCCGGCGCGGGCCTCGCGCAAAAGCCCACTCAAATCACCATGATGCCCAACGATCACATGGACTCGCTCTTTGAAGCCACCGTTCAAGCCGTCGAAGAGGCCGTCGTCAACGCCATGGTCGGTGCAAAAACTATGACCGGCGTCGACAACCGCACCGTCGAGGCGCTCCCTCACGGTCGTCTCCGCGAAGTCTTGAAAAAATACAATCGCCTGTCTTCAGTTCAATAGAGAAAACCGCTGGTTTGATGGAGGGGACAGGTCGTTACGTCTGCGTCGCTCGCGCTTCACTCGGCAACCGGCTCATTTGCTCGCGCATGGACCGCATCGACAGCCCGCTGCGAATCACCGCGTAAAATCCCAGGAACAGGAATGGCAGCACCGCCAGCATCACGAAGGCAAACATCGAAAACCCCGTCGCCGTTGTTTTGTCCACAACCGCGAAAATACTCAATCCGAGCACGCAAAAAAATTGATATGGACCCACATTCGCCGGCGCATTCGGCAGCGAGACGCCCAGGTTGATCACCAGCAGCACGACCACAGCCGCTAGGAACGGCAGCCCTATCCCGTAGGACCTCATCATCGCCCATAGCGCGAGGGCCTGGCAAAATGGCATGAGCAAGGACGCGAATACCGTGGGATAAAAACTCGGCGACGTCCCCATCGTGTGCAAGCCAATCAGCGCGGACATCAGCTTCCCGGGAACGCGCCTTCCTCCGGACATCCGCCGCGGGTCACCGCCAAAGCGAAGTTCAATGTAAAGAATCATCGCGATGAAGAGCCCCAGCAGCGCCAGCGTCGCTATACCCAGCGCGCTGGCGGCGTGCCGGAAGCGGATGGGCGCCGGCACGATCAGCAACATCACTCCTAAACCTGCGGTCGTCACCACCAAGTCGATCAGTCTCTCGACCAGCACAGAACCCACTACGGTTCCCAAGCCGATGTCCTCGTCCTTCGACACCAGATAGGCGCGCAATAGCTCGCCAGGCCGCAACGGGAAAATCAAGTTCGCAAACAGTCCTGCGAATACCGCGCGAGTCGCGTCCCGCATCTTCACGCGTCCGAACGGCACCAGCAGCAGCTTCCAGCGCAGCGCCTGCACAACGTAACTTGCAACGTCGAACGAGATTCCCAAAACCGCCCATCGCCAGCTCACGTCTGCCAGCTGTTCGATCGCCCGTCTCACGTGGAAACCGTGCAGAACGTAAACCAGGCAAGCCGCCGAAATGGCGTACCCGAACCATATATATGCTCGCGATCGCGAACTGCGTCCTGCGGGTGCTGCGGCGGTTGTGTTCAACGCGAGTCTTCTCGATTCGTCATGGAATCAATTCGCAGCAGAATAGTGAAAACCACTCCGGCAACGCACTGGCTTACGCCACGCCGCATCTCTTTATCCCGTTATATCTGTACACAACGAGCCTCGTGCCCAACATGAACAGCCATCGTTTTTCTTTGACCACGCCCCAGCAAAACTGCTACAGCCTACTGTAACGTCCCCGCAGAGGCAATCCCGTCCGCATCCCGATGCAAGAATCCCCTTGTGCCCTCGATCCCTCCTGCTTATCTGACTGTCCCGAAGCTCAGCATGCTGCCGGGTTAACATGCGGCTCGAGCTTAAGATCGGTTGGCGCACCTCCCAAATGCCACAATTTCACTCAAGCGCACTTTTGAGATATGATTCTCCCAAGTGCGCTTGTGAGAACTGCATTCTTTACCATGAGCCTCGCGACGGCGCTCCTCGCCGCCCTTGCCATAGCTGCATCGCGCCTTCCTTCAGGCACACCCGCAGCTGACGGCTTCAATCGAATCGTTATCCCCGTCGGAAAAGGGCCGGGCTCAATCGCCATTGCGGACGTAAACCACGATGGCAAGCCCGACATCATCGTCGCCAATACCGCCGATGAAACCGTCAGCGTCCTTCTGGGCGATGGCAAAGGACACTTCACGCCCGCTCCCGGCTCTCCATTCCCATGCGGCAAGGGCCCTAACGACATCGCCGTGGCGGACATGAACGGTGACGGCAATGCCGACCTTGTGATCGCAAACACGGGAACGCCTTATCTGACCATTCTGCTCGGCGATGGCAAGGGAGGTTTCAAGCCTTCGCCGCATTCTCCTTTCGCCACCACGTCCTATCCGCACGTTCACGGCGTGGCTGTAGCAGATTTCATAGGCGATGGCAAGCTTGCCGCCGTCACGGATAGCTGGGGACACGATCAGATATTGCTGATTCCCGGCGACGGCAAGGGCAACCTCATTTTGCCGGGAAAATCCTTCAACACCGGCAAACGCCCCTATGAGCGTCTTCGCTCTGCGGATTTCAATCGAGATGGAAAGCCCGACGTTGTTACTACCGACCTGGACATCAATGCTGTCACGATTTTACTCGGCGATGGCCGAGGCGGTTTCCGCGAAGCACCTGGCTCGCCATTCCCCGCCGGAGTCTTCCCGTGGGGTGCAGCGGTTGACGATATAAATCGTGACGGCAATCTCGATCTGGTCGTCATTCCTTACGACCGCGACATCACTGACCCGAAGCGGCTGGGCGTCACGATCCTTTTGGGCGATGGCCAAGGTCACTTCACGACTATGCGCGGTTCGCCTTTTTCTCTCGCCGGCTGCCGCGGCCCCGACCGTGTCGCAACTGGCGACCTCAACGGAGACGGATTCCGCGACATCGTCGTTTCCTGCGCGCAAAATAACAAACTGATGCTGTACATGGGCTCGAAGGGCGGTTCGTTCCAGATTTCCACGCAGAATGTTCAGACCGGCTGGTCCGGCCTTGCCCTCGCCGACCTCAATGGCGACGGCAAAGACGACATTGTCGTATCAAACGCTGTCTCGGAAAACGAACCCCAGCCCGCCTTCGGCTCCATCACCATCTTCTTCAGTAAGTAATCCCTGACCGCGATGTGACGTAAGCGACGTGGCCCAGCCACGACACAGTCGCGTCTCGCTGGCCGCACATGAAGATCTGTGGCACACTCGAAGTTCGGAAAGCACGGCAGGTTTTGCGCATCGCACCTGTCGCAATCGAAATCCCCGAAATGAAATAGTCTGGCGAAAACTGAATATGGATCCGCAGCTCATCCGCAATTTTTGCATCATCGCGCACATCGACCACGGCAAATCCACCCTGGCCGATCGGTTGCTCGAATTGACCGGCGCGCTATCCCAGCGCGAAATGACCGCGCAGGTCTTGGACTCCATGGACCTCGAGCGCGAACGCGGCATCACCATCAAGGCCAAGAGCATTCGCCTGCATTACGCCGCCCGCGACGGCAAAGAATATCGCCTGAATCTCATCGACACGCCAGGTCACGTGGATTTCTCCTACGAAGTTTCCCGCGCCCTTTCCGCTTGCGAAGGAGCGCTCCTGGTCGTCGATGCCAGCCAGGGCGTCGAAGCGCAAACCGTCGCGAATGCCTTCCTCGCTTCGCGCAACAATCTTTTCGTTATTCCGGTGATCAATAAAATTGACTTGCCGGCCGCGGAGCCGGATCGCGTCAAGGAGCAAATCGAAAACGTCCTCGCCATTCCTGCCGCCGACGCTTTGCTGATCAGCGCGAAAAGCGGCATCGGCGTCGCCGAAGTTTTGGAAGCGGTCGTGGCGCGCATTCCGGCGCCGACCGGCTCTGCCGACGCGCCTCTCCGCGCCTTGATTTTCGATTCGTGGTTCGATTCCTTTCGCGGCGCAGTAGTTCTTGTCCGCGTCATGGAAGGCCGCATCGCGCCCCGAATGAAAATCCGCCTCTGCGCGATGGACCAAGTTTACGAAGTCGAAGCCCTGGGCGTGTTGACACCCAAACCGATTGTTCTCGATGAACTCGCCGCGGGCGATGTCGGCTTCATCGTCGCCAATATCAAGCGCGTAGCCGATGCGCGCGTTGGCGACACCATCGTTGAAGCCGACCGCCCTGCCGCGCCGCTTCCCGGCTTCGAAGCTATCAAGCCGATGGTTTTTGCGGGACTCTATCCGGTGAATGCGAGCGATTACGAGCTTCTGCGCGACGCGCTTGGCAAACTTCAGCTCAATGACGCCGCGTTTTTCTACGAGCCGGAAAATTCCGCCGCGCTTGGCTTCGGTTTCCGCTGCGGTTTTCTGGGCCTGCTCCACATGGAAATTGTGCAGGAGCGTCTCGAACGCGAATTCGGCATCGCCCTCATCACCACCGCGCCTAGCGTCCGCTATCGCATTACGACCACAGCAAATGAAACCATCGAAGTCGATAATCCAACCAAGTTCCCTCCGCCCGCGCAAATCGCGCGCATCGAGGAGCCTATCCTCACCGCCATGATTATCACTTCGGATGACTCCGTCGGCGCGATTTTGGCCCTTTGCGAGGAAAAGCGCGGCACCCAGAAGAATTTCGAGTATCTATCGCCGACGCGCGTCATGCTCACGTACGAAATGCCGCTGAATGAAATTGTTCTCGATTTCTACGACCGTCTCAAGAGCGTCTCCCGCGGCTACGCTTCGCTCGATTATCATCTCGCGGGCTATCGCGAAGCCGATTTGGTGAAACTCGATGTGCTCGTTGGTGGCGAACCCGTCGACGCGCTCACGCTTATCTGCCATCGCGAACAATCCTATGAACGCGGACGCGAACTCGTCACGCGCCTGCGGAAATTAATTCCGCGCCAGCAATTCGAAGTTCCCATTCAAGCCGCCATCGGCAGCCGCGTTATTTCGCGCGAAACCATCAGCGCCCTGCGCAAAAATGTTCTCGCCAAATGCTACGGCGGTGACATTTCCCGCAAACGCAAACTCCTCGAACGCCAAAAAGAAGGCAAAAAGCGCATGAAGCGCGTCGGCAAAGTCGATATCCCCCAGGAAGCTTTCCTCGCCGTCCTGAAAGTCGCCGCCGGCTCCGACTCCGAGGACTAATTTTCCGTGCGTGCGGGTCAAGAAAACTCATTGCTCCTTTTCCTCACGAACATCTCCCTGGTCGCCGACATTTCTCTTTGTCCGCACCGTCGCGCCAATTTCCCCGCGCGCCACCCGCACGGCAATTTCGTCGCCCTCGACAACCTGTTCCGCCGAACGCAACACTCGCCCGTTGGCGTCATACGCGATCGCATATCCGCGTTCAAGCAATTGAAATGGGCTGCGCTCTTCGAGCCGCACCGTGGCCGCTTCGAATTTTCTGCGCGTCGCAACCAAATACCGTCGTGCGTGCGCGGCAAATTCACTCGCATCGCGTTCGAGCCTTCGCCGTAGCTGGCTAACGCGCGCCCGCAAATCGAGCGACGCAATGCGCACCTGCACGGACGCATATCGCCGTCGCTTCCGTGTCACTGCGCGTTCGAGCGCCGCACTCAATTCCCCGCTTCTCCGCTCCACGCGAATTCGCAGCATGCCAACTCGTCCGCGCAAATCAAACAATCCCATCCGCGCGCTCGCCATCTTCATGCGCTGACGCGCTACATCTAGCCGGCCGCGCAATCCCGTTGCCAACGCCGCATTCATATCATCCAGTCGCTGCCGGCTGCGTCGAACCAAATCCTCCGGGCGGCGAAACGCGCGGTGCGACGCAAGATCCCGCAGCCGGTGCCGCCTCTCGAGAAATAAATAACGCATCCGCTGCACAAGCCGCCGCGAGCAGTCCGCGATGTGCTTTTCGAATTCCGCGCGTGTGCGGACCACAATTTCCGCGGCCGCCGAGGGCGTTGGCGCGCGCACGTCCGCGGCGAAATCCGCGATGGTCGTATCTGTTTCGTGTCCGATGCCCGTGATGACGGGAATTTCCGAAGCGGCAATCGCGCGCACGACAATTTCCTCGTTGAACGCCCACAAATCCTCGAACGACCCGCCCCCGCGCGCCACGATCATCACGTCCACCAGCGTGGCGCGATTGAAGTGGCGGATCGCGCGAACAATTTCCTCCGCCGCGCCTTCGCCCTGCACTTTCACCGGATATAACACCACATGCAAATTCGGGAACCGCCGCCGAAGCACGCGCAAGATGTCGCGTATCGCCGCGCCTTGCGATGACGACACAATCCCGATGCGTCGCGGCAACGCCGGCAACGCCTTCTTGCGTTCTGCATCAAAAAGCCCCTCGGCCGCAAGCTTCTTCTTTAGCTGCTCGAACGCAAGTTGCAGCGCCCCCAATCCCACAGGCTCGATATGCGAAACGTAAATCTGATATTCACCGCGCGGCTCATACACGCTGACCGAGCCGCGCACGGTGACGTGCAGTCCATCCTCCGGTCGGAATTTCAGTCCGCGCACTTGGTCGCGAAAGCATACGCAGCGGATTTGTGACTTCTCGTCCTTCAGCGTGAAGTACAAATGCCCCGATTGCGCTGCGCGAAAATTTGAAACTTCCCCTTCGACCCACAAGTCTGGAAATTCTTCGTCGAGCAAATCGCGAATGCGCAGATTCAGCTCGCTCACGCGCCAGACGTGTTTTTCGGGAATCAGATTCAGCGAAAATTGAGTCATTTTGCGTTTCATCACGCGCTCATTTGCGGAACGAGCCAAAAATCCAAAACAGCAGCGTCAACACAATGCTGACGACGATGCACGTTACGATTGGAAAATAAAATGTGGTGTGCCGGCCGTGATAGGAAATGTCTCCCGGCAAGCGGCCAATGCGAAACGGAAGTTTGCCCGCGCGGAGCAGAAGCGCGCCAATTACGGCAATCGCCAGCCCGAAGATCAGCAGCCCTTTGCCCAATTCGCGCGCGGGGTCCATGATGCATTCTCGCCATTCATTCCATCAAATCAATTCCAGGCCGGAGAAAAAATATCCAATTTCGAATCGCGCGGTTTCCGCCGCGTCGGAGCCGTGCGTGCAATTATTCTGTATGCTGGCGCCGAGGGCATTGCGAATCGTGCCGGGCGCGGCCTTGGCGGGATCGGTGGCGCCCATCGCCTCGCGCCAGCGCGCGATCGCGCCTTCCGCTTCAAGTGCCATCACCACCACTTTGCCCGAACTCATAAATTCCGTCAGATCCTTGAAAAATGGCCGTTCGCGATGGACGGCGTAAAATCCCTCCGCCTCGCTCTTGGTCAGCCGCACCGATTTAATCGCGACGATCAGAAATTTAGCCTCGTGAATCCGTTTCAGAATTTCGCCCGACAGGCCGCGGCCCACTGCATCGGGCTTGATAATTGCCAAAGTTCGCTCGATTGCCAAGATTTTCCCCCTCGAAGATTTTTAATAGACGCTCTATCTCTGCGCCGCCTTGCCCAACACCGCTTCCATCGTATGGCCAATTTCCGCGGGGCTCTGCACCGTATGAATCCCCGCCGCTTGCATAGCCGCGTATTTTGTCTTCGCTGTTCCCTGGCCTCCGCTGATGATGGCGCCCGCGTGGCCCATGCGTCGCCCTGGAGGCGCAGTTTGTCCCGCTACGAACCCGACCACTGGCTTCTTGACGTGCGTCTTGATAAATTCCGCCGCCACTTCCTCGGCGTTTCCCCCGATTTCGCCAATCATTACAATCGCGTGGGTATCCGCATCATCATTGAACAATTTGATCGCGTCGAGGAAACTCGTTCCGATAATTGGATCGCCCCCGATGCCGATGCACGTCGATTGCCCGATGCCGAGTCGCGTGAGTTGGTCGACGGCCTCATACGTCAGCGTTCCGCTGCGGCTCACCAGTCCGACGTGTCCCGCTTTGTGAATATGCCCCGGCATGATTCCGATTTTGCACTTGCCCGGCGAAATCAGCCCGGGGCAATTTGGTCCAATCAGCCGTGTATTCGAAGCACGCAGTTCCGCGGCCACCCGCACCATGTCGAGTGTTGGAGTGCCTTCCGTGATGCACACAACCAGTGGCAGGCGCGAATCGATCGCTTCGAGAATCGCATCCGCGGCAAACGGGGGCGGCACAAAAATCACGGACGCATTCGCGCCCGTTTCCTTGACCGCGTCGGCAACAGTGTTGAACACGGGCACCTCGAGATGTTTCGTTCCGCCTTTCCCGGGCGTCACTCCCGCAACCACCTTCGTGCCGTACGCAATCATTTGCTCCGCGTGAAATCCACCCTCGCGCCCGGTCAGGCCCTGCACGACGACGCGTGTCTTCTGATCAATCAGCACGCTCATCGCGCGCCTCCGGCCAGCGCCACGACTTTTTCCGCACCGTCTTTCATTCCGGCGGCCACGGTAAAATTCAACCCTGAAGTTTTCAAGATTTCCTTTCCCTTCTCCACGTTTGTGCCTTCCATTCGCACCACCACCGGCACTTTGATATTCAGGTCGTGCGCCGCGTTCACCACGCCCGTCGCCAGCACGTCGCAGCGCAGAATACCTCCGAAAATATTGATGAACACGGCGCGCACATTCGGATCGCCCAGCAAAATCTTGAACGCATTTTTCACCTGTTCCGCCGAAGCGCCGCCGCCCACGTCCAGAAAATTCGCGGGGCTTCCTCCGGAAAGCTTGATGATGTCCATGGTGGCCATCGCGAGTCCCGCGCCATTCACCATGCACGCCACATTGCCATCGAGCTTGATGTAGTTCAGCTTGAACTTCGAGGCTTCCACTTCGAGCGGCGTCTCTTCGTCCAGGTCGCGCATGTCACGAATTTCAGGATGCCGCCCAAGTGCATTGTCGTCAAAAACCATTTTCGCATCCAGCGCCACTAGCCGGCCGTCTCCCGTCACGACGCAGGGATTGATTTCGAGAAGCGAAGCGTCCGTCTCCACAAATGCGCGATAGAGCGATTGAAAAAATGGCACTGCGACGTTGACAAGTTCCGGCGCGAGGCCGAGGCCGAAAGCGAGTTTGCGAATTTGATATGGCTGCAAGCCCGTCGCGGGGTGAATCGTCTCGCGCAAAATCGCTTCGGGATGCTCCTTCGCCACCTCCTCGATTTCCATTCCACCGGCGGCGCTGGCCATGAACACGGGCGCTTCCGCTACCCGGTCCACCAAAATACTCAAGTAAAGCTCGCGCTTGATGTCGAGGCCTTCTTCAATCAGTAGGCGATGAACGATTCGTCCCTCAGGACCCGTCTGCGGAGTCACCAGTTTCATCCCCAGAATTTGCCCGGCGAGTTCAGACGCTTGCTCCGCCGAGCGCGCCAGCTTCACGCCACCAGCCTTCCCGCGTCCGCCCGCGTGGATTTGCGCCTTCACCACAACCACCGGAGTTCCCAACTTCTCAGCCGCTGTTTTCGCATCCTCTTTTTTAAACACGACTTCGCCGCGCGGCGTCGGTACGCCGAATTTTGCGAGAATGGACTTGGCCTGATATTCGTGTATCTTCATTGACCTTCCAGTAGTGCTAAAATTATCACACGCTCAAAGCCAGCCAGTTTACTGCGGAATGCAAAGAGCGAGCAAGGCGGAGATTGCCTCAGTCTGTGGCACAGCGGAAAGGAAAAATGAAATACAAGAAGCGGCGCAACGCCGGAGGGAATGCGAAGCCTCGCTTGGCCGGCGTGGAGCTCTACTTCGATGACCTGGAAGACGCGACACGCTTTTGCCGAAACGGCCTCGGACTTCCAATTCGCAACAAGCAGAAGGGGCATCACGCGCAGTTCGATGCCGGCGCCAGCTTTATCTGTCTGGAGCGCAAAGGCGCTGAAAATTATCCGTCCGGGGACAAAGCTGTGCTGTTTCTGCAGGTTCCGGATCTCGCCGCCGCGATTTCCCGGATTGGCCGCGAGCAAATCGTGCGCTACGCACCCAGCGCCGATCGGCGCGGGGGCGCATGGGCCGTCTGTCACGACCCGGAAGGGCATAACATATTGTTACTGCAAACAAAATCTCGAACGGCGCGGCGATGATTCTCGAAGCGCTGGAAAAAATCATCGCGGGCGAAGACCTTTCGCGCGTCGAAGCCGAAGCCGCGATGGAGCAGATCCTCTCCGGCAACGCTTCCGACGCGTTGATTGCTGGCTTGCTCACCACGCTGCGCATGAAAGGCGAAACCGTCGACGAACTCGTTGGCTTCGCCACGGCGATGCGTCGTCACGCCACGCCAATTTTTCCCGCGGGCCGCGTGCGCGTTGACGAAATGCTCGTCGATACATGCGGAACCGGCGGCGACGGCTCCTGCACGTTCAACGTTTCCACCGCTGCTGCGTTCGTGGTTGCCGGTGCGGGCGTTCGTGTTGCGAAGCACGGCAACCGCTCGGTCAGTTCGCGCTGCGGCTCGGCGGACGTCCTCGAACAACTTGGCATCTCGCTCGATCAGCCCGCCGAACGCGTTGGACGCGCCATCGATGAAGTCGGTATCGGCTTTCTGTTCGCTCCTGCCATGCACACGGCGATGAAACATGCCATGCCCGCGCGGCGCCAATTGAAAATGCGCACGGTGTTTAATTTGCTTGGCCCGCTCACGAACCCCGCAGGAGCTTCCGCGCAAGTCGTTGGCGTTTCCGCGGCGGGCGCTACGGAACTTCTGGCACGTGCGCTCGACGAGCTTGGCGTTCGCCGTGCGTTCGTCGTCCATGGCGCCGATGGCATGGACGAGATTTCGCTGAGCGGCGAAACGTACGTCACGGAAGTGAACAATCGCGTGATTCGCAGCTATACAGTCGTGCCCGAGGATTTCCGCTTGCGCCGCGCGCCTTCTGACGCGATTCGCGGTGGCAACGCCAAACATAACGCCGAAATTATTCACAAAATTTTCGGCCGCGGAATGCTTTACCGCGAGCACGGCCCGCATCGCGATATCGTGTTGGCGAACGCCGCGGCCGCGCTCGTTGCCGCCGGCCGCGCAACCGATTTTCTTGATGGCGTGCGTCTCGCCACGGAATCGATTGATTCGGGCGCCGCGCGCGCCAAGCTCGACGAGCTGATTCGCTTCTCTCAAGCCAAGGACGCCACGGCAGCTGGCTAGATTTGGCTTTGTCGTGCTACCCCTGTTCCCGCAGACTCCGCACCGCATACGCAAAGCTCGCCAGCGCAAAAATCGCAAATCCGATTGCTTCAAGCAGGATTTGCCGCGGCGCACCCAATCCAATTGACCCGTAGCGCAGCAAATCCACCTGCCACGTGATTGGATTTGCGAGCGCTGTGATGCGGAACCATCGTGGCAATGGCGCAAGCGGGTAGAACATCGAGCTGGCAAAGAGAAGAACAAAGTACGACACGTTCACCACGCTGTTGAACAAATCGTTGCGCCGGATCTTCAGCGCGAACGTAGCGTAGAAGAAAAACCACCCCGCCGTGCCGCCGACGACGCCCGCGGTCAAAATGGGCAGCGCACTCCAGTGCAAATGGATTTTGAGCAGCAGGCAACCGGCCGCAATCGTGATTGCCGCTTGCACGATCCCAATGCAAATATTGAACAGAACTTTCCCAAGCAAATACTCTGAGCGCCGCATGGGATAGGTCAACATCTCGAAAAAAATTCCATTGTCGCGGTCGAGGAAAAACGCCCACGAACTCGTGGTGGCGATACCCAAGCTGGCCATTCCCAGCACTCCTGCGAGAAAAAACGAGTTGTAGTCGAGGCCCGCGTTGAGTGAGGGCGCCCCGAGCGCCGCGTTCACGCCGATGCCGAAGACCAGCAAATAGAGCAACGGATAGAACAAATCGAAAAACAAAAACGTCGTGTTCGTGGCGCGGATTTTGCTTTCGCGATAAACAATCGCGGCAAGAGGATTCATGGCCTTCACGCCTCCTTGGTCAACTCGACAAAAATATCTTCCAGACTCGCGCCGCTCACTTCCACGCGCAGCACGCGCCCTTTCTTTGATAGCGCGCTCACAATATCAAGCACTTGTGCCTCCTCGACCTTGAGCGCAATCTCGATCGTGTTGTCATCGATGTGCGATCGCAGTGGGCCAAGCCGTGCCATATCCTCCGCGATCGTTTCCGGCAAGCGGTCAAACGTCAAAACAATTTCGTACACTCCTGCGGAAAGCAGCTTGAGCGCGTTCAAGTCGCCGCGCGCCACTTGCCGTCCGCGATTCATGATTAAAATGTCGTCGCAAAGCTCTTCCGCTTCGTTCAAGATTTGCGTCGTCAGCACAATTGTGCGTCCCTTGGCCGATTCCTCGCGCAAATAGCCCATCACCGCGCGCTTCAAAATCGGGTCCATGCCCGTGGAGAATTCATCGAGGAACACCACCGGCGTCTCGACCATGAAAACTTTTGATACTTGCACGCGCCGCCGCGAACCGCCGCTCAAGTCCTGCACTTTCTGATCCGCATGCGTCGCAATCTGGAATTTCTCCATCACGATGCCGGCGCGCCGCCGTGCTTCCGCCGCGGGCAGCCCGTGGAAACGCGCGAACGTCAGCAAATTGTCGCGCACGCTCAAAAACAATTCTGCCGCCGTCTCCTGCAGCACCATTGAAATCTGCCGCCGCACTTCGAGCGGCCGTGTCACCACGTCAAAGCCCTCGATCCGCGCCGCGCCGCTCGTCGGTCGTAGCAGCGTCGCCAGCACTTTCAGCAAAGTCGTCTTTCCCGCGCCGTTCGGCCCCAGCAATCCGAAAATTTCGCCTCGTGGCACGGAGAAGCTGATGCCGTCGACCGCGCGCACCGGCGATTGCCCCTGCCGCTCATAAACTTTTGTTAAATTGTCGACTTCCAGAGCAAAGTTGCTCATTAAAGTTCTCCGTAGCTATGCTGCGCACGCAGCAAAAACGCTCAGAAAGTGGTTGAGTGGGAAAAACTAAAAATCGGGCGCCGACGCGCGAAAGCGTTTCGCTTCCGGCCGGGAGTTACAGCAGAGGCTTAATGATTCTCATGGGGCAATCTGCCCTTTCGTATTGCGTTCGGAGACTCTACGCAGCCCTCACGCGAATGTCAATTATTTTCGCCATTCGACGATACCATCGCGCTTCGTCAAAACGCCGACGGAAAATCGACCGCCGCGCAGTCAAAACGCTATAATCTCGCCGCCGGATAACTTAAGTACGCTGTATAGCTGGCTTTCAGGAGGCTCGAATGAAACGCGTTGCCATTCTAACCGTTGCGATGATGTTTTTTTCCATGTCGGCCGCTGCTCAAGATAATTCCGCCGCGGCGCGCGTCGTCTCCTCCGTCCGCGTCTATCGAGTGGCCCACGAGCCGCAAATCATCAGCGAATTCGTCAGCCTGCTCTCGATTCCCAATGTCGCCTCAGACACGCCAAACATTCAGCGCAACGCGACGGCGCTGGTCGCGATGCTCAACCGCCGCGGTTTCCACACGCAACTTTTGCCGATTCCAGGACGCGGCCCCGTCGTTTTTGGCGATCTCGAGTCGCCAGCCGCCAAAGGGACGGTGATTTTTTATTGTCACTATGACGGCCAGCCCGTCAACCCAAGCCACTGGACCGGCACCCAGCCTTTTGTTCCCGCGCTGCGCACCAACACGATCGACGCGGGCGGGCAACTGATTCCCTTTCCGGAAAAGTCTGGAAGTTATGAGGACGATTGGAGGCTTTACGCACGCTCGGCGGCGGACGACAAGGCGCCAATCATTGCCCTGCTTGCGGCAGTCGATGCATTGCGCGCCAATCACATTCCCCTCGCCATAAATCTAAAGCTCGTCCTCGAAGGCGAGGAAGAAGACAGCTCGCCGCATCTCGCCGCCACGGTCGCCGCGCACAAAAATCTTTTCGCTGGCAACTTGCTCATCACCGCCGACGGGCCCATCGATCAGAGCGGCCGCCCGCTCGTCTTTTTCGGAAACCGCGGCGTGATCTCTGTGCGCATCACTGTGTTCGGCCCGCTCCATCCGCTGCACAGTGGACATTACGGCAACTGGGCGCCCAATCCCGCGATGAGCCTCGCAAAATTACTGGCCACAATGAAGGACGACGACGGCCACGTGCTCGTCGCGGGCTTTTACGACAACGTGGTTCCTCTTGGTCCAGCCGAACGCAAAGCCATCGCCGAAGCGCCCGACAATGACGCGAAGCTTTTGCGCACTTTCGGTCTGGCCGCGCCGCATGGCGGTGGCAAGAAACTTCTCGAATTGCTTAATGAGCCTTCGCTCAATATTGACGGCCTCCAAAGCGGCTGGACGGGAGCACAAGCGAAAACGATTATTCCAGACACGGCTTCTGCTTCGCTCGACATGCGCCTGGTGAAAAACGCAGGACCTGACCAGGAATTCAGCCGCCTCGTCGCGCATATCCGCAAACAAGGCTTTTACGTAATTGATCGCGAACCCACCATGGACGAACGCGCAAAATATCCGCGCATCGCCGAAGTGACTCACGACAACGGCTACCCCGCCACGCGCACGCCGATGGATTTGCCGATATCCCAAGCGCTGATGCGCGTCGTTGACGCTGCCGCCAGCCAGCCTGCCGTGAAAATTCCTCTCATCGGCGGCAGCGTGCCCATGTACATCTTCAACGATATGGGACTGCCCGTTATCGGCGTACCCATCGTCAATTTCGACGACAACCAGCACAGCGCAAACGAAAATCTCCGCATCGGCAATTTGTGGTCCGGCATGGAAATCTACGCAGCAATCCTCGCGGGATTACGCTGGTAAAAAAATTTACAGCGAGAGGAAATTTTCGAGCAGGTGAAAGCCTTCGCCGGTGAGGACGGACTCAGGATGGAACTGCACGCCTTCGACGGGGAATTTGCGGTGGCGCAGGCCCATGACAGTGCCGTCGGCGGTTTCCGCGGAAATTTCGAGGCAGCGCGGCAGGGTGCGCCGCTCCACAATCAGCGAGTGATATCGCGTCGCCTCAAAATTCTGCGGCAGCTTGCGAAAAATGGTCTTGCCATCGTGATGAATCTCGCTCGTCTTGCCGTGCATGATTTTCTTGGCGCGGATCACTTTGCCGCCAAATGCGTCGCCAATCGCCTGATGGCCTAAGCAGACTCCGAGGATGGGAATCTTACTCGCAAAACGCTGAATCAGCGCCACGCTTATACCTGCCTCGCGCGGCGTGCACGGCCCGGGAGAAATAATGATGCGCTCCGGCCCCAGCTTCTCCACTTCGTCCAACGTGATCGCGTCGTTCCGCCGCACTTCAACTTTCTGCCTCATCTGGCCAAGGTACTGCGCCAGGTTATAGGTGAACGAATCGTAGTTATCGAGCAGCAGAATCATTCGCTTCTTTCGCCTCTGTTAATGATGAGATGCATTTGCATCAAGATAAGGACCTGGCCGTATATCCGCTGCCTCGTTATATCGGCCGTTGCTTGCCTTGGTGCGCGATTTCCACGGCAATCACCAGCGCGCGCGCTTTGTTGATTGTCTCCTGATATTCCTTTTCGGGCACGGAGTCCGCCACCACACCACCTCCTGCTTGGATGTGAACCTTCCCATCCTTGGCCACAAGCGTGCGCAAACCGATGCACGAATCGAGGTTCCCGGAAAAATCAAGATACAAAATCGCGCCTGCATAGATCCCGCGCCGCGTCGGCTCGAGCTCGTCGATAATTTCCATCGCGCGCACTTTCGGCGCGCCGCTCAGCGTTCCCGCGGGAAAGCACGCCATCAAAGCATCCAGGCAATCAATGTCCTTGCGCAACCGCCCGCGCAAACTCGACACCAAGTGCATCACGTGCGAATAGCGCTCGACGAACATCAACTTCTCTACCTTTACCGAGCCGTATTCGCTGACGCGTCCCAAGTCGTTGCGTCCCAGGTCCACCAACATAATGTGCTCGGCGCGTTCTTTTGGATCAGTAAGCAGTTTCTTTTCGAGCGCTTTATCTTCGCGTTCGTCGCGGCCGCGCGGCAGCGTTCCCGCGATAGGCCGGTAGTACGCGTCGCGTCCTTGCACCTTCACCAGCATTTCCGGCGAACTTCCCACCACCGCCAGCTCGCCCAGGCGTAAAAAATAAAGATAGGGCGACGGGTTCACCACGCGCAGCGCGCGATAAATCTCAAATGGATCGGCCGTCGTGCGCGCGGAAAATCGTTGGCTCGGTACAACTTGAAAAATGTCCCCGGCTCGGATGTATTCCTTGGCTCTGCGAACCGCGGTCAGGTAACGCGACTTTGTGAAGTTCGAAGACACGCGCAATGCCGACCGACCTTTCGCCTTGGGCGCTCTCGGCAACGGCTGTTCGAGCTTGCGGCGCGTGCGCGCGATTTCGCGCACCGCAGCGTCATATTTCGCGCGCAAACTTCCCTGCCCTTCGGTGAAAACGTTGCGCACAATCCATACTCGATGCTGCACATGGTCAAACACCACCAGCCCGTGAAAAAACATTAGCACGGCATCATCCAGCTTCAGCTCATCTTCGCCCGTCGCCGGAATTCGTTCGATCAGCCGGACCATGTCGTATGCGAAATATCCAATCGCTCCACCCACGAGCGGTGGCAATCCGCTGACATTCACCGGACGGTACCGGCTCACACGGCTGCGCAGCAGTTCGATCGGATTCGCGTCGATTCTTTCGACGCGATTGCCAATCTCGACGCTGCATGAACGCCCACGTGACCGAAACACTTCCGCCGGATTCACGCCGAGAAACGTGTACCGTGCAATATTCTCGCCTCCCTCAACGCTTTCGAGTAAACACGAATATTTCGCATCGCGCGCCAGCTTCAGATACGCGGCCACTGGCGTCAGCAAATCCGCGGTGATTGTCTCGTACACCGGAACGAAATTCCCTTTCCGCGCCAGTTTGCGAAACGTCTTGTAGTCGGGCTGGGTCATTTCTCGCCGCGTCCTTTTTCCTCGCGCCTCAGCGCTGCAGCCACTGCCTGCCGCATTGTCTTTTCCGGAGCGCGCTCGCCCATCCAGATTTCCCACTGCGCAATTCCCTGCGCCAAAAACATATCTAGTCCCGAAACTGTTTCGATGCCTCGGCCCGCGGCAAGTTGCAACAGTTTGGTCCGTTGCGGCCGGTAAATTGTGTCAAACACCAGGCGGCAATTCAGTTCGCGGCCTTCCAGCGGAGAATCGCCCGTATGCGGATGCATTCCCACCGGCGTTGCATTCACGATGGCATCGAAAAATTCGCGCCGCAGAGCCTGGCGCGGGATAGCTTCCCCGTGAATCGCGCGAGCCAGCTTTTGCGCCCGCTCGATTCGCCGCGCGCAGATCGCAACCACTGCGCCGCCACGCGCCAGCGCAAACGCCACCGCTCGTGCCACTCCGCCTGCCCCAACAATCAGCACGCGGCTGCGCGCAATCGGCATTCGCCGCTCGAGCGCCCGCAGCACTCCGATGTAGTCCGTGTTGCAGCCGAAGAGTTTCCCCCGCCCGCGCACCACCACCGTATTTACCGCGCCAATTTCTGCGGCCAATGGATCACAATCATCCAGATGACGAAGGATGCGCTGCTTGTGCGGAAGCGTAATGCTGAAACCCCGCAGACCGAGTGGCTCAATCGCCGCAACAAAATCGCCCAGGTCACGCACGAGAAACGGAAGATAAACCGCGTTCACCCGCCGCGCGGCAAATCCCGTGTTATGCAGAATCGGCGAGAGCGAGTGCTCAATGGGATCTCCGATCACTCCGTACACGCGTGTCTGACGGTCGAGCTTGCCCGCTCGATACAGCTTTGTCATTTCAGCAAGTGGCACTTGGCCCGGCGCAGTCGCCACTTCCACCGGCGCGTAAGCAAGCGTACTGCCTTCACGCAACATCAGAATCCGAGCTGCCGTCGCGATTTCGCCCATCGGCACGGCAATCACATTCCGTTTGCCCCGCGTTAGCCTAAGAACGCGCAGGCTTTCACCGATTGATTTACACTGCGTTGCAATTTTCACCACTTCGAAACCAGCCGCTCGCGCAGTCCGCTCAAGCTCGCGCGACAATCGGCCTAATTCTGATTTCTTCGGCGTCTTTGTAAAATCGTGAAATGAAAGAATCCGCCGCGCCCCCGCTGTGCAAAGGTTGCGCGCGAACCCCGCACCTCCCTCCACGCTTTCGATTTCCAGGTCAATCCACTGGCACCCGACTCCAATCGCACGGCGCAGAACAGCCAGTTGGCCCGTTATACCCTTCGCAAAACGCCCTCCTGCCTCTGTTCGCCGGCAGGTTGCGATCAACGTTACTCTCCGGCCGAATCTCGCGCGTCCCAGCCGAATCAAAAAGACCCGCAACTCCCGCTCGTTCCGCATCCAGTCCAGCCGCAGTTCGACGGTCCGCGTCTGTCGTACCGCCTCGCTAAGCCGTTGCCACATTTCGCGCGCAGTCGTAGCCGCGACCACTCCACAGATTCGGTCTTTGCCAAACAACAACTCGGTCGCCATGCTGTCCTTTGGTACAGGTCCGGAGCCACATAGGATGCGTTACCCAATATGTAAAACGCAATGGGACATTGCCTTGACGCTCCCAAGCCTGTTTGTTACGGTCGATTCATCGGACGGATGCGCCGGCCCACCGGCAATCGCGAGGCAAGGAGCAAAAGAAATGCGTAGAAATATCCTGGTGCTTGGTTTGTCGATTGCATTGCTATCCGCTGGCGCGCTCGCCCAAGACAACGGCTTGCGGGATCGCGCAGCCGTGCCGCCGCCAACCCAGCAAGACGTCTACTGCTCTGGCATGATCACGACGGATCATGTGTCCCGCAGCACCCAACTTGTCTCCGGCGAAGAAGCGAATTACGTCCTCACCTTCTCCGATGGCGATTACGTCTACATAAATAAGGGTTCGGACCAGGGTGTGAAAGCCGGCGACGTATTCCAGGTGATGCGGCCGATTGCCAATGAAACATACGTCCAATTTTTTACCTGGCAGGACCGTCTGCTCCACGCCATGGGCCAGCCCTGGGAAGATGAGGGACGCGTAAAAGTAGTGGTTGCGCACAAAAAGGTCTCCATCGCGCAGGTGTTCGATTCCTGCAGCTATCTGCAACGCGGCGACGTACTGCTGCCGTATCAGGAACGTCCTGTGCCACAGCTCAAGTCGGAGGCCAATTTCGACCGCTTCGCGCCGCCAAGCGGAAAGAAGAAGGCCATGGTCGTTGCCGGCAAGGGCTTTACCATACAAGCCGGCACGAACAGCGTCGTATACGTGAATTTGGGCGCGAGTCAGGGCGTCAAAGTCGGCGACTACTTCCGCATTTACCGCTACGAAGACAACGGAAATTCCTTTGTGTACCAGACGCCCAACATGGGCACGTCGGTCGAAGGATTCGGATCGGGACCGGCTCACTACCCGGTCAAGGACTTGCCGCGTGAAATCCTTGGCGAGGGCGTTGTACTCCGTACCTTCTCGAATTCTTCAACTGTTCTGATCACCTACAGCCTGAAACAGATCTACGACGGCGATTACTGCGAACTCGAATAGTCGCTTCGCTTCTCCGCGGTGCCTGCATTTTCCGCACGCGCGCCGGGGAAATCCGCCTCTGAAAATGTTTCTGCGGTGAAGGTTTCGACTAGCGTCTCGGGAAGTTTCCATGCATTTGCATCGAGTCCGGCCTTACGGCACGTCTCTTCCAGAAAACGCTCAACCGGCCACCGATGTTCGCGTGCTACCTGTGGCAACAGCACGCCTCTGCGCCCATTGCTCGTTATCACCAGCCCGTGCAGGCCTGCTTCCACGTCTTCGGGCTGGGTTTTTTGAATTTGCGACAAAACCGAAATTTCGATTTCGAGTTCCGCGACTTCATCGCCGAGCAATCGCGAAAACCGCTGATCTTCTGTCGCCGCCGCTGCGGCACAGTGGGCCACCACATTCGCCAGCGACTCTAGCGGTGACAATCGCCCAATGCATCCGCAAAGTCGCCGTTGCTTGCGGAGCGTCACAAATGCGCCGCTGGATACCGCTAATGCTCCCTGCGGCGAGGTAACTTCTAACTGCCGTCCTTCGGTGACAATCAGCGCAATCGCTTTTCGGGCAATATCCAGCAGGGTTTTCTTGTCTTCGTTAGGCAGTGGGCTACCGAATGGGCACATCTTGCGGGTTTTTCTTCCGTTCCAGAACGATCTCGATGCTCTGCCGCTGTTTGATGCGGTCGTCGACTTGATTCCAGAACACCAGGAAGTAGTGTACTGCGGACACGATGGCGCTGATCACCACCAGCCACAACAGCACCATCGCCAGCAGATGGAACGAAGGATGCGTCGCCGAAAAAATCACAATGCAGCCGGCCAGCACCTGCAACACCAGCTTTGTCTTTCCCAGCGGGGAAGCAGGAATGGTTAACCCTTCCGCCGACGCGATATTGCGCAGGCCCATCACGATGAATTCGCGCCCGATGATAATCACCACCATCCAGGCCGGAACCAATCCCATCGCAACCAGTGATATAAAGGCCGCGGAAATCAGAAGTTTATCGGCGATGGGATCGAGCAGGATTCCGAGCGTGGTGATTTCGCCGCGCTTGCGCGCTAAATATCCATCGACCGCGTCGGTCGCCGCCGCCACAGCCAAAATCAAGACGCCCCAAATCTCGAAGTGGAATGGCAATCCCCAAAGTTCCAGGTTGGGCTCTCGCGTCAGCAGCACCACCACGAGCAACGGCACAAAGAAAATTCGGAGAATCGTCAGGCTGTTGGGGAGATTCATCTCGGCCTCGGCCCATGCAGCCCCGCAGCCAGTTACATCGGTCGCAGGTAATGCTGCCACTATAGTGCCCCATGGCGGTGGAGTCAACGATAGGCCGAGGCTGAAACTATGGCCAGAAGAACGACCCGGTCGTCCTTTGCAATTGCAATCAATCCCTCCGGTGAACGGTGGTCGCAAACCGCTGTTTTATTGCCTTTTCAACAGGCCCGGAAGACCCGCGTCAAGAAATCGGGTATTTACCCTTTGGTTTTTTCTCGCACCCAAGTTGTGCAAATTGAACAAACAGGGCTGCCCGTGATGGAATTTGGTTCATTTGCTCGACAAATTACTAGGTGTCAGAGTTAAATACTTGAATTGGCTCAGGTTAGAGGAGGCTCGGGAACGCTGCGCTGATATTCGTTCCATGCAATCGCGCCGCTATTTCAGTTCGTCTAACCGCAATTTCCACAATGATTTCCACAGCATCTTTGGAGTCCAGAGACCCTTCTTTTCTCGCAGCGTTAATTAACCGGAAAGTAATTGCCATCGGATAACGCGCTTGTCCGCGCAAAAGCTCACATGCCGGGTCTTCCGCTTTCGGAGCGCTCGCCGAAATTCTCTAACCGCGCCGCAAGCGATTCGGGCAGCTCTGCCTCCAAACAAATATGTTCATCCCGCACCTCCGAATGCAGCACACGCCCGCACGCATAGATCATCGCGAGTTCACGCCCGTTCGCCAACGGCACATTCAACCGGCGCGCTACAATGGGATCCACCGGCATGGTTTCATCGATGCGCTTGCGCAGCTCATCAAGCCCTTGTCCCGTTTGTGCGGACACAAAAACGCTCCGATAGTGACCGTTGACTGGCAAAGACTCGCTTGCCTGCAGGAAATTGCGTTCGTGCGATTTCCGCAGCGTCTCGAATTCTTCCGGCGCAAGACGATCCACTTTGTTGAACACGCGCAGTCGCGGGCGATCCGCGACTCCCAAATATTCGAGCACCTTCTCCACCTCCGCATCCTGCTCCGCGTGCGATGGGTTGGAGATATCCGTTACATGCACAATCACCGCCGACTCCTGCGCCTCCTCGAGCGTGGCGCGAAACGCCGCAATCAAATCGGCCGGCAGGTCGCGGATAAATCCGACTGTGTCCGACAGTAGAACACGCCGTCGTGAAGGCAGGCGCACAGAGCGAATCGTAGGATCAAGAGTCGCGAACATTTTCGCAGAGACAAACACGTCGGCATGCGTCAACGCATTGAACAGCGTTGATTTCCCCGCATTCGTGTATCCCACCAGCGCCACGGTACCCAGAGGGACCGCCTGCCGCGCCCTGCGTCGCAGCGCCCGTTGCCTTCGCACGGTTTCGATCGAGCGTTCAATTTTCCCAACGCGCTCTCGAATCCTCCGCCGGTCGGTTTCCAGTTTTTGCTCGCCAGGCCCGCGCGTCCCGATCCCGCCGCCGAGTCGCGAAAGCTCGCGCTTGCTCCCGGCCAACCGCGGCAATAAGTAATTGAGTTGCGCAAGCTCCACCTGGAGCTGTCCTTCGCGGCTGTGCGCGTGCCGCGCGAAAATATCGAGGATCAATTGCGTGCGGTCGATGACGCGGCAATCGGTACCGCGTTCGATATTGCGGTGCTGAACCGGCGAAAGATTGCGATCCAGAATAATCAAACCCGCGTCCAAACGTTCGGCCTCCTGCTTCAATTCCGCTAGCATTCCACTGCCAACTAACGTAGCTGAATCGAGCGTGTCGCGCATCTGCAGACGGCTGCCCACGACTTTCGCTCCTGCGCTCTGCACCAATTCTTCGAGTTCAACCAGCGACTCTCTTCCTGCGGCGCCGCTTGAGACCGTGGACGCTCGCGGAGCGCGTTTCAGCGCAACGCCGACCAGTAACACGCGTTCCGAATTATCCAGGGGAGAGGTAGCCTTCATTAGCGTCGGGAAAATTTCGGCGGGACTTCGCTGAATCTTTTACTCATGCGTCCATCATTATACGCTTCAATCTCTACTGCCGGAGCACTTCTTGGCCGGCCAGACAGGAGGCCGCTAGAACAAAACGCGAAAGCACCTCCGCCAGCGACGGCCCGAATTCCCGAAATGTGGCATCGCGCGTCGCCCGATCCACCCAACCCAAATAAACCAACATCGCCGACTGTGACCATTCCTCCGCCTGCGCGGCTGTGAAGCCTATTTCACGAAAAACCTGCTCGAGATGTGCGGAACGCCGCTTTTCGATCTCGCTCACGCGGTGGCCCACTTTTTCGTCCTCGCGCGCCCACGAAAAAATCGCCACGTCTAAACTACTCTTCGTCGCGCTTGACAGCAGCTCCACCAACCCCGCCCACCGGCCCGCCGGGTCACGGTGAACCTCGCGCTCATCGACGTTCCAGTCCACATGTCCAGATTCCCATGCATCCAGCATTGCCTCCAGCAAATCCTCTCTATCCCGGAAATGCCAATAAAAGCTCCCCTTACTGATTCGTAGTTTCTTCGCAAGGTTCTCAACACGCACCGCTTCTCTGCCCTCGTTGGCAAGGACTGCCATCGCGCACCGAATCCAATCGGAGCGTTCCAACCGGGTGGCATGCTCTCGACGAGCTCGCATTGGACGTCTCCTTATACATACGGTATCGTATGGTCGGCGCTAGGATACCTGACAGAATACTCCGCAGTCAATACCCGTCCGTATCCTATTCCTCGGCTGCTCCAATCACTCGGAGGGCATCTGCGGCAGTCGCAGGCTCATCGCCAAACTCTTCAATCCAATGCACGTCGTGCTCTTTGCGGAACCATGTGACCTGCCGCTTGGCGTACTGTCGCGTTGCTTGTTGAGTCTGTCCGATGGCTTCGTCAAAGACCATCTTGCCTGCTATAACGTCCCGAAGCTGCGAATATCCAAGAAACTCAAATGGCTTCGACGTCGGCGTTATCCCTCTATCTAGCAATCCCTTAACCTCGTCGAGCCACCCTGACTCCAGCATCGTAGCGACGCGTTGCTCAATCCGCTTGTAGAGTGTCTCTCGTGCAGGCATTAGCCCAATCCTGAGCACCCGAAAGCCTTCAAGGCCCGCTCGTCCCCGCTGATGTAACGCGCTGGCCGGCTCGCCTGATACCAAACGAATCTCGATCGCCCGGATCACTTTCTGTGTGTCGCCCGGCGCAATCCGCAGCGCTGATTCCTGGTCCAGCCGCCTCAAGATCCGGTGCAAATGCTCCGGTCCGCGCCGCGCCGCTCGCTGCCTCAATCGTTCGCGGAGTTCCTCGGAACGCGCCGGCGCCTCGGCCAACCCTTCCAGGAGCGCCCTCAAGTAGAGTCCCGTCCCTGCCGTCAAAATCGGCAGTTTCCCCCGCGCGCAAATCGCCTCCAGAACTTCCGTCGCGCGACGCCGATACTCGCCCGCCGTGAAAACCTCCTCGGGCTCGACCAAATCAGTCATGTGATGTGGAATTCCGCGCCGCTCCGCTGCGGGAACTTTGCCCGTGCCAATATCAAAATAGCGGTAGACCTGCGTGGAGTCGCACGCGATCACTTCTCCGCCCAACTGCTCCGCCAGCGCAATCGCCAGCGCCGATTTGCCAGAGGCTGTCGGTCCGACAATCACAATGAGACGGCGCTGCGCGCTCATCCGCGGAACACTCGGAAGCGCAGCAACAAATAAATCAGCACCGCCAACGCCAGCAGCAGCGCGCCCAGAATTTGAGTTCGATTCAGTCTCACTGTCCGAAGTTATAGTCCAGAGGCAGGTTGTAAAGGAAGGCGATTCGCAGTTCGATATACGGCCCAGTGAATGCCGGTGGAAGCGGTTCGAACGGATTCGATTCCGTCAGGGCAGCGCCAGCTGCGCGGTCCAAAGGCTCCTTGCCTGACGTGCGCTCCAACGCCGGTTCCGTGTTTGGCATGTCGCCATTGCGCATGATGTGGAATCGCATGATCACCACGCCCTTGTCGCCCATGCGCGCCGAAATCGGCATCACGGAATACCAATTCTGCTTCACGCGCGCCAGCATCCGCGCCAGATAATTCGAAAAATCCACCCCTTCGGTCGGCGTCAATATCTGCACGCCGCTTCCTAGCAGTCCTTGGCCCCCCGCCCCGCTCGGAAGGGGCGCGCCCGGCCCCAAGGGCATTGGCTCGGAGAAAGACGCGGAACTTGAGCTGCTCCGATGTTGCAGGGCTTGCTCGGCATTCTCCTGCAGTGCGCGGCCCGGCGACACGCGAGGAAGATCAAGATTGAGTTTCTGATTTGACTTCGGCGGATTTTCCAGTTGCGTCAGCGGCTTGAACGCAGGCTGGGGCTTCGGAGGCTGCGGCGCTGGTAGCTGCGGTTGCGGTTGAGCCGCGCGTGAGGGCTCCGGCTGAGGAGGCGCGTCCGTTTTTGGTCCAGCCATTGGCTCGGGAGTGGGTGGGTGTGGCGGCGTCAGTTTTTCCAATACACGGGGATCCAGCCGCATACGCGCGCTCGGCCGCTCCGCCGGCGGCCGCTCCCTCGGCACATTCTTCACCGACGGCGGAAGAAACACATGTGACAATTGCTCGCGAGCCATCTCCACTTGTTGCGTCGGAACATTCGAAGTGAAAAGTTTCGGCGCGAACAAAATCAGCAGGATGACTCCCACGTGCACGAGTAACGAAAACGACCGCGCCACCCAACCCCAATCCCGCTTTCTCGGATCTTCGGGAGACGCCAGCAAATTGACTTCGCCAGTGTTAAAAAGGTCCCGCTCGATGATGTCGTCGAAAACTCCCGCTGGCAGTGGCGCAGGAACTGTCGGTCGAAACGACTCCTCGAGCACCGCTTCCTGCGGCACAACCACGCGCGTTTCCAGCACCGCCATCGGCACATGCGAAGGGATCGCCGTGGCGGAGGATTCCATCTGTTTCACCGGCATGTCGCGGGGAATCAGAATGCGGCTCGAAAGAACATCGAGCGGCAGGTGCAACGGAATGGCCGTGCGCGTATCAAGCGGCGTTGTCGACGGCCCCGACGGAACCACAATGCGCGAATCAAGCGGCGAAGTGCGCCGCGTACCGTTCTCTGGTGGTGCGTTGGGATCGACGCGCGAAATCTTCAGCGGAACCAAGGTCCGGGGAATCATCGTATGTGCGGGGCTGTCGCAAGCTCCGGTTTCACCCGACGTGCATGCTCCAGAATCCCCGCCATTACGCGGTCAGCCAAGTCGAGCGCTCGCCGTCCCGCCTCGCCGTCCACCAGCGGCGCTGTGCGTTCGCGCACCGCGGAGACAAACGCGCGCAATTCCGCCTTCAGTGGCTCTTCGGGCTGCGTCGGCAATTTTTCAAAATCAATCGCGGGCTCCGAACCCTCGCCCGTCACGCGGATCCGCGTTACGTCCTGGCGCGTGTAATCCACCGAAATATACTCGCGCGCCTGGAAAAAGCGCAGCTTGCGCACACGTTCCGTCGAAACCCGGCTCGCCGTCAGATTCGCCACCGCGCCCGACTCGAATTCAATGCGTGCATGCGCGATGTCCACTTTGTCCGTCAACACCGGAATACCCACGGAATGAATGTCGCGTACCGGAGAGTTGACGAGCCAAAGCAAAATGTCCAGGTCATGAATCATCACGTCGAACACCACATCCACGTCCAGGCTGCGCGGCGAGAAAACTCCCAAGCGATGCACCTCGAAAAACAGCGGCCGCGTCACGATTTTCTGCACCGCCACCACCGCGGGATTAAACCGCTCCAACTGGCCTACTTGCAAAATGCGTCCGGCATTTTTCGCTGTCGCGACTAGTCCGTCCGCTTCTGCGCGCGAAGACGCAATCGGCTTCTCCACCAACACATCGACGCCGCGCCGCAAAAGCTCCGAACTGATTCGCGCATGGAGAACCGTGGGTACCGCAACGCTCGCCGCATCAATTTGCTCGGCCAATTGGCCCATCTCCGAGAACGCTTGCGTGCCGAATTCTGCCGCGATTTGCCGCGCCCGCTCCGGATCGGCGTCATGAATCCCTACCAACTCCGCCCCCGCAAGTTCGTGAAATACGCGCACGTGATTGCGTCCAAAATCGCCGACGCCGAACACGCCCACACGTATCTTCTTGTCGCTCACCGCTTACCTTTCTCCGCCGCAACCCTATCGGATGCTTGTTTCATGCCGAGGGGTGTAAGCGCCTCAATCGCAATGCCAACCTCATCCGCCGCCGCGAGCAATTTCTCGCGATCAAATAACAACGTCCGTCCCGCGTCCACCGCCAGCGCCGTCGCTTTCGACCGCTTCATCACTTCAATCGTCCCCAGGCCAACCACGGGCACATCGAAACGCATGTCCTGCCCAGGTTTGCTGACTTTCACCACCACCAAACGCTTCCCGTCTGTAAGACGCGCCGCCCGTTCGATGGTTTCGTCCGTCCCTTCCATCGCCTCCACGGCCACACACGCGCGATCGCAAATCACCACGGTTTGCCCCAAATCAATTTCCGCCAGCCGCTGCGCTACCTCGCGGCCATACGCAATGTCAGCCGACTCCACTTCGTCGGGACGCCGGTGCGTCAGCACTCCCGGTTCTGGCAACAACGGCGCCAGAAAGGCCGTCGAGTCCACCAAGTGAATGCCTTCCTCTTCGAGCAGTGCCGCCACCGCTCCAATCAACGAATCCGTATTTTTTTTCGGCAGCGACAGCAACAGCTTCGCCAGTCTCCAGTCCGGCCGTATCGCGCTGAAAATTTTGTTGTGTTTCACCTGCCCGGCCATTACCGCCTGCTTCACGCCCTCCTTGTGAAGCAACTCAATCGTGCGGCTCAATTCCCCGAGGCTCACCCAATGCATTCGCGGCGCAACACGCTCCAGTTCCGGCGACGCCTCCTCGCGTATCGCGATTACAACCATGTCAATGCCGCGGCTGCGCGCGCCTTCCAGAACCAGGAATGGGAATTTTCCGTTGCCGGCGATCAGTCCCCAGCCGGCCGTCGAGGGAATTTCGTTTTGCGGCGCCATCGCTCGTCTACTTAATCAGCCCGCGCTCGGCCGCTTCGATGAAGCGAATCAGCTCGGAAACGTCCTCCGAGCCGTTGAGAGTCTCGCGCATGCGCTCGACAGCCTGTGTGGTATTCAACTTCGACCGCAGCAATAATCGATACGCGCGTTCGATCACCTGAATGCGCTCGCGGCTGAAGCCCTGACGTTCCAGGCCAATCGAATTCACGGCAAAGCAACGCACGTCGCGCGTCTGCACCACTTTCGCAAACGGCGGAGCATCCTGCGTAATTGCCGTCAGCGCCGCGATGTAAGCGTAACGCCCCACGCGGCAGAATTGATGCACCGTGACGAACGCGCCCACCGTCGCATGATCCTCAATCGTCACGTGGCCCGCCAGCGTCGCGCCGTTGACGAAAATCGTGTGATCCCCCACGTGACAATCATGCGCCACGTGCGCGTAGGCCATGAACATGTTCTGGCTGCCGATATGCGTTGTCCCCCCGCCCTTTTTCGTGCCCCGGCTCACGGTGACGAATTCTCGAAACAAATTCTTGTCGCCGATTTCGAGCGCCACGCGCTCTCCTGCATACGTCAAATCCTGCGGGTCGCCGCCAATCGCCGTAAAGGAATCGAAGCGATTCTCGCGTCCAATGCGCGCCGGACCGTGAATCACGCAATGCGCTTCAACCACGCATCCCGGGCCCAATTCCACCTCATCGCCAATCACGGCAAACGGACCGATGCGCGTCCCGTCGCCGATTCGGGCGCTGGGCGAAACGCTTGCGCGCGCGTCAATCTCGCTCATGGATTGCGATTCACCGTCTTGCACATCAGCGTAGCTTCCGCGGCCAATTCATTACCCACAAACGCCTTGCCCGCCAGCTTGCAGAAAGTCGTGCGCCACGAAACCACGTCCACTTCGATGCGCAATTGATCTCCGGGCACTACGGGCCGCCGGAAGCGGGCCTCGTCAATCGCCACGAAATAGAGCAGCTTGCTTTCCCGCTCCGGTATTTCTTGGAGCAGCAAAAATCCTCCCGTCTGCGCCATCGATTCCACGATCAACACGCCCGGCATCACCGGCTGCCCCGGAAAGTGGCCGGCAAAAAAATGCTCATTGATCGTGACGTTCTTGATTCCCACGATGCGCTTCAACCGCTCCATCTCAATGATGGCGTCCACCATCAGGAACGGGTAACGGTGCGGCAGAATCTTCTGAATCTCGTTCGTGTCCAGGATCATGAATTCCCTCAGCAGGCCACACGGTGTCAACACCCGCGCGCAATCCCACCATTTTATAGTAAAGCGCACCAACGTGGAATCACACTCGCTCGCCAGCGTTCGCCACTCGTAAGTTCCACAGAATTCAGCGCGCCTTCCGGAAATGCCAAGAATTGACACCGGCCTCTTCCGGAAGGACAATTCCCCTGACACCCATTCCCTGGGAGATTCGCTCGTTATGGGCATCGGCCAAATTCTCGGGTTCATCTTCGGCACCGCATTTGCCTCCGGACTGAATCTGTACGCGACAATCGCCGTCCTGGGCCTGCTCGAGCGCTTCGCGGGCGTGCATCTTCCCGGCTCGCTCGTGATTCTTGGCAATCCGTTCGTCATTATCGGCGCGCTGCTTCTTTATTTGGTCGAATTCGTCGCGGACAAAATTCCTTTCGTCGATCATGCCTGGGACGTCTTACACACCTTCCTCCGCCCATTCGCTGCCGCAGTACTCGCCTACGGAGCCACCACGTCGATTCCTCAGGAGTGGCGCGTGCTCGCCGCTCTTCTCGCCGGCGGCATAGCGCTCACTTCGCATGGAACAAAGGCGTCCGCTCGTATCGCCGTCAACACCAGCCCCGAGCCATTCAGCAACTCAATTGTCAGTGTAGCTGAAGACGCCGTCGCGATTTCCTTGGCCTGGATCGCCACGGCGCATCCTTACGTCGCCGCAATCCTGGTAACTTTGCTCGTAACTCTGTGTCTTTTCGCGCTCCTAAAATTCTTCGGCATCGCGCGAAAGCTCATTCGTCGCTTCACGCATCGCGCTTCCGTGCCAGCCTCCTATTCTCCAATTGCCCGTTTTTGAAATTCTCTTATCTCTTGTCATTCTTGTGAAACTCAGCCCACGCATGTCGCATCTTACGCCACGGCCTGTTTGACTTCGCCACAGCGCCGGAATATGCTTTCGCGCGAGTTTTATATTAAGAAGCTGAAATCATTTAAGGTCCGGATCACTCTTAGGAGAAATTTCTATGCGCTCGCTGCGTAATGTGACTTTTGCCGCAATCTTTTTGCTTTTGCCCGTGTCGCTCTTTGCTCAGAAGCCGCGAGCCGGAGCCTACTGCCCCCTATCGCGTTTCACCGCGAATAACGCTACATCCGGTTCGGTCGCGTCGCCGCAGACCGAGACTCACGGCCTCGATCCGGCCGATCTCGACCGCTCCGCTAATGCATGCGTCAATTTCTTCCAGTTCGCCGACGGTGGCTGGGTTGCGAAACATCCCATTCCCGCCGCGTACTCAAGCTGGGGCACCTTTAATTATCTTCTCAACCGTAATCAGGACGTGCTCCATCAAATTCTCGACGAAGCAGCCGCCGACCGCAGCGCCGCACCCGGTTCGAACGAGCAAAAAATCGGCGATTACTACGCCAGTTGCATGAACACCGACGCCATCGAAAAGGCCGGCATTCATCCCCTCGACCCGGAACTGAAGCGCATCAACAGCATCACCACAATTCAGCAGCTCGAAGCCGAAGTCGCCCGCCTGCAGGGCGATGGCGTCGGAACCCTTTTCCGCTTCGGCTCCACGCAGGACTACAAGAACAGCGCGCAGGAAATTGGCGCAGCGTTTCAGGGTGGCCTCGGATTGCCCGACCGCGACTATTATTTGAATCCCGACGAGCGCTCGCAAAAAATCCGCACCGAATACGTCGAGCACATGACCAATATGTTCAAGTTGATGGGCGATGACCCAGCGGTTGCGGCGCAAGAAGCGCACACCGTGATGAACATCGAAACCAGCCTCGCCAAAGTTTCAATGACCCGCGTCGAAATGCGCAATCCGGAATCGCATTATCACAAAATGGACCTTGCCGGCGTTCAGTCGCTGACCCCGGCCTTCTCCTGGAGAGGTTATCTCAGCGACATCGGTTACCCGGACGTAAAAGAAATCAACGTCGGCCAGCCGGAATTTTTCAAGAGTCTCAACGCGCAATTGACTTCCACCCCTCTTCCTGACTGGAAGGTTTACCTTCGCTGGCATTTGGTGTCTGCCGCCGCGCCCGCTCTTTCTTCCCCATTCGTCGACGAGGATTTCAATTTCTTCGGCAAGACGCTGACCGGCGCGAAAGAATTGCAGCCTCGCTGGAAGCGTTGCGTCCAATCCACGGATCGCCAGCTCGGTGAGGCCCTGGGGCAAAAATATGTAGCGCGTGCCTTTCCGCCCGAAGCCAAGGAAGCGGCGCTCAAGATGGTTCACAACCTCATCAGCGCGCTGCATGACGACATCGAAACTCTTCCATGGATGGGACCCGAAACCAAAAAACAGGCCCTCGACAAATTAAGCCACATCATGCTCAAGGTCGGCTACCCCGATAAGTGGCGCGACTATTCCGCATACAAAGTTGATCGTGGTGCGTACGTCGATAATCTTTTCCGCGGTCACGAATTCCAATTCCGTTACGAACTTGCCAAGATCGGTAAGCCCGTGGACCGCACCGAATGGGGCATGACGCCGCCGACGGTCAATGCTTATTACAATTCATCAATGAACGAAATTGTCTTCCCCGCCGGCATCCTCCAGCCGCCGTTTTTTGATCCCAAGGCCGACGACGCTCTGAATTACGGCGGAATCGGCGCCGTGATCGGGCATGAGATGACCCACGGTTTCGACGATCAAGGCAGAAAATTCGACGCACAGGGCAACCTGCGCGATTGGTGGACGCCCGAAGACATGAAGAACTTTCAGGCGCGCGCCGAATGCGTCGAACATCAGTTTGACAATTACGAAGTTCAGCCGGGCGTCCACGAAATCGGCAAGCTCGTCCTCGGCGAAAGCATCGCCGATCTGGGCGGCTTGACCATCGCCCTTAAAGCATTCCAAAAAACGCCCGAAGGCCGCTCAGATCAGAAGATTGATGGCTTCACGCCCGTCCAGCGCTTTTATCTCGCCTGGGCGCGAACCTGGGCTGGCAGCGACCGTCCCCAACTGGAGTTGCTGCTGGCAAAAACAAACCCCCACCCGCTTGACCGTTTCCGCGCCATCGCCGCGCCGTCGAATATGGCTGCTTTCCAGCAGGCATTCGATTGCAAAGCCGGTGACCCCATGGTTCGGCCCGCGGATCAGGTGTGCCGCATCTGGTAGGCTTTCGAAACGAGTCACGGTGGGTGGGCTAGCGCTCTTTGAACCGGGCGCTTGGCTCTCCCACCTTCTACGTTTTTAGCGACCGCTGCTTTTCGTACTCCGCCCACGTCAGCCAAATCACCACGGCATCGAACAACGTCAGTAGCACCAGAAACCACGATGGCGCGAACGTCATGCGGTAAAGCTGATAGAGAATAAAGGAGATCAGCAGCAGAATCATCGCCGGATACGCCCACATTCGATTCAGCCACAGCGCAACCACTAAAATCACCTTCGCCAGCCCATGCGAGACCAGATAAAAGAATATGAAGTAGCGCGCGTGACCCACAATCCCTTGCGAGGCGTGCAGCAAATGCGTCGCGATGAAGGCATTCGGATCTCGAGCCAGCGAATGCCGTGTAATGACGTCCACGAACGAATTCACTCGCGCTTGATCCACCACCAAAACCAATATCCCGCCAATAATCTCCAGCAATCCGTCGATTCCCTTCAGCGTGATGCTGGTCTGAAAGCTTCGGTCGAGAAGTGTTCTTCCCTTTAAGATTTGCATGGAGAGGATTCGAGACTAACACACCAGCCCAATCCAGAGCAGCTTCCCCATGGTTGCCTGTATCCAATCCGAGGCTGGTGCAACCGCATCCCTCGCCGCCGAATCGAATAGTGGTGCCGAACCAGAGTCCCTTGCAGTCTCTCCAGCGATGGCCTAAAATTTCGGCTCGCCTTCTTCACCAAAAACATGTCCTGGCGAAACAATCGACAATGGAAAGCGGATCGCCCACAAATTTTGCTGTCGAGAATGATGTCGGTGGCAACCCGATACTTGCGGGTACGCTCGATTCGCTGACCCTCGAAAAAGCCCAGACCTTTTCGCACGAAATCGCGCAAGAGGAGGCGCGAGATCGCTGGGATTGGCTTCTGAGCGGCGTCATCCTTGTCGGTTTTGCTTTGCTGGTCTATGAGGTCTACCATTACGCCGCGTTTGACCCGCTCGTCGCCGCTGCTGAGGAACACCGTTGGATGCGCTTCATCGTGCGCCCCACCATGCTTTGGACAATCATGGGCACCGTTCTCCTCGGCTTTCGCACAATTTTTTGGCTGCGCTACCGTCCGTTCCCTCCGGCTTCATTTGAAGATGCGCCACCGATCACTGTAATCATTCCCGCCTACAACGAAGGCCCCATGGTCATGAAGTCCATCGCCTCCGTTGCGCTTGCTCTCTACCCAAAAGAGCGCCTGGAAATCCTGGTGATTGACGACGGCAGCACCGACGACACGTGGCGTTACATCAAACAGTCGGCGGCACAGTTCCCCGGAAGAATCACTCCCATCCGCTTCCCGAAGAATCGCGGCAAGAGGGACGCTCTCGCCGAAGGATTCGCCAAGGCCCGCGGCGAGATCGTTGTGACCATTGATTCCGACAGCGCCATTGATCCTCGCGCGCTTCTCGCCGTCGCGGGCCCGTTTCGCGATCCTGAAATCGGAGCCGTCGCCGGAAAAGTCGCCGTGTATAACCGGCGCCGCGGAATTATCCCGCGCATGCTCCATGTCCGTTTCATCCTTTCATTCGACCTTCTGCGTGCCGTTGAATCGTCCTATCGCACCGTGTATTGCTGTCCCGGCGCGCTCACCGCTTACCGCACTTCCGTGGTTCGCAGCGTCCTTGAACGCTGGTCGACGCAAACTTTTTGGGGTGTCCCGTGCACCTATGGCGAAGATCGCGCGCTCACCAACTTCATCCTCGAAGCGGGCTTCCACACCGTTTACCAGCGCACTGCGATAGTCCACACGGTTGCCCCGGAAACCTACGGGAAGCTCTGCAAAATGTTCCTGCGATGGGATCGCAGCTACATTCGCGAGGAGATTCGCTTCCAATCAATCGTGTGGAAACGTCCGCTCATCCCGCGCTGCATCGCGCTATGTGAGCGCTTGATTACGAATCTGCGCTATCCGGTGAATTACGCGATTCTGTTTCTTCTCATCTACCTCGCGTTTGGAAAACCGTTCATGATTCTCCGCTTGCTCACGGCCATCGGCATTATGTCTTTTTTCAATATGCTTTATTTCCTGCGCAGCGAACGTTCCATGGATTTTCTCTACGGCATTCTTTACGCCTATTTCGGTTTCTTCACCCTCTTCTGGATTTTTCCTTACGCCTTCTTCACCATTCGCGCCCGTTCCTGGCTCACCCGCTGACCGCGCAGCCACTCGATCAACTCCAATTTCTGATATTTCTAATCGGTACAACAAATTATTAGAATTCACCGTAACTTACACAAAACAAACAGGCGCGCTCTATTCTAATCGGTACAAGAAAGGCTCGCGTCGCACCACACAATATGCTGTTCCTAGTCGCGAAATTTCGGACGCACGTTCGAATTGCGCCGTGAATGTCGCGAGCGCTCACCGCGTGTCGGCGGACACGCGCCTTCGCCAAAAAAATTTCTCCAGCGGAGAAAACTCACTTCGTTTCGGGGACTGGCTGCGAAGAGAACTTCTCGGCGGCTTCTGGGATTTTCTTGCTGTGCAGAAGTTCAAGCACGGAGCGATAGAGGCGCGCGCTCAATTCGTGGCGCTCGTTGGCTCGCGTGATGTAGCGGATCGCCACGCTGACCCCCCCGTTCTTCGGCCGCAGATTCATCGCGGGCTCCGCCTTGAATGCGGTGGAACCGTGCGACAGCGTCACGCGTTCCCATTCCTTTTCGGCCACACGCGCGTTCGCGTCCGTTTCCTTGGCGACAATTGTTTTGATTTCGTCGGCGATCGGATACGGGTTTTGGTCCCAAGGAATCTCCACTTGCAACTCGTCCCACATCCACTGGCCCGACGTGGAAAAATTGAAATAGTGGCCTTCGATTGCGAAACTGTTCACGAACGTTACTTTGCGCCCGGTCGGATGGCCCGCGTCCGACCAGTCGCCCGTTTCGAGCAGCACCGTCCGCAACAAACCAACTTCGAGGACTTCGCCTCCCACGCCGTTGATCTCCACCCAATCCCCGGGACGAATTCCATTGCTGCCCATCAGAACGAACCACCCGAAAAAGCCCACGATAAAATCCTTCAACGCCACGGTCAAGCCCGCGCCCGCCAGAGCCAAAGCTGTTGCGAACTGGCTGGGCACTCCGAAAATCACAAGCAGCACCACAATTATCCCAATCACGCGCGTCGAAACCATGACCACGGAGCGCAAAGTCAGAAAACGCTTGCGGTCGGGAACATGCTTCAAAAAAAATCCGCTGACCAGCAGATCAGAGAGAGAAACGACAACCGCGATCACCAAAATCCAGAAAACCGATTCGAGCAATTCGCGGAGGAACATGCGTTCGCGGCTGAAAACGAGGGCGCTCCATTTGCCGTAAATTCTGGCGAGCGTTTGCTCGTCTTCGATCCGCAGGTCCAATCCCGCCAGTATCCTTTGATCGTCGCTCAGTTTGTGAACCCGCGCCAGCTGAGCGGCAGCCGCGCCAGCGGCTGCAAATGTTGGCGGCGCCGCAGTCGCTGAGGAATTCCCCGGTTGTGCCGCCGGGCCGGGCGTTTGCTGCATTTGGATTTGTTTTTCGAGCGCGTCGTGCGATTGCGCGAATGCGCTGGCGCGTTTCAGCGCTTCCTGGCGGCCAGACTCGATTTGCGGCCGCTTCGCGTTCAGCGATTTCCACGCGCGAAATTCCGCGAGCATATTGCGCGCGGTGGTTTGTTCAACCGACGCCGCATAGCTGTTGATCGCAAACGGCATGATTCCCTTGTCGAGATTTCCTACGGATTGTTCGTACTGCTGCAGCGCCTGCTGAATCTTGTTTCGCGGGTCTCCGCCAGCGCGAATGAAATCCTGATGCGCGTCTCCCAATTCGTCTTCGTCGAGGGATTCTTGCGCCTGCTCCAGCGTCAACTCCTGTTGCAGCGCGTCCCTTCTGCCCGCCGGGGCTTTTGCAACCAGCGCCGTGAGCCGTGTGAGGTTCGCTTTCTCCGCATCCACCCGGGCCTGGCGCCGCTCGATGCGCGCTTCCAGCGCTTTTGCCTCGGGGCTCAGAACCGGGGTATGGCCACTGGCTTCGTGCAGCGCGGCATTGAATGCCATGTCCACTTCATGGTCGGCGAGCTGCAGTGCCGCTCCCGCATATTGCTGTTCATCGGAAGTCACCGCTAGCTTGGCCAATTGTTGTGCGGTTTGAATGGGGCTCTCATCGACCGGCGTTCCCGCGGACGATTGTTTTGCGGCCAGTTTCGAAACGCCGTTCTTCCAGGAATTGGTCAGCACTAAGCCGATGGCGGCCAGAACCAGCAGCACCAATAAACCGGAGAGAACTAGACGTTGAATCTTCATGGAGTTTTAGATGCGCGCTACCTCATTCTAATATGCCCGCGCAGGCGAGTCAGCGGAAAATCAAGTCTCCTCATCGCGGGTTCATTTGCCGGGTTTTGCCAGGCAAGATTTCAGCAACACACGGAGAACTACTTGCGCTTTCTTGCGGCGACGCGACGCGAAATTCCTCGCGTCTTTGATGCCTTCGCGGAAAGGCACAGAGCCGCTGCGCCTGCGATTCCCGAATCCTCTCCGTAGCGCGCGCGAACCAGAGGAATCTCCTTGCAGCGCGAATTGATCGTCCACGCGGGAAGCTGCTCGCGAATGCTGCCAAACCATTCGGACATCAATTCTCCCATGCCGCCGCCAAAAATAATTACATCGGGCTCCAACATGTCCACGATGTTGCCCAGCCAAATCGCCAGCAAATCGGCGGTCTGCTGCAAAATCGACGCCGCAAGTTTGTCACCCGCGCGCCACGCGGCACTCACCATTTCCGCCGTCGCTAATTCCGGATTCCCGCCCGCGAGCGCCAAAAGTTTTTCGCCGCCAGCGCCGTCGCTCCCCATCCTTTCTCGCGCGCGCGTAGCCACCGCGGGGCCAGCCGCGAGCGCTTCAATGCATCCCAGTTTTCCGCATGCGCATTTCGGCCCGTGAAAATCAATCGATATGTGCCCGCCTTCCGCCGCTGCCCCCGTGCGCCCATGATAAATCTGTCCTCCAAGAATAACGCCCGTGCCGATTCCCGTTCCCAGCGTTGCATAAAACACGGACTCGTATCCGCGGCCCGCGCCCCAAATCACTTCGGCCAGCGCCGCAGCATTCGCGTCGTTGTCGACAAATGTCGGGAGACGATGCAACCGCTGAACTTTTGCCGCAAGCGGGAAATTATGCCAGCAGGGAAGATTCGGCGGATTGATGATGATTCCCTTTCGCGGATCGAGAGGACCAGGACTGCTGATGCCTATTGCTGCGACGGATGCGCGGCGTTTCGGCTCCCTTTCGAATGCCGCGGCAATGGCGCGCTCGACCGCATCCAATCCCTCCGCGCCGCTTCCGCGGCTCGACATGGGCACGCGCACTTTCGAAAAAATTTCTCCGCGCGCCGTTACCATTCCGGCGGCTACTTTTGTTCCGCCAATGTCGATCCCGAGATAAATAGGTTCCTTCGCCGGCATGATTCCTTCGCGACCTCCCGCGATAACATATCATAGCGCGAGCGGCCGCGACTGCGAGCATGCTTTCCCCCATGCACAGTTGATTTCTCGCAATTTCCTGGCCGGAAAACAATTCCACGGAACAACGAAGAGGCGGGAATACCCCACTAGCTTTCTCGAATGCAAAACCGGGTATCGATTCACATAAAAGTCTCACGTCAGCCCGGCGGGAACCACCGGGCCGGACGTGAGCTACAGAGTTCAGCCTGTATTTTACTTAACGGGCCTTACTTCAATGGGACTTCCCCCGAAGACCCCGGGCGCTCCCGCTGATTGCGCGGCTTTGTCATATTCGGCGATGTCCGTGCGCAGCGCTTCGTTGTACTGCTTGATCGTCGCGTCCGCTTTTGTAAACAGCTCCGTCATTTGCTGGCGCAACAATTCATTTGGCACTTCGCCATAGGCTCCGCCAACTTCAAAAACCAAACGATTCAACTGGCCGTGGAAGTCGGTGAGCTCGTGGATATCGTCCTCGGAGACTTCGTGCTGGACATTCGGATTGTAGATCGCGTCCTTAATTGCGTTGAGTTTTTTGCTTAGCTCGCGACCGCGGGCGATAATCGGGCGATATTTAGCCTGCTCCTGTTGATCGTCGCTGCCTTGAACGGCTGAGCGGAACGCCTCCAGTTCTTTGTTAATGCCGTCGATGCGGTTGATCACTTCGTTGATGGCGCTCATTTCGTTGCGAGCTCTCACTCCCGCTTCCGCTTCCGCGCGGAAGATGGCTGGGTCCACGTGAAGATTCGGATCGGGATCGACGGTGACATTCGTCGATTCGGTCTGGCCGTTTGCGGTAACTGACACTTTGTAAGTGCCGGGCGCGACGCGCGGCCCCCGATTCGCATTGAAGAACTCGTTCGGCGTTGGCATTTTCTCGTACCTGAGCGGTTCGGGCCCTTCGTATTGCATGGTCCAAACGAAACGGTTGATGCCTGCTTCACCCGGGCCGTAATCGGTGGCTACCGTATTGCCGCGTTCGTCGGTGATAACGATTTTCACGGGACGGTGATGTTCCATGCGCTGCTCCGGCGTGGGTTTGATTTCCGTCTTCAAGTAATAATCAATCACCGCGCCAGTGGGTGCGTTAGGCGCCGTGTAACCACCGCCCTGCCCTTCATCGCTCCGCCACGTGTGGAATATAGTTCCTGATTCAGGCGTAAAAACATGGAAGGCGCTCGACTGAACCTCCGGTGTGAACTCTTCGAGCGGGCGAATGTCGTCGAGCACAAAGATCCCGCGGCCGTGTGTGGCGACAGTCAGATCGTGCTTGCCTTTTACGAACTGCACGTCGAACACCGGCACGGTGGGGAAATTGGATTTGAGCGGCTGCCAGTGATCGCCGCGATCGGATGAATAGAAGAGGCCAGTATCCGTTCCGGCGACAAGGAACCCGCGCTTGTTGGGATCTTCGCGCACGACGTGTGCCGGAGAATTATCCGGCAGACCGTCGGTGATTTTTTGCCACGTTGCGCCGTAATCCGAAGTTCGATAGACATAAACACCGCGATTATCGAGTTCGTGCGCGTCATAGGTGACGTACGCCGTACCCGCGTTAAACGGCGACACACCTACTTGGTACACGCGCGCCCATTCCGGCGCTCCGGAAATATTGGGAGCGACGTTTTTCCATGATTTGCCGCCGTCGCGCGTCACCTGCACCAAGCCGTCGTCCGTGCCAACCCAGATTACTTTCGGGTCCGTGGGTGCCAGCGTGATGGTGAGAATCGTGTCGTAGGTTTCGGCGCCGCTGATGTCGTGCTGCACCGGCGCGCCGGCGATTTCCTGTTTGCTCTTATCGTTGCGCGTCAGATCGCCGCTGATGGGCGCCCACGTCTTGCCGCCATCCGTGGATTTAAAGACAACGTTGCCGCCGAGATAGACTTCGTTTGCATCGGTCGGTGAAACAGCAATTGGCGAAGTCCAGTTGAAGCGGTATTTCAAATCCGCGGGCTTCACTTGCTCGACGCCTGGCAAATAGGGCTTGATTGACTGGCTCAAATGCGTCTTGAGGTCAAGGCGTTCGATCGAGCCGTCCTGCGAGTCGGTGTAAATAATGTCGGGATCGCTGGGAGCGATCACGGCGTATTCACCGTCGCCTCCGACGACCGTATACCATGCAGCATTGGAGACGCCTCTACGGCTCAAATCGGAAGAAGGTCCGCACCACGAGCTGTTGTCCTGCAAACCACCGCAAACAGAGTACGGTTGCCGGCTGCTTGCCGAGACCATGTAAAACTGCTCGATGGGCATGCCGTCGAGGAAACGCCACGTCTTGGCGCTGTCCGTTGAAAGATACGCGCCGCCGTCAGTACCCATGATCATGCGGCCGGGATTTTTCGGATCGATCCACAGAGTGTGATGATCGGAATGGACGCCGCGATCGGCAACAAATGCCGTCTTGCCGCCATCGGTCGACTCCATCATGTTGAACGACATGAAGTAGACTTTATTCTCATCCTCCGGCGACACAACCAGCTTTGAAAAATAGAATGCGCGCACGTCGAGAGCATGGTTGTCGCTCACCGCGGTCCACGAATCGCCCATGTTGGTTGATTGCCACAACATTCCGTGCTTGGCGGCGATCAGCGCGTAAATGTGATTCGGATTTGAAGGTGCAATCGCGACCGCGCTGCGTCCCAGCGGGCCTTCCGGCATTCCCTTCGTCAGCTTCTTCCATGTGTCGCCGCCGTCGGTCGAGCGGTAAATCGCGCTATCGGGTCCGCCGTCCGTCAGCGTCCACGGATACCGGCGAAATTGCCACATGCACGCGAAGAGAACGTCAGAGTTCCCGGGCGCCATTTCGAGGTCCGACACGCCCGTGGAATCGTTGACGTAAAGAACTTTCTTCCAAGTCCTGCCGCCATCGGTGGTCTTGAAAACGCCGCGATCGGCATTGGGTCCCCACGCGTGGCCGAGAGCGCCGACGAAAACTGTGTTCGGATCATTCGGGTCGACGAGAATGTCCGTGATCTGTTGCGTGCCTGCAAGGCCCATGAATTTCCACGAATTCCCGGCATCGGCGGAAAAATAAACGCCGTCGCCGTCGATAAGGTCGTTACGAATGTTGCCCTCGCCGGTGCCAACCCACACGTAGTTGGGATTTGACGGGGCAACGGCAATCGCGCCAATTGACGCGGTGCCTTCGTGCTCGAAAATCGCTTTCCACGTCAAACCGCCGTCGGCCGTTTTGAACACGCCGCCGCCACCCGCGCCCACGTAGTACACATTCGGTTCACCGGAAACTCCGGCGACGGCGGCAACGCGCCCTCCCGCCGCGGCGGGACCCAAGTCCCTGAATTTCAGATTGGCGAAAGCGTCGGGTGCTTTTTCATCGGTTGTTTTTTGTTCCTGCGCGCGCGCGTGCATCGCCGCGAAGGTCGAGAGAAGCAGCGCCGCGAGTCCGGCGCAAATAATGCGAGCCTTTGCCATCATTTATCTCCTTTAACAAATAAAAATTGATTGTGGTTCAAAAGTGAACTGCTGCGGTCGATAAAAATCGCAAATGAAAATCATAGTCGAAATATACGCTCGATTCGCGAACGGAATTATACGCAAAACGCAAACGACCGCGCAAAGTTCCGGTTGGCAATATACGGGACGTATCGCGAGGGCTGAGGGTTCCGATTTTTTTGAGAGAAAGGTAAAACACTCCAGGTCCCGTCAACTAGGTCTCGTCAACGGGACAATCGAATTGCACGAGTTTGCGCTGGAATCCTTTCGTCTTTATTGCGCCGTAGATAATTCCCGCCGCCATCCAAATTGCGCCCGCGACTCTCGCCTGCCAGCCAAGATGCAGCCAGATGAAAAAACAAATCAAGAAGCCAAGCACCGGCGGGGCCAGATTCGTCCAGAACTTTTTTTCCTCGCGAACGTAGTAGCGCACGAACGCTGCCGCGTTCACGCCCATGAAGGCGAGGAGCGCGCCGAAATTGAGCATTTCAGCGCCGAGCGTGTAGCTGATCGTGAAGGCGCCCGCAAGCGCAAGCCCGCCGATGAGCAACACGTTATTGCGCGGAACATGATTCTTCGCCTCAATCGCGCCAAAAAACGAGCGCGGGAGCGCATTGCTGCGTCCCATGCCATAAAGAAGGCGCGCTGCACCGAGCTGCGAGCTCATGCCCGAGCCGATATTTGCGACGAGCAACGTCAAATTCACAAGACCGAAAAGAAAAATGCCGCCCACGCGGCCTGAGATGTGCACGAACGCTGTGTCCACATCAGGAAAAGGTTGCGAAGCGGGCCACACGAGCTGCGCCAAATAAACTTCGATGGACGCGAGCACTCCCGTTACAACGCACACCAACACTGTGGCGAGCAAAACATTGCGGCGGGGATTTTTGACTTCCTCTGAAAGTGTGGAAATGCCGTCGAAACCGATGTATGTGAGCACCGCGATCGAGGTGCCGCGAAAAAGCGCCGAGGAGGAGAACGTCCGGGGATCGTAAAACGGATGCGTAAAGAAACCGGGGCCAAAAGACGGAAGGTGATAAATGTAGCGGAGCGCCTCAACGACAAAAATTACAATGACGATTCCCATGCCCGCCGCGAGAAACGCGTTGATTCGCGCCGAGGTTTCGACTCCGCGAAGATTCAACCAGGTGAAAAGCAGCGCAAAGAAAATCGCCCATAGGAAATAAGGCATCTGCGGGAAAAAGTTCTGCGCCGCCTTGCTGCACCAGATGGTGCAGATCAGCGGATTCAAAATGTAATCCATCGCCATGCTCCATCCAGTGATGTAACCCAATGCGGGATGAAGCTCGCGGCCGACGTAGGTGAAGGCCGAGCCGGCGCTGGGATAAACGCGCGCCATGCGTCCATAGCTGATCGCGGTGAACAGCATTGCGACCATCGCGATCAGCATCGCCGTCACGACGTGGCCGCGCGCCGCGTTGCTGACCACACCGAATGACGGCATCGGCGCCACAGGTTGAATGATGATGATGCCGTAGAGAATCAAGTCCCACAGGCCCAGCGTACGGCGAAGTCCGACGCCGCGTCCGGAAGATTGTGATGGCTCGCCGGGCATTAGTTATCAGGTCTTGCGCGTTTGAGATGGGAATAATCGCAGTGCAGCCGAAGCGGCGGAGAGAAAACCTGAGCACCAGGATAACGCTGCAGAGAATTTCGCGCAGGATAACGCTGCAGAGAATTTCGCGGTGGCATCAGGGAGTCACCTTGGCGGGTTTCGCGGCTCCGCCGCGCACTGGCGAGATGGCAAGGGTCAGCGGAGCAATGTTCCAGCCGCTTATTTGCAGTTTTGCTTTGCCGGAGAATTTGGTTTCCTCGGGATAGCGGGCAGTGAGTGTTTTCGTTTCGCCAGGCAGCAGCTCGAAATAATTGTCGCTCCAGAAAACAGGCAGGACTTCGCCGCCGCTTTCTTCTTGAATGGCGAGGCGTACCTGAAAAGCCAAATGCGCGCTTGGATTGTGCAAATGCACGCTCACTTCCGGCGCGCCGTCTTCCGCAGGCTCCTGGCTCGCGCTGGCCTCGAGCTGCGCACGCGGCAAACGAGCAAGCATTGTAAAATCGGGGTACGAAGACACTTCGGTTCTCTGATCCGTACTCAAATCCCATTCGAAAACCGTCGGCTTGTTCGAGAGCCAATAGAAATTGGAGCTGAACAACTTCCCGTCGCGGTTCTCCAAATCCAGATTCAAAAAATACGCTTGAGACGTGGGCGTCCGCGGAAAACGCGGAATTGTGAATGCGCGTGCGCTGAAATCAGCGGGCACGTTTAAGACCAAGCGGCGCGAGAAGATCGGTTTCATGTCGGAGCTGTACACTTTCGCAGAAGCTATCAATGAAGGAAAGGCGCGGTAGAAGCTGTTGACCACCACGACGCTGCGATCATCGTAGGAATATTGCACGTGCAGCAATTCATTCGCTTTCTTGGCGCCGAAGTATCCGCCGGCAGGCTGCAGGTAATAATCGTAGAGATGCCAGAATAAAGATGGCCAGGCATTGTTCAGCATCCATTGAATCACGCCGGTCGATTCGTACTTGTTACGCGCGTAGGCCTCGAACATCGCGCGCTCGCCTTCATACGCCATGGCTTGCGACTTTCTTTCGTAATCAGCAAGATTTTTCGGCGCGCCGTACATTTGCGTCATGGCGTCGTTGAACGCTGAGAGCTGTTGATAACGGCCGCTGGCGGCGTGGAATTGCCAGTATTTGCTTGGCGGCCAAATTTGAGCGGCCGGCATCATTTTTTTTAGACTTTCCTCCACCACGGGCGCGGGGCCAGGACTTGTCTCCGTGTTGAACCCATACGCGCCGCCGCGCTTCACGTCTTCGAGCCAATAAGCTGGAGGAACGTAATCATACGGGCCGAGCATCTTCACGCCTGAGGGACCGGTGACTGAAGTTTCGCGCTGCGACGCGGAGGAAATATACGGATTGGGCCAGTTCGTTTGCTGCAGAACGCCGATGTACGCACGCTCCACGTCGGCGGGCGGCGGGTTGTCGCTGCCATTCAACCACACGAGCAAACTCGGATGGCTGCGCAGCCGCAAGATTTGAGAGCGCAACTGCGCCGTGGCATTTTCAAGATCGGACGGGGTCCACTTGCTCCATTGCTCCCAGAAACTGCAGCAGCACCAGCCGGCCATCACCAGCACACCGCGATCATCCGCGAGGTCGAAAAACTCATCGGGTTCGAGCTTCCCTTCCAGACGAATTGTATTCAGGCCCATCTCGCGGACGTAATCGAATTGCGCCTCGAGGCGCTGATGCGATTCGCGCATCAGCATGTCCGGCGACCAGCCGCCGCCTCGAATCAAAATCTTTTTACCATTGATGCGGAAGAGCAGATAGTCCTGCGGCGTCAATCCGGAAGTTATCTCGCGAATTCCAAAGCGAATTCGCTGCTCATCGGAGACCTTTCCGCCGATGATCGCATGCATCGTGAGCGTATGAAGATTTTGCGGGCCGAGCCCGTAGGGCCACCAAATTCTTGGGTGCGCTACGCGCAGTTGCGGAAACTGCGCCGTGGTGAAGTTGATCGTGCGTGTCTCGCCGGGCCTCAGATTGACCGGCTGCTCGAAATACATGGCATCATTATTTTCGCCTGAGATTTCGCCTTGCAAAACGGCGCGGACGGGCGCGCTCGACGCATTCCGCACCTGCGCCATGACCGTGAGGTCGGCTTCAGCGAGCGATGCGGCCGTGAAATGCGTCACCACTTGCGGATGGCGCACGGTGACTGCACCTGTCGCCGCAAAATATACGTCGCCCCAGAGACCCATGTTTTTGTCCGGAGGCGCCGGATTCCAATCGACCCAATTCATCGCCAAATCGTTTTCCGTGGGCGCGAAGATTTCCACGGCGATGGCGTTCGTTGCGCCGGGCTTCACGAATTGCGTCACGTCGAAATCGTAAATGCGGTACGCCCCGGCCACATCCTTCGCGTCGGCGAATTGTTTTCCGTTGATCCAGATATTCGCGCGGTAATTGATGCCATCGAAATGCAGCCATGCCGTGCGTCCGGCGAAATTCCGCGGAATCGTGAATTCTTTGCGATACCACCATGAGCAGGCAAACGGACTGTCCTTGGGCATCGGCAAATTCGCAAAGTTCGCGCCGATCGGATACGTGGTGCCCGGAATTTTGCGCAGATTCATGCCAAAATCCGGGTCGGGATAAGTGCCGTCGTTGACAAGTGCCGCCAAAACAGTAGAAGGAACGGTAGTCGAATGCCAGCCAGTTGGTTGAAAAGCGGGCACGGAAATTTGCGAGCCGGCCGCGCCGATTTGACAGGACGACTGTAATCGCCATCCGGCGTGCAAATGCAATCGCGCGTCCAGTGTCTCGGGAGTTTCTGCCAGAACGCGCGGCGGCACAAACGCGGCAAGGAAAATTGCCGCCATCGGTAAAAAAGCAAAATTCAGCCGGGATCCGCGCATCGCACAACCTTCGCTAAGAGAATGAAGCGGTCTAGAAACTTTCTGGCCGCGCATTGCCCGCCTGAATCTTACTCGAATTATAAGAGGAACCTGAGACCAAACTGCAGGTCGGACGCGCAACGCGAGCGACATATAGGTTCAGAAGCCGTGTGGCGATGTCAACACAGCCGGATACTTTCTAGTCTGGCTACGGCGTCAGCCTTGCAGTTTCCCTGACACTTCTTACCTCCGAGCCTAAGCTTGGCCGCTCGTGTTAGCCGCGGCGGTGGCGATCCCCCAGGCGGGCGCCGGAAAAAAGTTTCAAGTCGCCGCAAAAGAGGCAAAAAGGTGGGTTTTGAAAAAGGGCTTATCCTAGACACACCTGTCAGTCTAGTTGCGCAAAGAGTTAACAGGTAGTCAGAGCGCTGCGCCCTTTTCCCCGGCACTTTTCCCCTTGACTATTGACAGGAGAAGAGTAGATTCATGTCGATAAGTAAGGGGAGATCGCGTGAGCAAACCGACCGACCTGGTCCAGGGAACCCTGGACCTTCTAATCTTGAGAACACTGACGCACGAGCCGATGCACGGATGGGGCATCGCGCAACGCATCCAGATCGTGTCGAATCAAGTGCTGCAAGTGAGGCAGGGCGCACTGTATCCCGCGCTGCACCGTCTGGAACAGCAGGGATGGATTCGGGCCGAATGGGGCGATTCGGAAAACAACCGGCGGGCGAAATTCTATTCGCTAACGAAGGCGGGACAGAAATATCTGCAAAGGGAAAAGGCGAATTGGGAGCGTCTATCATCGGCCATTGGCCTCGTTTTAGACGAAGCGCGAAGTTAGGGGGATTTTATGCGCTGGCTTGCGAAAATTTCACTGCGTATGCGTTCTTTATTTCACAGGCGCGCCGCGGATGACGAACTGGACGCGGAACTGCGCTCACATCTTGAACGCCAGATCGCCGCGAATGTTTCGGCGGGAATGTCGCAGGCCGAAGCGCGGCGCACGGCGATGCGGGAATTTGGCGGCGTCGAGCAACTGAAAGAAGAGTGCCGGGACATGCGAAAGGTGAATTGGTTGCAGGACTTCGCCCAGGATCTTCGCTACGGCCTGCGCATGCTGCGCAAATCGCCAGCTTTTACGACCATTGCTGTGCTCACTCTAGCGCTCGGTATCGGCGCTAACACCGCGATTTTCAGCGCGGTGAATGGAATTTTGCTCGAACCATATCTCTATGCGTGGTCCTCGAGGCTGCTAACCGCAGAATTGCTTTCCATCCCCGAGATTCGCACGATTCAAGGGCAATCGACGGCTTTTGAACGCACGGCTATATATCAACGATGTAACATTCTTATTTCGGGCGTCTCTCTGCCCGAACAGGTCAATAGCAGCTACGTGTCGGATGATTTCTTTCCTCTGCTAGGAGTCAAGCCTTTACTCGGAAGACCCATCCTTCCAGAAGACACGCAACCTGGCCACGCCTTGGTCGCCGTCCTAAGCTACCGCCTCTGGATGGGTGAGTTGGGCGGCGATCCGCACATCATAGGGCGCGCTATCTCAGTGGATCACAAACCCTACACCGTCGTCGGCGTGATGCCCAAAGGTTTCGATCTTGGGGTTAAGTGGGGCGAGGGAAACGACGGCCTCTGGATGCCCTTTGTTTATTCGCCATTGGATTCGGTGAACCAAGGGCCATTTAGTAGCTTCGTGGCACGGCTCAAGGAAGGTGTATCGCTCAGCGAAGCCAAAACCCAACTGAAAGTCATTTCCGCCCGTCTTGCGTCAGAGCATCCGAAGGAGCATCGGAGTCTAGTGGAAGGCTACGGAATGATTGTAACGGCAGGTGCCAACGGCCAGATCGCTCCCGTGGTGCGAATCGGCCTGTTGATTCTCTTGGGCGCGGTGGGATTTGTGCTGCTGATGGCGTGTGTAAACGTGACATCACTTCTGGTGGCCCGCGCATGGACGCGCCAGAAGGAACTGGCGATTCGCAGGGCGCTTGGCGCGACTCGCCTGCGAATCGTGCGGCAGCTGCTCTCGGAAACTTTGCTGCTCGCGATAGCGGGTGGCACGCTCGGCCTGTTTTTTTCCCTGTGGGGAATTCGCCTTCTGCGGGTGATTGCCCCGCCGTACACTCCGCGAGTGGATCACATCCGGCTCGATGGCAACGTGCTGTGGTTCACGATGGGGCTTTCGCTTCTCGCGGCTGTTTTGGTCGGCCTGTTGCCGGCCCTGCATGCATCGTCCCGCCGGATGGGAGGCACGCTGAAAGGTGGTCTCGTCGGCTCGTTTGCGGGAGTCGGAACTAGGCGGTCGCATCGGGTCCGAAGCGCTCTCGTCGTTCTGGAAGTCACGCTTGCCGTAATCGTCGAGGCAGGTGGTGCGCTCATGGCGCGCAGTTTCTATAAACTCCTACGGGTGGACACCGGAGTCCGCGCGGACCACGTCCTCACAATGTCGGTACATCTCAGCGATTTGGTCTGCAATAACAAAGATTGGGGAGCCAAGTGCATGCTGGCCACCAAGAATGTTCTCGATGGGATTCGCTCGCTCCCGGGAGTTCAGCGAGCGGCGCTCTCTTTCGCTGGGCCACTGCAGGGAGGCGGGATAATACAAGCAGAACATTACCCAGGTGAACCGTCGGGCTCCGGACTGTACGTCGAGGGCCGCCAGGGAAATCAGCTCACATCAGGCGCCATCTCGGGTCGCCCAGTCACGCCGGGCTTCTTTGCCACACTTGGAATCAGCATTCTGAAGGGCCGCGATTTCGAACCAGGAGACTACTTAAGGACTTCTCCGCCTGTGGCCGTCGACAGCCAGAATTTCGCCACCAAACCGGGGAAGCCGCTGGGGAAACAACCCAGCGCCAGCAAAGATAAAGACAAGGACGGCCATCACGATCTGAAGGGCAACGACTCTGAACCGGGGGATTTAAGAAATTCTCTGCTTGTGGCCATCGTCAGCCGAGGTTTTGCCGACAAATATATACCGGGGAATCCGCTGGGAAAGCGATTCAGCACCAGCGAAGGGAATGACGGCCATCACCAGTGGATGGAGATCGTCGGCGTAGTCAACGACGTTCGAGACCGTGCTGTGAAGGAGTTTGCCCGCCCGGTGTACTACACGCCGTTCGGATATGGAAACAATCAGTGGGAAATCATGGTGCGAACCTCTACAGATCCCATGACGATGTTCCCGGCTATGGAGCGCGTTGTGCGGTCCGCAGACAACGATGCGCCGATCACGAATATTGAAACAGTGGATCAGATCATCGCCAATTCTGCGGCGGAGCCTAGGTTCCAGACGGTGCTGCTAGGATCATTCGGCGCCCTCGGATTGCTTTTGGCAGTCATTGGAATCTATGGCGTAGTCTCCTATTCTGTAATCCAGCGGACGCATGAGATTGGCGTGCGCATGGCGCTGGGCGCGCAACGAGGGGATGTGTTGGGTATGGTGATACGCGAAGGAATGACGCTCGCGGGAGCGGGAATTGCCATTGGAATTGGCGGAGCGCTGGCGCTTACGCGTTTTTTACGGAGCCTGCTTTTCGAGATCAAGCCGACGGACCCGGCGACGTTTGTGGGCGTGGCAGTTCTGCTCGCGCTCGTTGCGCTCGCGGCCTGCTATGTGCCTGCGCGGCGGGCGATGCGCGTGGATCCAATGGTGGCGCTGCGGTATGAGTGAGGAAAGCTAATCGTTGATAATCGTTCGTTGAAAGTTGAGAGTAAGAGATAGCGAGGAAACGGTGACGCGCTGGCTTGCGAAGATTTCACTGCGTATGCGTTCCTTATTTCACAGGCGCACAGCGGATGGCGAACTGGACACGGAATTGCGTTTCCATCTCGAACGCCAGATTGCGGCGAATGTTTCGGCAGGAATGTCGCAGGCCGAAGCGCGGCGGGCGGCGATGCGTGAATTCGGCGGCGTGGAGCAACTGAAAGAGGAGTGCCGGGACATGCGCGATACAAACTACATTCACGACTTCCTGCATGACCTTCGCTTCGGGCTGCGCATGTTGCGAAAGTCCCCGGGGTTCACCGCCGTCGCCATTCTTACGCTGGCGCTCGGCATCGGCGCCAACACCGCCATCTTTGGCGTTATCGATTCGCTCCTTCTCCGTCCGTTGCCCGTGGAAAATCCGAGCCAACTCACGGTGCTTGCGTTCCGGCAAGGGAACGGGCCGTTGCTGACGCAATTTTCCATCGCTGATTTTCGCGATCTATGCTCGCAGACCGCCGGCTCTTTTTCCGACATGATGGGCTTTCAACTTGGATTCGACGGCCTCAGTCTTGAAGGCAAAGCTGATCGCGCCTTAACCGCGTATGTCAGCGGCAATTTTTTCTCGATGCTGGACCTCAAGGCACATCTGGGCCGCCTGATTCTTCCCTCCGAAGGCGAGACGCCTGGCGCGGACCCAGTCATCGTCCTTTCCTACTCGTATTGGAAGGCGCACTTGGGAAGCGATCAGAGGATCATCGGCAAAAAAATCCTGGTAAATGGGCGACCGAACACCGTGGTGGGCGTCGCGCCGCAGGGATTTTATGGCTTATATCCTGCTCCGGGTGTGGAAGCGTATTTGCCGCTTGCCATGGTGAGCTCGGATGAGCCTGGCTGGCCCAGCGATGTGATGGTAAACCGCATCCTCCAGAATCTCTACGTCGTCGGACGTCTGCGGCCCGGGGCGACTCTCCAAAGTGCGGGAGCCGCGCTGAATGTCGTCGCCCGTCGCCTGTCGACGCAATATCCCGAAAGCAACAAGGGCATGACTGTCAGCGTCTACTCGGAGCGATTTGCGCGTCCCGATCCGGGAACCGCGGGCACGCTCATGAAAGTCGCCGCGCTGTTCCTGACTCTTGTGGCCATGGTTTTGCTGCTCGCTTGCGCGAACATCGCAAATCTGCTGCTGGTCCGCGCGACCGGCCGCGAACGTGAAATGGCCGTACGCGCGGCGCTCGGTGCAGGGCGCAATCGTCTAGTCCGTCAAATGCTCACCGAAAGCATTCTGCTTGCTCTCCTCGGCGGTCTGGCCGGACTGTTGCTGGGCTTGTGGGGCGGCCGGGCGATTGCTTCGATTGACTTGCACCAGGCGGTGGAGGTCCACCTCTATTCGGGATTCGATTGGCGCATTTTCGCTTACTCGTTCGCCGCGGCTCTGCTCACCGGTGTTTTAGTCGGCATGGTGCCCGCGTTGCGCGTTTCGCGCGCGCACATCGGCGCCGCGCTGCACGAATCGGGGCGCAGCATCGCCGCGGGCAAGAATCGGTTTCGCAGCGGCCTGGTTGTGCTGCAGGTTGCCGGCTCCCTGATGCTGCTGGTCATCGCCGGACTTTTTGCGCGCAGCCTCGTGGCCGTGCAACACAGCAATCTCGGTTTCGATCCGCAGAACGTGGTCGAGTTGACCATGGATCCAACAGAGGTTGGACTCAACGAGACGCAGGGCCTCGCTTTCTACAATTCGGTTCTCGCACGCATCAACGCATTGCCGGGCGTGCAATCCGCCGCGCTCACTTCGACCGTTCCGATGGGCAACTACGGCAGCAACGACTATGTGAAGGTTTCGGACTACCAGAATCCTGCCGGGCAGGGATTGCCTCTCGTTTTTTACGGCGTTATTTCTGCCAGATTCTTCGAGACGATGCATATTCCGATCCTTCGCGGCCGGTCCTTCACTGAAGGCGACGTCAGCGGCTCTCCTTATGTCGCCATCGTGAGCCAGGCTTTTGCAAACCGCTTCTGGCCGAAGCAGAATCCGATCGGCAAACATTTCGCCAAGGTCAGCGGCGCCACCAATCCTCTCTATGAAGTGGTCGGAGTTGCAAAAGACGCTCGCTTTTCCGGCTTGACCGGGCCCATCGGCCCATTCTTCTATCTGCCGCTCGCGCAGAACTATGCTTTGGGAACCCTACAGACTCTGCAAATTCGCAGCGCTGCTGCGCCCGACGCGGTCATTCGCGAAGCGCAGGGAGTCGTGCGCAGTCTTGCTCCTGATTTGCCGCTTTTCAGCATTCAGACCATGGAGGAAGGACTTGACACTCTCAACGGCTTTCTGCTTTTTCAGTTGGGCGCTGGATTCGCGGCGGCCTTGGGCCTTCTCGGATTGATTTTGGCGATGGTCGGCGTGTACGGAGTTATTTCCTATTCGACGAGTCAGCGCACGCACGAGATAGGCATCCGCGTTGCGCTCGGGGCTCAGCAGTCAGAAATTCTTAGAATGATCTTGCGGCAAGGTTTCCTGATCGTGGCGATGGGGTTGATCGTTGGAAGCGTAGCAGCATTCGCTTTCGCGCGCGTGATTAGCAATTTCCTCGTCGGCGTCAGCCCTGCTGACCCCGCAACGTACTTGATTGTCACAATTGTTCTCGGACTCGTCGCTTTGCTAGCGTGTTACATTCCGGCGCGGCGGGCGATCCGCGTGGATCCGACGGTGGCGCTGCGGTATGAGTGAGGTATGGTCGACAGGTAATAGTTGAAAGCCGAGAGCAAAAATAAAACCGACAGTAAGACAAAAGCCAAAGTAAGAAAACAAAAGCCGAAAATCGCGGCGGCTCTTTATCCGGCCTCGCGCTCTGCATCGACGACAATGACGATTCGCGCGCGAAACTCATGCGACTGATGGGTCACTTTGCTCGTCGTTGCAAGCTGTAAGTCTCCAGTGTCTCCTTCCCATGGAATGGGCGAACCCAAAGTCGCCGGCTCCGTGTTAGATTCAGCAGGGATAGCACGCGCATGTTTGAGCGACAGGACACCACCGCACAAAACGCCCTGGAAGACGTTCGCGTCGAGGCAGCCGGAGGTACAGTTCCCGCGGGAACGCGCCAACAAGCGAGCGGCGCAACCCAAGCAGAGGCGCGCCGAGAAGATGGCGAAGAAACGCTGCGACAACCCAAATTTGGCTGGATCGACGTGCTGTGGCTTGCGTTTTTGGGCGGACTGGCGGCGCTGCCTCCAGTTGCGGAAATCCACAAGCAACTCACGCTGATTGCTATTGGTTTGTTGCAGATTTTTGAGGGCCGCCTGATCGCATGGCGCCCGGGACGCGGCCGCATCTACAGCGTCCTCATCAAGATTCTGCTGGCCACGCTGCTGATCGGACACACCGGCGGAGTCAGCATCAACAGCGACTACTATCCGATTTTCTACGTGCCCGTGGTGACGGCGGCCATCTATTTTGGACCGCTCGCCACGCTGGGATGGACGGCGATTGCATCGCTCGCGTATTGCTCGTACCTGATTCAAGCAATTGTGATCGAGGATTACGAGGTCTCACCCGCCGGACTTGGCATACTTGCGGCTCGAATTCTGTTTTTCTTTTTGGCGGCGCTGCTGGTGAACCGCTTCGTAATGGAGAATCGCCGGCAAGTGGAACGCCAGCGGGCGCTTTCCGCGACGCTCGAGGAATCGAATCAAAAGCTGCAGCAGGCACAGGCGGATGTGCGGCGAGCAGAACGTCTTGCCGCGCTTGGCCAGCTTTCCGCGGGACTGGCGCACGAAATTCGCAATCCACTGGGCATCATCAAAGGCTCGGCGGAAATGCTGAGCCAGAAGCTGGAAACCGCGCAGCCGGTGGCGAGCGAACTCGCAGGATTTATTTCGACCGAAGTGAACCGGTTGAACGGGCTGGTCTCCCGTTTCCTTGATTTTGCGCGGCCCTCGCATCTGGCGCTTTCCTCCGTGAACCTTCCCGCCATTGTGGAGCGCGCGCTCGAATCGGCTCACAACCGGTATCCGAACGCGAATGTGGTTGTCGTGCGGCGTTTCGCGGAGAATCTGCCACAGGTGCTGGCGGACGAGCAGCTTTGCGAGCAGGTTTTCGTGAACTTGATTTTGAATGCGTATGAAGCCATGGGCGCGCAAGAAGAGAATGCGGCGGCGGAAAAGCGCGGAGGCACGCTGACGGTTTCAATCCTGCCGGAATGGCATCACGGGATTTCTGGAGTTGCAACAAAGGTGGAAGATTCCGGTCCGGGAATCGCGGAAGAGATTCGGGAGCAGGTTTTCAATCCGTTCGTCACATCAAAGAAAACAGGCGTAGGGTTGGGGCTTTCGATTGTCGCGAAGATCGTGGATGATCATGGAGGGTCGATTCAGTTGAAATCGAAGCCGGGGCAGGGGGCGTGCTTCCGGGTATTTTTGCCGGCGGCGGCGAAACAGTAGGGCAGAGGAGAAGCGCAAAATCGATGGCGTCAATTTTGATCGTCGAAGATGAAGCCAAGATGCGTCGCTTGCTGGAGCTGAATCTGGGTGAAGAAGGGTTCACCACGCACGCGGCGGCGGACGCCGAAACGGGCCTGAAACTTCTGAGCCAGGAAAAGATCGATCTGGTGGTGACGGACTTCAAGCTGCCGGGAATGAATGGCCTCGAATTCCTGCAAGCGATCAAGCGCGTGGACGCCGCGCTTCCCGTGGTGATTATGACCGCATACGGCTCGGTGGAATCGGCCGTGGAAGCGATGAAAGTGGGCGCGAGTGATTATGTGCTGAAACCGTTCTCGCTGGCGGAAATGGTGCTGGTGATACGCAAAGAGCTGGACGCATGCAAACTGCGCGACGAGAATCGCTCGCTTCGCGAAGCGCTCGGCCAGCGATACGAATACGCCAACGTGGTGGCCCAGGGCGAAAAAATGCAGGCCGTGCTGGCGCTGGTGGAACGCGTAGCGCCAACGAATTCCACCGTGCTGCTGGGCGGCGAGAGTGGAGTGGGGAAAGATTTAATCGCGCGCGCCATTCATGAGCATTCGCATCGCGCTTCCGGACCATTTATAAAAATCAACAGCACCGCGATTCCGGAAAATCTGCTTGAGAGCGAACTCTTTGGTTATGAGAAAGGCGCGTTCAGCGGCGCGACGACGAGCAAACCGGGGAAATTCGAATTGGCCGACAAAGGCACGCTGTTCCTCGATGAAATCGGCGATGTGCCGCCTGCAATTCAGGTGAAGTTGCTGCGCGTCCTGCAAGAGCGCCAATTCGAGCGGCTCGGAGGAACAAAAACTCTGAAAGTGGATGTGCGGTTGATTGCGGCTACCAACCGCGATCTTCGCGCGGCTCTTGAAGAGGGTACGTTCCGCGAAGATCTATATTACCGGCTCAATGTGGTGGCAATCGACATTCCGCCTCTCCGCGAGCACAAAGAGGACATTCCCGCGCTGGCGGGCTTCTTTCTCGAACGATTTGCGCGGGAGTCCGGAAAGCCCGTGCGAGGAATAACGCCGGCGGCGATGCGGCTCCTGATGGATTTTCATTGGCCAGGCAATGTGCGGGAGCTCGAAAATATTCTGGAGCGCGGCGTTACGCTATCGTCCGGGCCGATGCTTGAGGCAAGCGACATTCACCTGGACACTCGCGCGGCGAACCATCAGGCAGGATCGGCGCCTGTCATTCCAGAAGGCATGACGCTCGACAAATGGGAGCAGGAAATCATTCGCGAGGCTTTGCGGCGCGCCAACGGAAACAAGAGTCAGGCGGCGCGAGCGTTGGGATTGTCGAGAAATGCGTTGCGTTACCGGTTGTCTCAAATGGGTGTGGATGACGCTGCAGAGAAAGAGCCCTAGGGAATCCCCTCCACCCCACCAATAACTTTCGGTGGCTGAAAACCACCACCGACGCACGAAAAGCACCGATTGCGGCGCACAGACGGAGATCGGGCCCCGGCAAGGTCACGCCCAAGCTACTGTATATATGACACTTACATATAGGAAGCACAGGGGCCTGTTTGGCACGGGCCGTGCTTTTAGGAATGCGAAGGTACTCGGTCTCGACCGGGCGTTCCCGGCGGGAGGAAAACGTCATGAAAAAGTATCTTGGAATATTGGTCGCGGTTCTGTTCTCGATGGCCGGAGGGGTTGGAGCGGTCCATGCGCAGTATTCGGACCAGAATGCGCAAGATCAAAACGCGCAGGTTCAAAATGCGCCCGATCAAGGGCAGGACGAAAATCAGCAGGTGCAGCCTGCTGTCGCGCGGCTCAGTGCGATTCAGGGCGACGTTTCCGTGCAGCGGGGCGACTCTGGCGACTGGGTGGCGGCGACGATCAATACGCCGCTGGAGGCTGGTGACCGGGTTTCGACTGGAAACGGCGGGCGCGCGGAAGTTCAGTTGGACTACGCCAACGTGATCCGTTTGGACGAAAACTCGACGATTAAAATCACTGACCTGACGGCCACGCACATTCAAGTGCAGGCCGGACAGGGTTTGGTGGAGTACAGCGTATTCAAGAACAGCCAAACGGACGCCGAAATCGACACTCCCAATTCGGCCGTGCATCCGCTGAGGAGCGGAGACTACCGCATTCAGGTGAATGGCGATTCCGACTCGCAACTTATTGTCCGCAGCGGGCAAGCGGAAGTATCCGAGCCGCAAGGCAGCACACGCATTGAAAGCGGGCAAATGATTGACGTTCAGGGCACGGACAATCCGCAATATCAAACATTGGACGCGTCGCCGAAAGACGATTTCGATCAATGGAATGAAAACCGCGACCGCGCGATTCTGGATGCTCAAAGCTGGCAGCACACAGACCGGTATTACACCGGCACGCAGGACCTCGACGGACACGGCCACTGGGAAAACGTTCCTGATTACGGCCAAGTGTGGGTGCCCGATCAGGACTCTGGCTGGGCGCCGTATCGCGATGGCCAGTGGGTATGGGAGCCTTACTATGGCTGGACGTGGGTATCGTATGAGCCATGGGGTTGGGCGCCGTATCACTACGGCCGATGGTTCGTTTACGGCGGGAGCTGGGCGTGGTGGCCAGGCCCAGTGGGCGTATACGGAGGCTGGGGTTATAACCCGATTTGGTCGCCCGCTTATGTGTCGTTCTTTGGGTGGGGCGATGACTTCGATTTTGGGTTCGGATTCGGCAACGTGGGCTGGCTGCCCTGCGGCCCCGGGGACTTCTTCACACCGTGGTGGGGCTTCGGTGTAACGCAAGTCAATTTCATCAGCTTCGCGGATCGTGACGACTTCTTCCGCCGAGGTATCGGCGACCGCGGCTTCGGACGAGATCGCGGCTTCGGGCGGCGCGAGGATCCGCTTTTCCGCGGACGCAACGGCTTCTCGAACATCAGCCGCGTTGAAAATGACGCACGCATCCGAGGTGGCATCTCCTCGGTTCGCGGCAATGAATTCGGGCACGGCGATGCGAGATTCCAGCGCGGTATTGGGACTCAGCAGCTCCGCCAGGCGAGCTTTATGACGGGACGCCTGCCAGTGGCGCCGACGCGCAGCAGCCTGGGGCGTTTGCAGGGCAACGTCTCTCCGTCGATTGCGCGGACGGCAAACCTGAACAACCAGCACTTTTTCTCGCAGAGCAAGCCGTCGTATACTCCGCGGCCGTTCAACCAGCAGGAGCAGCGGGCGCAACAGATGATCGCGAATTCCCGGACGCAAAATGGCGCGATGAACCGCGGATCTTTTAACGGTTCAAGGCTGCCAACAGCTCCGGCGATGCAACGGAACGGAGACACACAAACGACGCGGCCATTCTCGAATGGCGGCAATGGGCGCGCGGTGAACGGGGCTGAAAATGGGCGGTTGAACAACACTCCGCCGCAGAGTAGCGTTCAACCGGGTTGGCACAACTTTGGCGGGAACGGGCGTCCAACGACACCGCAAGGCTCGATGCCGAATCGCGGCGCCACGCGGCAGCAAGTAACGCCAGGCCAGCAGCGGCCTAATACGTTCTCGCGGCCGTCTGCTCCGACCGTGCAACGTCCCGGATGGCACAGCTTTACGCCAGCTAATGGCGACAACAATCGTGGCGGCGGTTTCCGCCAGCCACCGGCTCCCGCGCGGATGAACCAGCCGACCACGTCGCGGCCGCCCGTACGATTCGAGCAGCAGAATCCGTCGGGGCAGCAGCGCCAAGGCGGAGGCGGATGGCGGACATTTACGCCGTCGCCGCAGCAATCGCGTCCAGCGGGGCGACCCAACACTGCGCCGTCGCGGCCAGGCTATCAGAATTTCCATCCATCGAACTCGTCGCGCCCGTCGCTCGACATGCGGCAACCCATCGTTTCGCGCCGCGGGCCGTCAAATTACTACGGCGGCGGAACACCGCAACGCTACGGTGGCGGCAGTCCGTATGGCAGGCCAAACAGCGGATATTCGCCGCGATCTTATGGCGGCCCCAGCCCATCTTATGGGCGACCGGGTGGCGGTGGCGGCTACCGAGGCGGCGCTCCTTCCTACAGTCGACCTAGCGGTGGCGGTGGCGGATATCGCGGGGGTGGCAGCCCTTCCTATAGCCGACCCAGCGGCGGTGGCGGTGGAGGATATCGCGGAGGTGGCGGCGGTTCGCGCGGAGGCGGTGGCGGCGGTCCCCGCGGAGGAGGCGGCGGTTCGCATGCGTCCGCGCCACATGGTGGCGGCGGAAGGCCTCACCGATAGGGTTGTAAGGGCTTCTCTCAACCTAGCCCTTAGCCCTTTCCATACCGTACCGGGCTGTGGGTTCGTAGCCTAGGAAACGAAAAGTTCGAGCCAATTCACCGCAACCTGCTAAAGCCGGGCACGAAAGCGCGCGAGATACGAATCCAGCTCGCTGGTGCGGAAGAGCTTCAGCAGTCCCAGAATAATCACCAATCCCGCCGTTGAAGCCACCAGAAGAATTTCGAATGACCCCAGCGTCTTCTGCCACGCAATCGAGCGCGACAGCCACTTCGCCAGTTCGTAGACCGCGGCGCCGGAAAGAACGGACGCCACGAAAACCTTCAGCAAGAAGCGCATCAGATCGCCAAGCTGGTGATTATGAGTTCGCCGAACCAGCAGCGTGAAGAGCACGATGGTAAAAAGAATAATGCCTGTGGAGCTCGCCAGCGCCAGTCCCAGATGTTGCGCCTGTCTGACTAGCCACCAATAAAGCGGGATATCGAGGAACGTAAAAACAGTACCCACAATCGCGGGGGTCCAGGTGTCCCGGGTGCAATAAAAACCGCGCGCTATCAGGTTCTGCGCTCCCCAGGCAAACATGCCCACCGAAAAAAGCGCCAGCGTCGAAGCCGTGGCCTGCAAATCCATGGCGGTCAGGCGTGTGTGCGAGAAAACCAAATGCACAACGTAGGGGCTTTCGGCAATCGTGAAAGCGGAAATGGGCACAAGAAGGAAAATTAGCCCTTTGAATGTGTCGTTCAACACGCGATTTAGTTCGGTGAGCTTTCCTTCCGAATACAGCTGCGAAAGTATGGGGAACGAAGCAACGCCAATGGCCTGGCCCACGACCCCCAGAGGAACACGCATCAGAGTCTTCGCATAGGTGAGCCAGGTGATGGATGCGGGAACGAGATACGAGCCGAACCAACGAATGATCCAATCGTCCGTGAACGAAAGCGAAAGCGCGAGCATGATGGGGACGGCGAGTTTCACGAAAAGGCGAAAGCCGGGATGGCGCAAATCGAGAGAGATAGAAAATTTTGCGCCGACCTGGTGCGCGCCGTAAGCTTGCAAGAGAAAATTACCGACAAAGGATCCCACCAGTACGCCAACGGCGAAGCCCGTCATTCCAATGCGTGAGGCCAGCAAAACGCCGCCAAGAATAATGAACAAGTTGTAGACGAGCGGCGCAAGCGACGGCACGATGAACTTTCCCTTCGCGTATTGCACGGCGCTGAGAATTCCTCCCTGGTAAAAGCAGAATTGCGCGGGGAGCATTAGACGCGTTAGGAAAACGACGTGCTGTTTTTCGACGGGGCCGAAGCCAGGGGCGATCACGGAAACAAGCTGAGGCGCGAAAATCTCCGCAACGCAAATAAGAACGGTGACGAGAAGGCCCATGAACGTCATCACCGTGGAAAAAACGCGCCACGCTTCGTCCTCCTGATCCGCGGCGGCGAATTTCGTAAAAACGGGAATGAAGGTGATGCTCAGGGAGCCGGCGGCCACTAGATAGTTCAAAAAGTCAGGGAGCGTGAAGGCGGCGTAGTAGGCGTCGGTGATGGCTTTCGCGCCGACCTGATGCGCGACGGTCCATTCCCGCATAAACCCAAGTACGCGGCTGAGCAGAACGCTCGCCATGACGATGCCGGTGGACTGGACGATTTTGCGGTTCAGGCTGTGAGGGCTCACGCCAAAGATAGTACCGCGTTGCGCGCAGCAGCCTCGACACGCTTTCGGATCGATTGCCGCGTTTCATACTACTCGGCAGCGGAGATTTACTGGGGCGCCGGCTGCGGCGGCGCCGAATTGACGGCCATGTAGGCGCGTCCAAACGCCGCTAATGGCTGGCCCGCAGCGACGACAATGGCCTGAACTGCGTAGTTCCCTGCTGGGAATTTGCCGGGCGGCAAACTGATGCGGAACGAGGCAGAGCGGGACTTTGCATCGACTTGAACCGGCTCGAGAAGAGGCGTGCGGCTGACTTCCTCACCGCCGCGGAAAAAGACCAGGCCGCCGCGCAGGGAAGCAGAATCCACGTTTTTGGGAAGATAGGCCTGAAAGAAAACGTAAATGGTTTGCTGGGATTGAAAAACATTGGTGACGCTGGGGATCAATCGCTGGCCTGAAAACTCCAAAGGCGAATTTTTAAGGCTGGCTGCGAGGCCAACCGATTTGATTTGTACTTCAGAGGACTTCGCGACGGGCGCCAACTGGCTGGAAAGCAGAACGGAGCTGAGCGCGAGGCGTTTCGAATCCGGAGCCGCGACGTCGAGAGCTTGCTCAAAAGTGCCGATGCGTCCGGTCTCATTTTCACGCGCAACAAATTTCAGGCGATAGGAGCCCGGAGCAAGGATCATGCCCCCTTGATAGAGCAGGGCGTTTCGATGGACTTGCTCGAAATGCTCAGCGCCGAGGTGCACGCTGATGGTGTCACGCAATTGCGCCACCACGCGTTTTGTCCCGGCGTCTTCCACTTGCGCGGCAAAATCGAATTCATCCTCCTGGCTGCCGCGTTTGGCGGCCCATTGCAGGGCGCCCGAAGGAAGCTTGGCGGCAATCGGAATGTAGACTTCCCCGCTGCTGAGGCGAAATTGCGAGACTTCGAGGGCAATGGGAAGCTCGACGCGCGGAGAATCGGAGCGAAGGGCCTCTTCCAATTGCTGGTCGCGGTCATCAGTGGACATGTGCTTGAAATCGCGCGGGGCAAAATATCCGGTGCGATAGCGCAGGCGCGCGCCCGGGACCTTGAGCTTCAAAGTGACGCGACGCCAGCTTCCATCCGGCTTCGTGTTCGAAGTGCTGTAGCCGATCAGGTAGTAGCCGGAGGTATCCTGCTGCACCTGGCGAAATGCCTTGGATAAATCGCCGATATCGAAAAACGCGCGCCCGCCGGTGTCGGTGGCGAGGGTCGACAGCGTGTCGCGGGAATCCTGGCGCGATTCAGATTGCTTGAAAACGGAAGCGCCTGAGAACATGGATTGTCCCGAAGATGCGCCCGTTGTGGCGTCGCCGCCGGGGGTCTCAGCCATCAGGCCGCGCGCGTCGACGGTGTAAAAAGAAACGTTGGCGCGATTCGCGGCGTCGGTTGCTGCTTCGAGCTCCGTGCGATTTTCCTCACCTGTTTGCGTGATTCCACCCGTGAATTGCATCACGATCTTTTTGCCGGGAATGTGTTTCAGGAGATTGGCGAGCCCCTGCATGGCGGAGAGCTTGCGATCGGTATTAAAAACATTGAACTCGGTGTCGTCCGGCGTGTAGGCCGCGCCGGTATCTTCGCTGACGTCGTATTCGCCATTCTGGGCGGGAGCGGCGGAAAGTCCGGCGAGCTGCGAATTAATTCCAGGAGTGAGACCTGCGATAGCTTTTTCCAGATTGGGGCGCTGGTTCGTGAAGTCCGAAAGGATGGTCAATTGATTTCCGAGCACGGCGACGGACACGAGATCGGCGGGCGTCATTTGTTCACGGACGAATTTGAAGGCCGCGTCGCGGGCGCGCGAAAGCTCGTCGTTCTGCATAGAAGATAAATCAAAAAACAGGAGAATCATGCGGTGGTCGCGAACCGTTGCGGCCAGAGCGTCGTTCGAAACTGTCGCCGTGGATTCGACAGGTATAACGACCGGAGGACCGGCCGTCTTTCCGGCGGTCTCGAGAGACTCGATGTCCGAGTAAACGAAAGAAAGAATTTTCTGCTGCTTGCCGTCTTCAAGCAGGGTGAACTGATCGGCGCGAAGCCCTCGAATGGGGCTACCGGAACGATCGGTGACTTCCGCATCGATGACGACCAGATTCACATTTTTGTGCATAACGGCAGGAGCGGGTTTCTTCTGCTCTTGCCGCGGGGCTGCAGGAATTTTTTGTTCCTGCGAGAACGCGGCGGGGATCGCCAAGAAAAGCGCGAAAAGCGAAAATGTGAGTCTGCGCATTAGAAGTTCACCCGTAACGAGATATTCATCGTGCGCATGGACTTCACGCCTTGCACGCGGCCATACGTGAACGAATTCACGACAGTGGAAAGCCCTGAGAAATTTGGGGTGTTGGTCAGGTTTTGAACCTGCCAGGCAAGAGTCATGCGGCGCTGTTGGTCTTTGCCAAAGACCATGGATTTTGAGAGGCCTGCGTTGATGTTGAAGCTTCCCGGGCCGCAGATGGTGTTGCGCGAGGCATCGCCGAAGGTCCCGACGGGCGGAGCAACAAACGCCGACGTGTCGAAGAAATGGAGAGGTGTGCGCTGGTCCCAGGGCAAGCAGGGATCTCCGACCTGATTTGCCCGTTCGGAGAATCCGCCGCCGCTGGCGGTGTTGTCGGAAGGGGGGCCAAGCGCTGTGTACGGCAGGCCGCTTGAGACCGTGGCGACGGCGTTGAGGCGATAATTTCCCAAGAGCGAGGCTTGCCACCCATGGTGCGCCCAGCGCTGCCGAGCGCCAAAGGGCAGTTCGTAAACTCCGAACATCCGGAGCTGGTGGCGCACATCGAATGCGGAGCGTCCCCGCTCCGCGCGCAGATTGCCGTCCTGCTGCTCGACGACGGGAGAGCCGCCGCCGATGGAACTGGCATCGTCGAGAGATTTGCCGAAGGTATAAATGCCGAAGACCGTCAGGCCCCGCGACATACGTTTCTGCAAGCGGACCTGAACGGCGTGATAGATCGACTGGGCGCCGGACTGATCGAGAGTGAAGCCGCCGACGTTTGGAATGCGGCGCATGTCGCCATTGAGCTGAACGAGGCGGTTGGGCGCTCGAAGAATGTCAAGATTAGCGCCCTTCGTGCCAGTGTAAGTGACGTCCAGAACCCAACTGCGCGGCAATTGCTGCTCGAGGCCAAGATCCCAAATCTGAATTTGCGGGACCGCGTAATTTGGATCGACCGCGATGGTGTTGGTGATTACTCCCGAGGACGGCTGCGAAGGCTGCGATGGAAAGCCGTTTTCAAGCGTCAAGAACTGGCTGGCGGAGGTGGTGATGAATTGTGCTTGCGCCCAGGGCGGCTGGTTCGCAAGTTCGGATGCCAAGTGGCTATAGACCGATCCGCTGTAAAAAATCGAATAGCCCGAGCGAACAATGAACGCATGTTTTGCGAAAGGCTTCCATGCCATTCCGAAACGCGGCGCCCAGTCATTGTAACTGCCGCGAATCAAGGATCTGGGCAAAGAACCGCTGAACGGGCCCGACTGACCGGGCACGACAATCTGGGCTTGAGTGATGTCTGAATTCAGATCGAGATTGGCGATCTTGTTGTAAAGCTCGATCGGCGGCGTTTCTGCCTCATAGCGCAGACCGAATTCGAGCGTGAAGAGCGGCCGAACGCGCCAGTCATCCTGAGCGTACCCGATGAAGCCCCAGTTGCGAAAATAAGTGTTCGTACTGCCGAATTGCAATTGCGTGGTTTGCGGAACGCCGAGCAGAAAATCCGCGAAGTCGACGCCCAACTCACCGGGCACGGGCTGGCCGGAGGTGTCGAGCTGGCTGGTCATCAACCCGGTGAAATTGAACTGGCCGCGAGGGATGGGATCGGACTGGGTATTGTTCTGCATGCGGCGCAGTTCCCCGCCGACAGTGATGGTGTGCTTGGGCAAAACGTACGTGACGCTATCGTTGAAACGCAAAGTCTGATTGCGGACGAGCGAAGGAATCGGGTCGGACAGACCGGTGAAATTGGTGAAATTAATTCCGGGAATACCGAAATTAATCGGGGCGGTCGAAATACCGGTAATTCCGAGTTGCCCAGAGATATCGTTGACAAAAGAATTGTCGCTCAAAATACGGCTGCGAGTGCGGCTCCAGTTGACGAAGGAATCGTTTGTCAGGCGTGGCGACCATGTCTGAACGAAATGCAGGTCGACATTCTGATTGCGCGATGAGCTGGTGCCGCCGAGTGTTAGGAACTCCCCCAACGTGTTGCTACGACCGGAATTGAAGTTGTACCCGCCATTGATGCTGAACCGCCGCGAAATTGTGTGGAGGATGTGGATGTTGACGGAATCGCTCGACTGGGGAACGGTCGTTTCGAGATGGTAATTCTGCACGGTGCCGGGAAGATTGGGCGCTGGAATAAATTTCAAAAGGCCCAGTGCGGCATTATCCTGCATGCCAATCGGAATTGAGCAGCCGAGCGGCTGGCGAGGACCGTTGGAATTGGAAAACGGATTATAGAGTTGCGAGACATCCGCGCAGAAATTGCCGCCGCGTTCCGCTTGCGTGGGGACGGTGGAAAAAACATCCTGGGGCGCTTGCTGGCGATTAAGGCCGTAGTTCACGAAGAAGAAAGTCTTATCGCTGCCGTCGTAGATATGCGGAATCTTCAGCGGGCCACCGGCATTGAAGTTAAGACGCTCGTCGTAATAGCTAATTTTGGGCGGATTGGGCTCGGTCAAGGAATAAGGACGCGCATCGAAAGCCGAATTTTGATAGGTTTCAAAGAAACCATAATGGATGCGGTTAACCTGCTGCCTGAATCTCTGCATGATGAAAATGCCCCCGCCGCCCGGAGGGCCACCGCCGCGAAAACCGCCAGGACCGCCGGGACGACCCGGGCCACCTGGACCGCCGCGGCCCGCAAACATGATTCTTCTTTGTCCCGGAGCTGGCCCGAGATCGACACCTAGATTCGCACCCGGCAGGCCGCCGCCGAAGCCGCCGGGCCCAAATGTATTTGCACCAAGTCCAACGGAGCCATTGAGCAGCAAGGAATCGGAAGAAGATGCAGCGCCGAGCGGCGTACTTGTCGGGGCGGAAGTCTGATCAGGAGCCGTTGCATCACCGCCGCCTTGCACGTCCACATCGACTTGCTGAAAGCCGCCCATGCCCTGTTGCATCGCGTTGGTCAGACCCGCGGGCATCGCAGAGCCTTGACGGCCACGACCCGGCTGACGTTGAACGGTCTGGCCCGGAGCGCTCTGAGCTGGCACACGGTTCTGCGGGATGGTTGGCCTGTTATTTATCGGGGATTTCTCGTTTTCCCGCTTGGGCGGATTCCCGGACGCAACTGCGCCCGAATTGTTGGAAGCCATTTCCGCAAGCGAGAGAACATGAAGAAGGAGGACGACGGGAGGCGGGGGAGGCGTCGCGGACTGGAATGCGCTGTCGAGAGTCGCGGTTGCAAAACCCAGCGCATCCGAGGAGATTTGGTAGGAGCCCGGAGGAAGACCCGGGAAACTGAACTTGCCGTCCTCATCAGTCCAGGTGACCCATCGCTGGTGGGTGGACGAGTTTTCCACGCGAACAGTGGCGCCCGGAATCGGGACGCCGCTATCCGTCTGGACAATACCAGCGACGGAGATGGGCGTTTGCGGAGCGGTATTTTGCTGTGCTCGCGCGGCAGGGGCGATAGCGAGTAGAATTCCAAAAACAAAACCGAGTGTTCTGGTTACGCTCAGGGTCAGACTACCTTTCCGAAATTCCAGATGGCAACCATGGAGGCGAACGAAGGCCCGGTCGCACTTCGTATTGAGGTCACGATCTTCGTCAATTTCCGGCGCGAACCGAGCCACGAAAACTATTGCCCGGCAGTTGTGTGACGTGCATCCACTGCCGGGCGTTGCTCCTCATTTCAAACCCGATTATTAGTCGAGACTTGCACCCGGGCCTGGACCGCCACCACTCCGCATTTTCTGCATTCTCTTCTGCTGTTCTTTTTGAATGTCATCAAACTTCTTCTGTTGATTTTCGTCCAGATTGGAACGAATTTGCTTTGAGGAATCCTCGCGGATGTCCCGCATCTTCTGGAAGCGATCCTGGCGGGACAGAGTGGAGTCGTTCCGCAAGTCTTCCATCTTTTTCTGTTCATCTACCAGAATGGGCTTGATTTTCGCCTGCTCGTCATCGGTTAGGTTGAGCTGTTTCGTGAGCATCTGGAGCCGTTGGTCGGGCGATGGCATCCCGCGGCGTCGATTCATCATGTTTTGAGGCTGCTGTTGCGTTTGATCCTGGGGCGTGGATGCAAAAAGCGAAGGGCCTGCAAAGAAAAACAAGCCTGCGAGTAAAGCAAAAGTCCCCACGAACCGCCGAAATTCTTTTGTCATGCGACTTTCCTCCTGTGTTAGCAATAAACCCTGGCTGGATCGTGTCGCCGGCGGCCGCACATGCTGGTAATGTAGAGCGTCGAAGCGGGCAGAACTCAGCCTACCGCAGCGTTACATACAGTATTCACGCGGGCAAGCTGGAAAGTTCCAGGATTTTGAGCGGCCCTTGGGTTGACATACAACAAACGGGACCGGGGAAACCGACTCCACATACCGAAAAATGGAATGACTAGGCATCGATCGAGCATACGAAGTGTTCAGGGGACACTGGTTGTGCTGTGGGGTTGCGTAACGATAGGACTGTGCGGCGCGACTCATAACAGTCAGAACGTAACCCGCACGCCACCTTCGTTCTATAAAGACGTTGCTCCCATTTTGCAGCAGCACTGCCAGGCGTGCCACCGGGCAGGCGAAATCGCGCCCATGCCGCTGGTGAGTTATGGCGAAACGCGACGCTATGCGCGCGAGATCAAACAGAAAGTCACGCAGCGGGTCATGCCTCCGTGGTTCGCCGATCCGTGCTGCGGACATTTCGCAAATGATCCGTCGTTGACGCCGGAGCAGATTGCGACCCTCGCCGCGTGGGCCGATGCTGGCGCTCCCGCGGGAGACGCCAAGGATGCGCCGCCACCGCGCCGTTGGGCGGCGGGATGGATCATCCCGCAGCCGGACGATGTAGTCAGAATGCCGGAACCGGTGGCGATTCCCGCGCATGGCGACGTCGAATATACGTACGAAATTGTGCCCACGGGATTCACTAAGGACGAATGGGTGCAAATGTCGGAGATTCGGCCCTCGAGCCGCAAGAATGTGCATCATGCTGTCGTGTATGTGCGGCCGCCCGGATCGAAATGGTTGAGGCACGCGCCCATGGGCGCGCCATTCACGGCGTCGAGTCTGAAGGATGAGCAAGACAGACGCGACGCGGAATGGACGGACAGCGACGTGCTGCTCGTCTACGCGCCGGGGAGTTCTCCGGACGAGTGGCCGGCGGGCATGGCAAAATTCGTTCCGGCAGGTTCGGATCTTGTTTTTCAGATGCATTACGTGACCAAAGGACATCCGGAAATAGATCAGTCGAGCATCGGGCTCGTATTCGCAAAGCAGCCTCCCAAGCAGCGTGTGCTGACGCTGCAATTGACGAATGACCGCTTCATCATTCCGCCGGGTGTGCCGAATTTTCGCGTGGAGGTTCATGGAACTTTGCCGAACGATTGCACGCTGCTCAGTTTTTTTCCGCACATGCACCTGCGCGGAAAGAAATTTGAGTACAACATTATTCATGACGGCGGCGCGATCGAGACACTGCTCCGCGTGAATTATAACTTTTACTGGCAGTTGAGCTACCGGCTGGCGCAACCGCGATTTCTGAAAGCCGGAACGGAACTGCAAGCGGTCGCGTGGTACGACAACTCGCGCAACAATCCGCACAATCCTGATCCGACAGTCGCGGTGCGCTGGGGCGATCAGACCTACGATGAAATGATGGTGGGATTCTTCGATGTGGCCGTGCCGGCAAATGTAGATAAGAAGGAATTCTTCGTTCGCGCGAACAGGGGGGCCCTAGGAAAAAGTCAACGCTGTTTGTGCGCGGAGGAACGAGCGATTCACGTCTGTCCTCCCAGTAGGCCAGAAGGAACGCGAGCTAAAAAGCATTCGTGAATCGGGGAGTCGCGAACTAAGCGCGCAGATAGTCTGGCTTCCAGGTCTTGATCATTTGCTTGATAGCTTTCTTGTCCTTCACTTTCTCGTCGAGGACGCGGCGCGCGAGGTCGGGGAGTTCGGCGTCGCTCGCAAAACGCAGAGCGATGAGTTGACCAACAGAGAACTCCAGAATGCGCGGTTTCAGATCGGCGGGGAGAAGTTTTTCGAGGCGCAAGCGCATCTCGAGGCGGATGACGCGATCCTGCACGGTCAGCGCAAACATCCGGGCGTACAACGCGACCAGTAGTAAAGCAATTGAGACGAGGAGCGACACGAGTGCTCCGAACGAAAACCATGTGTGCACCAGTGCGTAGATCGAGTACCCGAAGTTGAGAAGCAAAATCGGCAACGCCACCATGTGAAAAGCGGGCACGATGCGCGAATGATTCGCTAGAGTTTGCTCTTTCATGAAATCACCTCGAAGAATCAGAATGCAGGCTGCACGAAATTAGACGCCGCCTTGCTTTCGTTATTTGCCTATAGCAACACTGTCGAGACGCGGAAAAGCCGTTGTATTGGATGCACGGTTGCTTCGCAAGTTGCGGGATCAGAGCCATGGAAGCCGCTATCGCGACGGGCTCAGACCGAACGCGCGCGAATGAAACTTGAGTGCAGCGGGGAGGTGCGCGGCGAAATAACGCCAGTCGTGGCCTCCGGGATAAAGATGAAATTCATGCGCGATACCGCGGGAAGCGAGCACGCTGTGAAGAGTCTGCGCGCCCTTCTCGAAACCGTAATCATCTTCCGCGCCGCAGTCAAAATAAATCTTCATACCGGCCAGATGTGCACTACGCGCCAGCGTGATCGGATCGTTGCGTTGCCAAAACGCAGCATTGGGCGGTGTGCCAAAGACGGCGAGGACACGCAGCAAACGTGATTCCCGGGGATTCGCGAATTTCACATCGGGGAGTTTGCCGAGCAGCGCCGCACTGCTCGCGCTGACGGACGTAAACAATTCCGGATGGCGAAAAGCCAGGTGCAGCGCACCGTAGCCACCCATGGAAATTCCGCCGATGCCGCGATAGTGGCGGCCGGGCCGCGTCCGGTAGGTGCGTTCAATAAACGGCAGAAATTCGCGAATGAAGAAATCCTCATAACGTTCGCGGCCGTCGTATGAGTTGATGTAAAAACTCGTGTCTGCATCAGGCGTGACGATCAGAAACTCGCCAAGCTGATGCTGTTCCCAGAGATCTTCGACGAGATTCCACCCCCCGGAACTGACCAGCATCTGCTCGTTTTCGCCGAGGCCGTGAAGAAAATAGAGAACAGGATAGCGCTGCGCCTTGCTCGCGTCGTAACTGGGCGGCAGGATGGCGCAGTAGCGAACTGCGCGGCCCAGAATTTTGCTATGCATCGAACGGCATTCGATGCGGCCCAGCGCGGCGCGCGCCGGTTGAGCAAACGCGAGGCCGAGGAAAGCGCACACCACAAGAGCCGCGGCGCGCCGGCGCCTATTCATACCGTAGAGCCTCGACTGGATTGAGATGCGCGGCGCGCGACGCCGGGTATAGTCCCGCGGCGAGGCTGACGACGATGGCGAAAGCGATTGCACCAAGCGCGAGCCATAAGGGGACAGCGGAAATGTTCACAGGCGGCAGATTTTGCCGGCTGAGGTAAATATTGGTGCCGAGGGTGACGCCTTTGCCGATCAGCCAGCCGAGCGCAACCCCGCCGATGCCTCCGACAAGGCCCATCACGCCTGCTTCCGCAAAAAAGAGCTGCTTGATGTCGCGATCATCGGCGCCCAAGGCTTTGAAAACGCCTATTTCGCGGCGGCGTTCGAGGATGGCCATAACAAGCGTGTTGACAATGCCGAGAGTGGCGACGGCCAATGCAAGGCTGCCGAAAATTCCGAGGAGCAGATCGATCACGGTGAAAAACAAACGAAGATTGCGAGTGGTGTCGAGCAGTGAAAAAGTGGTAAAGCCCATGCCCTTGATCGCGGCTTCGACCTGCGGAACCTGTGTGGGACTTTTCACGCGGGCCGTGAGGCTGGCATAACTGCTCGTCTTGCTGGAGCCGTTCAACACGTCGCGAAGATCACTGACTTGCGTCGCGCTGAGCGTTTCGGCGACGGCGAGCGGAATAAATACGCGGCTGCGGCCGAAAGCGCCGAAGCCGCCTTCAGGTTCCGTGGAGATGATGCCAACGATGCGCAATTTCTCTTCGTGCGGAACGACGGAGAAACCGCCGCCGACGGAACTCTCGTCGCGATTGCCTGCTGAAGCCGTCTTGGAAGCGCCTTGTGCCGGAAGGGCTTGTCGTTCTGCATAGCGCAAGACGAGGTCTTTGCCAATCAGCGCAGATGGCTGCGCCGAAAGCTCTTTGGCGAATTCGATTTGAAGAATGGTTTCGTCGGCGTTAGGACCCGAGAAGAATTTACCTTGCATTCCGTCGAAAGCGCCGTCCGTGCGCGCCGAGTCCGGCATGCCGGCGACCATCGTCGGATATGGCTTATCGTTGTAACGGATCTCCGTCATAAAACGAATCTCGGGATAGACTTCGTTGACGTTTGGAAGGCCCGCGATTTCGCGGCGAGCGGATTCGTCGAGTGGGCGCGCGGGAGTTGATGAATCGGCGGGTTGATTCTGTCGCGAGCGGCGTTCGTACTCGCCCGCGTTGTAACGCGACGCGACAAAAATAGCGTTGAACAACCCGCTATTGGCCAGGCGCTGGGAAGCGAATTGCTGCAAACCGACACCGAGCGAAAGCATCGCGACCAAAGAAGCCACGCCGACCGCAACGCCCAAGGTGGTGAGCGAATTCCGCAGGATGGCTTCGCGCAAATTGCGGACGGCGAGCTCGGTTAGGTCACCGATTTTCATGATTGCACTCCGTCGCGGGTTTCGTTGTGACGCTGATTAATTTTCCGTCGGCCACGGTGGCGATGCGATGCGCAAAACGCTCGGCCAGGGGACGCTCGTGCGTCACCATTACAATCGTCATACCCATCGATTGATTGAAGCTCTTGAGCAGGAGCATTATTTCTTCGCCGGTGGCGCTGTCCAAGTTTCCGGTGGGCTCGTCGGCGAGCAGAATCGTTGGGCGATTCACTAAAGCGCGAGCGAGCGCGGCGCGTTGCTGTTCGCCTCCGGAGAGCTCACTGGGACGATGCGCCAGACGCTTTTCCAGATGCACGTGCTCGAGCGCCTCGCGAACGCGCGCCGCACGGTCCGCGCGATCGACTTCCGCCAAACGCAAAGGCAGTTCGACATTTTCCTCCAGGGTCATGCGCGGCAGCAAGTTGAACGCTTGAAAAACCATGCCGACGGTGAGGCTGCGGTAGCGCGCCAGCTCATGGGTATCCATCTCCGCGAGATTGCGTCCTCGCACAACGATCGCGCCGGCGGTGGGACGGTCGAGACCAGCGAGCAAATTCAGAAGAGTGGATTTGCCGGAGCCGGAACTGCCAAGAAGCGCCAAGAATTCGCCAGCGCCTACGCTGAGGCTTACATCGTCCACGGCACGGATTAGCGCGGCGCCCATTTGATAATGGCGCGAGACGTTGTCCGCGTGAATTGCGACTCCATTGTTACCCTGTGACATTTACTATCCAGATGTTACTACGGGTCGGGAAGGCCGCAAGTTTCGTTTATTTATTGGCGGAGAGGCAGAGATAGGACGCTGGGAATGCAGATTTTCGCCAGAAACGCTTTTGCATTAGAAACGGCTACGCGAAGGCCCCAAAATCGAAGTCTTCGCGCAGCCGGTGTAAGTGGTATGAGATTTTCCGGATCAGCTGAACTGGTTAATTGGCCGCGCCGCGAGAGTACGGGCGGTCGCTCTCGGCGTAGTCGGCAGAAGATTCGCCCGTGGAGGAGATATCTTCGGCCCCGGTGTTCTTCAGGATCTCTTTGGCCTTTTTGACCCAATCCGAGTTGTCGCAATGGATGGACAGGAGAATTCCGCCCTTTTCCATGCGACCCTGATAGCGCTTGGCTTCGTATTCCGGGATGCCCATACCCACAAGCGCTCCAACGAAACCGCCAACCGCGCCGCCTGCACCAATGCCAGCCAAAGCGGCCAGAATCGGACCAGCGGCGATAAACGGCCCCAAGCCCGGAATCGCCAGCGCACCAATTCCCACGAGCCAGCCGAGGGCTCCGCCAATGACAGCGCCGGAACCTGCGCCGGTGGCTGCGCCTTCCGGTGCTTTGGTGTTTTTCTCGGTGAGAAGATCTTTCGAGCCGAGATTCTCAGGAAGAAGCACGGAAACATCCGCGTTTCGGAATCCCGCGTCCTTCAGCGTTCCCAAGGCATATTCGACTCCAGGACGATTCGCGTAAATGCCAAACACTGCCGTATTTTTGCCTGCCATAGTGTTCCTCCAATGTTCTTCGATTTTGCTTATTGCGCCGACTGTTGCCGACTGTTTAGGAACGCAGGTTCTTAAAAGGCTTCCAAACAACTGGCGCCTAGTTCCTGCTGGGACGGCTCAATTCCTGGCTGGGAAGGTCTTGAGGATCGTGAGGACTCTCGGGGCCCGGTTTATCACGGCGCGGCTCGGGTTTAGTTGGATCGTTTGATCGGCGCTTGCGCCTCCGCTCAGGTTCCGGACGGAGCGGGTCCGGCTGAGGAATTTCTTCCAACCGGATGGTTCTTGTGGCGTCATGCACTTGTGTTGACATTTGGCCCTCCTCTAAAGCCCCCAATCGAATTCTGACCCTCATTTCTTTGCATTTTTTGGCGCTGTTTCAACAGCAATCAGGGGTACGTGTCCCTGCGCTTAAGCCTGAGGCATTGGTGGGTGGCAATCCATCCAGCATTCGCTGTAACAATCCACGAAATTGAATGTACAGGTTTCTGTGGAACTTAGGAGAGGTAGGAGGGGCCGTCATTATCGGGTGGAATTGCAACGGCCCCCTTTCGGAGGGTTGTAGGTAGAGGCGAGTGAGTGTTGCGGTCGGGTGAACATTACGCGGCCAGAATAGAGAAATGCGACGAACGATGCTATCGGCGGAAAACTTTAATTCTCCGGGAGATTCTCCGTAGGCGGGGCCGGACTACAGGTTACTCGTTCTACAGCGATTTCGGGGTCGCGGGTCTCCCTTTTCTAATGGCTAAGCGAAACGCCCTGCCCGAAGGCAAGGCGTTTTCGCCAGACTGAAACAGAAATTCACGGTTTAAATGAACTGCAATCAGTTACCGTCCTGCGCGCTGAGCTTTTTCGTGTCCTGCCTTCAGGGTATCCGCGAATTCCTGAGTTTGCTTCTCGGCTACCTCTCTCGTGACGCCGTAGTACTCCTGCAGCTTTCCAACGAGCTGCTGGCGATTGCCGTCAATGACGTCGAGGTCATCGTCGGTGAGCTTGCCCCATCTCGCCTTGGCTTTGCCTTTATATTGTTTCCACTTCCCTTCAAGTTGGTCCCAGTTCATTGCAGCCTCCGTTCAGAAACATTTGGACTTGTCCAACGAGGACGAGAACGCCTCGCTGGCGGCGCGGGGACAGTCTCCGCGCGCTCATGACAGAAGACACCATCGGGAGACGCGGCGAAATACGGAGTAATCCTGATAGGGCCGAGGGGAATCGGGTAGCCAAAGTGGCACGCCTGGCAGCACTTAGAGTCATACAGCAAACCATGACCGTCGCTACGTGAATAGTTGTATTGTACTGGGTCCGAAAAGAGCCTAAAAGGGTTGAGTCACAGGGGCGTGTGTCGTGCTAAAACTTGGGAAGGATAATTGCCCCTAGAGGAGGCAAGATGCTGAGTTGGGCGGTGGTATTCCTCATCGTAGCGATCATTGCGGCAGTGTTCGGGTTCTTTGGGATCGCGGCGGCGGCAGCGGGAATCGCGAAGATCCTGTTCTTCATCTTCATCATTTTGTTCCTGGTGTCGCTAGTTGGCGGATTAATGCGCCGGACGTAGCACCGCAAGGACTAGCGGCCCGATTGGATGGAAGCAAGTGTAAGATGGTTCGCGGGGACCAGTTCCCCGCGACACCCAGCCTGTCTTACGAAAGGTACTGATGAAGACCGCTACGATCATTGGCGTCATACTGATTGTTCTTGCTGTAATTTCCTTCGCATATCAAGGGATCACCTACACCACACACAAGAAAGTAGTGGACTTGGGGCCGATACAAGCCACCACAACCGAGCACAAGACGATTCCGTTGTCGCCGATATTCGGCGGCATCCTGCTAGCGGGAGGAATTATCCTGGTGGTGGCGGGCAGCAGGGGAAAGGCGTAGTTTTCAAGAAAGACAGAAACCCTCATCGACAGGGCAAAGCTTTAGATCATTCTACCTAGAACAGAACACCGCACTGGCATCCTCATCTCCTGGCTCGCAATGTCCCACAACGAATCCAAATCTGGATGCCGAAGAATCTTAGCGCTGTTCGGCATCCGCAGCGGAAACGACCGCAGGCGTTACCGATTTCAACTCATCAATTTCGCTTACTACTCGAGGCCATTCCTTTTTGTTTTTCTTGGTCGCAAATGGCGCGTTCAGGTTGCTGTAGTAGGCGAGTATGTCCTGACGAAGCTCGGGCGAAATCTGCTGGAAGTGGTTTTTGGCCAAGCGGTCGACGAGCTCAGCATAGGTCGCGTCAGCCAGAGGATAGTCGCCCGGTCCGGTGACACTGCCGGTATCGAAATTGTCGTTTTGAATTTGCAGTTTACCTGTCTGCTCTTTCTCGTGGACGGCGTCGCCGTAGTCTTTGATGGTCGCGTTAAAACTGGCCATGAAGAGTTGCCCGGCTTCCGGGGTGGGGGCACGGAACGACAAAGCTCTGAAGGGTCCTATCTTGGGCACGATCCGCAGCAGGAAAGCGAGGAGCCTCGTACCGAATCCTGGCTTCTTGTACTGATCTTTCCAACTTTTCTTATAGCTGGCCCGTGAAATATTGTAAATAAACTTCCGGCGCGTGATGCCGGGAATTTCCTTCCGGATGTCGTCTTTCTTGGTCTGCCAAGCCACCCGGGTCATTTGAGGAATCACGCTGCTCACGCTATAACGAAACGTCCCGATAGCAAGGTCGGAATTGGGGATTATGGATTTCAGGTCAAGCGAATAAGTGTCCTGGAAAGCCCGCTCGAGCAAGTCCTGAGAAACCTCGAATCCGATGTCGTCGTGATAGTTGTCCGAGGCGTAATGGCCTTTGGCGACCTCCAAGACATCGAATCCGAATTCCGTCTTCAAATGCGCCGCGGGATCCTGATCGTAAACGACTACGTTTCCAAACTTGCGGCGAAGCTTCGGGTAAAGCATGGGGACAACATGGTTGACGGCGAGGCGATGGCCGTCATTGTCCGCGACGTAGTGAGCGAGGGCGCCAAGGGCAAAGGCGTATTCGTTGAGATTTTTGGAATCGCGAATCAGGGCCCGGACGAAGTCAGCGCTGCGGACATAGTGAGTGAGATCGCTAAAGAACTTGTTCCCGAACGGATAGTAGCCCATGTCCTGGATGATCGCCCCGCCATAGGCATATGCGTGAGCCTCTTTCAGTTCGTCCGGGGCCGCGTTCGGGAATCGCTGCAAGAGCAGAGGTTTAATGACGGGATCCCACTCGCTATCGATAATCGCCTCATGAGTAAGGACGGAGTAGCCCTTTGAACCTTGGACCGCAAATATAAAGAGGAACACGAGGACTGCCGTGGATTTGAGGCTCCGCCTCGGGGCCGATGAGCGGCGCGCCATCTTGGGAGGGAAATTCCCTTGAACCTTGGACTCTTGTGGGTAATTTGTGTCGCGTCTTCTCAGCATGAGGACCTCTGATAATTTAGATGATTTCTGTCGACATTCGAGACTCAGTTCTTTGGCTCATGGGACGAAACCTGGGCGAGGACGCCAAACGGCAATCGGCGGAACACGTCACTGAGGGGCATCAATAGTTTTGTTCCTCGGCTCTTCGGTGTCAATGATTCGTAGGTGAGAACGTTAACCCACCGGCGGGGCGCAGAAAAAGGCAGGACCAGCGCGGTCGAGCCCCAGGTCTTCTGGCCGACGGGGAACGTTCCAGTGTCGGCGATTTTTGTGAGCAGTCGCGGAACAGCCACGACAATCCAGTCCTGGCCAGAGCGGCGCGCGAAGGCGTGCACGAATTCACTTTTCATTTGAACTTTAAGGGGAAGGTAGTCGCCATTCGAGAATAATTCCTGGTGCGCGCGCCGAAATTGCAGAATGCAGGCGGTGATGTAGAGCTTGAGGCGGCCATCGCACCAATGATTCAGCAGGTCCTGGCAGAGTTCAGGGATACCACCGACGTTGCGGGACTTTAGCTCGCGGAGCATTTTCATTCGTTTCTTGAAATCCACAGGCTGTCGGTTGTCCGGATCGGTCAAACGGAGGTTCCATATTTCGTTCCCTTGATAAAAATCGGGAACGCCAGGCGAAGTCATTTTTAGGATCAGCTGAGAACATGAATTGAAAACGCCATAGAATGCGAGTTTTTGCTGCAGGACTTTGAAATCTTTCAAGAATCTATTGCGGCCGGAATCATCGATGATTGAGCACACGAATTTTCGAAGGGCCGCTTCGTGTGGCTGATTCGGACGAATCCAACTCGTATGCGTTTTGGCTTCCTTCGCGGCCTTGATGAAGAAGTCCGCGATTCGTTGCTGGAGTTCCTTACCATGCATATTTTTCGAACATCCCGCGGGCCATATACCGAGCATAGCCTGGTAGAGAATAACTTCCTCGTTGAGAGTCGGTGCGAGATGGCCGCCAACACTGGTCTTTTTGGATTTGTTCCAGTTGGACCAGCGCGTGAGGCATCTCTGCCATTCGCCTGGGATCTCGGAGAGGACGTTGAGTCTGGCGCGCACGTCTTCGCTCCACTTCGTATCGTGAGTAGAAGTCGCATTCAACGTATGCGGATGGCTCTGAACGGCTCGAGAATTAAATTCGTGGAACGCGGGCGAACCAAATTGGATTTGACCGTGGAAGGGGTTGTTCCCCACTTCGTTGACGGAAATCAGGCTGTGATGAGCAAAGAGTGCGGTGTCTTCCACCCCCTTGGCCATGACAGCACCAGTGAATTGTTGCCATCGCATGATGAAGTCCAGCCAGGCGTCGCGTTCCAGATCTGTGGTGAATGAGACCTCGGCAAGGAAAACTTCACGCAAGAAATCCCATGTGGCGCCGCTGACGGCCTCAGACGGTGTGCGATCACGGGCAACAAACAGCGCCTGCTGAAGAAAGATTCGATCCTGCGGCCGCAAAGCCACGTCCCGATAGTAGGTCCTGTATACCGGAAGGCATGCGGTGATTTCCTTCAGCCCTCGTATTAATTCGGAGACCGGAAGATCGCGTGCGCGCGGCCAGAACGCGGCGAGCTTGGCGAGACGGTACGTTAATCGGTCAACATCCGTCGGGAAAAGCTGTTCCATCGCGTCTTTGTTCCGAAAGTACCACGTGTCTGTAAACGACGAGTTCAGGCCCGCGAATTCTCGATATGACTTCTCCAAGCGGCGATAGCCGGCCGGGTCAACGAAGACAGCATTGACGGCATTGAGAAAATCGTAGCCGGTGCTGCCAGAAATAGGCCACTCAGGAGGAAGCATTTCGCTGCCGCAGGTGATTTTCTCCACGATGGTATAGATTGGCGAGGCGCCGCCGCCCTCTTCAGAGGCAGTCGGAATCGAGTTGAGGCGTTCAAGATACTCAAGCGGGTCAAACAATCCATCAATGTGATCTACACGCAACCCTGAAACCTTGCCTTCCTGAATCAGTCGCATGATGGACGCGTGCCGTGCCGAAAAAACGACGGGGTCTTCGGTGCGCAACCCAATCAAGTCGTTGATGTCAAAAAAGCGCCTGTAGTTAATCTCATGCGGAGCCAGATGCCAGTCGGCGAAACGGTAGGCTTGGGCGTTTAGAAGAGAGTCGAGGCGATGAAAGGAAGACTCGTCTCCCGGGACGCCATTCAATTGGCGAAGGGCGTCATCCAGAGCTTTCCGAATCACATCGTCATTTTGATACAACCGCCAAAGCTCACCCTTGAGGGCTGCACGCGCTTTCTCACTCTTCTCAATGGCGTTTTGGGATTCACTGTCACCGCGCGGCAGATAGTCTGCGGCCAGCCTAAATTTTTCGAGCTCATGGGCCTTAGGTTTGTCGTTGCCTCCCAACAATTCAGTGGCGAGCGCGAAGATTTCCGAATACGTGCGAGGGTTGATCGGAAACCGATTGCTTGCGTATTGAATGAAAAAACCACGGTCGTCGAAGCGCACTCGAATGTTTTCGCTGACAAGCACGCGACCATACGCATCCGGAAGGATGGGCAGGATGACGCGATTATTGAGGAGCTCAGCCACCTTGGGTCCTTGCGGCTGCCAATCGATGTCGAAGAAGCGCGCGTAGCGGGATTCGCGACCACTCTCGAGGACGTCCATCCACCACGGATTTTCCGTGCTGACGGCCATGTGGTTCGGAACGATGTCGAGGAGCAGGCCCATGTTGTATTCGCGAAGCCTCGCGGTGAGACGGTCGAACTCTTGTTCTGTACCCAACTCCGAATTGACTCGAAGCGGGTCGGCGACGTCATATCCATGCGAGCTCCCCGAGCGCGCCTTGAATCGCGGCGAGGCATAGAGGTCGGTGATTCCCAGGTCGTGGAGGTACGGTACGAGCTCTTCGGCATCGCTGAAGCGAAAATTGGCGTTGAACTGAATGCGGTAAGTCGCGGAAGGGATTCGCATGCGCCGTCAATCCACGCGAATCGACAGTCTCGTTCCAAGAGAACGAAAGAGAGCGAGCCATCTCTCGAAATCGATCGGGGGATCAGTTTTCTTGTCCCGAATTTGAGGATACACATTCTTCAAGATATCGAAGTAAATGTTCTGAACAGTCCAGTAATGGACTCGGAAAGGGGCGGTGTTTGCAACACCCACGGCGGAGTCGAGGGATCCCAGAAGGTTCAGGTCTTGCGGATTGGCGTGGAACTGTGCGGCCATTGACTGGAGTTTTTTGCGAAGCGCGAATTCCAGAGTAGTGCTGTCAAGGGGAATTTCCGTGCGCTTGGCCTCT
>DAHUXN010000008.1 GCA_027307115.1 Acidobacteriota bacterium
TCAGCGCCAGCCACTGGTTCAACGAGACGTCCTCAAATCTGTTCGAGCGGAAGAGTTCGATAAATTTCAGGGGGGGCCTGGCCGGTGTTTTCGACGTAGTGGCTCATCGATCGGAACATACCCGACATCGCCGGCCCGAAAATCGAAGGTCCGCGAGGAATCCTGCGAGGCAAACACGGTCATGCGGCCGCTGCCCGAAATATAGTATTGCCATTCATCCGCGTTGGGATGCCAGTGCATTTCGCGCAGCGCTCCGGGCTTCAAGTCCATGATCACGCCGACCACCGTTTTCGATATCGGAAAATCGTGCGAGTCCACGATGCGCTCTTCTCCGCCCGGCCAAACATGCGGCTCGTGTTCGAGCAGGCGAAATTTATGCGCGCTCTGGCTGATCACTGCATCGCCGTTGCGAAACGGCGCTTGCTCGCGTGGCGGTATCCGCCCCGGCGTAATGTACGCTTCGCCTTTCGGCAATCCCGCAATCGTCCGCAAACTCAACCCGCTATCGCGCGACAAAACTTCAGGCGAAACCTGCGAAAACCAGTCCGTGATGCTGAACGTTCCAAACTCCGAAAAATGCCCATCGTCAAAGATCAAAATAAAATGCGCGTCGCCCGGGCCAATATTTTGAATCGAGTGCGGGTGTCCCTTTGGAAAATACCAAATATCGCCCGGACCAAAATCGTCCTGCGCCGCCTCGCCCTTCGGATTCAAAACGGTCGTGCGCACATTCCCTTCGATGACGTACGCCCACTCCGCCGCAATTGCATGCCAGTGCAGTTCGCGAATTCCACCGGGCTTTAGCACCATCGACACGCCCGCGATGCTTTGCGACACGGGAAATTCGGCCACCGTCACTTCCTTCGCCGTGCCCGCTTCCCCCGCAAATCCCTTTGACGCATCCAGATCGTATTTGAAATTTTCCAGCGGCGGCTCCTTGTGTTTTTCGGGACGCACTTGCGGCCTTTCCTGTTGCGCGTCCGCGCGGGCGACTCCTGCCAGTGACGCGAGCGACAGCCCTGCCGTCGTCAACGGCACCGCGCCCAACAAACTCCGCCGCGTCAATTTCAAGTCCCTCGCGTTCGACTTCGTTTCGTTCCCCGCGGAATCACGGCTCATTGTTTCCCCTTTCTCTGCTTGACTGAATATTTGTGCGCATCCCTGAACCGCAAAGAGTATGCCTCCACCGCCCTGCGCGCAATTCCCTTCCTTATCCGGGGAGCGAACTCTGCAACCCGCCGCATCTTTGCCGGTACCCCTTTCCCTAAGCGGATTCCGCGAAGAACTTTTCTCTGATGCAGGAAAGGACGGCTCTTTGCGAAAGGTGGGGTTTTCCCGCTATGATGAACCGGGGTTTTCAAATGACCGCTGCAGCCGCCATCCCGCGCATCGCTTTTCAAGGCGAGCGCGGAGCCTTCAGCGAGGAGGCTGCGGTGCGCCTCCTCAGCGAGAACATTGAAGCCGTCCCGCGCCCTTCCTTTGAAGCGCTCTTCTCCGCCGTCGCTGATGGCGCGGCCGACTATGCCCTCGCGCCCATTGAGAACACTCTCGCAGGCTCCGTTTACCGATCCTACGATTTGCTTCTTGAGAGCCATCTCCACATCGTTGGCGAGGTCATTCATCCGATCGCGCTTCACCTGATCGGAACGCCGGACGCTACGCTCGACCGGCTGGAAACCGTCGAATCGCATCCCGTCGCGCTCGCGCAATGCGAACATCTCTTCCGCGCGCATCCGCAGCTCCTGCGCGTAGCCTCGCTGGATACGGCCGGCAGCGTTCGCGCCGTCATCGCGGCCAACGATCCCTCCCGCGCCGCCATCGCCGCCAAACGAGCCTCCGAAATCTACGGCGGCAGAATTCTCCTAGAACACATCGAGGACCATCGCGAGAATTACACCCGCTTCCTGCTCCTCGCGTCGCAGCCCCTGCTCCCCGAGAGCAGCAGCCGCGCCAATAAACTTTCCCTCGTCATCGAACTCCCTCATCAACCCGGAGCGCTTCACCGCGCCCTCGGCATTTTCGCCCGCCGCGAGATCAATCTTCTAAAAATCGAGAGCCGCCCCATTCCCGGCCGTCCGTGGCAATACTGCTTCTACCTCGACCTCCAAGCCGCTCTGCACAACTCCGACACCGCTGCCGCCCTCGAAGAACTGCGCCTCTGGGCCGCCGAAGTCCGCCTCCTCGGCTCCTACCCCGCCCACGAAATCTCGACTAGCAATTTCAAGTGATATCGATTCCCCCTCTGGCCAAGCCTCGGGCCGTGCCGATTCGATTTCCAGTGCAAATGTTCGCCAATCATCGCTCAGCGTGTTTTGGGGCGAGGACTTCGCGGGAGTTAACCGGATTCGTGATGAAGGGACCAAGCCCGGTGATCTCAAGCACGGTTTCTCCGGTGCACCAACCGTAGTGCGGAGCAGCAGGGCTGAGCCAGGCAAAATCACCCGCGGAAAGCGCGACGGTCTTGGTCTTGTCAAACTTCGCGCCGACGCCAAGGTGATAGGTTCCGGAAAGAACCGTGAAACGGTCTGCCGCGGGATGCCAGACGGGAGGTACCCGGTAGCCATCGGGCATTTTGAGGCGGAGGATCACCAGACCGGGCTTTGATGGATCGCCTTCGAGCACCAGGGATTCCGCTCCAGGTGGCAAGGACTTCTCCGGCTGCCAGGTGAGCGAGCTGGCGCGGAAAATGCGCGTGTGAGAATGTGCGGCGTAATGGGTAGCGGACTTCTGCGCATCGACTCGCGCCTGACGGGTAGAAATGGCGCTGGGATCGAAAGCCGCTGTCGTCGAAAGCGCGCCGGCAAAAACAAATCCAAGGAGCATTACGAGCCGCACATTCATCGGGTCACTCTCCTTTGCAAGTCCGCTCCGAATTCTACGTCGGTTCGCTAAAATGCGCCTTTGGATATTCACGGCCGCGCCTAGCTTGGACTCAGACGCAAGGCCCGACCGCGCGAAAATTCTGTTTTCTGCCGCCTCTGTCCACTCGTACAGGTAACTTCTCGAATCCGGATATGGCTTCGTTCCATTGCAATGCGCCATTCCTGCCGAAATACTATCGTTACCATGAAAACGACAAGCCTTCTTGCGCTCTTGCTCACCTTCGCCTTGGCTGGACCTGCATTCGCACAGCAGCGCCGATTTGACTGGATTCCCGCCAACGACGAAACGGCGCGCCTCGATCCCGCCAATTATTACGGCGGCCGCACCTACAATCCCAGCCCGGGCGGCGGCAATTTGCACGTGGACATCAAGGCGCAGCAGCCAGTCACCATTTTCATGGCGCGCGCGGCCGACTGGAGCTATGCCCTTCAGCATCCCGAAGCCATGGCCACACTCAATCAAGTTTGCGCTCGGACGCATGTCACCGAAAGCACCTACACCTGCTTCATCTCCGAGCCCATGACGCTGATCATCGAGGACGAACGCCAAAGCACCAGCAAAGCAGTTTTTGCGGGCCTCGGCGCGGCGCTCAACACGACCCCGGTCGCCAACACTAACCCCGGCCGCGTTGCCAGCGCCGGACTTGCGGCGCTTCTCTCCGGCGGAAGTCCGGCCAAAAAGCACTTCACCGATCCGAGCGACGTTCACGTGCAATATTACCGCTGGGATTGCGTGGAAAATTGCGTCCAGCCGGAGTTTGCCTGGATCCGTAGCATCAAGGAAAAATACAAGCTCACTCCGCTTCTGAAGATTTACGGCGGCTACGCACCGGATCGCGACGGCGAGCAGGTCAGCATCCGCATCAAGTCGCCTGTGCCGATGGTCGTCGCCATGCTGCCTTCGAGCATCGCCGACCAGATTTATGCGAAGCCGGAGATGTTCGATGCCGCCCTGGAGAAAAATTCTTGCCAGCAACGCGGCGCTCAATCTTTGCAGTTTCAGTGCACCTTCAATGCCGCCGACGGCCCGCAGTCGCTCATCCTCGGCCCTGAGTCGACCGCGAAGGTCCCTCACAAAAACGCCGAAGTCGAAATGCTGGCCTATAAGTGCACCGAGAACTGCAACGTTCTCCCGCCCCCGAATCCCGGGAATCAATAACCAAACGAATAGCCAACGTCACGATCTCGCGGGAAATTACGTTCTCGGAATTCAATGCAGTGACTCAGTTTCCGGATACCACGCTTATGAGGAGTTGAACGTCATCCAAGGCATGCTCTTGTGTGTGAAGCTGCACCTTGGTTCAGTTTGAATTTTGGCTCTTCGCTCTTTCCCAGGCTTCTGGCGGAGAACCTATAACGATTTGCTGGAATCTAGAGTCATGTGCTCTTTGAATTTCGTTAATCGTGAATTGGCTGTGCTCTTTCACCGCGATGACGTTCCATTCGATGGGTTTATTGTCATCTGTATAGATGATGTACTGATGATTCCATCCAATTTGATGAAGCTTACCAGTGACGCTGGAGTTGTTCCCGCGAACAAAGAGGTACAAGCCCTCCGACGTCTCGCCTTCCATCAAGAAGTAGTCGCCAGCCATAGTCCGCTTAGGGGCGAACATGTCACCCCACCCCAAACAGCCCGCCAACGAGACAAAAAGGATGAAGACGCTGATGACTCGGATCCTAGCCAAAATCTTCACGCCAGATCATACACGTCCGGTGAATTATTGTGAATTGCCAGTCTGGACGGCGGGTACTAAGGTAGCTTCAAATCAAAGATCTGTATTCGCAAGGTTCTCAGATGCGTTCTAAGTACCTGATTAGTCGGCTAATCGGAAGCTGAGCTACGACATCAAGCTGAGTTACTACGAATTTACGCTGCGGGGAGTTGGGCGGTTTGAACCGGCAGTTTTGCGGCTTCCCATCCTGCCATGCCGCTGGCAATTTCGCTGACGTGGTCAAATCCGCCGCGTTGCAACAGGCTCGCGGCAATCGAAGACCGGTAGCCGCCCGCGCAATAAACCAGCAAGGGACGATCCTTGGGAAGCTTTTCCAGATTTTCCATCAGATGATTCAGCGGGACGCTCACGCTCCCTGCGATGTATTTCTGCTCGCGCTCGCCCGGCGCGCGAACGTCAACTGTCAGCGGCGGCTGACTCGATGACAAAACTTCGGCCGCGAATTGCGCGCTCAGGCGCTCGGTAGTGGCGATCAATTCCAGGCGCGACTCCAGGCTCTGCAATCCGTTCTGCAAATATCCCGCCACGTGATCAAATCCGATGCGCCCCAGGCGAACCGCCGATTCGTTTTCGCGGCCCGGGTCCGCGATAATCACAATCGGATGCTTCCTATCGAGCACCGTTCCGGCCCACGTTGCATACTGACCGACAAGTCCGATGTTGATGCTGCCCGCCAGATGGGCCGAGGCGAATTCGGTTGCATCACGCGTATCAAGAATCTGCGCGCCAGCCGCCCGCAATTCAAGCACGGCGTCGAGCGTCAACGGATTCATCTCGCGCGCCAGCGCCTGGTCCAGTGTAGGGCGCTCTTCGCTGTTCAGCACGGCGTCATACGTGAAGTAGGCCGGAGCTTCCGGTTGATCGGCCGTCACCACCTGAATGAATGCCTCTTTGCTCATGGGCTGCAGAGCGTAGTTCGAGCGGCGCTGTTCGCCGAGAGTTGATACCGTTTCCTTACTGATTGCCTTGCCGCAGAGCGAGCCCGCGCCGTGAGCCGGATACACCAGGCTCTGGTCCGGCAGCGGCAGCAGCTTCTCATGCAACGAATCGAAGAGCATGCCGCCAAGTTCAGTGGCCGACCAACCCAACGCCACGCGCAGATCGGGACGCCCTACGTCGCCGATGAACAAAGTGTCTCCGGTGAGCACGGCATGCGGCTGCGTATCGCTCGCGTTCAGATCGTAAACGAGGATGGAAATCGATTCCGGAGTGTGGCCCGGCGTTTCCAGGATTTTCAGGCGCACGCGTCCGAATTCAAGAATTTCGCCGTCGTGAAGAGGAGTAAACGCGTACTTTGCCTTCGCCGCTGCGCCCAGATAAATTTTTGCGCCTACGCGATCGCGCAACTCCAAATGTCCGGCGACAAAATCGGCGTGGAGATGCGTCAAAAATACGTGTTTGATTTTGAGTGCGTGCTCGTTGGCGAACGCAATGTATTGGTCCGTGTCCCGTTGCGGGTCAACGACGGCGGCTGTGCCTGTCTGCTCATCTCCAATCACGTAGGAGGCGTGCGCCAGACACGGCAGGTAGAACTGCTTGAAGATCACGGCACGCCTCCTGGATTGCAAGCGATTACTTTGGCTGAGGAACGACCCGCATATAAGGCAGAGGCGCTTTCCAGCCACCGGGATACTTCTGCTTGGCCTCTTCGTCCGAAACTGCGCCCGACAGTATCACATCGTCGCCCGGTTTCCAGTTCACTGGCGTCGACACTTTGTGTTTCGCCGTGAGCTGAATCGAATCGAGTACACGCAGCACTTCATCGAAGTTGCGCCCCGTGCTCATGGGATAGCTCAGCATCAATTTGATTTTTTTATCGGGGCCGATCACGAACACGGTCCGCACGGTGGCATTCGTCGCCGGAGTACGGCCTTCGGAAGTGTTGCCGGCGTCCGCCGGGAGCATGTCATAAAGTTTCGCTATTTTCAGTTCCGGGTCGCCAATCATCGGGTAGTTCACTTTGTGACCCTGCGTCTTTTCAATATCCACGGCCCACTTGGCGTGACTGCTCACCGGATCCACACTGAGCCCGATGATCTTGCAATTGCGCCTTGCGAATTCTGGCTCCAGTCCGGCCATGTAACCCAGCTCCGTGGTGCACACTGGCGTAAAGTCCTTAGGGTGCGAAAACAAAATGGTCCAGCCGTTACCGATCCATTCGTGGAAATTGATCGTGCCCTGCGAAGTCTCCGCAGAGAAATTTGGTGCGTCGTCGTTTATGCGCAACATCTAATTGCCCTCCCTGGGTCTGAGATATTATACACAGTACAACGTTCTTGCGCCCGCCCAGCCCGCTCATCAAAATCGTCCCAGTGGGCCGCTGCCGTTAGGTTCGTTGGATGAATCGGCACCACCGCGCGACTCAATATTCGAAATCGAAAAGGGGCCGTTCTCCGTGCTCCTCGCGCGAAAATTCCAATTGCGTTTGACCGCTGGGGCGTATAATCCCCGCCAGGGACGTAGCCGCATCCCTCGAAACTAAAAAAGGAGGATTCATGGCCAGTATTTTTGCTATCGCGTTTCTTATCGGACGCATCATCGTTGGCGGTTTTTTCCTCATGAGCGGCTTCAACCACCTGGCCAAGCTCAACATGATGGCCGGATACGCCAAGAGTAAGGGCATGCCCGCTCCCTCGCTGGCCGTTGGCGGCAGCGGCGTGTTTCTCCTGTTGGGCGGAGCGAGCATGCTCCTGGGCTATCACCCGACGATCGGGGCGCTTCTGTTGGCGATTTTCCTGTTAAGCGCCGCGTTCGGCATTCACAATTTCTGGACGGTCCAAGATCCGCAGGCGAAAATGAACGAGCAGATCCACTTCCTCAAAGACCTCGCCCTGCTCGGCTTCGTCTTGATGACTATCGCCATCCCAAGGCCCTGGGTCTTTAGCCTCGCCCGCTGATACTGGCAAGTTGGCATGGCCTTTGTTCGAAACGTGCGTCATAATTTAGCGCACTAATGTCAATCGAGGCACGCTATGAGCATCAAGAACATCAAGTTGCGGAATTTCAAATGCTTCGAGAATGTTGAGCTCGATTGCGCAAAAATAACGTTGCTGACTGGCGCTAACAGTAGTGGGAAAAGCTCGCTGCTCAATGGCTTGCTTGGCGCATTTCAGACGACGCGCTACCCCTTTTTCTATTCGCCCAACGGCGACTACGTCAATATGGGTGATTACTCCGAAGTCTCTTTCAATCACATCAGAAGCCGAGACATTGATGTTGCGTTGGAATTTGAGCAACGTGGCGGAATATTTGTCTCGGTCGATAGCCGCTTTTGTGAAAACCCCAAAACTCGCCAACCAAAACTGAAGAGTCTACAGCTCAGCACTCCGCAGTTTAACTTGTCTTTACAGTCCGTGAATTCCGAATACGAGGGGTCCTATTCATACACGCCGGCCCGTATCGGCGATGACGTCCAGACCACCAAGCAGATGCAAGCGATAATGTCCAAGTTTTTTGACGACATGGAGGGGGTAACTAGAAAGTTTCATGTCGGCAAAAAAAGGGCCGAGCGTTCTATCGCTCCAGTATTTCCAAAAGTTTTATTTGAGCCAAGCAACGGGAATGTCAAGCTGTCAAGAGAGTTCGAGGCAAGTGCCCCGGAAGATCTACAAATTCTCGTCAATTCGCAGGTTGCCCATACGACCAGACTGTTTGCCGACATGAATCAACAGTTTAACTACATCAGTTCGTTCCGTCACCCACCAGAACGCACTTACTACAGAAGAACTAAAGGAGCACTCAAAGTTGGGAGATATGGCGAGAACCATATCGACCAACTGATAGAATGGGAACAATCTAAGTCAAGGCAGTTTCGAATGCTTGTTAAATCGCTACAAGAACTGAAACTCCTTAACGAAATCCACACTAAGACATTCCCGGGCGGAAGGTTCGACATCAAGGTCAAGCCGAGCCACGCAAGCGTCGATACTTCGCTGATTGACGTTGGCTTTGGCGTCAGCCAATTCCTTCCGATCATCGTTGCGGACCTGCAGCTTGAGAGAGGCGCAACCCTTGCTATTTCACAGCCGGAAATCCATTTGCACCCTAGCGCTCAATCGTTGCTCGGTGAGTATTTCTTGCGAAATGTAACATCCAATGAGAAACGATACATCATCGAAACGCACAGCGAATACCTTATCAACAAGTTCCGAGCGCTCATCGCAAAAGGGGATCTCAAGCCGGATGATGTGAGTGTCTACTATCTTCGAAAAACGTCAGATCGAAGCAATAGTTTCCGGATAACGTTTACTAAAGATGGAAAGATCGAGGGTGCTCCGAACGACTTTTTTGACACATACATGTGTGACGTGATGGAAATAGCACTCAACGCATAAAGCTAATGCCAAACGATATATTTGTTGACAACAACGTCGCCAAGAACTTCTGCAATCCTGTTGACCTGAACTACAAAGATTTCATCAAGTGGCTCTTTGAGGAAGGGCATCTTGTAGTGACCAACAAGATTATTCACGAATACGTGAGCTCGACCGGTGGATCCCCAAGCCCAACCAATATGGTTATGATTATCGACCGCCTGACAAGAGACGGCAGGCTGGTCAAGTTTTCGCGCCAGCAACTCGACGAATTTGTCTTTGGTAGGCGAATCGAAGGAGCACTACGCTCTAACCGAAAGGACCACCCACACATAAAAGCTGTGCTGCTCTCAAACCGACAGCTCGCGTTAAGCCTGGATGATAATTTCAGGTATGACTTGAACAATTTCCCCGGTCACCGTGCTGTTGCCAGGGAAAGACCTGAACAACTAAATTACAGGTAGCTTTTCCGTGTCTCATGATTGTCATGCGCGGCGACGTCAGCCGGGGGGGAGAGTGCTTTTCGCGTCCGTATCTTTCATCCCCGGCAACCGCGGTTGACGTGTGCGTGAGCTTTCCTCTATACTGATTTTGCTGTGATGCTTGGCCGCTTTTCCCTGCCCTCCCGCGAAAATTTCCGAAGAGGCCCGAGGCAGCGTGAAAGTAGTGCCCTGCCGTAACATTCCCGAAAATTGGGTCCAAACTGGAAATTTGCACGCAAATTAGCAGCTTGTTGAAAAAGTGCTCTTGGTTGCCATTTCCGCCGCTGCGAGGGAGCCGCAGTTTACAAAAAACCAAGGAAAATGCAGATTTCTCCTCGCGGTTGCTCGCCCCTTCGCCGAAAACGCTCAGGGCAGGCGGAATGACAACGAGTAGAGTTTTTCAATAAGCTGTTAGAATTGGAAACGCAAAATGACTGAAGCGACTTGCCGCCGCGAAATCGAACTGGAGATTCCGGCGGAGAACGTGCAGAAGACAACGGAAAAAATCGCGCGCGATCTGGCTCGCGTCGCGCGCATCCCCGGTTTTCGCCCAGGCAAAGCCCCCGTGACGCTGATCCGCCGCCGCTTCGCCGCGGAAATCAAAGGCGAAGTGCTGGAATCGCTGGTCCCTGAATTTCTGGAACAGGCGCTCACGGAAAAAAAGCTCTCGCCCGTCACGCGTCCGGAAGTCGACAAAGTGGATTTCACCGAAGCAGGCCCGCTGAAATTCCGCGCCACGTTCGAAGTGCTGCCTGAATTCGAACTCGGCGATTACAAGAATCTGGAAATCGAAGTTGAAGACCTTGCAGCGGGCGACACTGAGGTTGACAAGACGCTTGAAGAAATGCGCGAGCGCGCCGCCACATACGTTCCCGTCGAGGGGCGCGGCGCGAAAGACGGCGACTTCGTGCAGGTGAAAATCATGGGCACGCCCGCGGGCGGCGGCGATCCCATTCGCGCCGACAATGTCCAGTGCCACATCGGCGCCGAAGAAACCCTCGAAGCCTTCAACGAGAATCTGCGCGGCGCTTCTCCCGGCGAAACGCGCCGCTTCGAAACGAAGTATCCCGACGATTATCCGGATGAGAAGCTCAAAGGCAAGACCTACAACTACGCTGTGGAAGTCAAAGCCATCAAGGAAAAGAAGCTTTCGGAGCTGAACGACGACTTCGTGAAGGAAATCGGCGAAGGCGCGGGCGGAGCAACTACCCTCGAAGAGCTTCGCGGCAAGATTCGCGAACGCCTGGCCGCGGCGCGCGAAGAGCACCAGCAATCGCAGGCGCGTGAAAAAATTCTCGACGAACTCGTCAAGCGCCACGATTTCCCGGTTCCGGAAGCATTGATCGAGCATCAAATGGACGCGCGACTCGAACGCATGGTTCGCACGCTCGCGGCTCAGGGCGTCGATCCTCGCGCCGTCAATGTGGACTGGGTCGCCATGCGCCAACGCCAGCGGGAGCGCGCCGAACGCGACGTGAAGGCGGAAATTCTGATTGACCGCATCGCCACCGCCGAAAACGTCGAAGTCTCCGACGAAGAGCTCGAAAAGGAGTTTGCCAAGCTCGCGGAGCGTAGTGGCGAATCCGCAGCAGTGATTCGCGCGCGCTTGACAAAGGAACGGGCCCTCGATAGGATGAAATCGAAGTTGCGCAGTGATAAAGCAATTGACTCGCTTCACCGCACGGCTCGAATTCAAACCATCGCTAAACGTGAAAAATAATACCCGCTTCGTACTCTGGTGCGCGCCGGTCAACCTCCGATGAGAGATAATCCGGCCCCTTACGCTACAACGCTCGTCCCCATGGTGGTCGAACAGACCAACCGCGGCGAACGCGCCTATGATATTTACTCGCGCCTGCTGAAGGATCACATCATCTTCATCGGCACGCCGATTGACGATCACGTGGCGAACCTCGTGACCGCACAGTTGCTGTTCCTGGCTGCCGAAGACCCGGAAAAGGACATCTCGATTTACATTAATTCGCCGGGCGGCGTAATCACCGCGGGGATGGCGATCTACGACACGATGCAGTTCGTCCGGCCGGACGTCGTAACCTATTGCGTTGGCCAGGCGGCCTCTATCGCCGCGGTTCTGCTTATGGCGGGCACTCCCAAGAAGCGCTACTCGCTCCCGAACTCGCGCATTCTGATTCACCAGCCGTGGCTCAGCGGACTTTCCGGCCAGGCTACCGACATTGATATTCACGCCAAGGAAATTCTGCGCACGCGCGCGGGGCTGAACAAGCTGATTGCCCATCACACCGGCCAGACGGTTGAGAAGATCGAAAGGGATGTCGAGCGCGATTTCATCATGTCGGCGGAACAGGCCAAGGAATACGGGGTCGTTGACGAAATCATCTCCAAGCACCGCTAGTCCGTTCCAAAAGGTTAGTAGCTAAACCGATGAACAGGCGCTCGGCGCCCAACCGGTACCGTACAATAGCAGGTACGATCTGCACCGCGCATACGAATCGGACTGGAGGCTAACATTCCGGTGAAGCGATTTAACGCAGACGAAGCCCTTCACTGCTCCTTCTGCCACAAGACTCAGGAGCAAGTGGAGAAGCTCATCAGCTCGCCTTCGGAATATCCGCGCTCCTATATTTGCAACGAGTGCGTCAGCGTCTGCCAGCAGATCCTCGACGAGGAAAAACGCGAGCAGGCTACTCCGGCGAATCGCCGTTTGCCCCGTCCGCCCGAAATCAAGGCCTTTCTCGATGGTTACGTGGTTGGCCAGGACAAAACGAAAAAGAAACTGGCCGTCGCCGTCTACAATCATTACAAACGCATCTTCTTAAATCGGACGCCGAGCGACGTTGAGCTCACCAAATCCAATATTTTACTTATCGGCCCCACTGGCACCGGCAAGACGCTTCTCGCGCAAACGCTTTCGCGCATGCTTGAAGTTCCCTTCGCCATTGTGGACGCCACCACGCTCACTGAAGCGGGTTACGTCGGCGAAGACGTCGAAAATATTATTTTGAAGCTCCTGCAAGCTGCCGATGGCGATGTGCAGAAAGCGCAGCAAGGCATCATTTATATCGACGAGATCGACAAAATTTCGAAGAAGGACGAAAACCCGTCCATTACCCGCGATGTTTCCGGCGAGGGCGTGCAGCAGGCGCTCCTGAAAATTCTCGAGGGCACTACGGCGAACGTCCCGCCACAAGGTGGCCGCAAGCATCCGCATCAGGAATTCACGCCCGTGGACACCACGAACATCCTTTTTATTTGCGGCGGCGCATTCGTGGGCATGGAAAAAATTATCGAGCGCCGCATTGGACAGAAGTCTCTCGGCTTCCACGCGGACGTTGCGCCTTCCACGCCTTCGCGGCGCAATATTGAAGTTCTCGAGCAGGCGCAGCCGACTGACTTGATTCGTTATGGCTTGATTCCTGAATTCGTCGGCCGCCTGCCGGTGCTCGGTGTTCTCGGAGATCTTGACAAATCCGCACTGATTCGCATTCTTCAGGAACCGAAGAACGCGCTCCTGCGCCAGTATCAAAAACTTTTCGAGTTTGAAAATGTGCGCCTGAAATTCACCGACGACGCTCTGGAAACCGTCGCCGAGCTCGCCCTGCAGCGCAAAGTCGGCGCGCGCGGCCTGCGCATGATTTTGGAAGACCTGATGCTTGACCTGATGTATCACCTCCCTTCTCAGCGCAAAATGCGCGACTTCATCGTCACCGCTGACATGGTCAAGAGCCGGGAAATCAATTGGAGCTTGCTCGAAAAAGCAGGCTAACCGCCCGAAGGGAGAATCGAAGAATTCATGTTTAACCGGGAAAAATTGGAAACGAAGCGCGTGCCGATGATGCCGGTGCGCGAAATGGTCATCTTCCCGCAGATGATGACGCCGTTCATCGTCGGCCGCGAAGCCTCCGTTCGCGCCCTGGAAGAAGCTCTCGCGGGCGAAAAGAAGATTTTCCTCGCCACGCAGCATGACGCTTCCGTTGATGACCCGCGACCCGAAGAAATCTATCAAGTGGGAACGCTAGCCAACATCGTGCAGAGCGTTAAGCTCCCTGACGGCAACATTAAAGTTCTTGTCGAAGGCGCGGAACGCGCCAAAATCGTCCAGATCGCCAACGACGAAGGCTTCTTCCGCGCGACGATTCGCGTCATTCCCGTCAAGACGGAGCCGAACCCGCAGCTGGAACAAGCCGCCACCCGCGTAACGGGCCTGTTCGAGCAGTACGTCAAGCTCTCGCAATCACTCAACTATGACACGATGATCGCCGCAGTCCGCGTGGACGATCCCGCGAAACTTTCCGATGCCATCGCCGCAAATCTTTCAATTCCAGTCGAGGAGAAACAGGAACTCCTGGAAATATTCGATCCGCTGGAGCGGCTGAATCGCGTCGGTGAGATTCTCGACGCGGAGACCGAAAAGCTCAACGTTGATCGCAGCATCAACACGCGCGTCAAGCGCCAGATGGAACGCGCCCAGAAAGAGTATTACCTCAACGAAAAATTGAAGGCCATTCAGAAGGAGCTGGGCCGCGGCGAAGCGGGCGAACTCGAACAGCTCAAAAAGAAAATCGAAACCTCCGGCATGCCCAAGGAAGTTCAGGAAAAGGCCATGCAGGAGATGAAGCGGCTCGAAATGATGCCGCCTATGTCCGCCGAATCCACCGTCTCCCGCAATTATCTCGACTGGATGCTCGCCGTGCCGTGGAAGAAGCGCTCGCGCGAAATCCGCGATATCAAGCGCGCCGAGGAAATTCTCAACGAGGATCATTACGGCCTGGAAAAAATCAAGGAACGCATCCTCGAATTCCTCGCCGTTCGCCAGCTAGTCAAGAACCCCAAAGGCTCGATTCTCTGCTTCGTCGGGCCTCCGGGTGTGGGCAAGACTTCGCTCGCCATGTCCATCGGCAAAGCCACAGGACGCAAATTCGTACGCGTCTCGCTGGGCGGCGTGCGCGATGAAGCTGAAATTCGCGGCCATCGCCGCACTTACATTGGAGCGTTGCCCGGCCAGATCATCCAAATGATGCGCAAGGCCGGCACTGTGAATCCCGTGTTCGTCCTCGATGAAGTTGACAAAATGTCCATGGATTTTCGCGGCGATCCTTCGGCTGCGCTGATGGAAGTGCTCGATCCCGAGCTCAACCACGCCTTCACCGATCATTATCTCGACGTCGAATACGATCTCTCGAAAGTGATGTTCGTTTGCACCGCAAACGTCCTGCACACGATTCCGCAGCCGCTTCAGGACCGCATGGAAGTTCTCCGGCTTCCGGGCTACACCGAGCAAGAGAAAATGCAAATCGCCAAGCGCTTCCTGGTTCGCAAGCAGCGCGAAGCCACCGGAATCGCCGAGGAAAATGTCACGTTCACCGACGAGGGCTTGTTGCACTTGATTCGCCACTACACGCACGAAGCCGGCGTCCGCAATTTGGAGCGCGAAATCGCGAATATTTCGCGCAAGGTCGCGCGCAAACTGGTCGCCGAAGGCAAATCCGCCACCGTTGACGTCACGCCAGCCAACGTAAATTCCTATCTCGGCATCATCAAGTACCGCGACATGCTCGCGGAGAAAAAGAATGAAGTCGGCCTCGCGGTTGGCCTGGCGTGGACAGAAGTCGGCGGCGAAGTCCTCCGCACCGAAGCCACGCTCATGCAGGGCAAAGGCCGCTTGACGCTCACGGGGAAACTCGGCGACGTCATGCAGGAATCGGCGCAAGCGGCCATGAGCTACGTCCGTTCGCGCAGCCATCTCTTCGGCTTGCAAAAGGATTTTTATCGTCATCTGGACATTCACGTGCACGTGCCCGAAGGCGCCATCCCAAAGGACGGCCCTTCGGCGGGTATTACTCTCTGCACTTCAATCGCCAGCGCACTTACGCGCATTCCCGTTCGCTGCGATTTGGCCATGACTGGTGAAATCACCCTGCGCGGCAAAGTGCTGCCCATCGGCGGCGTGAAGGAAAAATTGCTCGCGGCTCACCGCCTCGGTCTGCGCACCGTGATTTTGCCGCGCGACAACGAGAAGGATCTAGCCGACGTTCCGCCTGAAGTTCAGGCCCAGATGTCCGTAAAATTTGTCGATACCATGGACGAAGTGTTGTACTTGGCGCTCGAGCGGCCCCTGACGGCCAGTCCCGCGCCCGTTCCCGAAGTCGCGCCCGAATTTGACGCCAGCGCGCCGCAGGACAACGAGTTCACCAACTAGCCTTCGGTTTTCCCACGAAGATGAAATGAAGCCGTAGGCCGGAGGGGGAATTCCGGCTGGTTCGAAAATTCACCTGCCCGAGGAACATCCCGAGTGCTCCCGTGCCCGAGAAACCTCAGGTCAAAAATTTAGGCGTAGAAACAAAAATCGAATAAATCAATTTAAGGAAATATCAGATGAGCATCAGTCTTGCAGAATTGAAGGACCGCAACATCACCGACCTGGCGAAAATCGCCAAGGAACTCAACATCCCCGGCGCCAGTGGCATGCGCAAGCAGGAGTTGATCTTCCAAATCCTCCGCGCGCAAACCGAAAAGAACGGCTTGATTTTCTCCGAGGGCGTTCTCGAATGCCTCCCCGACGGCTTCGGCTTCCTTCGGGCGCCCGAATACAATTACCTTCCCGGCCCCGACGATATCTACGTTTCGCCGTCGCAAATCCGCAAATTCGATCTGCGTACAGGCGACACGGTCTCCGGCCAGGTCCGGCCTCCCAAAGACGGCGAGCGCTACTTCGCGCTCATTAAAGTCGAAGCGGTGAATTTCGAGGATCCCGAAGTCGCACGCAACAAAATTTTCTTCGACAATTTGACGCCGCTCTATCCGCAGGAGCGCATTCGCCTGGAAACCACCAAGGAAAATCTCACGGGCCGCGTCCTCGACATGCTTTGCCCCGTCGGCAAGGGCCAGCGCGGCCTGATCGTCGCGCCACCGCGCACCGGCAAAACCATGATGCTCCAGTCGCTCGCCAATTCCATCACCACGAATCATCCGGAGATCGCGCTCATCGTTCTGCTCATCGACGAGCGCCCGGAAGAAGTCACCGACATGCAGCGCACCGTGAAGGGCGAAGTCATCAGCTCCACATTCGATGAGCCGCCGCAACGCCACATTCAAGTCGCCGAAATGGTCCTCGAAAAAGCCAAGCGTCTGGTCGAGCACAAGCGCGACGTCGTCGTTCTGCTCGATTCGCTCACGCGTCTCGGCCGCGCCTACAACGCCGTCACGCCGCCCTCCGGCAAAGTTCTCTCTGGCGGTATTGACGCCAACGCTTTGCAGCGCCCGCGCCGCTTTTTCGCCGCCGCGCGAAATATCGAAGAGGGCGGCTCGCTCACCATCATCGCCACGGCCCTGATCGACACGGGCAGCCGCATGGACGACGTGATCTTCGAGGAATTCAAGGGCACCGGCAACATGGAAATCAATCTCGACCGGCGTCTCGTCGACAAGCGCGTTTTCCCCACGATCGATATCAACCGCTCCGGCACGCGTAAGGACGAATTGCTTCTGCCCGCTGACGAGCTCAATCGCATCTGGGTGCTGCGCAAAGTCTTGAGTCCGCTCTCGACCGTCGAAGCCATGGAATTGCTCCTCGGCCGCCTCTCGAAGGCGAAAAACAACGCCGAGTTCCTCTCCTCCATGTCCAGCCCAAATTAGCCTTAGCCGCTCAAATACTTGACGTGTCCACTTTTCGACAGATTTGCTATGATTCGTGCCGGGAGATCGAATAACACGATGGTCCACGCGAATAAATCCCTGCCAAAGGGATGGGCCACTGTCATGCGGCAGCTTCTGGTCACGATTCCACTGGTTTTCGCTGCGATGTTCTCGGCGTTGGCGCAAACCACCGCGGCACCCGACTTCTCCGGTACGTGGGTTCTCAACTTTGCGAAGAGCAGGCTCGCAAAGGACAATACGATCAAGTCCGAAACGATCGTCATCGATTACAAGAAGTCGACGATCGTTTTTCACTACAGAACAGACAGCAAGAAGTCGAAGGAAACCTACACTCCGGACGGGCAGAAGCGCGTCACGCAGAAGATGTCTTCAGGTCAACTGATTTCAACGGCGAGCTGGCACGACTCGGTACTGGTCATCGAATCCACGCTTGATATCAAGGTCCCTAACGTTACGGTCGTTGTTACCGGACTTAAGCCTGTCATCGATACGTGGACGCTCGCGGCCGACGGTCGAACTCTCACTCACGACGCAGACGATCACAAAGAGATTTTCGTCTACGACAAGCAATAAGCGCTGCAGTACGAATCTTGAATTCTTAGTTCTTTCCCAGCTTCTAATTAGGTTGCCCACCGCCTTGTGCCCGGTGAGTCAGATTATCGTAAACTAACGTTGTGGACTCGCATGCCACGGGCACAGACTCCCAGCTTGTGGGCGCTTTCTTCTTGGCGGCAACCTAACGGACTGTCTGGCCCGTCTGGTTCCCTATGGTTTCTCGCGCGAGCATGGCAATCAGGCGTGCCACTTCCTCGGCTTCCATCGCCGTACTGTCAACCAGCACCGCGCCCTCGGCGCGGAACAGCGGCGAATGCTCGCGTCCGGCGTCGCGACGGTCGCGCTCGCGAATCTCTTCCAGCGTCCGCGCCAAATCAATCGCGTCGCCTTTCTGCTGATGCTCGCGCCAACGACGCTGCGCGCGCGTCTCATCCGACGCCGTAAGGAAAATCTTCAACTCCGCCTCGGGAAACACGACGCTGCCAATGTCGCGTCCTTCCATCACCACGCCACCATTTGCTCCCGCACGCCGCTGCTCGGCGACCAGCACGCGTCTGACGCCTTCGATGACCGCGATTTTCGAGGACGCTTGCGAAACTTCCGGCGTGCGAATCTCCTTCGTCACATCCTCGCCATCGAGCATCACATTTTGCCCGCCATCCTGCGCGCGCAAATCGATTCGCGACGCGCCCGCGAGCATCACAAGCTCTTCGGTCGCATCCAGCGAAAGTTTTCGCCGGAGCGCCTTCAGCGCCACCGCGCGGTACATCGCGCCCGTATCGATATATGTATAGCCGAGAAGTTCGGCAACGCGTCGCGCCGCCGTGCTCTTCCCCGACCCCACCGGTCCATCAATCGCAATCACAAGCTTTCTCATTCAATCAGTGTCCCGCCCAGTATTCATAACCTCGAATTAAAATCCACGCGAAAAAGGACACCAAAATGCCAAATCTGGCGATCCGTCCGAGCATCAGCACGTTTCCCGTCGGGAATAGTTTCCGATATTCGCCTGCAATCCGACCGCGCAGTGACGGTGCCAGTAAGCCGTGCTCTATTCGTTCGCTGGGAGGCAACTCTCGATTCACGCGTGAGACAGTAGTGTGGTAGAGAATCACATAACATGCGATGCAAGCGATGCAAATGTAGCCGACTACAAGTTCAAGCTGTTTCGCCAACATCGTTTCGCTCAAATTCGCTTGAACGCGCGTTCGATTTCTCGCACCGAATACCGCAGCACCACGGGCCTGCCATGAGGGCAGCTCATCGGATACTCCGTCTTCGCCAACTCCGCGAGCAGCCATTCCATCTTCGTCTGATCGAGCGGCATGTTGACTTTGATCGCCGCTTGGCACGCCGTCGACGCCGCGATGCGCGCTTGTAGAGACTCGAGCGAAATCGCCTGCGAATCCCGCGCCACGCCATCCAGAATTTCCGCCAGCAGCTTTTCCGCGTTGCCGCTCGCAATTCCCGCCGGCGCTGCGCCGATCGCAACAGCGCGAGGCCCGATCAGTTCCGCTTCGAATCCGTTCGCGCGCAATTCCTCCTCGATCTGCTCGAAAATCACGATTTGATGCGGCGCAAGCTCCACCACAATCGGCATCAGCAATCGCTGCCCGCCCATTTCTCCCGCGCGCCGCGCCGCCAGATGCTTCTCAAAGAGCACGCGCTCGTGCGCCACGTGCTGGTCGATGATCCACAGCCCTTGCCCGTTCACCGCCACAATGTAGCTCGCACTGATTTGCCCGAGCGGCTTCAAATCGCCGATGCTTTCCGGCCCGGGCAACGCTCCCGCCGATTCCGATTCACTCACAGCAGGCTCGCGGCAAGCGTCCGCAGAAGCCACCACGCCGCGCGGCAAAATGATTTCCTCCATGGTTTCGAAATTCAGCCGTTGCGGAATCGGACGCTCCGGCGCACCCGTTAATTCGAACTCTCCGGGCAGCGTGTCGACAGAAGCCCTCGACAGCACCTCGTTGGGAATAATCGCGCGCGGCGGTCCCGGTAAACTCCCCGCCCCTGCCGCATCATTTTCAGCGACGCTCGGCGAGAAACTCGCCGCTCCGCCCGCGCCCATTGCCGAGGAGGAAACTCCCGCCCCGGCAGTAGCCGCCGAAGCAGCCGCGCTCGCCGGAAAGCTTGGCACCGGCCGCGCATTCGCGAGCGCCATGCGAATCGAATCGCGCACAAAATCGTGCACCACCTGCGAATGTCGGAATCGCACTTCCACTTTCGCCGGATGCACGTTCACATCGACTTCCTGGCACGGCAAATCAATAAACAGCAGCACCGCCGCGAACGCGCCCGCCGGCAAAATGTTGCGATACGCTTCGCCGATGGCGTGCAGCACCAGCCGGTCGCGAATCAGCCGCCGGTTCACGAAAATATAAATCCCGTTGCGATTCGTCCGCTGCACTTCGGGGCGCGAAACGAATCCCGACACGCGAATCCGCGACGCTTCGTCGCCCGCTTCCATTTCCGGCTCGGTAATCGCCGCGCGAATCGGCGCTTCCGCAGGCTGCATTTCGACCATTTCCGCCGCAGCTTGCCGCCCGAAAACTTGATACAGCCGCTCGGCCATCGTCTCGACAGGCGTCGCGTTCAGAATTTCCTGCGTAGGAGTCTTCAACACAAAATGCTTGTCGGGATGCGCCAGCGCGTAATGCGTCACCAGCGACGCGATGTGGCCCAGCTCTGTCGTTTCGGATTTCAGGAACTTTCGCCGCGCAGGCACGCAGTAAAAAAGATCGGCGATGCTGATCGCTGTCCCCACGGGCGCGCCCGCGGGCTTCACGCCAGTTAATTTTCCGCCCGCAAATTCAATACGCGTTCCCTGCTCTTCTTCGGCGGCGCGCGTTTCGAGCGTCAGCCGCGAGACCGCTGCAATCGACGGCAGCGCTTCGCCGCGAAATCCCAACGTCGCAATCGAGAGCAAATCATCCGCGGTACGCAGCTTCGACGTCGCATGCCGCTCAAACGCCAGCAGCGCGTCGTCGTGCGGCATGCCGGAGCCATCGTCGGTCACGCGAATTAGCCGCTTCCCGCCCGACTCCACTTCCACGCGCACCGACTTCGCGCCCGCGTCCAGCGAATTCTCGACCAGTTCCTTCACCACGGACGCGGGCCGCTCGACAACCTCCCCCGCCGCAATTTTATTCGCCACATTCTCCGGCAGTATCCGTATCCGCGACATCAGTGCTTGCCTTCAACTCTTGCCGTAGCGTATCGAGTGGAATCCTGTTCATTTTTGTAACGACGCATGGATCGCCGAATGCCTGGCATTCGGATCGCAAGCAGCAATAACATGAAGAGGAATAGACCGCCCGAGAGCCAAACGAAGACAGGCCAATCCACTTGGCGGACAAAGCCAAGTGCGAGAACCAAAATAAGGCAGATCAAGACGCCGCCAATAATTCCCTTAGCCGGGGTGGGGAAAAGGTGCTCAATTTTCAGACCCGGGCCCAATTCGGGCCATTCGCGAGATCCATCATCGAAGACTCTTCCGCAGCTTGGACAAGTTCTTTCACCGCTGCCGAGCGTAACTTTTCGCGGCAAGTAGGTTCGCCGGAAGGCTACCTTGCAATATGGACAACGAAAGTCGGTCCATCGCAAGAAAGCAAAAATCGTAAGCGTCCCGACCCCTGCCAGCCACTTTAGCGGATCATGATCTTCGCGAATTGCCCGCGGTAGCATCGCTTCTTACGCTCCGCCGGCTGTCGGCTTTTCCTTAGGCTTAACCTGGATCCCCAGTTGATCGAGCTGATCGTCGTCAACGTTGCTCGGCGACTCGGCCATCAAATCCTGCGCCGCGGTGGTCTTCGGAAACGCAATCACTTCGCGAATGGATTTTTCGCCCGCGAACAGCGCCACCATGCGATCAATTCCCAGCGCGATTCCGCCATGCGGCGGCGTGCCGTACGTCAGCGCGTCGAGGAAAAACCCGAATCGTTGCCGCGCCGTCTCATCCGAAAGCCCCAGCGCCTTGAACACGCGCGCCTGCACATCCTGGCGGTGAATTCGAATGCTGCCTGAGCCAAGCTCCACCCCATTCAGCACCAAATCGTAGCCCTTCGAGCGCACTTCCCCCGGCGCGCTTTCGAGTTTCTCCAAATCCTCCTCGACAATTCCGGTGAACGGATGCTGCGCGCTATTCCATTTCTTCTCCGCCTCGCTCCACTCGAAAAGCGGAAAACCCGTGACCCACAGAAATTCCCAGCGGTCTTTGCTCATCAACCCTAGTTGCTCCGCGAGCCGCAAACGCACCTGTCCCGCAACCAGCGCAGCCGAATCCGTGCCGGGAATTTGTTCTTTCGCCGCCAGCGCGACAATCAAATCGCCGCGCTTTGCTCCCAGGCTCTTCGCCAAATTCGTCACCGCATCCGCGCCTAGCGTTTTGTCGAGCGACGACGCAACTCCCTCGGGCGTGACCTTAATCGTGTAAATCGCTTTAGCTCCGGCGCCTTTGCCCAACTCGGCCAACTCGTCAAGCTGCTTGCGCGACCACGCCGCCGCGCCCTGCGCAACCAGCGCATAAACGTTCCCTTCGAAACCAAACGTCGCGCGCGCGGGCTCCAGGAATTTCGTCACGTCCTGCAACTCCATGCCGAAGCGCAAGTCCGGCTTGTCCGAGCCGTACCGCCGGATCGCATCCTTGTACTGCATGTGGCGGAACGGCCTTCGCACCATCGCGCCAATCACGCTGATGGCGCGCTCCATCACGCGCTCGATCACCTCGAAAATATCCTGCTGGCGTGGAAACGACATTTCCAAGTCGAGCTGCGTGAATTCCGGCTGACGGTCGGCGCGCAAATCCTCGTCGCGGAAGCAGCGCACAATCTGAAAATAGCGGTCCATTCCGCTGATCATCAAAATCTGCTTGAAAATCTGCGGCGATTGCGGCAGCGCGTAGAACTGCCCGTGATGAATGCGGCTCGGCACCAGATAATCTCGCGCGCCCTCGGGCGTCGAACGCGTCAGCATCGGCGTTTCGATTTCGTAGAAGCCGAGGTCGTCGAGCACTTTGCGAATTTCGAAGACCACGCGATGCCGTAACGCGATATTGCGATGCGGTTTGTGCCTCCGCAAATCGAGATAGCGGTAACGCAGGCGCGTTTCCTCGTTCGCGTTCGTTTCGTCTTCGATTTGAAATGGCGGCGTCTTCGCGTTATTCAAAATGTGGACGCGCATCGCCATCACTTCCACGTCGCCAGACGCCAGCTCGGGATTCGGCCGCTGCCGCCGAAACACGCGCCCCTCCACCGCAACCACGTATTCCGGACGCACCTCGTCCGCTTTCGCGTGCGCCTCCGAATACTGGTCGCGATTGCACACTACTTGACAAATTCCCGCGCGGTCGCGCAAATCGAGAAAAATCAGCTGCCCCAAATCGCGACGCCGGTGTACCCAGCCCATCAGCACGACGTTGCGCCCCGCGTCCGCCACGCGCAAATCCCCGCAATACCCCGTCCGCTTCAGCTCACCCAACGAATCGAACAATTCGCATCCCCCTCCGGCTCTCAAATTGAAAGAAGCCGTTCTGCAAATGGAAGCCCAGTAAAGAAACGCATCCGCGACTTATCGACCGCACCTTCCTATAAATATCGTTCACGCAAAATTCTGACATGATGTGTCGTGTGCCCCGCAGTAAGAAATGCCAGAGCGCGCACCGTAAACGGCTTTTCACTCGCAATTCCGCTTCGCATCCACCCATTTCGCGGCATATTCCTGAAAAGCGAAATCGTCGCGAGCCGCACTCGCCGAAACTCCTCGACGTGCGCAGTCCATCCAATCCGATCGGCTTCCGCCCCGCTGACGGCCACGTTCTGATCGAAACTCGGCAGAGGAGTCTCAAAGCCGCGTGCAAACCACAGCGCGCGAAATACAAAAAGCCTTTCCGTGTCGTTGAGATGGTTCAGCACTTGCCGGATGCTCCATTTGTCCGCCGCGTAGCGGTGAAGCGATTTCTCTTCGGAAATTGTCGAGAAAAACGCCAGTGATTCTTCAAGTTGTCCTTCGAGCACGCCCAAAACATCGTCGCCCTCAACCTGATCAATGTAGGTGAAATAGTACGGCACCGCCTCGCTGCTCTCCGGTCGCCCCATCGTCGCCAACGAACTTCCCTTCTCTTCTGTCCTCATGATGTTCTAACTCCCATTGTCCGCGCCGATTGCAATGCAAACTGGCCTCAGCTTCCCGGCCCTTCCTTCGTCGGCACCGGCGGGCGGAAAAAATCCACGAGCGCCTCTTCTGAAATTTTCTCCTGCTTGCCGTCCGCAAGGCGTTTGATCGTCAGCATATCGGATGCGATTTCGTCCTCGCCGATGATCAAAACGTAGCGCGCGCCCATTTTATCCGCGCGTTCGAGAGCCTTGCGGAATTTCATTTCTTCGGGCGGCAGTTCGACCGTGTGCTTTTCTCCGCGCAGAACGTGCGCCAGCCGCACGGCCGTTGGATACGCACGTTCGCCCATCCACGCGATGAAAACGTCAACCGTCCGCGCCGCGTGAATTTTCTTCGCCTCGACAATCGCGTCAATAAAACGGTCTTCGCCCAGCGCAAAACCGATTCCCTTGATCCCCTTCGGCCCGCCGAGCATTTCGACCAGTCCGTCGTACCGCCCGCCGCCGCACAGCGCGTTTTGCGCGCCCAAGATTGGACTTGTAATCTCAAACGTCGTTCGCATGTAATAGTCAAGCCCGCGCACCAGCCGCGGCGATTCCGTGAACGGCACTTCGCGCAGCTTCAGTTCTTTTTTTAACTCCTCGTAATGCTCGCGGCAATCCGCGCAAAGGTGCTCCGAAATTTTCGGCAGCTTCTCGATAATCCCCTGCTCCTCCGGCAATTTCGAATCCATCACGCGCAGCGGATTCGTCTCGACTCGCCGCTGGCTGTCCGCGCCAAGCTTGCTAAAAATTTCCGGCTCGCGCAATTTCGCGCGCAGCAGCTCCACGTACTTCGGCCGACAGCCCTTTCGTTCTGGTGTATCGGGGCATCCAATCGAATTAATCAGCAGCGTGTATTTCTCGATCTGGCAGCGTTCCAGCAGATCCGTCAGCATCTGGATCAGCTCCGCGTCAATCGCCGGAGCATCCGACGCGCCGAGCACTTCCGCGCCAATCTGGCAAAACTGCCGGTAACGCCCCTTCTGCGGCCTCTCCCGCCGGAACATCGGCCCTACGTAGTACAGCTTCTGGTCGCCCGGCCGCGTGTGCATCCCATGCTCGATATACGCCCGCACAACGGATGCCGTCGCCTCCGGCCGAAGCGTCGTAAATGTCCCAAGAGCCGTTATGTACACCACAGCTCTGATCGCGTTGGATAGCATTCGCACAAATTCATGGTCCACCAGCTGCTGGTGGCTCGCTTTCTCGAGGGCCGCTACGTTTGACCTAAGAGCATCAATCTTTTCCTCATCGACCGACGGAATATCTCTACGCCGTGAGGACTCGGTAGCCAATTCAATAAACTCCGCCGCCTCAGCGATAAATGCCCGCAGCCCCGCCGAACTCTTACTCGTTCTAAGGACTATGATGTCCTTGAGCTCTGCTAACCTGCCGCTGGCCCGATCCTCAAAAGAAAACATCTCTTTGGCCACGATGTCGGTCTCACCGCCGATCGATCTCGCAAACAGCTCCGTCTCCTCAAATATAGGCGTGCGAATTTCACCGAAGTTGTACGACTCCATCACGCTCCGCGCCGTCTTCTCAAACCAGTTCCACAGCGCCGAATCCGGCGGCAGTATGTCCCGCGTCCCTTTGATGGCGCGAAATTTGCGCCGCTCGTTTTCTGGTTTTGCCGCTTCGCTCACTTCTCGCCCTCACTTGCTAACACTCAAGCATCAACCCAAGACGTTGTCATTCCGAGGAGCAGCCGCGACGAGGAATCTGCTGTTCGTCTTTCGCGGACGCAAAATGCAGATTCCTGATGCCACTCGGAACGACAGAGTGAATCAGCGCACCTCGCTACGATACGTCTCTTTATATTCCACGTACCGCTGCGCGTAATCGTTGATCGACCGCTGATCCTCCGCTGTCAGCGCGCGACGCAACTTCCCCGGATGCCCCATGAACAGACTTCCCGGCGGAACAATCGCGCCTTCCGTCACCAACGTCCCTGCCGCCACAATCGAGCCCGTTCCAATCTTCGCGCCATTCAAAATAATCGAGCCCATGCCAATCAGGCAGCGCGACTCGATCGTGCAACCATGCAGAATCACGCCGTGGCCAATCGTCACATTGTCGCCCAAAATCAACGGATGCTCGTCGCGCATCACGTGCAGCACCGAGCCATCCTGCACATTCGTGCGCTCGCCGATGCGTATGTAGTGAACGTCGCCGCGAATCACCACGCCCGGCCACACGCTCGCATCCTCGCCAATCTGGACGTCGCCAATGATCACCGCCGCGTCGTCAACGTAAGCCGACGCCGCAATCTGCGGCGCCCGCCCGCCGTACGCCCGTATCAAATTGTGCTCCTAGAAGAAATTGGAGGCATTCTCAAGCGAACAGCGAAAGTAACACACGCATCCAAGCCTTACAAGGCAACGCGAACGCCACTCCATCGCCCTGTAATTCTATTTGCTTCGGCGCGCAAACGCGAAAATTTCATGACATGGCGAAAACCTGAAGCAGAAGCCCTAAACGCGGCAAATGCGCTATCCTGCTTCTGAAAATTTTGCGAATGAGGAGCGCCTTGAAAAGACGCATACTAACTAGCCTGTGCCTGCCGCTGCTCTTGGTTCTTGCGGCCGGTTGCGGCAGGGATCCATCCACGGAAACTGATGCGCAACTCGGTTTGAACGCGCAGCAGGCGGCAGGACGCCGCATCTACAACCTTCGCTGCGCGGGTTGCCACAAAGCATATTCCTCGCGGGGCTTGCAGGGGCCAGGTCTCAAACACTTGTTCAGGAAAAAATACATGCCCAGCGGATTGCCCGCCAATGACCGCTTCGTCGAACGAACCATCGTCAACGGGCGCGGCATGATGCCCGCCGCCGGCTACACCCTATCCGACGAAGAGCTTCGCGATTTGCTCGCCTATTTGCACACCTTGTGACAGGAATTAGGGGTGCTACAAAATCTGCACCAGAGGCGCGCCGACAGCGCTGTCTTTCTCCGCGACGCGCGACGCGACATTTCGCGCCACGGCGTAAATGCTTTTCGCGCCCGGAGCATCCGGCCCTTCCGCTGCAACCGGTTTCCCCGTATCGCCGCCGATGCGAATCTGCGGATCGATTTCAATTTCGCCCAGAAACGGCACGCCAAATATTTTGGCCATGTGCTCGCCTTCGCCGTGGCCAAAAACATCGATGCGCTGCTCGCAATGTGGACAGGAAAAATAGCTCATGTTCTCAACGATGCCCAGAATTTCCACATTCACTTGACGGAACATCTCAATCGCCTTGCGCACGTCCGCCAGCGCGACGACGGAAGGCGTGGTCACCAGCACCGCGCCAGAAATCGCCGCCGTCTGCACCAGCGAAAGCTGAACATCTCCTGTCCCCGGAGGCAAATCCACAATCAGATAATCGAGCTCGCCCCATTGCACGCTGCGCAGAAATTGCTGCATCACTCCGTGGAGCATCGGCCCGCGCCAAATCAACGGACGGTCGCCCGGATTCAGCAGCCCCATCGAAATCACTTTCAGCCCGTAAGCCTCCACAGGAATAATCACGTTTTCCGCGACGGCGCGCGGCTGTTCCGTCGTGCCCAGCATCAGCGGAACGTTCGGCCCATAAACGTCCGCGTCCATCAAACCGACTTTCGAGCCCATTTTCTGCAGCGCGATTGCCAGATTCACGGCAACGGTAGTTTTCCCCACGCCGCCCTTGCCGCTGGCGACCGCGATCAAATGTTTCACGCCGCGAATCGGTTCTTTCTCCGGCAGCCGCCGGCCGCCGGGCGTCGCCGCGTCAAACTTCAAGTCGAACGAGC
>DAHUXN010000045.1 GCA_027307115.1 Acidobacteriota bacterium
CAATGACGGTCTCTTCGTTATAGGCGGGAATCAGCACGGAGACGATGGGCTGATACTTGGGATGATCTTCGGGCGCGGCGCGAAGTTTTTCGGCAAGCGCGAGCAGGCCAATAAATAATGCGCGTCCACTGACAAGTGCGATGCCGGCGACGAAGATGAACGCGATCGAGAGGCGGAGCCAGTGAAATAAGTTGAAAATGAATGAATCGGCGCGGGCAAAAAGTTTTTCCTCGTCGCTGAGCGGAGGCATTACTTGCGCGCGCGTCTGATTCAGGAGTTGTGACACGGTGACGAAGGAGTAGCCCTGCGCCTTGAGCTGTTCAATGATTTGCGGGAGCGCCGCGACGGTGTGACTGCGGTCGCCACCGCCGTCGTGCATGATAATGATGTTGCCGGGAACTTTGTGGACCTGGTCGACGACGCGCTGAACGATGGTGGCCGTGGGCGGGGGAGGCACGCCGCCTTCTTCTCCCCAATCGTGCGGGTCAATGTGGCCCGCGACAAGCAAGTAGCCCATGGACTGGGGTATGGGAAGATTGGCGACTTCCTCGGCTGTTTCCGGTTCCTCGTCGATGCCATAAGGGGGGCGGAAAAGGAGCGTCTTCACGCCGAGGTTACTTTCGAGAAGGCGCTGCGTCAAATTCAACTCAAATTCGATTTGCCCCTTTGAAGCCACGTCGAAATCGGGATGGGTGTAAGTGTGGTTGCCGATTTCATCGCCCGCGGCAAATTCCTGCCGCACGATGCTGGGATATTTGTCGACTTCGACACCGATAACGAAAAAGGTGGCAGGAACATTCTCGCGCTTGAGAACTTTCAAAACGTCGGAGGTCCAAGGAGTGTCCGGGCCATCATCGAAGGTGAGCGCCAACTCTTTTTTGTCCGCGCCGCCCATGCGTTCGATACGCCACGAGAGAGGATATTTCGTGAGCCGCTCGTCGGTGAAGGTGTCGGAAGCTTCGTCGTAGTGGAAAGTACGCTGGCCGCTCTGCGGAGTCGCGGTAATGCGCCAAAGGTCGCCCTCGCCTTCGAGGATCAAGTCGTAGCCGGGCGGAATGGCCTGAAGCTGCGCGCGGGTCTGATCAGTGGGACGTGTGGAATCCCAAATATCCCAAATGGACGGATCCTCGGTTCCGAAGCGCCACAAAGCCGTGCCATAAAGACCGGCTCGCTCGGCGGCGCGAATCTCGTTATACGCGGTAAGCGCGTCAAGCATCCAGACGTTGTGGACATTGTTGTTCTCGTCTTCGTAATTATAAAAAGGGCTGATGGATGCTGAATCGAATTGAATTGTGGCATCGGATTCGAGTGCACGCACGCAGGCGGATTGAAAAGACAACGCGTCGGCGACAGGATGCGGGACGGCCTTTGTGGGCGAGGGCCAATCGTATGCGTAGTTGGCGATGCCCATGACGATCTTCTGCGGTGGGACCATTTTGACGATGGCTTTGAGATTCTTGATATACCAATCCTGGGACACAATCGGACCGGCGGACGATTGCGGCCAGTGGAAGTCGTAGTTCATCAGAATAATGGCATCCGATCCGGCGCCCAGCGCCTTATAGTCGTACGCCCAGTCGGCGGCAGGGAGGGCGACCATCAATTTCAGGTTGGCGGCATGCAGGGCGACGCCGAGTTCGCGGATGAACGCGACGAAATTTTTCTGGCTCGCGTCCGGCACTTCCTCGAAGTCGACCGCGATGCCCGCGTCCTTGTGCGACTGCGCGTATTGGACGAGCGATGATTCGAGATGTTGACGGGAGCCGGGATTCGCCAGCATGTCCGCCATAGGCTGCACTTGCCAGACGTTGCCGTCATAATTATTGAGAAGCGGCATCATCGGCAGTTCGAGGTTCAAGGTTTTCAGCCACGCGTCGAGCTTCGGGTCTTTGTCGACGGCTAGACTTCCGTCGGCGGTGAAGGCGTGGAGTTCCTCGGCAATCAGCAAGTCGATATCGTGATAGTGAAGCTGGAGGGAAGCGAGGCTGTTCGAGTCCCAATTGACGTAAAATGCCGCGCGCAGCGGGTTATAAATTTCCGGGATATTGCCGAGAGCGGCGACTTTGCGACTGCGCCCTGGCCGATAATTCGCGCGCTTTAATTTCGCGGTCGTGCGGCGCGGGGGAACGGGCCGATAGGCCTGTCCGCGCTGCGGAAGAAGCAGTTCGGGCAAGTTGGGGCGGCGAATGATGTTAAAGAAAAATACAACAACAATGAGCGTAAAGAGCACGCCCGAAACTTCCAAAATACGGCGTGTGCGGCGCCAGCGGCGGCGCTCTTCATCGTAGAATATGGGGTTGCGTTTCATCATGCCAACATTCCAAGCTAGCTGGCCGCAGAAAGACTGTCAATGACCGCTTCTCTTAAGATGCGCGCGCATGTAACCGGGGCTGTACTTGCGGCGTTCGCGCTGCGGCTCTACTTCGTATGGAGATTCCCGTTTTATGAGGCGGGTGACACGCCGATTTACCAGCAACTGGCGCATAACTGGTTGCGGCATGGAATTTATGGACTGAAGATTGCGGGGCGCCTGACGCCAGTTGACATCCGCGTGCCGGGATATCCCGCATTTCTCGCGGCGATTTATATTTTTTTCGGTGAGACCGCGCGGGCCGTAATGGTGGCGCAGGCGTTCGTTGGCGTGCTGACTTGCTTCCTTGTGGCGGCAATGGCCGCAGTACTTGCGCCGAAGGAATCGCGGCGGCGCGTGGCGCTGGCAGCTCTGTGGTTGACGGCGCTGTGCCCCTTTACTGCAAATTACACGGCGGTGGTGCTGACGGAGACATTGACGATATTTCTGAGCACGCTGGCGTTGCTGGTGCTGATGGAAGCGCTGCGACTGAGTCAGGCCAAGGACGTTGTTGCGCAGACAGAAGCGTCTTTCCGCATGCCATGGCTTCTGGGCGGAATGGTGGTGGGTTTCGGGACGCTAGTGCGGCCAGAGACTCCGTTGATTCTGGCGGCCGCTGGAGCGGTGCTCGTGGCGCTGTGGTGGCGGCCGAGAAATTGGCCGCGGCTGCTGCACACGGGAACGCTGCTGGCTGTCGGGCTGATTTTGCCGCTGCTGCCGTGGGCCGCGCGAAACTGGCGCGTGGTGCACACGGTGCAATTTCTGGCGCCGCGCTACACGGAGCTTCCCGGCGAATTCACGCCGCACGGCTTTTACGCGTGGAGCGGCACGTGGCTGTGGCGTTTCAGGGACGTGTACCAAGTTATGTGGAACCAGGACGGCGAGGAAATTCATATCGAAGACATACCCGCTTCGGCGTTTGATTCGCCGGCCGAGCGGGCTCGCGTGGCGGCGCTGCTGGCGGCTTACAACGAAGATACGGACATGACACCAGAAATTGATCGCGGATTCGGGGAGATTGCGCGCGAGCGAACCGCGCGGCATCCGCTGCGAACTTATTCTATTGTGCCATTGCTGAGGTGTTTTTCGATGTGGTTCACGCCGCGCGTCGAGATGCTGCCGTTATCGGGGAAACTGTGGCCCGTCGGCTACTGGTGGGAGGACAGCCCGTCGCAATACTGCTATTCGCTGGGACTTTTCTTGCTGGGCATAGCGTATGCGCTGATGGCGCTGGGCGGAGCGTGGCGCGTGCGGAAGGATCCAGCGGCGCTTTTCCTGGTGGCATACATCGTGATTCGTACTGCGTTTCTGACCACCGTGGAAACGCCTGAGCCGCGCTACGTGCTCGAATGCTTCCCGGCGGTTTTCGCGCTGGCCGCGCAATTGTGGACGCACAAAGGCATGACGCATGCGGAATCGTACGGCGAAGGATCTGCAACGTAACAGATTTTGGGCGAATCTGAATGTGGAGTTAGGCAAGAAGGAGGGGAATCATGGCAAGCAGAGCGAGCGGAAAACCGGAAGCGGCGAAGCCTGTTCCGTACATACGCGCGGGATTTCTTACGATCACGCCGTACATTTTGGTTGGCGGGGCGGCGAAGTTCATTGATTTTCTGGTCGAGGCGTTCGGAGCGGTCGAAAAGGGCCGCGTGCCAATGCCAGACGGCAAGATTATGCACGCGGAAGTGAAGCTGGGCGACTCGACGATCGAGTTGAGCGATGGAAACGAACAATATGCGCCTTCTCCCGTGACGATCCATTTGACGGTGCCTGACGCAGAAGCGGCGTATCGCAGGGCGTTGAAGGCGGGAGCGATTTCGCTCTACGAGCCGGGGATGCAATTCTGGGGAGAGAACGAATCCGGCGTGCGGGATCCGTTTGGAAATGAGTTGTACATCACGCCGCCAGCGAAGAAATATCCGCATCCCACGGTGCAGCCGTATTTGCATTTGCATGGGGCGGCGAAAATGATTCCGTTCCTCGAGCAGGCGTTTGGCGCGAAGGCGGAGGGCGTTCACGAATGGCCGGGAGGAGCAATCGCGCACGCGACCGTTCTTATCGGCGACGGGCAGATTGAAATCGACGAAGCGTTTCGCGCGAACCGGCAGTCGCCATGCCATTTGCATCTGTACGTGCCGGACACGGATGCGGTGTACGCGCAGGCGCTGCGGGCTGGCGCGACGTCAATCGAAGCGCCGAACGACAAACCCTACGGTGACCGCAGCGCGGGCGTGCGCGATGCGTGGGGGAATAGCTGGTTCATTGCGACGCATATCAAGGATGTCGCGTTCTGAAGCGTTTGTGACTTGGCCCGTACTTCAGGGGCTGAAGCCCATCGAATTACACGGCCCTTGTGTCGCGGCTGAAGCCGCGACACACAAGGCTGCTTGCAGGCTGACTGTACTCATCCACGGACCAAGAAGAGGAGACCCGCAACGATCAGCACGCCTTCAATGATTGCGACGAATACCTTCTCGGGCAGGCGGTCGAGAATGCGCTTGCCCGAAAAGGAGCCGAGGATCATGACGGGTCCGAGGCCCAAGCCAATCAGCGCGCCCGACAGCGTCAAGACAGCGGTTTGGCGATAGGCAATCAGCTTGACGATGTGCATCACAACAGTGGAGAGCGCCTCGGTGCCGATGTACGCGCCTTTCACAAGGCCGTAGGCGAGGAAGACCGGCGCCATGATTGGCCCAACGCTGCCGAGTAGCGCGGAAAGGAAGCTCGCGCCAGCGCCAATTCCTGCGAAGGACGCTAC
>DAHUXN010000002.1 GCA_027307115.1 Acidobacteriota bacterium
CTTCCAGGAGCGTTTGCATTTCCTGGATGTTCAAATTGTCGGACTCGATGGTTTTCAGAATATCTGAGTTCAAGGTGAATTCCGCTGCCACCTGAAAACGGCGGATCGGGGGCATGCCGAGCACCGTGACGAAACGCATCAGCGGGGCCCGGTTCGTGTAGAGCTGGCGGTAAACGTGCTCGGCTTCTTCCAAAGCGGAATCAAGAATCTGACTGACGATCTTACGCTGCTCGTCGCGGAAGAGAAATTTCAGCGTATATGAGCCGGTTCCATAGGCTTTATCGACAACGCGAACCAACTCGGCAAAATCGCCGCGTTCGAAGGCCTCCGTAATTTCCTTCGTGGTGGATTGGTATGCCTCTTCTCCAGCGAATTCGCGAACGCCTCCGGCAATGTTGTGATCGCCCAAATGCACGACACCAAATGAAATATCGGCGGATTCCGTGGTGATATCGGAAGAGATGCGGGCGTGGCCCACGACCAAGCGCGTTTTCCCCGACGAGAGTGTGCGGAAATCCCGCTGTGAAATAGTGTAACAATATATATGCTGTTCGGAACCGGCGTCTGAGAAGAGCGAACTCACCGCAAAGTGAGCGCCGACACCCTTCAGGTCCAACATGACGGGCTTCACAAATTGCTCATACACGCGCTTGCCATCCTGGTTCTCTGGAATGTTACTTTTCGCTCGAGCGAGGCGCTCTACAAATTCGGTTTCCAGATTCGTGCTGCCCGTGAGCTGGGAAGCAAGTTGAACGGCGCGGGCCGCATATTGGATTGCCTGCACGGTTTCCAGGCCGGAGAGCTCGTCGAAAAACCAGCCGCAGCTTGTGTACATCAACATCGCGTGGCGCTGGAGTTCGAGCAGTTTCAAGGCGCGCAGTCTTTCGTCGGGCGAGAGTGCGCGTCCAGAAACCAGATGCAAGAAATCGCAGACATTCTTTGGAGAGCGATCGAGGATCACGCGAATGTATTCGTCGCGCGCGCGCCAGGGATCCTGAAATACTTCGCCGCCCTGCTGCTCATAGATGGGAAGCAGCGCGTCGCGAAGCCAGTCCATTGCTTCGCGAAGCGGCGCACGCCAATTCTGATTCCATTCCGCGTGCATTCCTGAGTTACAGCCGCAATTGCTGCGCCAGCGCTCAATGCCATGAGCGCAGCTCCACGAGCTGTTGTCAAAAATCCGGGCCTCGTGAGCTGGTGGATGCTGCTCAAGAAATTCGGAGTAATTCGTCAAAGTGGCGAGCTTATTTTCTTCGATAAACCGAAGGGCGTAGGCCAGTGCCATGTCTCCATGCGGCTTGTGATGTCCGTAGGTTTCGCCGTCCGTGGCGATGTGCGCCAACTGCGGCCTGTCGCGTGAATCGGAAAAGATGCTCATCAGGCGATTGGCGAAAGTCTCGCCGTTTTCGAGAAGATTTTCGAATGCGATACCGCGGGAAACGGGGCCATCGTAGAAAAAAACCGCGATGTCTTTGCCGGACTCAAGGTGAACTTTGTAGGCCATGGAGGGATCGATCCGGCCGTCGCTGACTTCGTGCCATTCTTCTTCGCCGATTCGCCGGACCATATGCGCTGAATGAGGCGAGAGAATGGTGAATTTAATCCCGTTCGACGCCAGGGCTTCCAGCGAATCGAGATTCACAGCCGCTTCCGGAAGCCACATGCCCTCAGGAGAGCGGCCAAAGCGATGCTCGAAATCGCGAATGCCCCAGACAACTTGCGTTTGTTTATCGCGCGCGTTGGCGAGCGGCAGGATCAAGTGGTTATAGGCCTGTGATATGGCCGAGCCGTGTCCGTGATGCTGATCACGGCTTAGTTTATCGGCGCTCTGGACCGACGAATAAACCCTCGGAGCTTTTTCTTCCAACCACGCCAGCAGAGTGGGGCCGAAATTGAAACTGATTTTGGCGTAATTATTCGTGATATCGACGATGCGCCCCTCGCCGTCGAGGATACGGCAGGCTGCATTGGGCGCGTAACATTCCGCTGTGATCCGCTCATTCCAGTCGTGATAGGGATACGCCGAATCCTGCACTTCGACCGCCTCAAGCCAGGGATTCTCACGGGGTGGCTGATAGAAATGAGCGTGGACACATAAAAAACGGTCCTTCAATCGGATTCTCCCTCGAGACGGAACACAATGAATGATGTTGGCGGAACATCTAAGGTCACGGGGCCTTCGGAATCCAGAATGCTCGGCGTTCCGATTCCCGGTCCTCCCCATTCGGAATCGGCTGAAGCAAGCAGCTTTTTCCAGACCCCTGGAACCGTGGAAAGCACAAGACTATTTGCCGAGCGCGCGAAATTGAAAGCAATGCCCACGCGATCCGCGTCGTGCCATCGCTCGACGATGAGGGCTGACGGATCAACCGCTGTCACTCGCGACGTCTGTTTGTCGAGATGCGAGAGCGCCGGGACGGTGCGGCGGAGCGCGAGCAGGTGTGTGTAAAACGAAAGAAGAGTTGCGTGTTGACCGCGGGTTCTTTGATCCCAATGAAGCTTGCTGCGCATGAAAGTTTCTGGCGACTGTGGATCGGGGACGGAATCCTGCCAATTGAAACGCTCGAATTCCTTCCGCCGGCCTTCACGCACACTGTGGATCAAATCTTCGTCCCCATGACTGACAAAATATTGGAATGGAGAGGACTCGGCATATTCCTCACCCATGAATAAAAGCGGAATGAAGGGTGACAACAGAACGGCTCCCGCAATTAGTTTGAGGGATTCGAATGGGACAATCTGTGATAAGCGCTCTCCCTCCGCGCGATTTCCGACTTGATCGTGATTCTGGCCGAAAACGAGAAAGCGGTGGGAAGCAATATCTTGGGAGGAATTTCCGTGCCTGCGGCGTCGAAAATGCGAATATCGTCCCGAGTAAACGAACCCCTCCGAATAGGCCTTCGCTAAATCATGTATGGAGCCGAAATCTTCGTAATAACCATTGCGCTCACTGGTGACGAGGGTATGGAGGACGTGATGAAAGTCGTCATTCCATTGAGCATCGAAGCCACAACCGCCTAGGTCTTGGGACTTGACGGTGCGGGCGTCGTTTCGGTCATTTTCGGCGATCAGGTGCACAGTTCGTCCGGCGCGCGCCGTGAACTCGTGGACTCGGGAGGTTAATTCCTCGAGAAAGGATTTCGCGGATGCGTCGATGATGGCATGTATCGCGTCGAATCGCAGCGCATCAACATGAAATTCAGAGATCCAATACAAAGCGTTCTCGATAAAGAACCGGCGAACCTCGTCGCTACGCGGGCCGTCGAAATTGATCGCGTTGCCCCACGGCGTGCGATAGTGATCGGTGAAATACGGCCCGAAATCGCCTAGATAGTTCCCCTCAGGGCCAAGGTGGTTGTACACGACGTCGAGAGCGAGTCCCAACCCAATTTGGTGGGAGGCATTCGCCAGCCTCTTTAGACCGTCGGGGCCACCATACGAATTTTGAACAGCGTAGGGATAAACACCGTCGTACCCCCAGTTGCGGTCGCCGGGAAACTGAGCGACAGGCATCAATTCGAGCATGGTGATGCCGAGCGATTTCAATTCCGGCAAGCGCGGAATGATGGCGTCGAAGGTGCCCTCCGGCGTAAAGGTGCCGACGTGGGCCTCGTAGAATACGGCGCTGGGCAGCGCAATTCCCTTCCAGCGCGAATCATCCCAGGAAAATTTTGAACCGCGGATTTGGGATCCCTGATGTACTCCGTAGGGCTGATAGCGCGACGCCGGATCTGGCCGCTGCTTTGTTTCGTCCAAGCGATACATGTAAACCGCGCCGGGAGGAATGTTGCTCCCGGAATAGTGGAAATAGCCGCGCTTCAGTTCTTCCATCGGCACGCACATAGGTGTAGGTTCCTGGATCTGTAACGCCACCTTCTTCGCAAATGGAGCCCACACCAGGAAGGAACAGGAGCCGTCTTCGAGAAGAATACCTCCGAGCGCGGTATCGGATTGTGTCGACATATGCCCCTGAGTTCGGGGAACGTTACTTTCTTGAATCGAGGAAGTAAGGGACGAACGGAAGCAGCGGTATAAATTCTACACTAAATGGCGGGTTTTAGGGCGACCCGCAAAGAATCCAGAACGGCCCGGGCTGAGTGGGGATTTAGGGGGGGTAGTAAACAGCCCGGGCAGTTTCGGGTCATCACACGGCTATTCGAGCCGCCAAGCACGCCGTGCGATGGCTAAACGAAGCATTCTTTCGAGTTCCAAGCGGCGGTACGGATAGCACAGAAAATCAAAGGCGCCGGTATTCATTGCCGCGAGGTATTCGCGGTATTCGTTTTCACAGGCTGGACTGGACACAATGATAACGGGGATTTCTGAGGATTCGCGCTTGGTCTGCTTGACGAATTCACGGCAAGTGCCGTCCTCAAGCCAGAACCCGCAGAGGCATACCGCGATTCTCTCAGTACCGATCCAGATTCTCGCGTCTGCCACTCCCTTCACCCAGACAGTATTGATGGGATAAGGCTCCAGGAGTCTCGCTAAACCATCCGAAACCTGCAAATCAGAACTCGCCACCAGGATTGTTGGAGCCTCTGGCGCCAACGCGACATCCCCGAACGAATTGAAACCCTGGAGCTGTTCGGCGGAAGCAACTATTGTGTTCATCGGCCGGAACCTTTCTAATTCAGATCCGGGAGAAGAAGAAGGAAGCCGGCCCAGCCCTTCTGGCCTTGATCTCTCAAGGCGCCTCGACTTCCTGTCTTCTTCTTCCTATGAAACGGAATTAACATTCCGCACACGCATAATCGTCGGGATAGCGTTTTCGAACAATACCGTCGATTCGTTAGAGACGCCCAGGAACTTGCTGTAGGGGCAGTCCAGTGTTTCGCTAGGAAAGACATAATGAAAGTGGGTCTTGGACAAGCCGAGAAGACGAAGGATCTACGAACTACGGTTCGATGATCTGGTTGCGCACGGCATAGCGAACCAATTCGCTGACCGTGTGCAGTTGCAGCTTGCGCATGATGTTGGCGCGATGGGTTTCAGCAGTTTTTACACTGATGCAAAGCGAGGAGGCGACTTCCTTGCTGCTTTTGCCCTCTGCCAGCAGTTGAACAATTTCCCGCTCTCGAGACGTCAACCGGTCTCCTACCAATTCCGGCGGCTCGGCTCGAGATCCCCCGCTGAAATTGCTCAGAATGACCTCCGTGGCACGCGGAGTGAAGAAAGGCTTATGGCTGGCGAGCGTTTCGACGGCGATGACGAGGTCCCGATCCGAGTCTGACTTGACCATATATCCGCGCACGCCGGCATCCAGAATTTCGCGAATCAGCTGGTCGGAATAGTGTACCGACAAAATTAAGACTTCTGTATTCGGAGAGGCTTTGCGAATCCTCCGCGCCGCTTCCACACCATTCAATTCAGGCATGCTGATATCGAGGATCACAACATCGGGTTTGAGCTCTTCGGACTTCGCCACGGCCTCGCGGCCCGTGTGGGCTTCTCCGCAAACTTCCCAGCCCGCGTGGGATTGAAGGAGTGCCTTCACGCCGCGGCGCATCAGGTCGTGATCATCGGCAATCAGGATGCGAAGAGTTTTCATTTACCGACCGGCCTGCGCTTAATTAGCTATTCCAAATGTTTTTCGCAATACCAAAAAACCCTTACGGTGATTTCTGCCAACGAAGCTTAGCACCTCCAGGTTAGGGCGGTCAAAGTTATATGATTTTGGTCCTTTTACGCCTGGTTCAGAAGCAGTAGCCACGCATATCCTGTAGTCAAGACAATGTAGATTGGAATCGTGGCGAGAAGATATTGCTGAGGCTCAGTACCATAAGGAGAAATGACGCTCTGTGATAAAGGCTGTGATTGCAAAACCTCGCATTCGCGGAACATCCGGGGCTTGGACTGGTACCAGTATTGCAAGTAGTACAGACGGAGTTGAAACTTTGAGGAGGTTTATCGCATGAAGAACGTTCGCAATATCGCTCTTTCGATTATATCCAGTGCGCTGCTAGCGGGCGCGGCGTGGGCCTTGCCTGCGTCTCCAGCCGGACACCAGTCCGCAACGCCGAGCCAGAATGCGGCGCAATTGCAGTCTGCTTCGGGGAAGATCACGGCAGTTTCCAGCAGCTCGTTCACGCTCAAGACCGTTGCCAGCAATCCGCCGAGCCGTGGTGTAGCCATGCAGAGTCAGGATCCAAATCAGAGTAAAGATCAAGGCAAAGAGATGACGTTTACGATCGACCAAAACACCACGGTCGACGGGAAACTGGCGGTGGGAGCGAACGCAGACGTAAGCTATCGCACCGACGCCAATGGCAACAACGTTGCAGTGACCGTCCACGTAACTCCACAGTCGTAAGCACCTACGTTTTAGACCTTGGTCTGGGACTCCTTGGGAAGATTCCGAGGAGTCCCGCGACAAGGCACCGCAAGGTCAATCCCAGGTTTCTGCCTTCCTGCGAAGCAACTACCGCCCGCTTTCCAAAGGAATTTACAAGCGAATCCCAAACGTGTGCTTGTTCGGATTGTGCGGGAAAATCAGTAAGTGAGTCGAGGAGTTCTTGAGGCAGGCTTGAGTTCGTGTTTGGAACCCGAAGGAGGACATTAAAACGGCCCGCCCGCCGATAAGTGATGCCGTTCGGCGAGGCGGACCGGAAAATTACAGGCGTAGCTAAAAGCGGATACTTGGACCGAACGTCACACGCAGGTTGTTGTGGGCTCCGTGATTGAAAAAAATCTCATCGCCGACATCGAGACGAAGGCCGATCGGGCCGAAAAACGCTTCCGCACCCCCGCCCGGGTAAACGACGCCGTCGATATTGTCGTCGCGTAGCCCTTCGACACTGCTGGTGAAAGTTGAAAAGGACGCCGGTCGCGGGTCGAATCTAAAATTAATGAATCCGCCTTTGACGGTGGCGAAAAGACGAACGGCGCCCGAGCCGGTCTGGAGCTTCGGCCCAAACAGCCCGCGGAGGATTCGCAAATTGGATTGGGTGGTGGTGATTGAGCCGCCCGAACTGAAATCTTCGGTAAAAACGCGGTTGAAATCATAATTCATTTCCGCCTCCAACTGGATATTTCTTCTGACGTTGAAGCCCAGCCGCGCGCCCAGGCCGGCATAGTTTGAATCCGGCGGATTCAGACGAAAATAGTCAACGAAGACTCCCGCTTCCACATGATCGCCGGATTTTTGGGCCAGCGCAAACGGAGCAGCAAGCAGGCCTACAAGCAAACAAAGAAAGACACGCCTCATGGTTTTTCCTCCTGAGCGGATTCGCTACCTTACAAATGGGCTGGGGATTGGGCTGGGGCGAAACGGACCAAGATACCGTTTGGGATGTTCTGCCGGAATAGAGAGCCTGGTCGGCTTTCTCCTTGCGGCGTGTGGTTGTGCACACGGGAAATAGAGACTCCAGAACATTCTCATGAAAACGAGCCAACGGAGCTGCTGCATTAACCAACAGCCTGGAAGGCTCGGTCGATTCGCAAAGTTCGCGTCGAGACGCGTAAACGCAGACGACTCCCCCCATGAGAGTGCGCGTCAGAATCGGCAGGGTGACGATGGTCGCGTCGTCTTGTAGCCGAAGGTCCGCTCATGGCAATGCCACTTCGATTTCGCCTGCTGCTCTGCGATTTCCCTACATGCGCTCGGTCAAGCATTCGCGCAATTGCTGCCGGGCGCGCAAGAATCGCGTCTTAACCGCAGATTCAGACAAATTCAAAATCTTGGCGGCCTCTTTCGTCTGGCGTTCCTGCAATCCAAGCAGCCAAACGACAACCCGCGAAGAACTGCGAAGGCCGTCGATGGCTTCGCGAAGCACGCGCTGGGTCTCGCTCTTGGAATACAGAACCTCAGGATGAGAGGACTCACCGGCGCAGAGCATCTCGACGGTGCTGGGGTTCCGGCCTGGCGTACTGACGTCGTACGACAGGTAACAATCCTCCGAGCGCCGCTTCCTTACTTTCATGCGAGCTTCATTGATGGCAATTCGAATCAGCCAACTCGAAAAGCGTGCGTCCCCATGGAACTGGTCGATGTGCGCGTAGGCCTTCAGCAAAGTCTGCTGCGCTGCATCCTCGGCGTCTTCGCGATTGCCGGTGATTTTGAGCGCAACGTGATAGGCCTTGCGCATATAAGGACGGATCAATTTGGAGAAAGCCGTGCTGTCTCCGGACTGCGCCTGCAAGACGAGAAGGGCCTCATCGATGGCACTATGGTCTGCGGCGGTTTCCGGCGTTTCACTGGAGATAGTTGGTTCGAAATTTCTGCGATCGTTTGGCACAGGATTACCTCGTGGTATCGAGCGAAATTTGGATCCGAATGTTGCTGCTGAAGCGAAGAGTTCGCGTGAGCCTGAGCTGAGCGGGAAATCTGAGATATTCAAGCGGCATTCCAAGTAAACGCGGACGGCGCGCTACTGCGAAATACGGCCTTTCCACGATATGGACGGTCTCCCCGCGCCGTTTATTAAACGAATAAGCAGAGCTCGCGGAGCAAGGGAAATGGCTCCCAAGCGTTTGTAGACATGTCGACGCGGGGCGACCGGTACTGTATGAATAGGATGAAAAAAAAGGCTTCATTCCTCGGTTCCTTGATCCTGCTGCTAAATCCTCGAGCACGGTAACCGAAAGGGCCAATCGGGGTCTATCCGAGTCATGCTGTAACTTTGGGCGGAGGTTGCTGTATTTCCCATACTGTGACAATAGGTTGTTTCGAATCAGCAGATGCGACTGTTCAAAATTGCACACATAAGCCCTTGGCTTGCGCTTTCTCGTTTCAGATGGCTCCGCATACACCCCGTCGCTGCGTTTTTTTGCGCGTGCGGCGTCAGGTCATCTCGCCGTCTGAAATACGCGACACTATGTATTGATAGCGTTGGCGGCCGCAGGAACAATAGAGTGAGATATCTCGTTTGAGGCCCGCGAAAACGTAAGTTGACGCAACGACTGCCCCGAAATCGTCGCAAAAGGAGGCACGAACGAAATGAAGAAATTTTACAGTCTGTTGATCGCAATTCTACTGGTGGCGACGGCCGTCACCGCCGCTGACAATGACAAATCGAAACAGGAACAGCGTCTTCAGAATGCAGGACAAGTCTTGAGTGAGATCCTGAACATCCCCGACGACATACCGCAGGACCTGCTGAATAAGGCTAAGTGTGTCGTTGTGATTCCGTCGGTGGTTAAGGCAGCCTTTGTGGTGGGCGGAAGCTACGGTCGTGGGGCCCTGGTGTGCCGCACGGGAGACCATTTGACCGGCGAGTGGGGCGCGCCGTCGATGATGGTTCTGGAAGGCGGGAGCTTTGGATTTCAGATTGGCGGATCGGCTACTGATTTCGTTCTGCTGGTAATGAACGAACATGGTGCAACCAGTCTGTTGCATAGCAAAGTGAAACTCGGAGCGGACGTTTCCGCCGCAGCCGGACCAGTCGGGCGCTCCGCGGAGGCAGACACCGATGCGTACATGCGTGCAGAGATCCTGACTTACTCGCGTTCTCGTGGCCTTTTCGCAGGCGTTTCTTTGGAAGGCGCGAGCCTGCACCCGGACAACGAAGGTAACGAACAACTGTACGGACACAAAGTCGACGCGCAGGATGTCGTGATGGGCCATGACACGCGGACTCCGGAAGCTGCGGAAAGGTTGATTTCGCTCCTGGACAAGGCTTCCCCGCAGGGGTCCCGCGCGGAAACCAAGGATTAATAACGTCGATCGCTGCAGTTTGGGGCACACATCTAATACCCGGATGGGCAGTGACGCGTTGTCGCAGCCCGTTCCGCATACGCTTGTTATTGGCTCCGGCCCTGATCTGCCGAAAAAAGCAAGGGAGAACACTGATGATACGGTTCGTGAAGACAATCCTACTGAGCATGCTAGCACTGTCAATACTCGGCGTGGGAATCACCCAGGCCAACCAACAACGAAGCGCTCCCGAAAAGGGCACCCAGCGATACGCGGATTGGCTAAAACAGGAAGTTCGCCATCAGTTGCTTTTGCTGCCGTGGTACACGGTTTTCGACAATCTCCAATACTCTGTAAATGGATACACGGTGACCCTCAAAGGGCAAGTTGTGAATCCCTCCGTTAAATCCGATGCGGAGGCAGCCGTAAAGCACATCGAGGGCGTCGAGAAAGTGGACAACCAGATCGAGGTCCTTCCGAACAGCTCCATGGATAATCAGATTCGCTTTGCGGAGTACCGCAAGATTTACTCGCAGCCCTCGCTTCAACGATATGGAGTGGGGAATCTTCAATCGATTCACATCATCGTCAAGAATGGCCATGTTACGCTGGAGGGTTTCGTATCCAGCGAAGCAGATAAGAACGTAGCGGGTCTTCAGGCGAACAGCGTTCCAAATGTGTTTTCAGTGACGAATAACCTCCAGGTTGAACCTTCGAAGTAGCTACCGCCTCAACTGCACCAAGGCCGCCGGACCATTCGGCGGCTTCCCTACTCGATGAGCAGGCCCGTGCCTCAACTTTCCCTCGCTCGCCCAGCATTCCTGCGTGTCGTGCGACTCTAGTGGGCCCAACGCGGTTCCCCTGGGAGCTCTGCAAAATTAAACATCTCTCGGGCCTGATATACTCGCATTCCATATCGCTCGAAATTCACTGGCAACTGGAATCATGCGGCGAACAACGAAACGGCATAGCAAGAAAAAATCCCGCTCGACAGTGCCGGTCGAAATTATTCCCCTCATGGGAATGCCGGAAATCGTGCCCGGTGACGATCTCGCCGGCCTCATAATCGACGCTGTCGCGCGCCGTTCTCTCTCCATCGAGCACGGGAATATTTTTGTTGTCGCGCAGAAAATTGTCTCCAAATCCGAAGGACAAATCGTCGAGCTCGATTCGATTGCGCCTTCGAAACGCGCCGTGCGCTGGGCGGCGAAGCATCGGAAAGACGCACGCGTCATAGAACTGGCACTATGGCAAGCGAAGCGTATTGTACGCATGGAAAAGGGGGTGCTCATCGCGGAGACGCATCATGGATTTATTTGCGCAAATGCAGGCGTCGATACTTCGAACACGGCTGAAGGTACGGCGGTGCTGCTCCCTGAAAATCCCGACCACTCGGCGCGACGCTTGAAAACGAAACTTGCAAAACAATTTGGAGTTTCTGTTGCCGTCCTGATTTCCGACACGTTCGGACGGCCCTGGCGTGAAGGCCTCGTGAACGTGGCTTTGGGCGTTGCGGGGATCGATGCGCTGGTGGATTATCGCGGCAAGCGTGATGCGAGCGGAAAAGCGCTGCGTGCGACAATTCTTGCCGTCGCCGACGAACTTGCCTCCGCCGCGGAACTTGTCATGGGCAAATCAAATGCAATTCCTGTTGCTCTGATTCGCGGCGTCGCTCTCCCGCAACGGTTGGGAAGCGGGCGCGACTTGATTCGGCCCGTGGAACGAGATCTGTTTCGATAGGTCGGCCGCCTACGAAACTTGCCGAAGTTCATTCCGGCGAAGAGCCGTCTCGTGCGGAACACTCAATCGTGTATGATGCGCAAAGGTTCCGTTGCTTGCGGGATTTGATTGATTTCCAGTTCTTTGCGGCGGATGCCGATGCCACACACGATTGCGATTGTCGGAGGTACAGGAGCGGAAGGGTTGGGCCTTGCGGTTCGCTGGGCTCGCGCAGGGGAGTCGGTCATCATCGGCTCCCGGGACGTAGAGAAGGCCCGTGAGACCGCCGCACAGGTTGCCGCGAACGCCGGAGCGGGAGGCCACGTCGATGGCGCCGATAATGCTGAAGCCGTCGCAAGGGCTGGCATCGTCGTTCTCACAATTCCGTTTTCGGCGCACGCAACGTTGCTCAAGAAACTGCGGTCTTCATTTCAAGCGGGCGCTATTTTGATCGACACGACAGTTCCGCTGGCCGCCACCGTGGGAGGTCTTCCTACGCGAACGCTGGGCGTTTGGCAGGGTTCGGCGGCACAACAAGCGGCCGAGATGGTCCCCGAAGGCGTGAGCGTTGCGGCTGCTTTCCAGAATGTTTCGGCGGGCCTGCTGACCGGTGATGGCCCGGTGGATTCAGATGTCGTCGTGTGCACCGATGACGAGCGCGCGCGTCAGGTAACGGTGGAACTGGTCGAAAAAATCCCGGGACTCCGCGCCATCAATGGCGGGCGGCTCGAAAACGCCCGCATTGTCGAGCAAATCACCGCCCTTATCCTCGCCATCAACGGGAAATATAAAGTCCACCGCACTGGCGTGCGGTTTACCGGCCTTCCGATTCCCGCTCCTCGCTGAAATCACCCGTAACAGAACCGTTTCCCAAATCTCCTATGTTGTGTTCGTTGCACCAGCGCGCCGTCGCGGAACTTGGCCGCAGATGCATGTGTACGCCACAGAGATCTTCGAGTTCATCCACATCCAATTCGAGCCGCGCGTTTCTAAGTACGCATGTTCGCGCGCCACTCCGCTCCGCCTCCTCTAGATGGAGCGCGAAACTATTGGGTCCGAAGCGCGACGGGAAAAGTCCGGGCGGCGTACGCAGCAGCGCGTTCGTGCCAGTGCCGTCCCTTGACGGAACCAGAACGGCCGCTGGCGCACCGTTAAAGTTCTCGTCAAACTGCTCATCAAACTTGCGAAAGACGGCTTCGAGGTCCCGTGGCTCCGCTAGAGGAAGATCAATCGGCAGCCGGAGCAGCGCGTTGACGCCTTGTGCGGCGCAATATTGCGATGCAGCGTCCACGGAATCGCTTTCCGATATCTGCCGGGTCTCAACGATTGCTTCCCATCCGCGATCGCGAGCGCGCCCCAGAGCGCCGGGTTCCTTGCTGACTACAAACACACGCTCGACGCAACGACTCGCTGCCACCAGGTCAAAAAAATCCTCGCACATCGCCTCCGCCAACGCCGCGCGGTCGCCGGCAGAAAAGTGCGGCGCCAAGCGTTTCTTCGCCTCGCGAAATTCTTTCACCGGAATCAAAATCGCTTTCATGCCGCGCCCGTGGCCTTGCTTGCAAACAATTCAAGTACGTCTCGCGCGAGTTGTTCCTTATCCTTGAGCGCATTCATGACCGTTTTGCGGATAATGGCTTTCATGCCGAGTTGTTCAATCGCCTGCGTTTCGCCGGCGTCAACCGGATCGATCACAAACGTCGCGCAAATGTCTTGATACATCCGCGCAACACTGCCGGCCGAGACGTCAAAACCAAGTTGCGCAAGCATGCGGTCGGACGGACCCTTCAGCGATTTCCCGCCAACGATGGGGCAAATTGCCAGGACATTGTTCCTTCGTTTACGCAGCTTCTCGCGAATCCCCGGCACCGCGAGTATCGGACCGATGCTGATCAGCGGATTGCTGGGGCAAATCACGATGGCCGCGGCATGTTCGAGCGACTCGAGTACGCCACGAGCAGGACGCGCCTGTTCAACTCCTTCGAACGAAATCCCTAAGACTTCAGGCTCCGCGCGCCGCTGCACCAGATATTCCTGGAAGTTGAGCCGCCCCTCCGGCGTTTGAATCATCGTTGGCACCGGCTGGTCGCTCATCGGCAGAATTTTGGCTTGCACACCAAGCGCTTGCCGAATCGACTCCGCTGCTTTGGACAGACTCGCGCCGGAACGCATCATGGCCGTGCGGTGAATGTGAGTCGCGAGATCGCGATCGCCAAGGTGAAACCAGCTCGGGCTCCCGAATCGCGCCAATTGCTCAAGCGCGTGGAAAGTCTCGCCCGTAAAGCCCCAGCCCGTTTCGGAATTGACGACGCCCGCCAACGTGTACGTCACAATGTCCAGGTCCGGCGAGATCGCCAGTCCGTGCAGTACGATGTCGTCGCCCGTATTGACGATAATCGTGAGTTCGCGCGGATCCGTCACGCGGCTAAGTCCCAACAGGAACTTCGACGCTCCAACTCCGCCAGCCAACGCCACGATTTCCATTCTTAGTCTCAGTCGAAACGAAGCCGTACGGCCACACTTCCAACGCTAAAAAAGTATAACAATCCACTGGAGCATGCAAAGTTGCGTCATCCTGATTTTCAGACTGCAATCAAAACTCCGACATGCCAGCCACCATAACCGTCGCCGACGTGGTAGGGTAAAGGACTGCGCACCACGCGCGCGGCTCCCTATGAAAAGCAAATCGAGCAGTCAATCGAATAGCGAAATCAGCAGCATCGCGAAGACGATCACAGGCAAACTGCCATCCATCGTAATCGTCGGACGGCCCAACGTGGGCAAGTCGACGCTCTTCAATCGCCTCACCGGCACACGGCGCTCGATTGTCACCGACGAGCCAGGCATCACGCGCGACCGCATCTACGGTACCGCGGAATGGGAAGGCCGGCCATTTGAGGTGGTCGACACAGGCGGTATCGTGCCCGAAGATAAAGCCGGTATTCCCGGAGAGATTCTTCGCCAGGCGCACATGGCGATCAAGAACGCGACGCACGTCATTCTCGTCACGGACGCGCGCACGGGTCCCGTCCCGCTCGATTTCGAATTGGCGCAGCTCCTTCGTCGCGCGGGCAAGCCGCCGGTGGTCGTCGCCAATAAAGTGGACACGCCAAAACACATTGCGTTGGCCGCGTCGTTTTACGAATTGGGCGCGCAGGTCTTCCCGGTTTCTTGCGAGCACGGGCTTGGCATTGACGATCTTCTCGATTCGCTGACCGCGGATTTTTCCGCCGGCGCTGCGCCTGAGCCGCCGCCGGAGATCAATATCGCCATTGTCGGTCGCCCAAACGTCGGCAAATCGACGCTTCTCAATCGTATGGTCGGCGAAGATCGCTCGATTGTTTCCGCCGAACCCGGCACCACGCGCGACGCCGTTGATACCGTCGTCGAGCAGAATGGCAAAATGTACCGCTTTCTCGATACGGCGGGAATTCGCCGCAAAGGCAAAACGCGCCTCGTCGCTGAAAAACTGAGTGTCGTGATGGCGCGGCGTCATCTCGAACGCGCGGACGTCGCGCTGCTCGTCGTCGATGGAGCGCTCGGCGTGACCTCGCACGACGCCACGATTGCCAGCTACTCGCAGCAATCCGGCAGCGCGCTCATCGTGGTTATCAATAAGTGGGACCTCGCACTAGAAGCCGCGCAAAATCGCGCCGCCGCCGAGAAAAAGGCAAAGCCCGAAAAGGGCGCGTTCAATCCCATGAAGCTGATGGGTGACTACGAAAAACTGATTCGTGAAAAGTTGAAGTTCCTCGATTATGCCCCCGTCATTTTTCTCTCCGCGCTCACGGGTGAGCGCACCGGCGGACTTTTTGCGTTGATCGACAAGGTTATGGCCTCCCGCGAGCGCCGTGTCTCCACCGGCGAGTTGAATCGCTGGCTCGCTGCCGTTGATCTCGACCGCGGCACCTCGCCATCCGGCCGCAAAATTAAAATTTATTACCTCACGCAGGCTTCCGTGGCCCCGCCGACTTTCGTGCTTTTCACCAATCAGATTCGCCGCCTGCATTTCAGCTACGAACGTTTCCTTGAAAACCAGCTTCGCAAGCAATTCGACTTCGCCGGAACGCCCATCCGTTTCCAGCAGCGCGTCAAACAACGCACTCGCCGCGCGCCTCCGCGCGACAATTGAGCCTCGCGACCGAAATCGCCCGTGAAATCCGCCGGCCGTTCGCTTACAATCGCTCAGTTGAAAAACCCAGTCGGCTGGCTTCGCATCCAATTGCCGGGGAAGGTCCGCAAATTCTATTCAAGAATAGGAGCCACATACTTTGTCGCCAAAACATGACGAGCACGCTACCTCCGAACTGAGCCGCAGGAAATTCCTCGGGTCCGCCGCAGCGATGGGCGCAGCCTCGCTTGCGATGCCCGCGTTGGCCCTGCCGCGAAGTGCGCAATCATCCGCGACCGACGTGAAACCTTTCGAACTCGATGAAGTGACGGTTGCGGATCTTCAAGACGGAATGAAGTCGGGAAAGTTCACCTCCCACTCGATTGCGCAAAAATATCTCGACCGCATCGCGGAAATCGACAAGCAGGGTCCCGCGATCAACGCCATCATTGAATTGAATCCGGATGCGCTCTCGATTGCCGATGCGCTCGATGCAGAACGCAAAGCAAAAGGCCCGCGCGGCCCCATGCACGGCATTCCGGTGCTCATCAAAGACAATATCGGAACTGCGGACCGCATGATGACCACGGCTGGCTCTCTGGCTCTTTCTGGATTCACTCCAACAAAAGATTCTGGCGTGGCGCGCCGCTTGCGCGAATCAGGCGCGGTAATTTTGGGTAAAACAAACTTGAGCGAGTGGGCCAATTTCCGTTCGAGCCATTCGTCCAGCGGATGGAGCGGCCGCGGCGGGCAAACCCACAATCCTTATGCCATTGACCGCAATCCTTGCGGATCGAGTTCGGGCTCCGGCGCTGCCGCTTCCGCGAATCTCGCCGCGATTACCGTGGGCACGGAGACGGACGGCTCGATTGTTTGCCCGTCTTCGGCGAACGGCGTGGTCGGCATCAAGCCTACGGTGGGCCTCGTCAGCCGCGCGGGGATCATTCCTATTTCGCATAGTCAAGATACCGCCGGCCCGATTTGCCGCACCGTCGCCGACGCGGCCGCTCTCTTGAGCGCGCTCGCGGGAGTTGACCCGGACGATGCCGCCACCCGAGCGCCGTCCAGAAAAGCATCGGCGGATTACACCAAGTTCCTCGACCGCGGCGGATTGCGCGGCGCGCGCATCGGAGTCGTCAGAAAATCGTTCGACTTCAGCGAGAAGCTTGCCCCGGTCATGAAAGCCGCGCTCGATGCCATGAAAAGCGAAGGCGCCGTCCTGGTTGATCCAGTTGCGATCGACACGCTTGGAAAATTCGACGGGTCGGAAAATATCGTCTTGCAGTACGAATTCAAAGCGGACCTGAACAAATACCTCGCGCAATTCTCAAACGCTCCCGTGCATTCGCTGAAGGAAATTATCGAATTCAATGACCGTAATCACGACAAGGAGATCCTGTATTTCGGCCAGGACATCATGGTGCACTGCGAGGCGAGAGGCCCGCTGACGGATAAAGTTTATGTCGATGCCCTCGCGAAAAATCATCTTCTCGCGCGGCAGGAGGGAATCGACGCAGTGATGGACCAGCATAAGCTCGACGCGTTAATCGCGCCGACCGCGGGCCCTTCGTGGCTTACCGACCTCGTCAACGGCGATCACGACACAGGCGGCAGCTCATCTCTTGCGGCGGTGGCGGGTTATCCCAATATCAATGTCCCCGCTGGATTCATCTTTGGCTTGCCCGTCGGCATTTCGTTTTTCGGCCGCGCGTGGAGCGAGCCAACATTAATCAAAATTGCCTACGGCTTTGAACAGGCAACGCATTTCCGCAAGCCGCCTCGTTTTCTGCGTACCGTAAATCTTGAAACACAGTCGTGAGCATCGCGCAAAGCTCCAGCGCGCGCGGCGTGGGGTTGACACAACGCGAAATCGGCCTACCATAATCTTTAGAAGCTGGCGAAACGAGGTACGAAACAGATATGTCATCCGTAGCGCCAACGACGGCGATACCGGAGAAGAGCCTTTTCCGCATCGGCGAAGTCAGCCGGTTGACCGCCACTAAAGCCTTCGTCCTGCGCTACTGGGAAACTGAATTCCCCACGCTGCAACCCGTGAAGAGTTCAAGCGGGCATCGGATGTACCGCCGCGAAGACATCGAAACCGTCTTCGAAATCAAGCGCCTGCTCTACGACGAGGGCTTCACAATCGCCGGAGCGCGCCGTCATTTGGCGGAGCAGAGTGGAATCGCCGAGCCAGGTGCTGAACCGGCTCCCGCGCCGCCTCCCGCTCGCGAGCGCGACCACGAACTTTCCCGCGCGCAGCGCAAGTATCTGCTCGATCTTCGAGAAGAACTCCTCGCCGCCTTGACCCTCCTCGAACCGCGGTGATACGCTATTTTCGCTTCTAATCGGACGCAGAACACGTTTCGGTGTTCGCCGGCGGAAGCTTCTGCAACGGTCGGGACGTGGCGCAGCCTGGTAGCGCGCACGCTTGGGGTGCGTGAGGTCGCTGGTTCGAATCCAGTCGTCCCGACCATTTTCGTTTTATTTGTTCGGTCAGCGCACACCTTGTCGGCAAATCCCTCTGGCTGCTCGCTAATTGATTTATAATTTGTTGGCTCGCTTTTCATGCCCAACATTCTAGTCACGAACGACGATGGCATCCTCGCGCCGGGTCTGCGCGCCCTCGCCTCAGGACTCGCAAGTATTGGCACGGTCAGCGTTGTCGCTCCGTCTAACGAACGCAGCGCCGCCGCGCAATCGCTCACGCTTCGCAAGCCGATTTTCTGCGAGCAAATCGCCGAGCGCGAATGGGCCGTCGACGGCACGCCCGCAGACGCCATGATCCTCGCGTTTCATTCTCTTTTGCCGCAGCGCCCCGATCTCGTCGTCTCCGGCATCAACCCCGGCGGCAATCTTGGAGAAAATGTCTACTATTCGGGCACGGTGGGCGCAGCGATGGAAGCGGCGATCAATCACGTTCCTGCGATCGCTGTTTCGATTGTGTATCGCGGAAAGAATTTCGATTACCAGCCGGCGATGCGATTTGTCGGGCGTCTCGCGCCGCTCATTTTGAAGGAAGGTTTGCCTCCGGGCGTTTTGCTCAACGTCAACATCCCGCATGCATGGAAAGGCGGCGTGCGTTTCACGCGTCAGTCGCCGAAAATCACGCGCAACGTTCTCGAACGTCGTGAAGATCCGCGCGGCCGCACATATTACTGGCTACATGAACAAAAATTGCTGGAAGGAATCGACCCGGATACCGATTACGCCGCGATCATGGACGGCGCGATTTCGATCACGCCGCTTGTGCTCGACCATACGCACACACCTTCGCTCAATCATCTGTCGCACTGGAAATCGCTGCTCGAAGAAAAATAAAACTACGCGCTCGCTCGCGTGTCCGATTTTTTCATCAGCCGTGCGCGCAGCGCGGCGTTACCCGCCATCTCAATCGCGGTCCACGCCATTGCCAGCCCGCCCTCAAGCACCGCCTTGTCCGCCTCTTCCGTGATGCAGTGCGCCGTGAATTCCGGCTGATGGTTCGCCGCGGGCAGTGAATTGATTCCAATCATGGGGTGAATGGACGGAATCGCATAGGAAACATTGCCCATGTCGGTGGACGCAGCCATGCGCGCCATTTGCGGAGTCAGCTCGGGGAATTTTCGCCCCAGCGCTTCCGCGTTTCGTTTGTAGATCAGGCTGATTTCGTGATCGTAGCGCACGTCGGCGTACGGTTTGTCGCCGCCGCGAATTTCGAGCTTCGCCCCCGTGGCAATCGCGCCTGCTTCAAAGCAGCGATGAACTTTCATGCGCACATCGTCCAGCTCCTTGATGCTTTCCGCGCGCACCATATATTTCGCGGAAGTGTGCGCGGGCACCACGTTGGGCGCGTCGCCGCCATGCGTGATGATTCCGTGAACGCGGTCCGTTGGGCGCAGATGCTGGCGCAGCAACCCGATGGACGTTTGCGCCACAGTGAGCGCGTCCGCGGCATTGATCCCCATTTCCGGAAATGCCGACGAGTGCGCTTCCTTGCCCGTGTAATACACGTCGAAAATCGACGCGGCAATCAGATGCGCTTCCAGCATTTCCACCGGCGCGGGATGCACCATCATGGCGGCGTGGATTCCGGCAAACCCGCCGCGTTCAAGCATCACGATTTTCCCGCTCGCGTTGCCGACCTCTTCCGCGGGCGTGCCGATGACGCTCACCGTCAATCCCGCGTCATCCGCCACTTTCGCCGCGGCGATTCCCGCTCCCACGGCCATCGCCGCAATCATGTTGTGTCCGCACGCGTGGCCAATTTCCGGCAGAGAGTCGTATTCGGCGCAGATGGCGATGTGCAACGGCCCGTGCCCAGAGCGCGCAATAAACGCAGTCGGAACACCGCAAACGCCGCGTTGCACGTCGAATCCGGCATCCGCGAGCTCATCCGCCAGCCACGCGCACGCTCTCTCTTCCTCAAAGCCAAGCTCAGGATTCGCGTGGATTCGATGGCTCAGATTCAGTATGTTCTTGCGAGCTTCGCGGAACCTTTCCTGCGCTCCCGCTTTCGCATCCATATTCGATTTACCTCCGCCTGATTCAGCACTCTTCTTTCGCGGAACTTTCCGTTCCGGTTCCGCTCTGTTCAGAGAGATTCGCTGTGCGAGCCAGCGCCGCCTTCAGATCCGCGTGAAGCAGCCGGTGAAATAAATGTTCTCCCGCTTCGCGGCGCACGGAAAGCCGTCCAGCGGCGTAAGCGCGTGAATGCAACCCGCGCTGCACCGCTTCGCATATACCCGTATCTTCTTCCTGCACGCGATGGCTAACCGCAACGCTTTGCTGATTGTATTCCTTCGCGGTGTCTCCAGTGCCCGCAAAATAAAAATCGAAAATCACGCGGCAACGATCAATCGAAACAGGCTGCACGAGATTCGTGTCGAGATAACCCTCATACCAATTCAACATGAAATTCGGGTACTGCCAGAAATAGAACGCGCGATTCCCTTGCCGCGTCGCCGCCGCGTCCGCATCGGCATTTGCGCTCGACGTTTCCACCGGACTCGATTGAAGACAGAAACGATCCTCGTTCTCGATTGTGTAATTCGCGTAGTCGAGAACGCTGTTCAGACCTTTGTGCAGATACGGAACGTGATACCCGCCGTCGAGAAAATTATCAACGTAAACTTTCCAATTGCAATTCAGCTCGTAGCTGCGCCGCTCGAAAAAGCGCAGGGATGCAAGACGCAGCGGCGCAACGCGCTTCATCAGACCGCCAAGAAAATCCTCAAGCGATCCGGCATTAGCGTCTAAATTAACGAAAACGAATTTCTCCCACGTCGCCACGGGAACGGGCGCCAAGCCGTTCTTGCTGCGGTCGAAATCGCAAACGCCGTCAAAGTCCGGCGTGCCTTTCAGCGTCCCGTCGATGCCATAAGTCCAGCCATGGTACGGGCAGCGAAAATTCGCCGCGCGGCCCTCGGCTTCCGTAACTACGGCCGCAGCATGGTGCCGGCACACATTATAAAAAGCGCGCAACTCGCGGTCCGGGCCGCGCACGACGACGATGCGCTCTCCGGCAACTTCGGCGGTGAAAAATTGCCCGGACTCAGCCACCTGACTGGCGCGCCCGACCGCCTGCCAACTTCGCCCGAACACCGCGTCGTTTTCCAGTTCCGCCATGCGCGTGTCGACATACCACGACGACGGGATCGTGTGCGCTTCGGCCAGATGCGAATTTGCGTTGTATCCGGCGACGATGTCGCTCAACTTTTTGCCCATTTGCCCGCCCATTATGGCTTGAAATAGCGGTGCGCGAAAGTCCAGTCAGCCCATTTCCATGAAATCCGCCGCAAGTGTCACGATGTCGTCAAAGAGTAGCGAATCACGAGTCAACAGAGCGACGCAGCCGCGTCCCGCGCCATCTTAATTGTCGGGAGCGTGCGATTTGCAATCACAAATCAGCTGCAATTCTTTTTTTTGCGCCAGAATTACTCGATCCTCGATTTGCCGGTTACTGTGCACCGTTGTCTCTATTCTGATTCCACTCGTGCTGAAAGCGCAAACGCAGCCCGCTCCCAACAATCAAAATGCTCGCGTGAGAGTGCAGATGCGCAACGTGATGTATCACTTTTCGGATTCCGTCGTCGTCCACATCGAAACCCTGAACGGCAACGTCGTGCCGGTTGGTGAAAATAAGATTCCTGCATTCGACGACGCGAAATCCTTCGATATTCAAATCAGCTCCGCCAGAATCGCCATCAGCACCTCGTCGCTCGCGAATGTTCTCAATTCCTACGTTTTCGCGCGCCCGGATGCGCCTTTGAAGGGCATTTCCGTGTCGATCGAAAAGGGCATGTTGAAAATAAAGGGAAAGCTCCACTCGAAGGGCGACTTACCCTTTGAAACCGACGGTGTTCTGAGTCCCACGCCAGACGGGAAGATCCGCCTGCACGGCAAAAAGATCAAAGCGTTGCATGTTCCAGTTAAAGGCCTGATGGATCTCTTGAATGTTGAGATCGGCGACCTGGTGAAGACCGGGAAAGTGCCCGGCGTAACCATCGACCAGAACGATTTGATTCTCGATCTGGAAAAAATCCTACCGCCGCCGCACATCCAAGGTAAAGTAACGTCCATCCGCTTTGAAGGTGACACTCTGGTGCAGACCTTCGGGAGCGCCGACGCGAAATCCATCAAATATCTGCGAGTGGGAAATTACATGTCCTACCACGGAAACACGCTTTGCTTCGGCAAGCTGACCATGAGCGACGCGGATATGATTTTGATCGACATGAATCCGGCGGATCCATTCGATTTCTTTCTCGACCACTACAAGGAGCAAGTCTCGGCTGGCTATACGAAAATTACACCGGAGTTGGGACTGCGCGTGTATGTGAAGGACTTCAATAAACTGCATCCGCGCCAGCGTGCTCAAAAAACCGTGAAACAGTAAGAGACATCTTCAGGCCCCCAAAATGCAAATTCCGAACCCCGCCCAAAATGCGGCCAGGGTTCGGAACTATAGCTTGCAGATGTTCCGCCCAAATGGCGCGGACTAGCTCTCCATCTGCGCTTGCAGCACTTCCCCCGGCAGCCGATCCATCCTGTATATCGGAGCGGATACGCCGCGGTCGCTGCTGCTCGATGCGCTCATCCTTGACGACTGCATCGCGCGATGAGCCGATGGGCGGCTCTGACTACGATCCGCCTTGGCGAAGTGGCTGCCGTCGTCCTGCATCCTCTCGATTTGAATGCCGAGCGTGCGTTCCAACTGAAATAATTCCGCGCGCTGTTCGCGTGCGAAAAGTGTCGAAGCCACTCCGCGCTCGCCCGCGCGGCCCGTGCGTCCAACGCGATGAATGAAATTCTCGGCGATCTCGGGAAGATCATAATTGATGACGTGCGCGATATCCTGCACATGGATGCCGCGCGAGGCTAGATCCGTCGCCACCAAAATGCGATAGCGTCCTTGCTGAAATCCAGTGAGCGCAGCCGTTCGCTGCGATTGCGAGCGCCCGCCGTGAATCATGGCCGCTGCAAATCCCTCGCGGTTCAGATTTTTGGCCAGACGTTCCGCGCCGCGTTTCGTTCGCGCAAAAATCAAGCAGCGTCCCGTTTCTTTGGCCAGCAGGCGCTGCAGAAGATCCTGTTTGCCATCCGCGGAAACCTCGAACGCCTGCACGCGCACGTTTTCGGACGGTTTGAGCGTCGAGCCAAACGCCAGCCGCACAGGATGCCGCATGTAATCATGGACGAGGTGCGCGACCGAAGCCTCGAGCGTCGCGGAAAAACACATCGTCTGCCGCTCTTTCGGCAATCCTCCCACGATCCTGCGAATCGCCGGAAGGAATCCCATGTCCAGCATGCGATCCGCCTCATCGAGAATCAAAATCTGCAACGTCCGGAAGTGGACCAGTTTGCGGTCCAGAAAATCTTCCAATCGTCCCGGAGTAGCGACCACAAGCCGCGCTCCTTTGCGCAGCGCGGTAAGTTGCGAGCCTTCTGCCAAGCCGCCAACCACGAGCGCCGCCGGCGAAAGTTTCGCACCTCTCAGCGCGTTGTACTGGTCCACCACCTGCATGGCAAGTTCGCGCGTCGGCACCAGCACAAGCGCCGCTATTCCCGGCGCGTTTTGCTGCAGCAGCCGCTCCATCACGGGAATCAAAAATGCCAGCGTCTTGCCCGTTCCTGTCTGCGCCGTTGCCAGCACATCCTTTCCGTCCAGAGCCTGCGGGATTGCCGCGGCTTGCACCGGCGTCGGAACCGAAAAACGATTCGACGCAATGCGGTCCTTCGTGTAATTCGAAATCGGTAATTCTGTAAAGCTATCCATCTTGTCTATTGCCTTCTCTACTGGCGGAATCGATTCTGTGCGCACAACCGTTCAGACACGCACGGTAATCCTGATTACCAGTGTTGGTTTGAAATTACGCTGAAGACATCGGAGAGAACTGAAGGCGGGGAATCTCAGGTTTTGCTACGTATCCGGAGCAGCCGCACAACACAACCGCGGTATTAAGCGCAAACCAACTATAACACATTCGCGGCCCGCTGCCGTTTATTTTTCCGAGGTTTCCATCAGGGCTCGGCGCGCAAATCGCAAGGCGGGTGGCCGGACCGTGCGAGATATGTTATCGTTGAAACGCTGCACAAGGCTGTTTTTTTTGCGTATCATGTCGGGGCGTAGCGCAGCCTGGCTAGCGCACTTGCTTGGGGTGCATGGGGTCGCTGGTTCAAATCCAGTCGTCCCGACCACTTTCTCCTCGCGCCGGATTCGGGACAATTTTCGCGAGTTTTTCCTCAGCCGATTTTCATGCCGAACATTTTAGTCACAAATGACGACGGGATTCACGCGCCGGGCCTGCGCGC
>DAHUXN010000003.1 GCA_027307115.1 Acidobacteriota bacterium
ACGATTCCCCGCGAACCCCGCCAGGCCCGGAAGGGAGCAACGGTAGCGGATCAGCTTCGTGCGCCGCGGATCACCCGAAGTTCCTTCCACACACGAGGCGAACCTAAACAACTTCATGGCTTATCAAGTGATCGCGCGCAAATGGCGGCCGCAGACGTTCCGAGAAGTCGTCGGGCAGCGGCACGTAACGCAAACGCTCGCAAACGCCATCGGGCAAAATCGGCTGGCGCACGCGTATATTTTCTGCGGCACACGCGGCGTCGGCAAAACCACAACGGCGCGCATCCTCGCAAAATGCTTGAACTGCGTGAATGGGCCGACGGCCGAACCGTGCAATGTCTGCGACGCGTGCCGCGAAATCACGTCGGGAGGTTCGCTGGATGTGCTCGAAATCGACGCGGCATCGAATCGCGGCATCGATCAAATCCGCGAATTGCGCGAGATGGTGCGTTACGCGCCCGCCTCAGGGCGCTACAAAGTTGTCATCCTGGACGAAGCTCACCAGCTTACCGATGAAGCCTCCAACGCGTTGCTGAAAACTCTGGAAGAGCCGCCAGAGAAAGTCGTTTTCATTTTGGCGACAACGGAACCGGAAAAACTCGCCGACACCATCAAGTCGCGCGCGCAACTTTTTCAATTTCGTTCGCTGACGTTTCAAGAGATTGCCAGTGCGCTTGAGCACATCACCAAAGAAGAGAATTTGGAGATCGAGCAAGGAGCAATCGCCGTGCTGGCGCGCGCCGCAGAGGGCAGCTTGCGCGACGGGCTTTCGCTGCTAGAACAAGCGATTGCCTATTCCGGCGACAAGATCACCGATGCGCAGGTGCGCGAGCTTTTGGGCGTGGTCGCGGAAGATGTACTCGACGATTTGGTGGAAGCAATTGCAAATCATTCCGCCGAACGCGCTCTGACGCTGGTGCAGCGGCTGCATGCGGAAGGGCACAACCTGCAACATTTCTGCCGCGAGGCAATCCGCCACGTGCGCAATTTGCTGGTCGCAAAAGTGTCCGGCGCGGATTCGCCGCTGATTGCGGCGCCGGAAGACGAGCGTCCACGGCTGGAGAAACAGGCGGCGCCTTTTGCCGAAGAAGATTTGACAAGATTTTTTCAGATACTGCTCGCCACCGATGGAGATTTGCGACGGAAGCCGGATCCCCGTTTGCATTTGGAGTTGGGCCTGCTGCGGCTCGTGAATGCGGCGCGGCTTGCGCCGCTCGAGGAAGTACTTGCGGAATTGCGCGGCGAATCGACCGCCCGGCCCGCAGCCGCACGCAACCCGAATCCGGTGCGTTCCGTGTCAGCGCCCGCGATTCCCTCCTCTGGTTACGGCGGAGCGAGTGAAAAAAAATTTCAGGCGGCTGCTGCGTCCGGAGCAATTGAGAATCCAAGAGTGCCGATCGTGCAAGGGGCCGTCGCAGAAAAGGCAGGTCCGGTGCCAATCTCCGCGCCGCGCGTGATTGCGAAGCTTGCGGAGAGCCAATTCAGCGGCCTCGCGGCTGCGCAACTCGAGTCCATTCAATCCGCGCTGCGCAATCAGCAGAAATTCTTGTGGTCCATGGTGGAACACGCGAGCCGCTGGGAGCTCCAAGGCAGCGAGATGAATTTATACTTTCCGCCGGAGAGCCGCGCGCTCGCGGAAATGTTGCAGGCGCGGGACCCTATGGAGAAGTTGCGCACCGTGCTAAGCACCGTGATGGGCCAACCACTCCGCGTTTGTGTTAAACTCGATTCCAGCCGGAGCTCAGTGCCGCGAGCATCGGAAATGCGCGCGCGGTTCGAAGAAGATCCGATTGTGCGCGCCATGCTGGAGCGCTTCGGCGGCCAAATTTCAGACGTCAAGCGGCGAAGCGAGGACTGAGATGGAAGTCAAAGCTCTGCAACAAATGATGTCTCAGTTGTGGCAGATGCAGCAAAACCTGGAACAGAAGCGCGGAGAGATCCACGCGGAAGCGACGGCGGGCGGAGGAATGGTGGCCGTAAAGATGAACGGCCAGAAGCAGCTCACCGAAGTAAAGATCGAGCCGGATGTCTTCGCCGGCAAAGACCAGGAAATGTTGCAGGACTTGATTCTCGCCGCGGTCAATGAGGCCTCGCGCCGCGTGGACGAAGAACTCGCGAAGCAAGTGAAAGACATGGCCGGAAATCTTCCGGGAGTCGCCGGCTTGCGCATTCCGGGGCTTTTCTGAACCGGACGCTGCGCGCACATATCCATTTGCAGCTTATTTCCAACCGCAAAATGCTTTTGTCCATGTTCGTGGATTGCTGATGCCCGATTTCGCCCCATCCATCACGCGCCTAATCGACGAATTGAAACACCTGCCGGGAATCGGACAGAAGACGGCGCAGCGGCTCGCGTTTTATTTGCTGCGAACGGATCGCGAACAGGCGCTGGCTCTGGCCGACGCGATTCGCGAGGCCAAGGAGAAAATTCGCGAATGCTCCGTGTGCAACAACATCACGGACACGGATCCTTGTTTTTTCTGCACCAGCGCGACGCGAAACAAGAAAACGATTTGCGTGGTGGAAGAAGCGCCAAATATTTCCGCGGTCGAAAAAACGCGGGAGTACAACGGGATGTACCACGTGCTGGGCGGCGCGTTGTCGCCGCTGCAGGGCCGCGGGCCGGAGCAACTGAAAATCAAAAGTCTGATCGAACGGCTAAAGGGCGGCACGGTGGAGGAAATCATTATCGCGACGAATCCCACCGCGGAAGGCGAAGCGACCGCCGTTTACCTATCGAAACTGATCAAGCCGCTCGGCGTACGCGTGACGCGCATCGCCATGGGCATCCCCGTCGGCTCGGATTTGGAATACGCCGACGAGGTGACCATGATGAAGGCGATGGAAGGCCGCCGCGAGCTTTAGCTGATTGTTTTAATGCCTCTTCCCTTCTCCCGTTAGATCAGTGCGCCGCGGATTCCAGAGCCGATGCCGCTGCGTTGATGGCATCGGCTTCCTTCTGCAATACGCCCGCTACGATTGCAATTTGCTCCGTTGCCTGCTGCCAATTTTTCTGCTCGATTGCTTCGCGGACGCCAGGAATAGTCTTCACGCCATAACCAGTGAAAATACCGGGAGCGTAAAGTTCATTTCTGTACCAAGGCCGGCCGGGCAAACCTTCGGAGCTAAGAAGATCCCGCTCGGTTTGCATCAGGGCGCGATTGACGGCTTCGAAAGAAGCAGAAGCTGAGGAAGCGTCGGTTTGTTCGGCCTTGGTGAATGCTGCCCGGTAGCGCTGCGTGCTTTGGCGAATGTTCGCGATGGCGCTGTCCATCGCGGAGAAATCCAAATTAGGTTCGGGCGATTGAGAGACCGGCGGCACATAGGTTTTCGTCGGGTCGCTGGTCGCCGCAAGAACACCTTCCTCAAGTTCCTTGTTCTGCTCGTTGATTTCATCACCTTCGGTCTTGGCAAGCTTTTTCAATTCGGACATGTAACGGCCAAGCGCATCGTCGAGGCCCGTGAAATCGAAAGGAACGACGTCGGCGTCCGCCAAACGCATCACCGTCGTGCCAGTCATTTGCGCAAGCGCACGTCCGTATTCCTCGGTGGGATCGCCGAAGTGGGAATACCAGTAATAATCATCGTAAATCGAGTGGTAGATTCCGCCGCCGGACTCGCCGCCGAAACCATAGTCAATGGAGGCGACCCCCGCATGGTCAATGAAGGCGGAATAATCGGAACCGGAACCAAGATCGCCGATGATGAGATTTTTTTGAGACTCGACTTTTTCTCGGTCGGTGGCGTTCGGCGCGTGCGCAATTCGATTGAATCTTAGCCGCTGCCAGACGGAGATGTTTTTCTCTGGGTCTTGGACATCTTTGGCTACGTCGTTCACTAGTGATTCGAGAGTGTGCGAGCCTTCGGCGCGCAGATAACCGCGGCCATTCGAATCGGAATTGACGTAGGCGACGGCGTTGGTGTTGAGTTCGTTGATATGCTCTTCGACCCATTCGGTCGAGCCGAGCAGAGCGGGTTCTTCGCCATCCCACGCACAATAAATAATCGTGCGCTTCGGACGCCAGCCCTGTTTATAAAGTTCACCCATCGAGCGCGCTTCTTCGAGCAATGAAACTTGGCCGGAGATAGGGTCCTGCGCCCCGTTTACCCATGCGTCGTAGTGATTGCCGCGAATGACCCATTCGTTGGGATATACCGCGCCGGGAAGTTTCGCGATCACGTCTCGGACAGGTTTCAAATCCCAATTGAATGCGAGTTTAAGATGAACTTTGGCGGGACCCGGGCCAATGTGATACGTGATGGGCAAAGCGCCGCGCCAACCATCGGGAGCGACAGGGCCGTGGAGAGCTTTCAAAAGCGGCAATGCATCGCCGTACGAAATAGGCTGCACGGGAATGGGTTCGATAGTTTTCGCTTCTTTCAAAGTAAGGCGCTTGGCATTGGCTGTGGCGCCGACATCCGGCGTGAGCGGATCGCCCGGATAAATTTCCATTTCCATAACGCTGCCGCGCTGCACGCCTTCATCGGGTCGGTAAGGACCCTTAGGAAATACATCTCCTTCGTAATATCCATCGTCGCGAGGATCAGAATAAATCAAGCAGCCAATCGCGCCATGTTGTGCGGCAAGTTTTGGCTTGATGCCGCGCCAGGAATGGCCGTACCGGGCAATCACAATCGCTCCCTTAACGGAAATGCCCATGCGGTCGAGCTGTTCGTAATCTTCCGGCACGCCGTAGTTGACGTAGACCAGCGGCGCGGTGACGTCGCCGTCTGCCGAGTAGGCGTTGTAGGTGGGGAGCTGTTCGGCGTATTGCGACGAAGTGGGATCGCCGGGGACGGTCGGCTCTTCGAGCTTTGCAACGAAATGCGTGGGCACGACAAGTTCGACCAGACGCTCTTTCGGCGTCGGAAACAAGACTTGGAACGTTTCGATATGAGCGTCCCAACCCCATTTTTTGAACTGCCCCAGAAGCCACTCGCTATTCTGCTTGTCGTAGGGCGAGCCGACATGGTGCGGGCGCGCGGCGAGAAGCTGCATGTATTGCTTCATATTGTCCGGCGAAGGGATCGCGCGGAACTTCTGTTCCCAGTCTTGCTCGGCCGTGGCCGAATTTCCGAAGAAGCCGTTGAGGCTAGCGTGCTCCTGCTGCTGGCCAACAGTGACAAGTGGAAGACAGAAAATCAAACCAATCAAAAATGCAAAACGGCGCATAACACCTCCGAAAGATTTGGATTATCGATTCTCAGAGCTTTTCTCGCAAACCTTTTTAGCAGACCCTTTCACGGCGTCACACCGGCGTAGTGCGGAATCCCAGCGCGAGCGACATTTTTATAAACCACGCCGCCTTTCATGACAAAAGCAACGCGGCGGACAGCGGTGATGTCGTCCAGCGGGTTGCCGTCGAGGGCTATGATATCCGCCTGAAGTCCCGGCGCGATGGAACCGATTTCGTTTTGCAAGTTCATGGATTCCGCGGCAAGCGAATTCGCGGAAACCATGGCCGCCATGGGATTCTGGCCACCATCACGGACGCGGTCAAGCAATTCCTCGGCGTTGCGGCCATGCGCTCCGGCGACGGCATCCGTGCCGAAAACAATTTTGAGACCGGGGGTCTTGAGCGCGCGGCGGAAAAGATCGGCGTCAAGCGGGAGCGCTTGCTTCATCTGTTCGAAGCCGGAGTCGGTGTAATTGCCGATGCCGAGATAACGCTTTTCATTGTCGAGATAATTCTGAATGACGAGGCCGACTTGCGGGTCGAAGTAAGTGCCGTGCTGCGCCATCAACCGCAAATCGTCATCGGTGGCGAATGTCCCGTGCTCGACTTCCGTGCATCCGGCGAGCGTGGCCATGCGGACAGAATCGCGGTAGGCGTGGACCAGTGTGCGCAAACCATGCTTTTTTGCCTCATCGCACGCAGCGTCGAGCTGCTCTTGCGAAAGAGTGGGCCCACCGCCATCGCGAATGCTCTTCGAAGCAAAAATCTTGATGAGGTCCGCACCGTCGTCTGCGACCTTGTCGATGTAGGCGCGAATCTGCTCGGGTGTACCGGTGGCATCGCCGCGTCCAAACAACGGGCGGATAGCGGTGAGAATGCGCGGGCCGGGAATCTCGCCGCGATTGATCATGTCGCGTAAAGGTTTATCTTCAGGCGAACCGACGCTCTGCACGGTGGTGAAACCACCCATCAGCGTGAGCCAGGCGTTTGATTCAACGGCGAGCGCGGACTGCTCTGGAGTTTCGCCTTTATCCTCGGCGCGGCCATTAGGGCCGAAGTGATAGGTGATGTGGACGTGGCAATCGATCCAGCCCGGAAGTACGGTGAGGTTGCGAAGATCGTATGTGACAGGCGAAGCCTTTGGATCGATCCGAACAATCTTTGAGTTTTCGATGACGATGCGCGTGTTGTGAAGCACATGGCCGCGACCGTCGAGAGCCGCGCCCGCAGCAATCACAATCTGCTCTTGCCGCTTCTGCGCGCAGGCCGGAAAAGCCATTGCGCAAAGCACGATTGTCAGCGCCGCCAAAATCCTTTTCATATGCGCATACCGGTTGGGTCGCAGATACCACGGCAAGAAGGCCAGTGTCAATCGAGAAGACGTGCGGGAAGCACAGTACGTTGCAGAAAGAGTTGCGAGCCGCCCGTACGCGCGAACTCGTGCCCGTCGTCGGCGCGGCAATCGCCAGAAAGGAGGGCTCTGGGCTTGCGCAACGGCGCGATTCTACTCGCGTACAGTGAGCACAGGGCATCGCGCGTGCGCAACAACTTTATGCGCCGTGGCACGCTCGAGATGCGTTGCCGCGCCCAAGTGATCGGTGGTGTTTCGGACGCCAAGCACGATCAAATCCACGCTGCGGTCTTTGGCTGTTTCGAGAATCCCGGTACCAGGGTCTCCGTACTCCACGGCGGCTTCGGGGTGGCACCACAGACCCGCGTCTTTTTCAAGCAGAGCGTTGAGCCGAGCCAGCGGACTGGCAGCCGAGATTTGGCCGGAATTCTCTTTGTCACTCGTTTTGAGTGCAACGTGGAGCAGGATGAGCCGCGCTTGGTTCTCCTGCGCGAAAGAGAGCGCGTAAGGCCATGCAGCCAGGGAATGAGATGAGAAGTCCGTCGCGAAAAGAACGCGACGAAAACGCGCACCCGTATGCACACTGTTGGGCACCCCGGGACCGATCGTAAGCACCGGCACTGGTGAACGGCGGAAGATTTCCTCGGCAACCGAGCCAAGTAAAAGCTTTTCTGCCCCTGTGCGGCCATGTGTTCCGAGCACGATGAGATCAATATGGTTCTCTTTGATCGCTCGCACAATTGTCGGCCACATTCCGATTCCCCATTCGATCATCGTCTGGTGCGGCATGCCCGCGAGATGCGAGCCGATCCGCTGCATTTCGGCCTTTGCGCTTTCCTCCTGCGCTTCCGTGGCAAGACCAACCGATGCGGGCGTTGAATAGAGCAGCGGATCGGGACGCAGGACATGCAAAGCAAACGTCTTGGCTCCATAAGCGCGCGCAATTTCGACCGCAAAGGGCAAAGCCGCTTCAGAGGGTTCGGAGAAATCGGTGAGAAACAATATGTTCTTCAAAGTGATTCGCGTACCTGCTTCGATTGTCTTCATATCCCACCTCCCGCGTAAGCTAAAACTATTCCGGGGCAATGAGCAAGGCGGTGACGAAGGTCACCCGCCAACGTAACCCACGTCACGGGCGCCGCTAGCCGCGCGTGATACGAATCAGGCCATAATAGGGCGTGACACTCGTCTCAGTCCGTGAAATAACAGTATTTAGAAGTTCGAGGAGGGGAGAGATGGCAAAGAACGACTCCACGAGAAAGAGCAAGAGCCGAATCATCGCAACCAAGAAAAGACAACGCAGTACAAAACGACATACTGGCAAGAAAAACGAGCGCGCTTCACGCACGAACTATGTTCTTGAACCACACCCGGAGTTGTAACGCCCCTTTAAGAGGCAAGCGTGACGCGAATCTAAGCAACGCAAAGAGTCCTTGTCGGAATTGGTGCAGGTTTCGTTTGTTTCAGGGCAAGCTAAGATGCTGCCTTCAACACCCTCTTCGCTTTGTCTGTCGCGAGCTCAATTCTGAGCAACTTCAGAACGACGCCTGAATTCTTTTCATATACGAGAGTGAAGATCCTGGAGCAGCGTTCACAAAGCCAGAAATGTTTCACGTGAGACAGATGGCCTGGCGAGCCTGCGGCAAACTCATTTTCATTCTTCGCATCAGGATCAAAGCGGAAGCGGAAAAACTTCCCGCCACCGATCCAGTGAAATTCAGCCGGGCACGCAGGATTCGCGCATTTTGGGCGCACATTTTGAAATAGTGCCGCACCTTTCATCTCATTCCCCTCTGGAATCGCAGGCCCGCCTCCAACAACGCGAAGAGCACTTCGCTCTTCTTCCATCTGGGAGATCGTGGCTTGCAGCCATTTGACAACCGTCTCTTCAATCTCGTGCTCGTCACCATATCGATACAGGGAGTCGAGCGTCTCTCCGAGAGCATTGAGCGGAATCTGCCGGCATGGCGTTCGAACGGAGCGAAATTCGGGCGGTACCAGTTGCATTAGCACACAGTCGCTGCACGATTCCGGATCATCCATGTGGCCGTGATTCATACACGCGGGAGAATCTTCGAAAATGAAAACTGGTCTCCATGATGCACTGGGCGAACGCGCATATCCGCCACTCTCCAGGAATTTGAGCTCGTCTTTGAGAACTTCCAGAAGATCTCTCTCGTCCCTTTTTAGCATGGCTGCCCTCCACCACCCGTCTTTAGACTATGCGTTTCCGGTAATACGGCTTCTGTGACTTGTGTCACATTGAGAGGTAACTGTTGTCACTTGCACGTTGGTCGATTTGAGACAGACTCACGACGAACAGTAAAGTGCAAGAGAAAGTGAGAATTCTGGTGGTTCTTGATAATATCCACGGGTCTGGCGGTTGCTTTAAGCAGCAGGGAGAAAGCCCCATGCGGCGTGCGACGACTTTTGATGTCATGCGATTTTTTCTCGGCTTAACGGTAATTTTGCTTTTCGTCCTCGCGCAGCCACCGGCAACATTGGCGAGCGCCGGGGCGATCCAGGAGAAGAGCGCTTCCAGCAAACCTGAAACGAAACCCTCTGATTACGCCGGTGCGGAAGCTTGCAAGACTTGCCACGAGGAAGAGTACAAATCATGGGAGAATTCTCCGCACTGGAAGACAACGCTGAACACCAAGGAAGGGCCTTCTCACCAGGGCTGCGAGGCGTGTCACGGCGCTGCGGCGAGCCACGTCGCGGACCCCAGCGATACATCAAAGCTCTTCTTGTTCGAAAAGGCATCGGCAAAGGATATCAACCAGCGCTGCCTGGTGTGCCATGCATCCGGCACTCAACACATGCAGGCGATCAACTCTCTGCATGCCAAGAATGATGTATCCTGCACTTCGTGCCATTCTCCTCACCACGCGAAACAGGCGGAGTTTCTGCTGGTCAAGTCGCAGCCGGAACTTTGTTATTCCTGCCACTTGCAGCAGAAGGCGCAGTTTGCCATGCCGTTTCACCATCGTGTGAATGAAGGATTGCTGCAGTGCTCCGACTGTCACAATCCCCATGGAACGGCCGGGCCGCATCAGCTTCGCACTTCGGCGGCGCAAGATGCGGTTTGCTATAAGTGTCATGCGGACAAACAGGGCCCGTTCGTCTTCGAGCACGAGGTTGTAAAAGTGGAAGGCTGCGAGTCATGCCACAATCCGCACGGTTCCCCGAATCCTCACCTGATGAAACTGAGCAACGTGAATCTTCTGTGCCTACAGTGTCACACGACATCGTTCGCAAACGCACCCGGCGCGCCTTCGTTTCATAATCAGGCGGCTCAATTCCAGGCTTGCACGCTGTGCCACACGCAAATTCATGGTTCAAACTTTGATAAGGACTTTTTCAAATAGGTGGTAACGAAATGCGCTCGCGATGGGAAATCAGCGAACACGCAGTGGAACGAAGCCGCGGGGGATTGTGGGGTGATATTCCATGAGAATTCGAATTCAGGAATCCGCACTGGGCTGGACAGCTCTGGTTGTCACGCTGTTCTTTGCCTGTCCCGTGCGCGCGCAGCAGGCTCAGCAGGCCCCGCCGCAGACTCAGCAGACCGATTCAACCTCTTCCGACGAAGGGATGAAATCGGGCGATTACAACGTTCGACAAAGCATTGAATTCGGCTACAGGGACAGCTCCATCGACGGGAACATAAACAATTACGATACGTTTGAGAACCTCGGCTCCGGCTTTCGGCTATTCGATTACACGCTGGATATGCGTTCCCTGGACAACAAAGGCTTCTTTTTCGACAGCCTTTCGTTCAGCAACTTCGGATACGGCGGTGATCCGAATGACGTGACGCGGCTGCGCATCGAAAAGAATAAGTTGTACGATTTCCGCGCGATGTTCCGGCGCGACAAGAACTTTTGGAATTACAATCTGCTGACGAATCCGCTTAACCCGGCGAGTTCGGTTCCCGCCCTTGCCATTGTCAGTTCGCCGCATTCCATGGACTTGGTTCGACGGATGGAGGATTACGATCTGACGCTGCTTCCCGAGTCTCGGCTGCGTTTCCGGCTGGGATATTCCCGGAACGTCAACGAAGGCCCGGGATTCACCACGCTGGATAGCGGAACGGAGCCTCTGCTGGCGGAGAACTTCCGATACACTACGAACGCGTATCGTCTTGGAGTGGACTATCGCTTTTTGCCCAAAACCACCGTCTCGTTCGACGAATTGCTAAGTTATTTCAAGCAAGACAGCACGGTAGCCGATAAGAATTTCCCATTTGTGCTCTCCAACGGCACGCCTGCCGACTTGGGAATTATTTTCAACACTAAGGGCAACACGCCGTGCGCAAGTCCGGTGACGAACGCCACTACGACGCCACCGACGGCAAATGGGAATTGCAATGGATTTCTGTCCTACAGCCGCGTAGGGCGTCCGCGAGGTTCGTTTCCCACCGAACGCCTTGGCTTTCAGTCCAGTTATTTCAAGAACCTCGAAATGTCGGGCTCGTTCGGCTACAGCAGTGACAGCAATTCGACTCTCGATTTCAACGAGGTCGCAAACAGTTGGACCAGCCGGACCGCCAGTCGAGGGAGTACCGGCGCGGGGCCGGCGAACGCCAAACGTATTTCCGTAAACGCGGATTGGGCCGGGGATTATCGCGTGACCGACCGGCTCCATATTGTTGATGAATTTCGATACGACAACTGGCGCATCCCCAGCATGTGGGCCACGGCCAATACAAATCTCTTTGCAACACCTCCAGCAGCGCCGGGGCAAGCTGGCCTGTTGCTTCCGATTGCACAAGTCAACCCGGCAAACTTCGCCACAGTTTGCCCCGCCGCTCCCTACAATGGACCGAACTGCCCGCAGCATGTCTCCGGATCATTGCCCGATGTATTGAACGAATTAGTTTCACGATTTCTGGGGCAGAACCTAAAGACGAATACCATCGAGGTCCAATACGAGATTACGCCGCGAATTGACGCACACATTGGGTACGTTTACACGGATCGGACGATCTCTGATTTCAGTGCCACGTTTGATACAGGCGAGATTTATTTCCCAGGAGGGGTCACGGGAAATGCCGGAAATGATTTTCTGGCTGCGCGCGGAGATTGCGCGTTGGTGGCCGGCGCTCTGCCCGCCGCATGTACGATGAATCCGGACGGCTCAATCGTCGAAGGCTCGCCGACCGCGCCAGCGCCCGAGGTGGGCAACGATACTTCTCGCAATCTCACCGACATCCATGAAAACGCCCTGCTCTTCGGTGTCTCGGCGCGCCCCATCGACACTTTTCGGATCGGCGCAGACTTCATCTTCGGATACAACGACAATTCCTTTACGCGGATAAGCCCCAGGCAAATCCAAAGCTACAAGGTCCATGCGACCTACACGCCGAAGCAATGGGCGACCATTGTTGGCGCAATCGACATTCACGAAAACCGCGACAATGTGCTCACCGTAAACAATCTGGAGCATGGCAGAACCTATAGCTTCGACACAACTCTGGCACCCAGTTCCCGTTTGTGGATTGACTTCGGCTACAGCTATATGGATATCTCGATTCAGACCGACATTTGTTTTGCCGAACCAGGCTCAACTGTATTTACGACTCCCTGCCCAGTGGCGGGCGCGACGGGTCCCTTGGGCGCACTTTCGTTCTATACGAACACGGACCATTTCGCCTATGGCCACATGATGTGGAAGCCGGTGAAGCGTGTTACCGCTGCTTTGGGATACTCGGGAACCATCGCTCGCGGGAATACGCTCTTCATCAACGCGCTTCAGCCCACCGGTCCGCTGGATTTCAACTATCTCAAGCCTTCAGCGAGCCTGACGATTGACGTCTATCGGGGACTGAGTTACAAGACAGCGTGGAACTACTACGGATATAACGATCATGGCGTGGCTAATCCAACCGGATTGGCACCGCTTCCCCTGCAAGATTTCAATGGGAACAACATCACGTTCTCGGTACGATACTTGTTCTAGGTTTCGCGCGAGAGAGCAGTCCGACGGTGTGGTACGATTCGCCGTGCCAAGGAGGTTGGGTTAGATGAATTCATCGCTTCGAATCGGCAAAGCATTGTTCTTGGCAGTTGCATTTTTGTTTACGTTGAGTAGCGTCACGCGCGCGGATGATGCAGCGAGCCTCTATAAGACCAAGTGCGCCGTGTGCCACGCACCGGATGGAAGCGGCAGCACGGTGATGGGGAAAAAATTGGGCGCGAAGGATCTGCGGTCGGATGAAATCCAGAAAAAAAAGGATGCAGATCTTAACGGCGTCATCACCAACGGCATGGGCAAGACAATGCCAGCGTATAAGGGCAAGCTAACCGACGACCAGATCAAGCAGTTGGTAGCTTTCATTCGCGACCTGGGAAAAAAGAAATAGGGGTTTTCAGGCGGCCAAAAGACAAGTTTGGCTGAGAGCTAGGAGTTTCGTGACTCAAATCCTCATTGGCCAAATCATTCTTAGCATTGGACTCGCCTGTATCTTTTTGATTAGGCCCTCCGTCACCCAGACTGCTGGGTGGAAAATCCTCGCTTTCATTGGCTTATGCGTCCTTCCGGCCTTGTGTATTGTCGGGGGGATGAACATCCAGATGCAGCGCTCCGAGCAGACGCAATTTTGCACTTCCTGTCACGCCATGGCTCCTTACGCCCGCAGCCTTTATGTCGATGACCCCAGTTATATTCCGGCGCAGCACTTTCAGAACCACAGAGTTCCGGCGGATAGGGCCTGTTACGCGTGTCACGCCGATTACTCGATATACGGCCCACTGAAGGACAAGATGCGGGGCTTGACGCGCATTTATATGCAATATGTGAGTACCCCCCCGACAACCATTCGGATTCCTGGCGGATACGACAACCACCAGTGCCTTCACTGCCATGCAGGCGCTCGCGACTTTGAGGAAAATGCCATCCACAGCGCCACCATGGATGCGCTCAAGTCAAATCAGATGTCGTGCATTTCGAGCGGCTGTCACGACACGGTGCACAACGTGGCCGCGCTGGACCATGTAAAATTCTGGAGGCCCGGCCAATGACATTCCGAAATCTCGGATTCAAGTGGTTGCTTCGAGTTTCTAGCGCTCTAATTATCGTGGGTCTGCTCGTTGAGATAGCAAGTCTTCTGTGGTTTCATCCCCTCTCGTTTGTGCTTTTCGCCTTCGTGGGGGCATCCTTAATCGGGCTGGGGATTGTGGTTTACTTGGCATCTCTGGTCTTCGTTGCGTCCCCCAAGGGCGAGAAGCACGGGTAAAATGCTACCGGACTCTCCGGAGATCCGGTGACCGTAGGTCAGCAGAACGCGCGGCCCTGTTTAGTACCATCGCTCATGCTGTTTCCTTGTAAGACTGCCATCGATAAGGAACTCATTTTATCCTCACGACCAACGGCTGCTTCTGCGCATGGCTCGGTTCGAGAATAAACGTGCCAAATATATTCATTGCGAACGCGGTAATCCCCGCCAATTCGAGAAAGGCGGAGACCGGCAAAACAGACCAAGCCCAATTGGCGTAATCCTGATAGGCAAGAGCCTCACTGGAAACGCGGAGAGCACATCCGAGAGTGAGCAGGAGAAGTCCTATAAACATCAAGCGAATGCTCCATAGCAGACGCATGCTGGCGAACGCGGGCAGAATTCTCTGGCCCACGCACAACACCATGACGGCGATGAATCCGACCGTCAGGGCATGCCGCGAGGCTCCCCAAATCCCTCCCGAAGAATCCCACAGTGCCGCGCCTACTCCCAACAGGGCTGCCACTAACAACCAGCCGTAGGCCATGCGAACGAAGAAAGGAAAACTCGGGTGCACGCCACGCGTTTTTGCTTCCTGTCGCGCGGGCTCAAACATTCGCAGTGCGGCGATTATCAAAATTGTGCCTACCACAAAGAACACCGTTGCTTGGGCACCCCATCCCATCAGCGTCAACGCAACTCCTGCAAAGTTCACCGCCAGCGCACTGAAGAGCAGTCTCGGTCGTACCGGCTTGAGGCCGAGAAATAGAGACATCCATTTCGTACTGAATCCCCAGACAAACGGCACCAAGAAGCCCCATGTCATTAGTGTCAGATACCGTTGATCTAGGATATGTGACAATGCGGGGCTTTCGTTCCGTAATGCGAGATAGATGCAAGCGGCCAAATTCGCGATGAGCGTGAGCATCAGCCCCACACTTGCGCTGATCACGACCCACACCCACGGCTCCAGTCGGCCCTTGCCGGAAGTCTCCGGCTGGTGCTGCGACACCATCCTGAAAAAAATCAAAAAAGCTGTGAGTTCGAGCGCGGCCGAAAGCGGAAGCAGCAGACGCCACTGCACTAAATAGATGTTGGCCATCCAGCGCGCCGCGACTCCGATTGTCCACATTGCCCAACATACCCAAGCTGTTCCCAAGGCAGGCTTCATCGTTCCTCGGAACTTGGGAATCGAATAGAAACCAATGCCAAAAATGAAGCTGCCTATCCAGCCAAACACCTGCGCATGGCCGTGCGCCTGGAGCCATGCTGGCGAAACCAACGCCACGCTTTCGCGCCCGCTGATCTGAAGGAGATTCCACACTCCGAGGAACGTGCCAGGAAGCAACATGAACACGAGGCCCGTCGAGATGTATGCCATGAACAGCCGCGAAAGAGCAGCCTCGCGTGCCTGTGCCATCCGCATCGTCTCGACCCGCGTCGCGGCGGCTGTCGGCTGTGATTCCGCGGGCCAGATTGTTTGTCCTGTTTCCATTCTCGTTTAGTCCTGTTCGTTCGGCATTTTGCAATTAAGCGGGATGCGTTATTGAGTCAGCCTGAATTCCGCGCTCTCGCTCACCGAGAATTGTTAGTTCTCCGCCCGCTTTCCGCGCCCCTTCTTCAAGGCGGCTCCAAATATTCTGAAATTCGCGCACGAGCTGTTCGTCGACGAGTTGCGACCAGTGGAGAGGCGGACATTCTCGTTCGTCCGAAACAGGACAGTCTTCATGCAGCATCTGATGCGAAAGCAGGATTTGTTTGAGCGGGACCTGATATTCGCCGGAGCAGGCATTGCAGCGAATAGAGACCGCAACTGCGTCCAAGATGTCCATCGTCTCCTCCATTCGGCCCTGCGGAGACCTAGCGCGGCGCGGATTCAAGCTCGATGGCGCGCGGGAAGAGGATGTTATTTTCGAGATGCACATGCTGATGGAGATCGGCTTCGAATTCTCGCAAGTCTTGATACAAGGCTCTGTAACTTGTGCACGCATCCGCAGGAAGCGTGTAATCTAAGCTTACTTTACGAATCTGCTTCACCAAGTCCCCTGCGGAGTCATGCTCGCTCATCATGGCCTGAATCGGGTTCCTCACCGTCTGGAAGAAGGGAGGCTCCAAAGAGCTATGTGTGCTTTTCGCTTTCTCCAGTGCGTCAATATACGGGAACAAAATCTGCTCTTCTTTCTGCATGTGCATGATCATCTCTTGGCCGACTTCGATGAAAAGTGTCCGGATACGGCTGATTTCGGGGCGTCTCTCTCCGTGCTTTGCTGCTACTTTCTCCAGCAGAACTTGAATGCGCGCGATAGCTTCACGGACGTACCGATGGTGCCTCTCGCGGATATGTCGCGTCAGATCACTCAACGGAGCCGATGTCCAGTTCGCGTCGTCAGGGCTTATGTCTTTGCTGTTTTCGCGCAGACGCTTCAGGATATCTTCCGCCGAAACGTCTGCACGCAGGCATGCCTCATGCAACGACTTTCCTCCACCACAGCAATAGTCGAGTCCGGCATCTTCAAGCACTTGCCTGCCTGCCGCGCTCGAAAGCGCGATATCTTTCATCTTGGTTTCGCTTGTGAAACTCATGGTGACCTCCATGTATGTCTCATTCTGGACGGCTGGTCACGAGGAGGCAGTGACAAAAGTCACTACAGGCAGGGAAAGAGACAGGAACTATTCGCTAGATGTTTGTTCGCGTTTTAGGGCCGCGAGGTCCTTTACTATAATTATGCGACCGTCCACTTCTAGGTACCCTTCAGCTTGGAGTCGGCTCAGATTACGTGAGACGAGTTCTCGCACTGTTCCCAATTCCGCCGCAAGGTCTTGATGTGTCTTCGTGAGTTTCACGCGGACGCCCTCTTTCGAAGCCGTTCCGCTCGCCCGTGCCGATCGTAGGAGAAGGGCGATCAATCGGTGCCTCACGGTAGTGAAAGACAAGTCTTCGATGATCCCCACCAGGCGTCGCAGTCGTGAACCAACCACCGCAATCACTTTGAGTGCCACCTCTGGATGCTCGCGGCAAAAATTCTGGAAATCCTTACGCGAGATGAAGAGGACCTCCGCGTCCTCCAACGCGGACGCCGACGCAGGATAATTACCCCCATCAAACACGGGAAGCTCGGCGAAAGAACTCCCGGGACCTTCCACGGCCAAGACTTGTTCCCGCCCGGCGGGTGACAATTTGAAAATACGAATTTTGCCAAGAGCTACGAGGAAGAGGCCTGTACAGGAATCTCCTTCGCTGAATAACATTTCGCCTCGTTGGAAATGCCTCTTAGTCACTCGGCCAACGAGCGATTGCATTTCTTTTTGCGTCAGGCTCGCAAACAGCGGTGTCTTCCGCAGTATCGCTTCAGCGCCATCCGTCATCACAATGCCCCATTTGCCACGCCGGCTCTTCGACACGATACGTGCGAATTCTACAGGCTTTCGGCACACTGAACAAAGACATAAGCAGTTTGTGGACATGCATCTGCCGTTCAAATTCGCGCGGAGAGACATCGAGCAAATCGGCAGTGATGGTTTGTGTTGGATTGGCGGATGCTGCTTCGTTTTCAAGCCCCTTCTGGCAACCTGAAAGAGCTGCCAGAAGGAACAGGGCCGAGAGAACGGATAGCACCCAAGGCAAAAAGCCATGTCGAGTAGTATTTCTGCCTGAGCGCATGACTATTGCACCTCCGCTCTTTCAACATTGGCAGACTGCAACTGCAGATTCACCTTCGCGGTCTTCCCCGCCTCAACCGTAACGGTCTGTCCGACTTCGCCGAGCGTTTCCTGCCATGCCCGCAAGCGATAGGTGCCCGCAAGGACATTGCTCAACTGAAACTTACCGCCCGCTTGGGTGACCGCGTAATACGGATTGCCACCGACCACAACGAATGCCTCCATCCAGCCGTGGAGATCGCACTTAAACGTGATCCGCTCCGGTCGGGGGGAATGCAAAGTGATCTCGCGATTGAGCGGATTCATCGATTCGTTGTAGGCACGATTCGCTTCGGAATAAGTGTGGATGTTGTGCGGCACGGGATCCTCGGTCGTAACCTTCAGATCGCCGGGCTGCATGACGACAACGTGGGGATCATAAGTGCATTTTTTCTGATTCAACACTGTCGGGGGAAAGCTGTAAGGCTTCCCTTCGTGGATGTCATCAATCCAAACGACCGCATCCACGATGCCTCCATTCACGACTTTCACGGGATAAATTAGCCGATGCGCGCCGCATACGTTCGCATCCTGATTCACCAGAACCGGACGGGGCGGAATCGGCTTGCCATTGAGAATCACCCGACCTTCGATGGTGCCGCCATTGGCCACGTTTTTGACCGTATAGGCCGAGGGCGCCGATGATGGCTGGACGGGAGCTGTATTTGGCTCTGAGGGTGTTTCCTGCGCCGCCCGTTGTTGGGTCTAATTGCAGCCAAAGACTGAAATCGCCACAATGAGCAAAAGTACGATACCAATTGGATCTAAGAATTGAGAGCTACTTTTAAGAAAGCTGAAGATGGAACGTTTCGTTTTCGACATGGCTTCCTCCTGAACTGTACTCAAGTCTGCAAGAAGATCTGCGCTGCGGCAGTGACCAAAGTCACTCCGCCCGAAAGACCTGGAAGAAAAGACATTACTCGGAGGAAGGTTGCCAGAGGGAGGAGAGAACTATTCGCGGTGAAAGACGATCGCGGTCACATCATCGCTGGGCGTGCCCATTCGCAAACTTTTGCACTTTGATCAACACCGACTGGGCTGAAACTCTCGGGTTTCTGCAAGGATTTCATCCTCGCGATTCTCTGAGCGCAAAACGGTCGTTTTTATTGAGCTTTTGGTAGGGGCGGTGGGAAAGAAAACAATATCGACTGGAATTTCAAGGTGAGAAGAAATGCTACGGAGCGCTAAGGCATTGAAAAGGAACAATAAGGAACACCGGGGAATTCTTATTGACTCCTCAATGGCCCGTCGTTTTTTCGCGTCTATGAAATTCGGTCGTAGTGGGTTTTCCGCCCAACTGCCTTGACAAAAAGTCGGCTTCGGGCCCAAATTTTGCCCGTGGATGGCAAGCCGACGACCGACCTTCCCAAAGCGATTCTCCCAGAAAATTTAAGTGGCGTGGCCAAGGGAACGATTTCAGAAGTTTTCTGGGAGAGTTTGCTTCAGGCTTTCCTCATGTTGAGTCCGTACCGAGTTAAGAGCTTCTGTCCATTTTTACGGACAATTCACCACGGTCAACGTGACCATTTGGCCTTGTGATGAGGGGGACCGGGCTGAATCCTGGGGCGCCCAGACTTCCTGTGAATGTCCCGGTCGCGCTCGTTGCGCCACTAAAGGTACCCGTGCTCGTATCAAAATTGATCGACATCCACGCGTTGGAAAAGAGGCTGAAACTAATCGGGGCAACCCTCCGGAAGTTTGCACGGTAAGCGAATACGGTTGATCAGCGCAGGCGTTGGCCAGCGTCGCCGAGCTGGTAATCACCAGCGGCTCAGCGATGATCATTGTGTATTGCGGGCGAGCACTCTCGGCAGGATTTCTGGGATCCGTAGCGCGAGTCGCGAAGGTATAGGTTCCATCGGCGGCGTTATTGGGCATCAACCAGAAATAGCTTATGCCAGCAAGTAATTGAAAAGGGTGGTAGGGGCGGTGGGGATCGAACCCACGACCTTCGGCTTAAAAGGCCGCTGCTCTACCACTGAGCTACGCCCCTATATTCTTTACTGCACAGCAAGTTGTGCGGCAATCGCTGTTTGAGCTGTTTGCGCGGCGTCACTTGCCCAAGGCAGCGACGCGGCCGCATGCAACCTAGTTCTGACCGAGATCTGCGTAACGCCTCGTCGTCGCCAAACCCTTGTGCCGCCGTATATCCGCAATATCTTCGAGTGGCGTTCCCTTCATCGCAACCGGTTCGCAAACCCGTGACGTAAGTCGCGCCAATGAGAGTCTTTGAGGTTCGCTTCTACTGCCGCATCGTCAAACCAATGACGGCCGTTTTCGAGCGCTCTCCCGTTTTTAGAGAGGTAAAAGATGCGACCTTTGCCGCCCCCGATTTTGAATATCGTCTTGAGCGCACTGATAGCCGCGTCGTTTCACGGCAGGTGCTACCGCTCCTCGTTCTTGGTACGTGAAATGTGAAGCTCTCGAGACTTCCAGTCTACCATGTCCCACGTTAATCCGTATTGGCTCCCCTTCCTCGCAAACCTGTGTTAATCGCGAGATCCAGTTTCTCGGAGATGCGCCGGCCACTTCTCCCGCAAGACCTTCCGAAGGCTCTTTGTTGAAAAAACATAAAACGCGAAGGTTGGGACTGGCTTGTTGATAGAATTGAGCAATCGGAGCGGTAAACTGTCGAACTGGCCCTTACAGTTAACGACGCTGAGCAGAACACTGGAGAATATCTCATTTCATGGCGTTCCCCTTATCTAGCAATGCGAAAAGGCCGGCGACCAAGTCGCACAGTATCAAGTTGAAGCTCCGTGACCTAAGCCAACTCTTCAACTTGATGGACCCTTCCCCTTTCATCGAAAAGGATCTAGACGACGAAGCGGAAGAATTTATTGTGAGCTGGGCGGAAGAATTTTCGCCCCGTGCCCGGCTGGATCTGCGCGTTTATCTGGAGCGATGGCCGGAACAAGATCCCACGGAACTGATCCGCCAGGCCGTCCACAATTACTTCACGTACCGCGCCGAGCTGACTAAGCTGGAATTCAAGCACCTCATGAAGCAGGGCCGGACGAGTTTATTTATCGGCCTGTCGTTCTTGGCCACCTGCCTCGCGGTCATCGAAACATTGTTGCGAGGGGAGCAAGGTGCCTGGGCCGGAGTCCTGCGGGAGAGTCTCACAATTGCAGGATGGGTCGCGATGTGGCGGCCGATGCAAATATATCTCTATGATTGGTGGCCTGTGCAGCGACGGGGCAGGATCTACGCAAAACTCAGCCAAATTCCGGTGGAAGTCGTCCGGGAAAAGTGACGTAGCCAATCCTAGTCTTAAGAGGCGAACTCAGGACCGGCCGCGCACCTTGGGCGTCCGCGCGATCAACCTCAGTTTTCGTTCCGCGAACAACAGGCGCCAATCGATGCGTGTAAACATATAAATCGCATACAAAAGCAGAATCTGCGAGGCCACGAACCAAACGCCCAAATACGATGCGGCCCATTTCGAATTCACGGCAACACGCTGCGCCACTGCCGACGACGCGAGTCCCCAAAATGCGTAGCTGACCGAACGCCCTAGGAAAAATGGCAGCGCGATAATCTTCAGTTCCATGGCGGTCAATCCGTAAGCAATAAACAGGTAATTCGACGGGAGCGGCGAAAAAGCGTAGAAGAGAAACACGGCGAAAGTCATCTTGCGCTTTCCCTTGAGATTTTCACGTATTGCGTCGATGTTCTGCTTCGTCGCGTCGCTAAGAAACTTTTGCCGGACGATAATGCGGGACAATTTGGCGAGCGTAATCCTACCCAGTGTAGCCGCGCCTGCGCCAACCACGGCCAGCCACGCAACGTCGTTCGAGGCGCTGCTAAATCCAAGATACGAAAAAACCATCCAGGTAGGAGGCGCAAACGCGGGAATAAGGTTCATCAGAAAAACGATGATGAAAAGCAGCAGGATTGACGGCATCGGCCCCTTTTCTTCGTTCCGAATTGCTTAAATGTGCTGCTAATCAAAACGCACGCGTGCTCCGGCGCGCAATTCAGAGGGCGGATGCACGATCACGCGGTCTCCTTCGCTCAGGCCATCCTGAATTTCCGCTTCGGATTCGTTGCGATGCCCGGCCTCGACGTCACGCAGTTCGGCATATTTCCCCGCAATTAAAAACACGCTCCAGTTTTGGCCGCGCCGGAAGATGGCGCTTATCGGCACCTTCATCACGTTCTGGTTTGCCCAGATCACGATATGAGTTTCAACACGATATCCATCGCCCAACGCTTTGTGCTCGTCCACAAAATCCGAGATTACATTGACGCGCTGCTCTTCGACTCCTAACGCGGACACCTTTGTGAACCCGTAAGGTTCCACCAGGCGCACTCGGGCGCGAAGAGGGCGGTCCCCTCCCCATCCACCGATCCACACGGGATCCCCAGCCTCAATTTTTACGGCGTCGGTCGAAAGTACCTCCGTAACGATTTCGATGCTTGCGGAGTCGCCAAGAACAAGAATGGGCGCGCCCATGGGAACCACACGTTCGCTTTTCTCGACCACGCGAAGCACACGCCCCGCACGAGGCGAGCGCAGTTCGATGAGCGGCGCGGGCCTGCCCGCCTCTGCGTCCAATCCAATTAGCCCGGCACGCGCAATCTTCTCTTCCGAAGCGGCTACCTGCACACTGGATTCTGCGGCACTCAATTCATCCTCAGCAGTGATATCCGCGTTCTTGGCCTGTTCGAGCGTTTGCGCCGAAATCACGCCGGATTTCGCCAACTCCTCCGCGCGATCCCGGTCCCTGCGAACCTGGGCGAAATCCTCGCGGGCATGCGCTTGGCGAGCTCTAGCCTGACGGAGCGCCCCTTCGGCAGCTTCCACGCGCGCATAAACTTCTTGACGCTCGCGCTGGCTCAACGGGACAGGCTCGATCCGCGCAACCACTTCGTTTTGCCGGACGGTATCGCCGTCTTCTAGATTTACGCGCGCCAGGCGTCCGGCGACTGGAGATGACACCACAAAGCGATCACGAACTCGCGTCCGGCCTTCTTCATTGACCGTGACCTCCAAGAGCCCACGGCCGACCTTCGCGCTTTCCACTAGGATTGCGGAAGGCCGTAACGCATACACAACGATTCCCACTCCTGTCAGGGCTATGATTGCTGTGAGAATCGTTCTGCGTATCTTGCGCGTCAAGTTATTCCCTCGCCTTCAACACCGAAATCAAGTCCAGCTGGCGAAGCCGCTGAAAAATCAGTGCGGCTGACATCGCCGACGCTAACGCGACGATCATTCCGCTGTACGTGTACGTTCTGGCGCTGATGACGAGCGGCATTCGATACAATTCCGAGGCCATAGCATGGACCAACAGAGCGCAAATTCCGTACCCCAGACAGAATCCCAGAGGGATGGAAACGCTCACCAACACGGCCTGCTCCCCAAGAAGCATCCAGGCAATTTCCGCTTGCGTGAATCCAAGCACGCGAAGGGAAGCCAACTCGTGCGAACGTTCCGAAAGAGTAATCCGAGCGCCGTTGTAAATAACCCCCAGGGCGATTACACATGCAAATCCAACCAGGGCTCCCACCGAGATGCTCAGACTGCGTGCAATGGTATCCCGAAAACTGGCGAGCATCGCTTCTCTGACGCTCACACCGCCAACGGATGGCGTCTTTTTCAAGAACGAATATAGCTTTCGCGCCATGTCCCCATCCACAGCCAGAAAGGCACCTGAGGTTGTCGGCCCCTCTTGCATGAGGCGGTTCAGCGCGCTGACGTCCATGTAGGCCGACATTCCGATCAAGTCGTCCAAAGTTCCTTCTACAATTACCTGCCTCATAGGCCGCTTGCCCTCGAGGACTTCGACCGTAATTTCATCTCCCGGCGAGAC
>DAHUXN010000021.1 GCA_027307115.1 Acidobacteriota bacterium
ATCTCCCGGCGAGACCCCAAGGATCCGAGCGAGATTTGAGGAGAGCACGATTCCGCCAGCAGGAAGATTGACGCTCCGTAAATGCGTATCAATCAGGCGGCGAAGCTGTGATCGCGGCTGCAGGCCCGTGATGGCAATCCGTTTCGACCGGTTCTCAAAACGAAGTCTCGCAGCCACAACGCGAAATGGCTCAGTTCGCATGACGCCTGGCAACTGGGCTAGCGCAAATCGCGCGGCAGAGCCGCGCGGCTCGTTGAACGTCACGGTCACATCTTCGCGCGACGCCGCCTGAAATTCGACCTCGATCATATAATCGATCCCGTCATACATGTAGAAGCCGACGATCAGAATGGCTCCCGCTAACGCGAGAGAAAACACAGAAAGTCCAGCTTTCCACGGCCGCCGCTCCAGACTGCGCAGGACCATTCTCGATGAAAGCGAAACGAATCGCTGCAAGCCCAGCCGCTCAACGATTCCGGGTCGAAAGCGGGAGGGTCCGGCGGGCCGCATGGCCTCCGCGGGAGGCAATTTCACAATGGACCGCAGCGCTCCCAGCGCACCCAGGCATGCGGCGGCGGCGCTGATTAAAACCGCCGAACCGACAATCGTGGGCCTTGCGATGAAATGCAGTGCAGGAAATCGAAAGAAGTCCTCATATAACTTGGCCAGGCCGCGGCCAAGCCAGATTCCTGAAGGCACTCCGACCGCTGTCCCTATGAAGACGGCGACCAGCGCGTACTTCACGTAGTGCACGGCGATAGAAAAGTTGCTGTATCCGAATGACTTGAGGAGGCCTATTGGTCCGCGCTGCGCAATGATAAGCCGTGAGAGCACTGCGTTGATCAGGAACGCCGCGACGCCAAGAAATATTGTAGGAATCAGGATACCGGTTGTTCGATCCTGTTCGATCTCGTCGGAAAGGAAACGATTCGACAGTTGCTCTGAGCGCCCATAAGCGCCCAAGCCGCCATAACGCTCGAGGATTTCGTCCAGTTGGGCAATTACTCCTGGTTCACTCGCCCCCGGTGCGAGGGAGAGAGCGACATCATTGAAGGCGCCTTCCATGTCAAACAGTGGGCCCAGCGCATCGCGGCGCATCCACATCACTCCAAACCGACGGTTGTCTGGGAACACTTCGGCACCGCGAATCTCATAGACATATTCAGGAGAAATGGCGATTCCGACGATTTGGAGCGACTCCCAGCGCCCATTAATCACCGCGCCGATACTCTCGCCCACATCCAGCCGGTTCGCCTTGGCAAAGGCTTCGCTAATAACCACTCCGCTGCGCTGCGGAGGCTCCGGGTAATTTCCGCGCAGGATGCAAAGATCATTTAGGCTGGTTGTGCCGCGGTCGGGGATCGAAATTAAGCGGCCCAACGCAGGCTCCTCCAGCCCCGGAACATCGAGCGTCACTTCAACCGCCAGGCGGGTTTGTACCGTCGATACTCCTGGGATGGCGGCTATCCTGGCGGCCAGGGAATTTGGCGCGCGAGTCAGATGATCGAATACATCGGCAAAGTGGTTTTGCCGATAATATTCGTCACGAGCGTTGCGTACCGAATCGTATGCTCCGCGCATGGTCACGTATGCGGCAATTCCGCAAGAAACAACCACTGCGACTGTGATGAGTTGCCCGCGCATAAGCCACAGGTCCCGCCAAAGCTTTCTGTCAAGGACGCGCATCGCTGGCCTACCAGGTCATTTCGGACGGCGCAACCTTCTTCTCGTTCCGTTGAATGTCAACAATTGAGCCGCTGCTCATGCGAATCACGCGGTCCGCCATTGCGGCGATAGCCACGTTGTGGGTGATGACTACAGTGATGGTCCGGAGCTCTCGATTCACGTGTTCTAGAACTTCAAGCACCAGCCGGCCTGTCGGATAGTCCAGCGCACCTGTCGGCTCGTCACATAGGAGCACTTCGGGCCGCTTGGCAACGGCGCGAGCGATAGCCACTCGCTGCTGCTCTCCGCCCGAAAGCTGCGCCGGGAAAAAATTCAGGCGCTTCTCCAAACCCACGAATTTCAGGCACTCCTGCGCGCTGAGCGGATTACTGGCAATTTCTGTCACGAGAGTGGTGTTCTCAAGCGCCGTCAAGCTTGGAATCAAGTTGTAAAACTGAAAGACAAATCCAACGTGCTCGCGGCGGTAACGCGTGAGTTCGCGCTCACCGGCTGCAGTGAGATCATGATCGAGATAGAGGACTTCGCCTGACGTTGGTACATCCAGACCACCGAGGATGTTCAGCAGCGTGGACTTGCCGCTTCCTGAAGGACCCAGCAGGACGACGAACTCACCTGGGTACAAATCCAGGTCCACACCGCGCAGCGCGTGGACCTTCGTTTCTCCCATCGAATAGACTTTCGCCACGCCGCGTACGTGGAATATGGCGTCCGCTGATGCCACGGCGCTGCCGTGCGAGTCTGAGACATCTCTTGCGCCTCCATCAGCTTCTTCCTTCATTTGGGAGTTCCTGGAGGTTCCGGGCTGCGTGGCGCTGAAGAACACAGGTCTTCGATGGGCTGTTCCGGCGTGTACTCAAGCTTTTTGGGAGGCTGGCAACCCTGTTCTTGCGGCATCTTAAGGCTGGGTTTTCCCACTTCTTCTTTCTCTGCCGCCGCTGCGATGGGGGCCAGTTCCTTCTTCATCTGCTCGAATGCGGCGGTCTGGACCGCGACCTGCGGTTTAGCTGGCAGGAAGGCAATCTCGCGCTTCGCATCGGCCATTCTCTGGTAGAAAGGAGGATGGGTTCGGAACCAGCTTGCGCTGTTGACGTAGCCTTCTTTCGTAGCCATCTTGTCGGAAAAGCGGATGAAGCCTGCCGGGTCGTATCCTGCATTCCATGCGTATTGGATGCCGAGCTGATCCGCCTCGAGCTCGTAGGCTCGGCTGACGCCAAGCAGCTTCAGGTCGAGAACAAGTCCGAGGCCGTAGAATCCATACTGGATCGCGTAATACAAACCAATGCCCGCCGCTCCGCCCGTTAGAATGATCGCCGCAACTTGCGCCGCTTGGTAGAAAATGCCGGCGATGGTTGCGCGCTTCATGAGCTTGTTGCTGTGACGGGCCGCGTCGTGCGAGATCTCGTGGGCAATCACGCCGGCAAGTTCCGATTCGTCGTCCGTCGTTTCGAGCAGGCCTCTCTCTATAAAAAGATACCCGCCCGGTAGCGCAAACGCGTTGATTTCGCGCGATTGAATCACCGAGACATGAAGCGGAATTTTGAGGTCCGACTTTTGCGCGATACGCTGCGCCACTGAGTTCACATAGCCCTGAATAGCCTTATCTTCGACCTCGGGTGGCAAGAGGCCGGAGCGCTTCATTTCTTCCACGGCCTGCTGCCCCTTCTTGATGTCGTCCTGTTGGTTGGCAGCAATTTCGCGGAAGCCGATATCCTTCACGTCACCCCAGCGGCGCTTCAGATAGGAACCATCAGCAATCTGTTGCTGAGTTTGCTTGGAGACAGCCGGCCATTTCTCGATCAAATCGAGCTTCGCCGTTAGATTTTCATAAGCAGTGGGAATGGCATGACCGGAAAGAGCTTGTGCTTCGCTGCGGAGAAGTTCGAGATTTTGTATGTTGCAGTGGATGCGACTGCGTTCTTCTTCTGAGAGGGCGGCAGATTCCTTTTTGAGCTTCTTTTGGGCGGCGTCGATCTGTTTTCCGTATTGGCTGGCGTGATCCTTGAAGCGCCGGACGCACGCGGACCTTCCTTGTTCAAGTGTCTTCCGCTGCGCAGCGATCTCTTCGGACGTAAACTGAAGCGTCGGCGCCACATCAAAAAGCTCGACAAAAGGCTTCTGCAAGAGAGCGCGCAGAGGAGTCATCTGCTTGGGCTGGGCTGCCGAAGCGTTGCCGGGATCAGCGGCCTTGGCGGCCGAACGGGCTGCACAGCCCTCCAGCGTCAAGCCCGCGAACGAGAGCTGCGCGGTCAGAAAGACAGCGAGCATGCTCCGAAATATGTCTTTCATTGGCACCTCCGTGTATCTGTTCTCTTCGTCTAGGTTTTTGGGGCCGTTTTTGCCGCCACGTAACCCTGCCGAGCATAGACGATAAGTTTGCGCTGTTTTCCTTCAGCGCTGATCACTCGCAGAGGCTTGCCATCACGCCCAATCACGTCAACCTTCAACTCGTGATATTTGCCGTCAAGAGCTGAGCCAGGAGGCGAAAATCCCAGCTCATACTCGCTCCGCAAGAAACCGACAACGCTTCTAGCGATTCACGTAATCATAAGAGCGAATCCCTCGCCCTTGCGTCATCGACGTCGTTCCTTCCGGATTGACCGGTCTTTCTTCGACATCACTGCGCCCTATCTTGCATCAGAAAAACACATTCTACCTTGCTACGCGATGGCGGCGCCGCGAAAGCGAAATTTCCGCGTACGCTTACTGACTTACAGCCGGCTTGGCCTGTAACTTCGCGAGCGCAGCCTTGAAGGCATCGCGATGAACCATTTCGTCCTGACGAACTTCTTCAAAACGATCGGCCACTGCTCTGTCGCCCGCTGTTACCGCCTGATGTGCGAATTCAAAGTACATCGTCTGCACTTCGTATGATTCACCCTTGATGGCATCCCGCAAATTATCCTCGTCGCTGCCTACCAGTCCGGCAAGTTGAGCTTCTTCCGCGAAATGCTGGAAGCGTTCTGTGTGCGCGGCCTTTTCAAACAGGTCCGCAACATCCTTGTTGCCGGACTTGCGTGCGTGTTGGGCGTAGAGCATGTACTTTGCAAAGGCAAAGGCTTCCCCATGCATGGCGGTGGAAAGATTGGCCACGGTTTCTTTGTTGAGGGTAGTGTGACTCTGCGCCGTGGTCCGGCCAATGGCAAAAAATATAGCTGCTATTACCACCAGCAGCCAAGCAAATCTTATCTTCGTATCCATGATTGCCTCCAATGCCCGCCATCGATCCCTATGGAATCGAAAGAACGACTTGCTGGGCTCGAAAGCTCGTCCTGATGGCCGCCGCTCTTTCGAGCCCAGTTCGATCGTATCTACAAGGCCTTGCGAAAAGCCCTGACTCCCAGCGACATCGCCACCGCGACAAGGCCCAGCAGCCCGATCAACGGCATCTGGCTCGCTGTGTTCGGCAGCTTTTCTGGAGTCTCCGTCGCTTGAGTCTGCATTGCGGGCTGAGTCTCAGTGGGTTGCGTCGGCTTCGTTGCGGGCATAGTCTCCATTGCGGCCGACGACTCCTTCTGTCCCATCATCGCACGATGGCCATGGGAACGCACGGCCCGCTCCGAGACCGTCATGGGCTCCTCAGTGATGATCGTCGCCGTGATTGTCTGGCCGCGCCTCAGCGTATGCAGAGACGTTTCTTCGCCATTCACGGTGATCGTAGCCCACTCCGGGATCGTGTAATCCACTACTTTGTTCTCTTTGGTTCGAATGGCAAGTCTTGTCGGGCTGGCCTGCCAGACGGTCCCATCGGTGATCTCCACCGTCTTAACGACGATCGGCCGTGTCGTTGTGAAGGTTTGTTCCGTAAGAATCATCCCGGGCTTCAGTTGGTGCAGGGTTAGTCGGTCTCCATCGATATTGAAGCGCTCCCCAGCTGGAATCCGGATGGCTTCGAGGGTTCCGTCCGCCAAGCGAACGACCAGGTGATTTCCCTCGATGTACGCAACCGTTGTGTTTCGGGTGTCCACCTGGAACTGGGAAGGCCCCGTTTGTTTCTGTTCGACGGTTTTTTGCTGCGCGAACGCCTGGCCGGCGAAAACGCACCCCACCGCTGCCAGTGCAAGCGCCGCAAGAAACATTGAAGACTTTCTGGTGATTTGACTCATTTTCGTATTCCTCCTTGGAACGTGTCTTTATTCGATTCGACTTCCGTTTTCGGTCCCGCTTCTAAAGATTTTGTGATTTGGACTTCGCTTTCGAGATGGCCTTCCACAACAAAGCGCTCGGGTGCGCTGCCAACGTAATAGAAGGGATAGCACGTCACTAGGGTGAGCGACCATCCTGCCCTGGGCTTCAAGACGGATGTTTGTTCCGGTCTAACAATCTCTATTCTGTCGACGCGAAACGTTTCCGTTCCTTCCCGCGTCAGCAGCACGATTTCGTCTCCCCGGGCTACGTATTTCAGCTTGCGGAAGAACCCATCTCGATGGCCTGCGATTCCGACATTCCCGTTTTTTCCGGGAGCCGCTGTGCCTGGAATCCAGCCTGCGCCGCGATTCAGGCTTTGTACTCCAGCGTTGCCGAAAACGGGGACCTCCAGATGAATCCTCGGAATTCGCAGAACAGCAATGGGAACATCGGGCTTCGTATTCCAACTCTTCTCAAATGCGGCTATCCGCTTGGCGGACCACAAACTGAAGTCCGCCTGCACTTCGTGTGATATGTCGACGAAACTGGCACTGGGTCTGGCTTCTCCAGACGAGGGCGGTCCCGATACCTGAGCGCTAAATTCTTCGATTGCCACGCGCGAGTGCGCGAAGCTGTCGAGAGAAACACCGGCATAAATGCCGAGGAGCACCACACCCGCCACGGCCAGCGCGAACTCAATCGCACGTGGTATCTCGGGTTTCCTACCCTTCGTCCGTTTTCCCCCAAACATGCCCTTCTTCCCTTTGCCTGCAACTAACTCCCCCCGTCGCCAGCTCTTTCAACGTCGCAGGACGATGACGTCTGAAATTCCAGGCCGATTACCATTTAGCTCGAATCCCATTAGCGTCACAGTGACGACAGACACCGTTGCCTGTGACGTATGCCCGCAGGCGCGGCACAATCCAAGGCGGCAAAATCGGTATCGCTGCTCAGGAAAACCATTGAAGAGGAAGAATCTAGGCCTCTTTTCAGCTTGAATTTGTCGCCCTGATGTCAGTTTTGGTGTCAGTTATTGCTATTTTGGGGCAGCCGGGCACATCGTGGCTGCTCGCGATTTTCGCATGTGACAGGAATGGCTTGACTTGACATGTTGAGGCGCAGCAAGGCGAAAGCGGAGAATGGCCTAAGGCCGCTGCTCTACCACACTGAGCTATGCCTATAAAATGGTTAACGATACTGACGTGGGTGGCACGAAGTCGCAACCGCAGACGCGCACAAATGCCTTGCAGAACGCTCTGCATATCCACACATACTTATCGCAACGAGCCAAAAACACCGGACCTCGCTTTTCTCCAGCGTCTCCGTCTCAAAAATCAATCTGCGGAACTCGAATCAGGATGCTGGGCTCTCGTCCAGCGAAGGCGCGCGGTGCCCGCGCTTGCGCTTCCATTCGTGGTCCCTGCGCAATTTGGCCATGTGTTTCTTGAGTTGCGAAATCACCTCTGCAAAGGCCGCGCGAATGCTGCCCTGAACGTCGTCGGCCTCCCCCGTCGCGTGCAACGTGCCTGTCGGAAGAGACAAGTTCAAAGACAGCGAAAAACTTTTCTTGTGCGGTATGTGCGCGAACGCTCCGTGCAGTTGCACAAGATCCGGAGCAAATCGTTTCACAAAACGCTCCAGCTTCTTCAGGTTCGACTGCACTTCCTTCTCTGTTCGTTCGCGCAATTCCGGCTGCTTATAACTAAATGAGGTTTTCAACGATATCTCCTCGACTGGAGAACACGGAAGGACCGCAAGGTTTGCCCATGACGTAGCCAGCGATTACAGAATAGCAGCGCGCCCGGCGCGACGCAATCCGTTCGATTGACACTGTCCACAGCCCCGCTTAGGCTGGATTGTGCAAGGAAACCTGGCCTTGAAAACAGAGAGCGCGAAATCGAAACATGGCAAGCAAATCAGAATAGGTCCGGCCGGCTGGTCCTACGCGGACTGGCAAGGCATCGTCTATCCGAGCCCGAGGCCGCGCGGTTTTCATGAGACAGCGTACCTCGCCCAGTATTTCGACACGATCGAAATCAACACATCTTTCTATCAACCGCTTCGGCCGCAATTGGTGCAAAGCTGGATCGCGCAAATAAAATCCAACCCCCGGTTCCTCTTTACTGCAAAACTCTGGCAAAAATTCACGCACGAGGAAAATGCAACACTCGAAGACGAGAAGAGCGTTCGCCTGGGCTTTGACGTTCTTCGCGACGCGGGACGTCTCGGCGGGGTACTCGTTCAGTTCCCTTTTTCGTTTCACAGCACGCCAGAGACGCTTGCTTACCTGAAGCGCTTGGCGAAGCGATTTCACGACTATCCACTCGTAGTAGAAGTGCGGCATTCGTCGTGGAATGAACGAAAACTGGATACCTTGCTTCGAGAACTCGACGTCGGATTCTGCAACATTGACCAGCCCGTAATCGGCCGTTCCATCGTGCCTGGTGAGCGCGTCACTTCCAGCGTGGGTTACGTACGATTGCACGGACGCCGCTACGACAACTGGTTCACCGACGATCCGGCGATTCCCAAGTATGAACGCTACAATTATCTTTATACCGAGGAAGAGCTGAAACCCTGGGCGGAACGCATCAAGAAGATTGCCACACATGCGGATTCTACTTTCGTCATCACCAACAACCACTATCAGGGCAAGGGCGTCGTCAACGCGCTGGATCTGATTCACCTGCTGAACAACGACAAGGTCAAGGTCCCGGAACCGTTGCGCCATCACTACGCCGAGCTCGAGAAAATTGCCAGCGAACCTGCCCTTGAGCCAACACTTTTCCCGATCGAGCCCCGCTAAGTTCGCACCTGGCCGCTCAATTGCTTTTTGGCAATCGCGCCGCCGAAATCAACCGCCGATGTATTCCCTCCGCACACTAGCACGCCCACACGTTCTTCGGTTGCCGGCTCATAGCGATGCGACAAGAGCGCTGCGAAAGCCGCCGCGCCACCCGGCTCTGCTACGATGCGCAACGTTTTCCAGAGCATGTCCTGCGCTTGCAGGATTGCTTCGTCCGGAACCAACACTACGCGCTCAACCGCGCTTTGCGCGATCGGAAACATCAGCTCTCCGACGCGCTTGGGTGCCAGCGAGTCGGCTGCGATTCCCCCGGCGGGACTGTCGACCGGCTTGCCCGCTCGCAGCGCATTCGTCAAAGTAGGCGCCGCCTCAGGTTCCACTCCCACGATTCGAATTCGACTCGAGTACCACGACGCGACTCCTCCAATCAGCCCGCCCCCGCCAACGGCAACCAGCAACGAATCAAGCTCGGGATCCTGCCCTTCAAATTCCAGCCCCGCCGTGCCCTGGCCCAAAAGCGTCTCGATCTGATCGTAGGCGTGCACCGCCAGCGCCCCCGATTGCTTCGCCCATGTCTCGCTCGCCGCGAGTGCATCCGCGTAGCGCTCGCCTCCGATTACCAACTCTGCGCCGTAACTCCAAATCCGCTCGATCTTTTCCGCTGACGCCACGCTCGGCACAAAGATTTTCGCCGGCTTTCCGAGTTTCCTCGCCGCATACGCGACCGCTGCCCCGTGGTTTCCACCTGACGCCGCCACAATTCCCGCGGCAGGTACATCGCGAGTCAGTAAATTCGCAAACGCCCCGCGTGCCTTGAACGATCCGGCGTGCTGAAACAGTTCCAGCTTGAAAATTACGCTTGCGCACTTCAAACCAAAGTCGGACCCTTCGACCTCGATGATTGGCGTCCGGCGTATGTATGGCCGGATCACTCGCTCGATTGCTGAAATGCTTTCCTGATTAATTCCCGCATTCATCGTCATGAATTCCCCACTATGGTCACGACTTGCGCGCGATCTGGCGAGCCCCGCATAACCAAGCCGGCAGCCGGCTTCGTTCAACAATATAGACTCGCAATGGTAATTTCGGATTCTTACTTCTTGAAGAGGTCTTCAAAGGCCTTGCGGGCATCGTCCGGCCGCGAATTGGCCACGGGCGCTGGAGTCGAACTCGTCGAATAGTTCACCGGAGAAGTATCTTTCTCCACCGTCATTCGAAATTCAAAGAATGTGCAGTCGTTCTTCAAATCTTTGCGAGGAATGCGTTCCGGAATGGGCTGCGTGCATTCGAATTGCGCTGCCGTGTCGAAGTGAACGCATTGCTTGCAGGAGTGCATGTCGAGGTGGCACTTCGGGCATTGGCCATTCTGATCAAATCCTGGCGCTAAAATCGTCCCGCAGTTCGAACACCGCGCGCGCATCACCGTTCCCACCATCCGCGGAGTGCGTGGGCCCATTTGCTCCTGCCGGGGACGCGGCTCAGCGGATGGACGATCGCGTTTCTTTTCGTCGCGATCCCGGTCGCTATACCCCTTATGCTTATACTTCCGCTCCATAAATTTCCTCCGGGGATGCCCCATAATACTCCGAAAGGTCTCTGCCGACGGCACATTTCCAGAATTGCGATGGAAATTCAGGGTTGCGTTAGCTCGAACCGTTCGTGGATTGCACGCAGCAAAATCTTTTTAAGGTCAATACGCTTCGGGCGAGCAGCACGAATGCTTTCGGACATTTCGCGGTAGACGCGTATCCTTCGTGAAACAATTTCAGGGATCACTTCGGCGGCTACCCAGGAAACGCTACCGTGATTCTACTCCTTTGCCCACCGTTCGCAAAACCCTTCTGCTGGCAGGTCCGCAACAGTAAACTTCTTCGGCGTTCCGGCAAAGTTGAGCAAGGCCTCGGCGGCAAGGTACCCGCTGCGCACGGCTCCCTCCATCGTTGCCGGCCATCCCGTCTGCGTCCAGTCCCCCGCTAAAAAAAACCCCGGAATGCCAGTCTCCTGCGCCGGACGCCACGCATCCGAACCTACTTCGGGCGAAAACGTGGCGTGCACTTCTTTCACCACAGTCGCCTTGCGCAATTGCGCGTCGCGCGCCAACGGCAAGACCTCCTGCACTTCCTTCACGCACAGGTCAATGATTTCCTGCCGCGTCCTTGCAACCAGCTCATACGACGCGCTGATTACCAGCTGTAAATATTGCCCCAATTCATTTCCAGAGCTTTCCGCATTGCCGCCGGTCAGCGACTTGTTGAATATCCACTGCACGGTGTGATCGAGCAACGTCAAAAATGGTTTGTCGAGTACCTTTCGGTCATACCAGAGGTGCACCCCTGTAATTGGCGACGTTCGCAGCTTGCGCAAGTTCGCAAAGGGCGGCCGCTCTCGCATCTCTTCGGGCAAAATCTCTAACAGTAAGTCGTGCGGTACAGCGGCAATGCAGGCGTCCGCGCGCATTTCCGTGCCGTCGTCCAGAAGGAGCGAACGAAATGCTCCGTTGGCAAATTGAATGCTGCGGACGGTCGCGCGCGTTCGCACTTCCCCGCCGCGGCCCTCAACTGCCTGGCGGCAGCCCGAATATAATTCTCCCAACGGCACAGACGGAATACCCACCACATATCCGCGACGGTTTGCAAGAAAGGCCTTCCAGAAGACATCGATACCGTAGCGCGCATCCGTACGCTCCAATTCCTCATTCAGCGCGCTCACCAACACGACGCGCCAGAATCGCGCGATGGCCACTTCTGTTTGCCCATCGTGGCGCAGCCAATCGAGCATGGTTGCGCCGTCGCTATCCGACGGCTTGCCGCCTGCACGCGCAATCCGCAACATACCTTCCGCAATCGCCCGCTTATCCCGATACGCCAGAGCGCTGAATCGCAAAAAAGAAATTCCCATGTGAAATGGGGGCGGAAGCGGTGATGAATAAATCGAACTCACCCGCCCGGCCTTGTCCGCAAAAAACAGACGGTCGTAATGCCGGATTTTCGATTCCGCGCCCACGCGGCGATAAAAATCAGCCAGGTTCGTGCAGCATCCCAGCGTGACGTGCTGGCAATTGTCGATGTGGCTGCCGTCCGGAAGCGCGTATGAAGTCGCTCGCCCGCCAAGATACGGGCGCTTTTCGAGCAAAATCACGCGAACTCCCGCGTCAGCGAGTGCTGTGGCCGCCGACAGGCCCGCCAGTCCGCCGCCAATCACGATCACGGTTTCGCAGGGCATCCGTTTCCCCAAGCCATCCCATTCGCGCGCGCGCCAGAATCCATAATTTTTCGCCCGTTGATAATCGCGCCGGCCGCCCGGGCTTCGCAGCAAAGCTCCGCGCGTCGATTTTTTCGAGGATGCCGGAGTAAATCCGCGCCATCGCCCAAAGTGCCGCTCGGCTATCTTCGCTCACCAGATCCAACAGTTGCCAGCCTTCCCGATAAAACTGCCACGCGCGCTCCGCCTCGAAACGCATCAGTGATGTTATTTCCGGGCTCGTTTTTCCTTGGGCCAGTTCACTCGAATCACAATGGAACTGCCGGAAATCCTGATTAGGCAAGTAGACGCGCCCCATCGCGAAATCTCGCGCGATGTCCCGCAAGATATTCGTGAGTTGGAACGCGATACCGAGCTTTTCCGCCAGCTCTGGCGCGCGCGGCTCGGAAAAACCGAAAGCGTGCAGGCAGCAAAGTCCAACTGTCCCGGCCACACGATAGCAATATACCCGCAACTCGTCGAATGTCTCGTAGGACGCAACGGTCAAATCCATTTCCGCCCCAGAAATCAAATCGTGCAGGTAGCGCGGCGGGATCCCATAAGTCGTCACAGTGTGCCCAAACGCAGGCCAGACCGGCCCAGCGATATCATCACCAGCTAACACGCGGTCCATCTCAGCTCGCCGTTCATTCAGCCGCCGTGTCTTGTCCTCCACGGCCCCAGGCTCGTCGGAAATATCGTCCACGCCGCGCATGAATGCATAGAGCGCGCAAAGCGCGTCGCGCTTGGCGGCAGGCAGCAGCATAAAACCGTAATAGAAATTGCGCGCGGCAGCGCGTGCGATTTTACGGCAATGCTCGTAGGAAGCGGCGACCGCGGTGGCGTCAGGCATGTCGGCCGGCCAGCGAGGTGCTTTCGGGCTTCTGGCCACCACCATCGGTTGAACGAAAAGACGAAAGAATTCGTGAAATCAGCGCGCGCCCCAGTAAACGCGCTTGCACGGCGCGGTCCAGCGCGGGGCGTCTGTGCAGCGTGTCGTAGCCCATCGACTCAATCGCATCGAGTACGGCGCAGCCGCCGCGATTGAATAATTCCAAGTCGACGCGAAATTCCGGCGACACCCGGCCCGCCAGCGGCGCTCCCACCGCAAATAGCGCCCGCGTGCGTACAATCAAATCCTTCATCAATTCCACATAATCAGAGTCGAATCGCTTCGACACGATGTCGTTTTCCGTCGCGCCGTGGATCGCGGCCAGTTCCAGCGGTATATAGATTCGGCCCTTTTCGAGGTCGCGTCCCACATCCTGCCAGAAATTCGCAAGCTGCAGCGCGGTACAAGTCGCATCCGAAAGCGTTTGCCGTTCCGCATCGCGATAGCCCATCAAATAAAGCACCAGCCGGCCCACCGGATTCGCCGAGTAACGGCAATAGTTGATTACATCCTCCCACTTCGCATAGCGGTGTACCGTCTGATCTTGTCGAAACGCAACCAGCAAATCACGGAATGGCTCGATCGGAATATCGCATTCGCGCGCCGTCTCTGCGACCGCGATCAACACGGGATGCGTCGCCGCGCCGCGATACGCCCGTTGCAATTCTTTGTCCCAGCCATCCAGCAACTCCACCGCGCGCTTCGGATCCGCAACTTCATCTCCCAAATCGTCGGCCCAGCGGCAATACGCATACACGTTGTAGAAATGCTGGTGCAGGCGCGACGGAAGCAGCCAGGAAACGACGCGGAAATTTTCGTAGTGGTGAGTCGCCAGCCAGCGCGTGTACCGCTGCGCTTCAGCGGGCGTACAGCCTTCCGCCGGCAGCGAGCGTGCGATTTCTAATTCCTGTTGTCCCAGCATGAGGGCCGGGCGGTTAAGCCCAGGGATTGACCGCCGTTTTCAGTTCACCGTTGCGGTGCTTCATGTCTTCGAAAGCGCGCGGCAGCTCTGCCAGCGGAATTTCTCCCGTGACAAAGTCGCTGGCGCGCACTTCGCCCCGCGAGATCGTCTCGAGCGCCTCACGAATGAATTGCGGCGTGTGATGGAATGTCGCCTTGATGGTGATCTCAGAATAGTGGAGCAGCGCCGGATCGAATTGCACTTGCGTGCCGTGCGGGCAGCCGCCGAACAAATTTACCTTCCCGCCCTTCCTCACCATTTGCATCGCCCACTGCCATGTCGTCGCGGAGCCGACAGCTTCGATCACCGCGTCCGCGCCGCGGCCACCCTCAGTCAGTTGCCGGACGATCTGCACTGGGCTGTCCATCGTCGACACATCGAAAGCCGCATAGGCGCCCAAACGCTCGGCCGCTTGTACTTGACCTTTGCGCTTCCCCAACGCGATCACGCGCACATCTCGCGCGGAAAGTGCGCGAATAAATTTCAGCCCAATCGGACCGCAACCTACAATCACAGCCGTGTCGCCCGGGCGAATATCCGTCTCATGAATCCCGCGTAGCACACAGGCGAGCGGCTCAACCATCGCCGCATCGCGAAAACTCACATGATCGGGAATCTCCAGCAAATTCTGTCGGACAATCCGCCCCGGTATGCGCACATATTCCGCGTACGCGCCATTGTTGAACAGCAAATCTTCGCACAGATTCGGCTGCCCCTTCCGGCAGTACAGGCAAGCGCCGCACGGTGCCGAGTTTGACGGAACCACGCGCATTCCCGCCCGAATCGTGCCGTCGACCGACCGCCCTGTGTCTTCCACCACCCCCGCGAGTTCGTGGCCAAAAATCGCCGGCGGGTGAATCATTCGCGGATGCGATCCTTGCTTCCACACTTTCAAGTCCGTTCCGCAGGTCAACGCCACTTGCACGCGGATCAGCACTTCGTCCTCGCCGAGTTCAGGTATCCCGACGCGCTCGATCTTCAAGTCCTCGCGGCCGTACAAAACCGCCGCGGTCATCACTCCCATGAAATCCGTTGTCATGAATGCGTAATCACCACTTTCAAGGTGCTGTCTGTCGGGTGCGCGGCAAGCTGCAGCGCCTCGCCGATCCGCTCAGTCGAAAATCGATCAGAAACCAGCTGCGCCAAGGGCAACTGCCGCTCGAACACAATTCGAGCATACTCCCCCTGCTCTGTAATTGATGCGCTATAACTGCCCAGGATTTCCTTTTCTTCAATACCCACGGCTGCCGCCGGAAATTCGATTTTCAGCACAGGATCATTGTGTGCAAAAAGGACCACTCTACCCCCAGGCCGCGCTATTTCCAAGGCTTCAGTGACTAATTTCGGCTGCGGTGCGGCCAGCAGAACGACGTCCGCGCCGCGCCCATGTGTGCGTTCCCGGACTTGAGCTTCTACATCCTCCGATGCAGGGTCAAACGAAGCGGTTGCGCCCAGCCGCAGACTGGCAGCGCGCCGCGCCGCAAGCGGGTCCGTCGTCACAACCTCTGCTCCCTTCAATTTCACCAAACCCGTCAGCAACATTCCGATCGGCCCCTGCCCAAGCACTACCGCGAATTCACCTTTCGCAACGCGCCCCTTCCACACAGCCTTGGCGGCAGTGTTCACCGGCTCGATGAACGTCGCTTCCTCAAACGTTATGCCGGGCGGAATCGCCAGCATGCCGCGCTCGACAATCCACGGCATCGCGCGAACATATTGCGCGAATCCGCCTCCGTTCGGAGTGAAACCCGCCGTCAGTCCCACTTTCTTGTACTCGGGACACTGTGAGAAGAGTTTGCGCTCGCAGTAGAAGCATGTGCCGCACGGAACGTGATGAAAACTTACGACGCGATCGCCCGCCTTGAACTTCCGCACGCCGCGTCCAATTTCAACAACCGTCCCCGCCAGTTCGTGCCCAAAAATCTGCGGCGCAGGAACAAATCCGTTGGCGATTTTCTTGATGTCCGTCCCGCAAATCCCGCATGCCGCCACACGAAATAGCACCTCGCCGTCGCCAATTTCCGGAACCGGCACCTCTTCGCACACGACGCTTCCCTTGCCGCGATAAACTCCCGCCAGCATTTTGCCGCCCCGATTTTCGCGTGGCGCCACCTCGATGTGTGCGGTTGTCGAACTCATGCTCTGGTCGCCCCGGCCATTTCAGTCGAACGATCCGCTCGCGCCGCCAGATCAAGTATGTATCCATCCAGAAGTTCCGCGAGCTTCGTAGCGGCGAGCCGCGTATTCCGCCCGAGACGCAACAGAGATGGCAGCTTCTGCGGCGCACGCGCCAGCGAACGCGCCACCTTCGATCCTTGCACCTTCCCCTGATTGTCCAGAACAGCGCTGAAATCCATCGGCAAATCCTGATCTGCCGCGTCACTGATCGCCCGAATCGCAACGCTCGGAATCTTGCGCGCCGCCGCTTCCGTCAGCACCGCGAAGCTTTCCATCTCGACTGCTTCCGCCATGCGCCCCAAGCGGCCCTTGCCTTCTGCCGTGACAACCATCTTGGCGGACGATAGCAACCTCTCTGCCAGCCTAACGCCGCGCCTCTCCGCTGCATCCACAAGTTCACGGTCCGCCACAATTGTCCGTTCGCTTTCCAGTTCCATCACCTCGCGGGCCACGAATACTTCTCCGACACCATACGTCGCGCGCAGGCTCCCCGCGACGCCCGAAGAGATGCACACGCTCGGCCCCCATTGCAACGCACGGGTAATTACGAATCTTGCCCGCTCGGGCCCAACGCCCGTTAAAACCACCCGCACGTCTGCCGCTTCCACTCTCGTGTCATACGCCGCAAAATCCGACTCCGTCGCCCGCGTGAACGAACGCAACCTTCGCCACGGAGCGAATTCATTTTCCAACGCGAAGCTCACTAGAATTTTCATATGAATCTTTATGCCGGGGAGACTTGCGCAACACCGGCCCACTTAGGAAGCGTTGCGTAACCATTTTCAACGTACCAGCGCACCGCGCGTTCCAGCGCCGCTTCCACCGTGCCCGGCTGGTACCCCAATTCCTGCCGCGCTTTCGCGTCGTTCACAAACATCTTGTGCCGCGCTATGCGCACTCCTTCAATGGGAATCCGCGGCTCGCGCCCCGTCACGCGCGAATATGCGGCGTCAACGCACGCGGCAATCAGAGCCACCGAATGAGGGATTCGCCACGTCGGCGCGGCGAGGCCCGTGATCTTCGCCAGCGCATCCAGCAGTTCCTTCAGGGTCATATTGCGCCCGCCAAGCAAATAACGCTCGCCGATTTTTCCGCGCTGCGCCGCCAGCAAGTGCCCTTCCGCCACATCCTCCACGGGCGCAAAATTTAAGCCCGTTTCCACATAGGCCGGCATGCGTCCCAACAGAAAATCCAGAATGATGCGTCCCGTCGGCGTCGGCTTCCAATCGCCTGGTCCGATCGGCGTAGTCGGATTCACGATCACCACCGGCAAGCCCTCGTGCGCCGCGCGCAGCGCCTCTTGCTCCGCCAGCAGTTTTGAGCGCTTGTAATTTCCAATCATTTCATCCACGGAGGCCCGGTTCGTTTCGTCCGGCAGAGCGTTTCCGCGAGGGACGGCAATCGTAGCCACCGTGCTCGTGTACACGAACCGCTGCACTCGTGCGCGCAGCGCCGCCGCGAGCAGATTCTTCGTTCCGGTTACATTGTTGTCGTAGATTTCGTGCGGATGGCGCGACCACAGACGATAATCCGCGGCCACGTGATAAACGCGATCGACTCCGGCCAGCGCGCGATCAAGCGAAGCCTCATCGCGCAAGTCGCCTTCGACCCATTCGACGGCGACTCCTTCAAGTGCCTGCCGCCGACTTCCCGGCCGCGCCAGCGCCCTCACCGATTCACCGGAAGCGGCCAATCGCCGGGCAACATGCGAGCCCACGAAACCGGTCGCACCGGAGACTAGCGTCGTCATAGTATTCGGAAAGCTTCTTCCTTCTCTCTGCCCTGCGTATTCCCCATGGGCACCGTCGTGGAAGGCAAATTCGCTTTGTGGCCGTTTCCGCTTCCATTCAGTTTCGATCCGCCGTTCGACTTCGCATTCCCGCCTTTGCGTCCGCCCATGCGCCCGGAAACCTGCCACTGCAACATCTTCCACGTGTCCCCGAACTTGTGATTGCCGCCCAACACGGCGGAAGCTTCGTAGCCGGACTGCACCATGCAGTTCTCGCAGCGCGGATCGCGTCCGTAGCCGTACTTTTCCCACGGAGTATTGTTGATCAAGTCGCTGAACGTCTCGTGATGCTGGTCCGTCATCAAGTAGCACGGGCCTTTCCACCCGCGCGGGTTGTACGTCGGATTGCCCCAGGCCGTACACATCAGATCACGCTCACCTCGCAGAAATTCCATGTAAATCGGTGAAGTGATCACGTTGAATTGTTCGAGCAGGCTGCTCGCCCGCTGGAATTTCTCGTTCACGTCCTGCCGCGACATGAAAATGTCTTTTGTCTGCACCGAAGCATACGAGTACGCCGGCGAAAGCATGTTCCCATCAACGCCCAGCGTTCGAAGGTACGCGAACAACTCGGCAATTTCCTCGATGTCCGTCTCTTTATAAACCGTGGTGTTCGAGCACACCAGGAATCCGGCAGCCTTGGCCGCCTTGATTCCCGCAATCGCCTCGCGGAACACGCCATCGCGCTCGACGCATAGATCGTGCGTCTTCTCCAGCCCGTCCAGGTGAACGTTGAAAAAGAATCGCGACGTCGGCTTGAATTCGTTCAAGCGCTTGCGAATGAACATTCCGTTTGTGCACAAATAAATATTCCGCTTTCGCGCCAGGATTTCCTTCACCAACCGCCCAATCTCCGGATAAATCATGGGCTCGCCGCCGCAGATCGAAACAATCGGTGCGCCGCAGTCATCCAGCGCCGCCAGGCATTGTTCGACAGTCAACATTTCGTTGATCGTGGATTTGTATTCGCGGATGCGTCCGCAACCCGTGCAAGTCAAGTTGCACGCATGCAACGGTTCCAGCATCATCACCAGCGGAAATTTTTCTTCGCGGCGAATCGCCTTCCCGGCCAGATATTTCGTCAGATTGGCGGTCAAGCTCAGCGGAAACCTCATCATTTACCCCCGTTGTCCATTTCGGTGTTTAAATTCGCTCGGATTGAACTGCAACACGGGCCTCTTGGTTGGATGCGTCTTCGTCAAATTGCGATAGCGCGCCAGCGCATAAAGCGGAAACGAATTCCGGTACAAGTGATATTTCAAATAGAATACGCGTGGAAATCCCGTTCCCGTAAACGCATCCTCATCCCATGAACCATCGTCGTTCTGATGTTCCACGAGCCACGTCACCGCGCGTTGCACGGCGGGATCGTCCGGGCTCTCTGTTGCCAGCAATCCAATAAGTCCCCACGCCGTTTGCGAAGGCGTGCTTTCTCCCTTTCCCTTGAGACTCGGGTCATCGTAGGAAGCGCACGTTTCGCCGAAACCGCCATCTTCGTTTTGTACGCTGCGCAGCCACTCGGCGCCTCGCCGGCTCTCTTTGCTTTCCGCCAGGCCCAGCGTTTCGGCGGCCCTGAGCACGCCACTCGTCCCGTACACGTAATTCGATCCCCACCGCCCGTACCACGCGCCTTCTTCGGTCTGCTCGCGCTCCAAATACAGCACCGCGCGTCGTATCGCCGGGTCCGTCGCCGTCCAGCCAAATTTTCCGAGGCATTCAATCGACCGCGCTGTCACGTCCGCCGAAGACGGATCGATCATTGCGTTATGATCGGCGAAAGGAATCTGCGTCAGCAACACGTGGTCGTTGTCCCGATCGAACGCACCCCAGCCGCCGTCGCGATTCTGCATGCTGAGCAGCCACGCAAGTCCCCGTCGCGCAGCTTGCGCGTAACACTCGGGCTCCGCATGCGCCACATCCTGAAGCGCCATCAGTACAAACGCCGTGTCATCCACGTCCGGATAGAAATCGTTGCGAAACTCAAACGCCCATCCTCCCGGGGCCGCATCCTTGTTCTTCACTTGCCAATCGCCGGGTCCAAGAATTTGATGATCCAGCAGCCATTGCGCCGCGCTTCGTAGTGCGGGATGCGAAGGCTGAAGTCCCGCTTCTTCGAGCGATACCATCGCGATCGCGGTGTCCCACACCGGTGAAATACACGGCTGCATCCGCAATGTTTCTTCTTCCTCAATCTCGTATCCCGAAATCCATCCCAGTTCCCGCGCGATCAAAGGATCCCCCGCCGGGTATCCCATCGCCAGCATCGCGTATACCGAATTGGCCATCGCCGGATAAATCGTCGCCAGCCCCTCGCAGCGCTCTATGTGTTCGAACAGCCAGCGTTCCGCCTGCGCCAGCGCCCACTGCCGAAATGGCTTCCACGGCAATTCCTCGTGTACTTTCAGAACCCGGTCAATCGCGAGAAACAAGTTCCGCCATGAAAAAACCTTCCGCTCCCACGCGAACGCCTTCGTTTTGTTTTTTTCATCCGCAAACAACTCATCCACGCGAGCGTCTTCCGGAATGCGCCAACCCGGTTTCCGCGCATAAATGATCGTAAGCGGCACAACAATCGCGCGCGTCCAAGACGACATATCGTAGAGGTTCACGAAAAACCAGTTTGGCAGCAGCATCAATTCAGGAGGAATCGCTGGCACCATGTCCCAGGCGACTGCTCCCACCATCGCCAGATAGAATCGCACGTACGAATTCGTCGCTTCCAGCCCGCCCAACTCCCGGATTTTTTTGCGCGCCGTTTCCATATGTGGCGCGCTCGCTGAGTCGCCTGCCAGCTTTAGCGCAAAATACGCCTTTACGGATGTATTTAATTCGGAGGGTCCCCCCGGATAAATGTTCCATCCGCCGTCCGCGGTTTGCTTCCGCCGGATGTAATTCGCGAGCTTCCGCACTTTTTCGTTTTCGCGATCTTCCAGAACGCAATGCAGCAAAATGTGGTCCGACTCGAGCGTCGTATCAGCTTCCAGTTCGCCCCACCAATATCCGTCCGCGGCCTGCAGCGACAGCAAATGCTTCATTCCCCGTTCCACGGCGTCGCCGGCACCCCCTGAATCGGCCACCTGCTTCGGCATGCGAACTCTCTGCACCGCCGCCCCGAACTGTGTTTGTACGTCTGGAATTTGCATGGCCTTTTGACCGGAAATCCTTTTTAGGTCACGAATGGCAAGCACCTTTACGGCTCATCGACAAAAAACTCTCACGAACTACTATCGTTCTCGTTTTTACGTGCGCAGCCTCCCAGCTAAGATGCAAAAAAACGCCACGCGCACACCCGTTTGCCTAACAGGTTTCCTAAGAATCAACTAGAAATGCAACTACTTACACACACCACCAAATTATCGCGGTCTTCGACTCAAGGGTCAACACAAAAACGCGCCCTCGACACCCGCGATTCACCTCCCGAGTGCGCGCTGAACGTGTCCGCGCAACCGCACCGGAACAGAGCACCCGATGGGTTGCAGAAAACATGCCCTCGCGCGAATTATCCGTGTGTCCACGCCCTGCCAATTAGGCGCAAACAAAGGGGCGCGAAGGACGAAGCCATCCGCGATTCCCATCACCCTCCGCGCCGAAGCTTTAAAATCCGGACGTCTGGGGTCCAAAACCAAGATCGCTAGATGCGCGGGCACGTAATCCAGCACAACATTGCTTTCGATAATCACGTTTTCGGCCCCGTTCATTAGCGCCCGCAATTCTGACATCGCCTCTTTGAAATGAGCGCCACTTGCTCCCAGTAAGAACGAACGTGCCGCGCCAGCCGTCAGAAAACGTGAAGAATCGGAATGCCCGGAACGGTCAGTTTCCGCGCGAAAACGATACCCCGCAGGATCATCGTTTAACGCGTGATGCTGGGTGATTTTTATAGCCATCCAATCGCATTCTGGAAATGCTCGAATCAAGTCCACAGCCAAAGCCGTCTTGCCCACGTTTCGGCATTGCCCGCCGATTACAATAATCCGCGGCCATTTGCGAAACATCTTCGCTCGCAAGCTGCGTCTTAGCATCACAGCGCCCATCGCGCGTGTCGAAACGCCTGGCATCACCTCTTCACTTCCTCAAGCTTGCGCACGCGTCCAGCCAAATCCGGTAAACGCGCGAACAACGCATATTGTTTTTTGAACTGCGCCAGCGGACGCGCCGGCGTCCCCCAGACAATTTCTTTCGCCCGGATCGTCTTGCCATTCAGCACTCCCGTTTGCCCGCCCAGAACGGCCTCATCCTCAATCCGGCAGTGATCTCCGAGTCCCGCTTGCCCGCCAATCAGCACATGGTGACCCAGGTCGCAGCTTCCCGAAATCCCCGTCTGCGCCGCAATCACCGTGTGCTCCCCAATCCGGACGTTGTGCGCCACATGAACCAAGTTATCGAGCTTCACTCCCCTCTCAATTCTCGTAACGCCCAGCGACCCTCGCGCGACAGTCGTGTTACTCCCAATTTCCACGTCGTCGCCAATCTCCACCGTTCCGATCTGCGGAAATTTCCAATGCCGCTCCTCGCCATAAACGTATCCAAAACCATCTCCGCCAATGACGGCGCCCGAATGCAGCGTGACGCGACTACTAATTCGCGTCTCCGGATAGAGTGTCACGCGCGGATAAAGGCGGCACGATTCTCCAATCGAAGCGCCCTTCCCGATAAAGCAAAACGCTCCTATTTCGGTATGCGCGCCAATGACTGCGCCAGCTTCAATCACGGCGTACGGCCCTACACGCACATCCGCCGCCAATTTCGCTGACGGATCAATCACCGTCGTCGGATGCACTCCTCGCGCAATCGGCTCTGGCTCCAGCAACCATGCCGCTGCCTTCGCAAAGGCGAGTTTCGGGTTCGCAACCACCAGCAGAGTCTTGCCTTCGAGTTTCATCCCTTCGTGCAACAGCACGCACTCCGCCGCCGAAGCCTGGGCTCGCTCCAAATGCTTCGCGGCGTCGACGTAAATCAAATCCTCGGCGCCCGCGCCCTCGGGGCTCGCTACGCCGGAAACAGGCCGCGACAAATTCCCTTTCACTTCCGCCTGCAAGTACTCCGCAAGTTCTCCCGCGATTCGTCTCATGTCTTGCTCCCCCATTTCTTCGCTGCCACTCAGACATCTTTCCACACGCTACGACGCATAAAGCGATGCCTCGCCCGCTGGCCGGTTCTTCCACCGCTTGTGCACCCATAGCCACTGATCCGGGTGAGCGCGTACGTAATCCTCAATCACTTTGTTGAACCGCGCCGTATTCACGCGAATGTCCGCGGCCTCGTCATCTGTGTGCTGAAGTTGCACAGCGGCCTCGAATCGCAACCGGTATTTCCGCATCGCGCCATCCCAAAAAAGAAATCCCGGCACCACGGCGGCGTCGGTCCGCCGCGCGATGCGTGCCAGCCCTGTCGTGGTTGCGGCGGGAATGCCAAAGAAATCAACAAACATCCCCTCGTCGAGCGATGTGTTTTGATCCGCCAGGATCCCCATTGTGCCGCCATCGTGCAGCACTCGCAGCATGGCTCGGGCGGCATTATTTTTCTCGATCGACCGGTTCCCGGAAAGGCAGCGATAGTGGTTCACCAGCGCGTCGACTCGCGGGTTATCCACCGCGCGCGCCAAAAACGACAGCGGATACCCGTATAACGCCTGCGCAAACGGCGCCAGCTCCCAAGCGCTCATGTGGCCCGTCAGAAAAATCACGCCTTTTCCGCGCCGATGGGCCGCATCGAAATTCTCGAAGCCATCCAGCACCACCAGGCGTTCGATATTTTCTCGCGACAGCTCAGGAAAATGCGCAAACTCCGCCGCCATCCATCCCAGATATCGCGTCATTTGGCGCAGTGTTTGACGGCGCTGCGCGTCCGTCCACTTCGGAAACGCCAACCGCAAATTCACCATCGCCGCGTGCCGAAGGGGCGGCCGGCACAGCAGCAATATGTGCGCAATCGCTGCCGCAGTTCCTCGCGCCACGGGGCGCGGCAAAATTCCCAGAAACTTCACAATCGTCCATGCAGCGGCGTACTCGCACCATTCGCGCATCGTGCGCCATTCTGTCACAGTAATTTTCCGCGAACCAGCGCGCGTGTGCGCCGTGTGAACTGCGCCCGGCTCTGCTACACTCACCCGCCATGGGCGATAAACCCACACCGTCGCGAAAAAATATTCTCGCTGCTCTTTTGGCCATCGCCGTGTTGGCAATCTGCCTTTTCAGCGGCCTTTCCGCCATCGGCCTCGTCGGCCCTGACGAGCCGCGTTACGCATGGATTGCCCGCAACATGGCCCACTCCGGCAACTGGATCACTCCTTTCCTCTACGGCCTGCCCTGGTTCGAGAAACCAATTCTCTATTACTGGTCCGCCGGATTTTTCTTCCGTTTCCTGCATTCGCCAGAATGGGCCGCGCGCTTGCCCTCTTCTTTCGCGGCGCTGGTGTCCGCTCTCGCGATGGCCTGGCTCGCGCTACGGCGTTACGGAGCCGCAACGGCATGGGCTGTTCTGCTGATTTTCCCAACATCAGTCGGCGTCATCGCTTTCGCCCGCGCCGCTTCTCCCGATATGCTTTTCACGGCTAGCTTGGCCATCGCCCTTCTTTGCGCCGCAATCGTCGTCGAAAAGCGCGGCTACTTCGCCACCGAAAATCCGCCCATCGTCTCCAACGATAAATTGGCCCTCGTTTTCCTTGGCGTCTCGCTGGGTTTGGCTACTCTTGCGAAAGGGCCCGCCGCTGTGATCCTCGCCGGCGGCAGCGTGCTTCTGTGGGCCCTGGCCACTCGCAACTGGAAAGCCGCCTTCCGGATGCTTCATCCTCTTGCCATTCTGTTTTTCTGTATCGTCGCGCTGCCCTGGTACATCCTCTGCGCTTATTTCAATCCCGATTTCTTTCACACATTTATCGTGCTCCATAATTTTGAGCGTTATCTCACTCCCGTCTTTCAGCACCGTCAGCCATTCTGGTTTTTCGCGCTTATCATTCTGCTCGGGCTCCTGCCGTGGACCGCTCTTCTTGTCGGCGCCGCATTCGACGGCCGCCGCATCTTCCGCAGCGGCACGTGGCGAACGTCGTCAGGATTCTTCATCGCCTGCTGGGCGATTTTCCCTTTCCTCTTTTTCAGCTTTTCCCAGTCGAAGCTGCCGGGGTACATCCTGCCCGTCTTTCCATCTCTTGCTCTGCTGATGGCGCGCTCGTTTGTCTGCGCTATCGAGCCTGCGCCGGGCAAGACACAATGGATCGGTGTCGCCACGGGCACCATGTGGGCGCTCCTGGGAGTTGCCGGCGCCATCGGCTTTCATCTCTTGCCACCGTACGAACCGCCGTATCAGCACGGGATCAATCAGCTCGCGCTCGCCGCGCTGCTCATCGGTTTAGTCACTGGACTCGCAGTCGAATTTGCCAGTCTCGCCCGTAAGCCCTGGCTTATGCTTGTAATTTCCGCTCTGGCTTCTGCCATGCTGGTGGGGGTCGCAACCGTTCGCGTGCTGCCACACATTGACGCGCTGGTTTCCCCGCGTCCACTGGCCCGCGACATTCACAAAATCCTTTCCGCGAACGAAACAGTCTATGCCGTTGGCGATATCAACAGGGATTGCGATTACGGTCTGCGCTTCTACCTCGACGAAAACGCCATTCCTCAATTTCATCGCGGCGAAACACCCTCTTACGTCCTCGTCGGTAGCGACGGCGATATGCTGTTGAACGATGTTGGCCTTATCCGCCGAAAGATCGTCGCCAAATTTCTTCCGTATTGTTGGGTGGAATCGCTGCCGAAGCCGACAATCCCTGCCTACAAGTGAAGCGTTACTGCGCCGGCTGCCCCGAAGGCGGGAGGTGCTGCAGAAAAAAACTAACCACGAGGTTTTCGTAATTGCGGCGCCCTTCGTCGCTCATCTCCGCATAGGCCATCGTATCGGCGGAGTGGTCCTTCGGAGGCGGAGCAATTTGAAACATCTGAAGCGTTTCTCTATCCAAATCCGGTTTATCGGTCGATTCGATAAACAATTTAGGAATGCCCTGCAGTCGGCCTAGACCGCTGATGAGCGGAGGCACGCCGCGGTCCTTATAGTTCAGCATCCTAAACCCAAATAGGCAGAACGTCTTTACCAGCGGAAATGAGCCCAATCCTGTATGCCCTACTTGGATCGCCAGGAAATCCGAAGGCTGGTCGTACACGGAATCGACGGCTATCGCCTCGATGCGCGGCTCTTGGACAGCCGCGGCTATCGCCGCATACGCTCCCAGGTCCGTGCCCCATACTCCAAATCGCGAGCGGTCAATGTCTTCGCGATTTGCCAGCCCTTTGATCGCCGCAAGCAATTCCCGAGTTTCCTCGTAACCCAGCGTTGTACGCCCGGGCGCCGCGCCGTGACCCACAAAATCAAACAGAAACACGTTGAATTGGTGTTCTTGCAGCGCAGTCACCAAAGTCAGAATATCGGCCCGCTGCGATCCGTAGCCATGGCATAGCACAATCGTCGGCGCCCGCATCAACCCAGGAAAGAACCATCCTTCGCGCGACCCTTCGCCAGGAATATCAAAGCTATAGACAGTTGGATGCCCCATCAACAAGGTGACATCAACATTCGCCGCGCTACGCGGTGGCGTCAGGATTTGATACAACAAATATCCTGAAATCGTCGCCGCCGCCAGAAAGACGAACAGCGCAAGAGCAAGCAACGATCCCGCAACGCGCGCGAACCGCACAAACAAGCGCTTCACATTGGGCATAGGATTCATGCGTAGGCTGCAACACTCCGTTTCCGGCCGCCGCGCAGTTTAGCATAATTCCTGTACGCGCCAGCGAACACTCAGTGGTTCGTAACCATTGATTTAGGGATTGATAAGCCGAACCGCGCGAATTTTCCGCCACTTATGCCGCTTCCGAGTCTCTCGGCCTGCGGCTTGGTGCGGTATAATATAATCGTTCAAGGGGATACTCAGGCCATCCATGCAGGTTGTCGATCTGCGCCAACTTCATTCGCGTTCGCTTGAGCCACTCTTTCACGAAGAAGCGGAAGTGTGGCGCAACGATCTCTATTGGGACTATCGCCCGTCGCAACATCTCATCCGCAAATTCATCGACTCGCACTCCCTCGCCGGTTTCGCCGCCTTTGAGGGGAAACGGCCCGTAGGCTATGGCTTCTATGTTTTCGAAGACCAGAAAGGCCTCATCGGCGGTCTTTTCGCCTCGCCAGATTTTGCTCAAATGGAAACCAGCAAGACTCTGCTCCTCGAAATGCTCGATACACTTCGCGAAACCCCGTTCATCGAGCGCATCGAGGCGCAACTTATGCCTTTCGGCTCCGCCCTCGACTCGGTCCTCGCCCAGCAACATTTTCGTCTCCACCGTCGCCAATTCATGCTGCTTGAGTTCCCTGCCAATCCATCCAACAAACCTTCCGCATCACAAGACGGCCTGCGCATTGAAGCCTGGACCGACCGCTGCCTCGAACCTTGCGCTCGCTTGATCCAGCGCGCCTACACGGATCACGTCGATGCACAAATCAACGACCAATACCGCAGCGAGCACGGCGCCATGAAATTCCTGCGCAATATCGTTCTGCTTCCTGGTTGCGGACAATTTTTTCCTGACGCCTCCTTCATTGTTCGCCCCGGCCCGGGAGAAAAACCCATTGGCATGGTGTTGACTTCCACCGTCGCTCCCGGAGTTGGACACACCACGCAGATCTGCGTCTTGCCGGGTTATCAGAAAAATGGTTTGGGTCGGAGGCTGATGGAGGCGGCGCTCGCTGCTTTACAACAGCACGGTTACCGCGCCCTCTCGCTCACCGTCACTGCCATCAACGCAAACGCCGTGCGTCTCTACGAAAATCTCGGCTTCCGTACGGTAAAATCCTTCGCCGCCGGCGTCTGGGAACCGTAGGAGTGCGGCGTTCAAAAATTCGGCACTCTATTTCTTCGCGCGATCCTTCAACAAATTCTTCAGCTCCGACATGAATTCTTTCACATCCTTGAAATCCAAATAAACAGAGGCAAATCGCACATACGCCACTTTGTCCAGCTTCTTCAGCCGCACCATCAATTGCTCGCCAATCTCCGAAGTCGTCCGTTCCCGGTCCTTCGCCTCATTGACGAAGCGCTCCGCGTCATCCACCAGCGCTTCCAACTTCGCCGTCGGCACGGGACGCTTTTCGCACGCTCTCAATAATCCCTGCAAAATTTTGTGACGATCGAACTTTTCCCGCCGCCCATCCTTCTTGATCACCATGTACGGAATTTCGTCGATGCGTTCATACGTCGTGAACCGCTTGCCGCACTTCAAGCATTCGCGCCGGCGCCGGATCAAATCTCCGGCGCGGCCTTCGCGCGAGTCCACAACTTTGTCATCCAGATGCGAGCAAAATGGGCATTTCACCGTGGACCCTCGCGCTTCTGCTTCGCCACATCGGAAATTGACGCGTGTTCGCCGCGTTCTTCGTCCACGGCCTCTTCCCGCGCCAGCCGCCGCAAATCTCCCATCGACCACCCCTCGTGGATCAGCAACGGCACTCCCGCGACACACGCTGCCGCAAACGTCACCAACCACAATACAATCGCGACCGCCGCCGCCGGCTCCTTTTCTACTCCAAACATGATGGTGAGGACAAGGAACGTCGCGACTTGCGTGCCGCCGCCGACCGCCGGAAGTTGCACCACCGACCCAACCAGCGTAAACGCCAGCACCAGCAGCGCCGCGCGAAAACCGAATTTCCCAATCTCGCTGCTGAAGCTGCGCATCACCAGCAGGTACACCAGCGCCACCACGAACCAGTGCACCAACGTGTACGCGACGGCAGCTGATAAATCCCCTGACGAGCGAATTGCCTGCAACCCTTGGCCGAACCCATCAATCAGCGTCGCGATTTTGCCGCGCCAGCCACCGTGCTTGCGAAACCCTCCGAGCTGCGACTGCAGTGCGCGTGCCCCATGCAAACGAAAATAAACAAGCACCGCAATCAATCCAATCAATAGCCAGAAGATTCCCCAACCGGCAAGCCGCGCATCGTGAACCAGCCGCGCCGCATTCGCTCCCGATCCAGCCAGCGCGTGGCGCGGCAACGCAAGCAGCGCCAAAATCGCCAGCACTGCCGTGGCTCCCACGTCGAACACGCGCTCCATCACGTACACGCCGAAACTATCCGCCACCGGCAATCGATCCTTGCGTGCAATCAGTAATGGACGAACCGGCTCCCCGACGCGTCCCAGCACAAAAATCGCCGTGAAACCCATAATCGTCGCGCTATACACATTGCCAAATGTCGGCCGTCCCATGTAGCGCGAGAACCGCACCCATCGCAGCGAACGTAGCGCGTACGAAACATAAATCGACGCCACGCCGAGCAACAGCAATGGGACACTTGCATTCTTAAGTGCCAACCCAAGTTTCTGCCAGTTGAACCCGCCCAGCATGATCGCGCCGCGAAACCGGTAAAGCAGCCCCGCCACAATCGCCAGCGCCGCCATCAGCCAAAGCGCTTTTCGCACACTTCGCCGCATCGTCGCGCACCGTATCAGCACGCCTTCATCAGTGTCAAGTTAACCCGCGAACAATCATCTCCTATACGAAAACAAATTCCCGCCGCGATCTGGCTGCAAACTATGCAAGATGCTTGTGTTGCGCCACTAGCCCAGCTAACATGCCCCCGCAGTGCGGAACTTTTCGGCCCCTTTTCTCGTTTCTTACCATGAGGCCGGAAGTGATGCTGCTCACGAGGACAATGACGATTGGAGCCGGACGCTCAACTGGTTCAGCGCTGCCTCCGGGGAGAGGGGCCGGCATGGGAAGAGCTTGTGCGCCGCCACTCCCGGCGCGTTTACAATATTTGTTACCGCTTCACCGGCAATCCGGCCGAAGCCGAGGATTTAAGCCAGGAGGTTTTTTTACGCATCTATCGCACCCTTGCCAGCTATCGCACGGCCTACGGTGGCTTTCCGACATGGCTGACCAGCGTCACGCGCAACTTGTTGATCGATCATTATCGCCGGACTCGTCACGACCGGGTCACCGATTCGCTCGAGGACGTCATGCCCAAGGTCGAAGAGAAGCATTCCCCTGTGCGCACGCCCGACAAGGCTGCCTTGGCCAGCGAGCTGAGCGCGCAAGTGCAATCCGCGCTCTCGCGACTGTCCCCCGATTTGCGCGAAGCCGTAATCTTGCGCGATTTGCAGGGTTTGGAATACAACGAGATTCAAGAAGTTTTATCCGTCCCGGAAGGCACGGTAAAATCCAGAATCAACCGCGGCCGCATCGAACTGGCCCGCGTGCTTCAAGAAATGGGCTTGAGACCCGAGTGAGACGTGACGAGCGAGACGAGTAAGAACGAGGTAAAAGAACGAGTAAGAAAATGACCTGGACCTGCATACAAATCGAAGAACGGTTGAGCGACTACCTCGACGGTCTTCTCCCAGACGCCGAACAGCGTGAGTTCCGCGCTCATGTCGACGCCTGCCCGCAGTGCGCTCCCCTTCTCGCGCAGGTCGCGCATGTCATGGGCCGCCTTCGCACGCTTGAGCCGGAACCCGCTCCGGCCGCGCTCGTCTCCAAGATTCTCGATCAAACTCTCGGCCCTCGCAAGACTAAGCACGACTGGTTAGGCTGGTTGCCGATGCTCTGGCAACCCCGTTTTGCCATGGGCACGGTCACCGTTCTCGCCACTCTGCTCATCATTTTCCAGGCGACAGGCGTGCGCAGGTCCGATATCACCGCGGCCAACTTGAACCCGGTCAACATTTTTCATTCCGCTGACCGCCATGCGCACCTCGCCTTCGCGCGCAGCGTAAAATTCGTCAACAACCTCCGCGTGGTCTATGAAATTCAGTCACGCCTCCAGCCGGCGAATAATCCTGCGCCGAATAGTTCCGAGCCTCCCGCTCCGTCTCAACAGAAATCGCCGAACGAATCGCAGCGGAACCAAAGCACAAACGGAAGCTTTGCTTTCGTCGCCACGCTTATTCCTGACGCGCCCACAAGGAGTCCTCGATGAAATGTGCTGTTCACACCGACGTTGACGCAACGGGCTTCTGCCGCAACTGCGGCAAAGCCCTTTGCGCGCAATGTGCCCGCGAAGTCCGCGGCGCGCTCTATTGCGAGGAATGCCTGGCCCGCATGGTCGTCGGCCCATCGCCCGCCGTGCCGGGCGTTTCAACAGGTCCCAACCCTGGAGTCGCTTGCGCTCTGGGATTCATTCCAGGTCTGGGCGCCGTCTATAACGGCGAATATGTAAAGGCCCTGATTCACGTCGTAATTTTTGGCGGCTTCATCGCGCTGATGAACAGTGACTCCATTTCCAGTGGCATGCAGGCGATGGTAATCGTCTTTTTCATTGCGTTCTACTGCTACATGCCCATCGAAGCCTACCGCACCGCCAAGGCCAGGCAACTCGGCCAGCCCGTTCCCGGAATTTTTGGCGAAGCGGAATCGCAGCGGCCAGTCGGCGCTTACGTCTTGATCGCCCTTGGCATTCTTTTTTTGCTCGATACTTTGGGAGTTCTGAACTTCATTTGGGTGGGCCGCCTCTGGCCATTGATCCTTATCGGCGTCGGCGCTCTCTTGATTTGGAAGCGGACTCAAGTTCAGTCTTAGGAGGTTAAGTAATGTCGGCTTGGAGAAATTGCCAATGTATGCGTTGCCGCACGCGGGGCTTGATGGGGCCTGTAATCCTGATCACCATCGGCGTTCTCTTCTTCATCGGCCAGTACAACTGGCATTATTCGTTCGAACGCTTGTGGCCCATCATCTTGATCGTCATTGGCGTCGTTAAGATCCTTTCAGAGACTGCTTCCACCGAAGGTCACGTTGACCAGAGCGGCTGGCAGGCTCCGCCTTCTGGCTCGCCTCCCCCTCCGCCTAACGTCCCGCCACCTCCAACGCCTCCTCGACCGCTATGACCTACTACTATCACCGGCGGCGCTCTGTTTTTGGGGGTCTGCTCCTGATCCTTATCGGCGTGGTCTTCCTCCTTTACGAATATCACCCCGAGATGGAGATTGGCCGCCTGTTCACGCATTACTGGCCACTTCTGTTAATCCTCTGGGGAGTCGCTCGCCTCTTCGATTATCTGTTCGCATCTCGCTCCGGTCAGCCCGGGCCTCCCGCAATCTCCGGAGGCGAAGTTGCGCTCATCGTTCTCTTGCTCGTCGCCGTCGCGGCCCTCGCGGGATTCGACTGGGCGCGCAAAAATAATCCCGGCATAGACTTCGGGATGGGCGATATGTTTGCGCACTCCTACGATTGGAAGAGTTCCTTGCCCGTCGTTCCCGCGAAGCCCAACGAAGTTATCTCGATCTCCACGGTCCGCGGCGATATCTCCGTGCGTCCCAGCGATGATTTTCAACTTCACGTCTCTGTCCACAAAACCGCAAGCGCCTCGGACGAGAACGAGGCCCGCCAAGCCGCCGACAAAGTGCAGGTCAAAGTGACTCCCACCGGCAGCGGCTACCAAATTCAGCCGCAAATCTCCGGCGACGAAGGATCGGACGTAAAAGTCGACCTCGACATCGAATTGCCCAATCATGCAACCATCAACGCGCAAACCAGCCACGGCGACATTACCATCGCTCAGATGACTGGCCCGCTCACAATCAACTCGAAAAGCGGTGACCTCAACATCCACGACATTTCCGGCGACATCGACGCCGATCTCGCCCATGGCGACGCTCGCTTCAACAACATCAAGGGCAATGTCCGGCTCACCGGCCACGGAAGCGAAATCAACCTCTCCGGAATCACCGGGGATGCCACCATGGAGGGCGATTTCTTCGGTCCGATTCGCGCCAACAACGTTTCTAAAACCACGCGCTATACTTCTTCCCGCACGAATCTAACCATCGCTCACCTTTCCGGTCAGTTGGAAATGGATTCCAGTGACTTGTCAATTTCCAATGTTCCGGGCAGCGTCCAAGTTTCCACCGCGAACAAAGACCTCACGCTCGACGGCGTAGTTGGCAGAATCGATCTCACCGACAAGCGCGGCGACATTCAGGTAACCTTGCCTCAGGCGCCTCACGACGATGTTCTCATCGCTGACGAATCCGGCAGCATCAGTATCACCCTTCCCGCGCAGTCGAACTTCGAAGTTTCCGCAGTCTCTCGCAAGGGTGATATCGAAAATGATTTCGAATCCACCGGCCTCAAGTCCTCAAACAGCGGCGACACGACTGTTCTGCAAGGTACATACGGCGCGCGCGGCCCGCGCATCACGCTCAGCACCACTTACGGCACCATCTCCATTCACAAATCGCGTTAAAATTACAGGCTTGGCGGTAAAGAATTTCTTGCCGGCAAAGGCTCGCCCCTCGAATTCGATGATTTTTGTGAAACTCTAGAGGACGAACGGAATGATACGTTTCGTCCGTTTTTGATACGCGGGATATTCGTTGGGAAAATGCGTTACCAGTAGCGCTTCTTCTTGTTTCATCTTTATCCAAAAGCCCACGAACACGAAGACGATAGCGACAATTTGCGCGAGCGCACCGGCAACGATTGCCGTGCCGAGAACCATGATCAGCATCCCGGTGTAGATAGGATGGCGCACGATGGAATACGGTCCCTTCTCCACGAGCTCATGTCCCCTCTTGAAGGCCACATCAGAGCTCCAGTTGTCGGCAATAGTGCGTCGTGCCCACAGCGTAAAAATCGTCCCAAGGATGCATACGATCGCCCCTGCGAGCGCAAACGCAAATGTTTGGGGAACGACGCGCTTCTTCAACGGATAAACGTGCGACGTGTTTGACGTAAGCAAAATAAAACCTGCCACTGTGAATACAAAATATCCTGCGCGACTCCTTGCGCTTTGCCTCTCCGCTTTCTGCTTTGCCGTGCGCGAAGAGATGATCCAGTAGACTCCCCACACCAGCCAACAAAGTAATACCGCATCGGATGCAAGATCTGCCGTGTATAGCGTTTTCATCGTCCCGATGTTTTCCCTTGCCTCATGCCCCCAGCTTCACAAGCCCAGCGAGCAGGTCGTAAAATCCTGGAAACGAAATCCCCACGCACTCCGCGTCGCGAATCACCGTCTCGCGTTCCGCTCCCAGCGCTGCAATCGAAAATGCCATGGCGATTCGATGGTCGTCGTGAGGATCAATCGTCGCTCCGTGCAGTCGTCCAGCAGACCGCCCCGCCACTCGCAACCCGTCCGGAAATTCCTCCACGTGCGCGCCCATCAAGCGAAGGTTTTCCGCCATCGCCGCGATCCGGTCGCTTTCCTTCACGCGCAATTCCTGCGCATCGCGAATCTCAATTCCCTCTTCCGTGTACGGTCCCAGCGCCGCCAGCATTGGCAACTCATCAATCACGCGCGCCACCATCGCCCCGGAAACTTTCCCGCCTCTAAGCGGCGCATGACGAACATTAATGTCCCCAACCAATTCGCCGTTCCGCGTCGCCACGGCAATCACCGAAATCGCCGCGCCCATCGACACCAGCAAATCCAATATCGCCGTCCGCGTCGGATTCAATCCCACGCTTTGGATGGTCAATTCCGTCCCGGGCACCGCAAGGGCCGCTCCCAAAAAGAACACTGCCGCCGATAAATCTCCCGGCACGCCCAACGGGCGTCCCACCAGTTTCGGCCGCCCTTGCAACCGAATCGCATTGCCATTTCGATCCCCGTTTCGAACCGCCACTAGTTCAACCGTCGCCCCCAGTTCGCGCAACGCAATCTCCGTATGGTCGCGCGTGCGCACCGGCTCGTGGATCACAGTCTCGCCGTCGGCAAAAAGTCCCGCGAGCAGCACCGCCGACTTCAACTGCGCGCTCGCCACCTTCGGCGCATATTCGATGCCGTGAAGTTTCGCTCCTTGAATCTCGAGCGGCGCAAATTCATCGTCGCGCGCGCGAATCTCCGCGCCCATTTTCCGCAGCGGCTCTATCACACGCCGCATCGGCCGTCGCCGCAGCGACTTGTCTCCCGTCAACTCCGAACTAAAACCTTGCCCCGCCAGCGCCCCCACCAACAACCGCATCGTCGTGCCGCTATTCTCCGCATCGAGCGCCTTTCTCGGCGCTTTCCACCCTCCCAGTCCCTTTCCTTCGATGACAACGCTTCCTGCCTTCTCCTCGATTTTCACTCCTAGCCCGCGCAAGCACGCGAGCGTGCTCGTGCAGTCCGCCGCCGCGGAAAAGTTGAAAATCTCGCTGCTCCCCTCGGCCAGCGAAGCCAGAATCGCGTACCGGTGCGAAATGGATTTGTCGCCCGGCACCAGGAGCACGCCGCCAAATGCCTTCGCCGGACTGATGCGCTTTTTCATGACGCCAAATAGTAGCACGCGCGGCGAAACAACCCCACGGCCCCCATCCGTGTCCAATAGAATGCGCTTCATTTCTCGAATATGACTCGACAAGGAGCCCCAGCCCCGTCGTTACCCCCGAATCACATCGGCGGCACGTCCGATTTGCTTCGCGCGGCGGCGCACGCTATTATGAAAAGTCTTATGCGTCTCCGTCCCAGTCTTCTGTTGCCCTGCCTACTGGCTCTCTGTTTTGCCGTCCCCGTTTTCGGCGCGGACAATCCCGTCATTTTCCCTCTTAGCGATGTCCATACGGGAATGAAAGGCGTCGCCTACACCATTTTCACTGGCGACCAAGTCGAGAAAATGGATGTCACCGTTCTCGGCGTTCTCAAAAACGCCATGGGCCCGAAGCAGGACGTCATTCTCGTCGAACTTGCCGGCGCCGACGTCGCGAAGACTGGCGTCGTGGCGGGCATGAGCGGCAGCCCCGTTTATTTCGATGGCAAACTCGCAGGCGCCATTTCTCTTAAAATCGGCACCTTTACAAAAGACGCCATTGCCGGCGTCACGCCCATTCAAAACATGCTCGATGTCCAGAAGGCCATGGCCGCTCCTTCAGGCAACAGCAATGGCACTCCTGCCGCGTCACCTGTCGGCTTGCCATCGGAAGCTTTTCCCGAAAAGGTCGCTCTCGGCGGCGGAAAGTTCCTCGTTCCCATTGAAACGCCTCTCGTTTTCTCCGGCGTGATGCCCCAAACGCTCGCTCTTTTTGGCAGCCAATTACAGGCTTTCGGAATGAGCACGATGGCGGGCGGCACCACGGCCGCGCGTCCCGACGATGCGCAGCTTAAACCCGGCGACATGGTTGGCATGGAGTTGGTTTCCGGCGATCTCGCCCTAAACGCCGGATGCAGCGTTACTGCGATCATTGGCAACGAAGTCTTCGTTTGCGGCCATCCCCTTTTCGGCTTCGGTTCGGTCGCTTTGCCCATGACGCGCGGCCACGTAGTCACGACGCTCGCTTCGTCCCTTGAGTCCACAAAAATTATGAATTCTGGCGGCCCTATCGGCACCATCACGGAAGATCGTGCGACTGCCGTCGTCGGCCGCCTCGGCGCATCCCCGAAGACGCTTCCCGTCGAAGTGAACGTCACCACTCCCACCGAACGGCGCCATTTTCATTTTAATGTGGTCCAGAATCCGAAGTTGACACCCCTGCTGGTCGCCCTTTCGGCTTTCAACGGCATCGTGTCCAACACCGCCTACACCGAGGGCACCACTCTGGAACTCAACGGCCAGATCGATCTCGCCGGCCACCCTCCTGTTCAACTTCGTGACATGTACCCTCCTACGGACGCTTCAGTTCCGGACGGTTACCAACTCGCCATCGCCGTGGCCTCCTCGTTCGCCCGTATTTACACCAATCCCTACGAGCAGCCCAAGATCGAAAAAGTCACCCTCAACGTGACCAGTCGTCCAGACAACCGCTGGGCCGCAATCGACGGCGCTTGGAGCAACAAAAGCGAAGCTCAGCCCGGCGAAACCATTCGCATCAAAGTGTTGTTGCGCCCTTATCGCGGCTCTCCCTTCATTCAGGAAGTCCCGCTAACCATCCCTGCCCAGGCGGCCCGCGGCAATCTACAGATTCTTGTCAGCGATGCGTCCTCTCTCGATCGCATGCGCGAGCTTTTTCCTGGCGCGGGTGGGGAGCGCTTGCAGAGTCTTGACGAGTTGATCCGCGTCATCAACAGAGAACGGCAAAACGATCATCTGTACGTCACGCTGCTCCAGAATTCCCCGACCCTGCTAGTCGAGGACAAAGAGCTTCCCAATGTGCCTGCTTCAGCGGTCAATGTCCTCGATCAACATCGCGTTCCCGGCGGAGCCCAAATGCTCTTCCAGTCCGTCATCGGCGAGCATTCCGTCGGCATGAGTCAAGTCATCACCGGCCAGCAGTATCTTTCGATTACGATCAAGTGAATTCAGCGAACAACCCGGTAAATAAAAAGATTGCGAGACACCTGATGCGGCGAGCCATACTCGTTTCGATTCTCTCTGTGGCCTTGTTTGGGGCGGTTGCGGCGCGCGCCGAGCACACGCGCTTCTGGGAACAGTCCAGTTTCACGGAATTCGAAAAAGGCACGCACAAAGGTGTCGCCCTCCGCAGCGACGGCACCCTGATACCCGCGCCGGAATTCAAGTCCTTTGCCGATCCCAACCTCGCGTATCTCTGGGCATTGGCCGTGGATTCTCATGGCCGCGTATACGCCGCGGGAGGCTCTGATGCCAAGGTTCTTCGCCTCGACGCCTCCGGCAAGCCTGCCACCGTTTTCGAGTCAACCGAGCTTACAGCTCAAGCCCTCGCGATCGACAAGCAAGACAACGTCTACGTCGCAACCTCGCCTGACGGCAAAGTTTACAAAATCACTCCTGATGGAAAACACACCGTCTTCTTCGATCCCAAAACCAAATACATCTGGGCGCTCGCGTTTGATTCCGCAGGCACGCTCTTCGTCGCCACCGGCGACAAAGGAGAGGTTTTCGCTGTCGGCCCGGATGGCACAGGCAAACTTTTCTTCAAGAGCGATGAAAGTCATGCCCGTTCCCTCGCCTTCGACCACGATGGCAACCTGCTCGTCGGCACCGACCCCAGCGGCTTGATAATTCGCGTCCCGTTTCACGCAGCCAGCGCTTCCGCTCTTCCACAAGCCGGCAAAGCCTTCGTCATCTATGAAACCAACAAAAAGGAAGTCACCGCCCTCGCCGCGGACTCCTCCGGCAATATCTATGCTGCTGCCGTGGGAAACAAAGCGCCCAGGCAGCCGCAAATAGGCGTTAATCCGGCCGCAGCCCAGCAGCTTGCCGCTGCCTTTCAAGCCGCCGCAGCTCGCTCCGCTGCCGCCGCCACTCCGCAGTCTTCAGTGGTCGGCGCGCCCGCTGCCACCCCTATGATTTTTCCGCAATTCCCCAGCGCCACTGGAGGAAGCGAAGTCTATCGCATTGCCCCGGACGGCTCGCCGGAATCGCTGTGGTCATCGCCGCAAGACGTGGTCTATGCCCTCGGCTTCTCGCCCGAAAATCATCTTCTGCTCGGCACGGGAAATCACGGCGAAGTCATCGAACTCACTGACAATCAAATGTTCTCTTCGCTCGCCAGCGCCGACGCTTCTCAAGTCACCTCCCTCGCCACAGGACCCGGCCATAAGGTCTATGTCGCGACAGCGAATCCCGGCAAGATCTTTACCCTCGGCCCTGAATATGCCTCGGAAGGCACGTTTGAATCCGATCCCTTTGACGCGAAAATCTATTCCCGCTGGGGTCGTCTGACATGGTGGGGCGAACATGACGGCGCAGCAGGAAAAGTTGAATTTTACGTTCGCTCCGGCAACACTTCGGACCCCGACGATTACTGGAGCCCCTGGTCCGGTCCCTTTTCCGACGCCTCCGGAAACAACGTCCAATGTCCCCCGGCGCGTTTTGTGCAGTGGAAGGCTGTCTTCCACATTGCCGCCCCGCGCAGCGTCGGCCAGGATGCACACCAGCAGCAGCCTACCCTTTCTTGGGTGAAGCTTGCCTATCTTCGCAATAACGTCGCGCCCGTGATTGATGGCATTGTTGTCGAGGAGCCCGGTCTCCGTGCGCAAGGATTTTCCGCCGGCGGTGCGGGGCCCCAGCAGTCTCCCTCGGTCGTCCCGCTTCGCGTCCCTGAAACTCATGAAGATGGCGAAACGAATTTTTCCAGCGTCACCGAATTTCAACAGCAGCACGCGCCGCGTTTCACTCCTCCTCCTCAGGGATTTTCCGCCAAGGGCTACCAGACAGCCGTTTGGACAGCGCACGACGAAAATGACGACGAACTCACTTTTTCGCTTTACTATCGCGGCCAGGGTGAAAAAGAGTGGAAGCTTCTGAAAGACGACATCCACGAGGATTTCTATTCCTGGGACACCAACTTAATGCCCGATGGCGCCTACTACTTGAAGCTCGTCGCCTCCGACAGCGCATCGAATCCTGCTGGACAAGCGCTCACCACGGATCGCATCAGTGATCGCTTTCAGGTGGACAACACTCCGCCGTCCGTCGAGAATCTGCGGGCTCAGCCATCCGGCAACGAATGGCATCTGCGTTTCACTGCGCGCGACGCGGCCAGCGACATCGCTCGTAGCTCTTACAGCATCGACGCTCACCACTGGCAATCCGTCTTCCCCGAAAGTCAACTTACCGACGCGCCCGTCGAGAATTATGATGTCGTTCTTCACGATCTCAAGCCCGGCGAGCACACCGTGGCCGTGCAGGTCTTCGACCAGTTCGAAAACTCCGCCGCCTCCAAAGTCACCTTTACCGTCCCGCCCGCTCGCTAGTGCATCTCTTCGGCCCGTCGGATCGTTCCGTGTAGGGAGGGGGTTAACCCCCGCCCGCCGTTTGGTCCGACACGGTTCGTCGCGGCCGTCTGTCTTTGGTAGGGCCCGATCGGACTTATCGGGCCGATGCCGTCCTCCGGACGGCACATGGGTTTTGTCTAGGGTTGGCCCGAGCCATAAAAAAGCGGAGCCAGATGATGCATTCGTGCTGATTAATGTGAAGTTGAATCACAAGAATCCGCGCACTTTCGATAATTATTTTGGGTGAAGAATGACAAAGAAAGTTCGGATGATGGCTGCTACCCTGCCAAAATTAGGACACCACCAGTTTTCTTCGCTGGTTCGCTCCGCTCCTCAAATATGCAATAATTCTAAGCATGACAACCGCGCAGACGGAACGAACCGCCGAGACGCCAGCGCCAAATCTCCAAGCCATCCGGTCGGCCCACGCGCGCATTCGCCCGCAAATTCATCGCACTCCGGTATTCACTTCGGAATCCATCGACCATATGACTGGCGCGCACCTATTTTTCAAATGCGAGAATTTGCAGAAAACCGGCTCGTTTAAATTCCGCGGCGCTACTAACGCCGTTCTCTCGCTTACCGACGAAGAAGCCAAGCGCGGCGTCGTCACTGTTTCTTCGGGAAATCATGCCGCAGCCATTTCGCTCGCCGCCCGGCGTCGCGGCATCCCCGCGTGGATCGTCATGCCAGGTAACGCCCCGCGCGCCAAGCGTCAAGCCGTCGAGTCCTACGGCGGCCGCGTAACCGAGTGCGAATATAGCGTCGCGTCGCGCGACGCCGCCTGCAAAATCCTGCAGGAAAAAACGGGCGCCGTGCTGATTCATCCTTACAACAATCCGCAAGTCATCGCCGGCCAGGGCACAGCCGCTGTCGAATTGCTCGAAGACGTTCCCGATCTCGACGTCATCATTACGCCAGTCAGCGGCGGCGGTCTCCTTAGCGGTACTTCCATCGCCGCGAAATCGATGCGCCCGCAAATTCGCGTGATTGGCGCTGAACCGAAAAATGCCGACGATGCTTACCGCTCCTTCGCCTCTGGCAAAATCGAGCCCGCGTCCAAGACAGAGACAATCGCCGACGGCCTTCGCGCCACTCTCTGCCCCCTTACATTTTCGATCCTCCGCCAACACGTTGACGAAATCGCTCTCGTCACCGAGGAAGAAATTCTCGCCGCCATGCGCACTCTGTGGGAACGCCTCAAACTCATCGTCGAACCTTCCGGAGCCGTTTCCGCCGCCATTGCCATCCACAAAAAATTCCCAGTCGAAGGGAAGCGCATCGGCATCATTCTCTCCGGCGGAAATCTCGACCTCGACCAAATCCCCTTCGTTCGCGCCTCGCAATAGAATTTTTCTGCTGTTGCATCCTGCAAATTTGCTTGGATGGTTTGCAAAACAAAATCTCGCGGCTCTGGTCTAGTGCGAACCGAAAGCCCAGCTTTCTTCTGCTTGGCTTGGTTTTCTGCAAGGCGAGGAATTGCTTTTGTCGTGGCCAGGAAAATGACCAGAAAAAGTCTAAATCGCCGGCGCTCTACTCTTCCAGCGCCTTCCAATCCGTCGGCGGAAATGAGATATGCCAAAACCCCGGAGCCGCTGTGTCGAATTCCACCGGAACCAGAAATCCTCCGTGAATCACGTTCGGCGTCCGAGTCACCCGGCAGCCCACGCGTTGGCGCGAACCTTTGTGCTCCAGGATGAACCGCGCATTCGTGGGGAAGCTTTCGGGGCATGCGAGTAGCGCCCCATGGTCATTCACATCCGCAGTTTGTGCCTCGATTGTTTCCGGTTTACCTGGAATCCTAACGTGCAGTTTCACAGGGACGCGAAGCCGCACACGTTGGCTGCGTCTCCGTTCCTCGTGCGGCGCGACTTGCGCTCCCTCATCCTTCGCCGGATCCTCGCGACTCATCGTCGCAACTCTCCCGCAAAGTTTGATTCACTGATCAGGGGGAACTTCGTGCCTCGAAATCTGCGGCGTGCCTCTACAGTTCTAAACCCCAGAAGTCCATTTTCGGCTGAACTAATTCCACTCCGAGCTCCCAACCGTCCACTCGCCTGTTTCCTGTGTAAACAACCACCGCGCCGATCGACTGTCGGTTTGCCAGGTTCGTCACCTTCAGACGCTGCTCCAGCGGCATTGCATGCGGAGACACCAATAGGCACCCGTAGTAGTTCACCACCCGCGTGTGCGCGTGCTCCTGGTGCGGCGCCTTCGCCTTGCTCTCCACCCATTCAATAGCCAGTGGGACGCGCGAATTCATCCGCGGTCCTCGCCGCTTAGCCCGCATTTTTGATTCCAGTGATGGTTCTTGACGAAATGGCAACCTGTTGGGCACCGGGCAGGATCCTCGCACATTTCTAACCGCTTACATATCAACGTACTAAAGAAAAAACAGAACAGGAGCAATTATGCAATGAGGCAATACTAGTACCCCTGATTGCCCCAGTCAATAGTACTCAAATGCGGTTCGCATTCACTTCAATTCGTTCCGTTTCGGGAATCCGCTCAGTTCTCAGCGGTGCGTTTCGCGTGCGGCGCCAACAGCGGCTGGTCCAATCTCACTCCCTGTTCCACAAAACTCTTCCCCGGTCCCTTGCCCAGCCACCTCTGCAACGAATCCATGTAGGTGTAAAAGACTGGCGTCAAGTACAGCGTCACCACCTGCGCGAAAATCAAGCCGCCAACCACCGATACGCCCAGAGGCCGTCGCGAGTTTGCTCCTGCTCCAAATCCGATCGCGATGGGCAAAGTGCCCATAATTGCCGCCATCGTTGTCATCATAATTGGCCGGAATCGTATCAAGCATCCCTGCATGGCCGCTTCGGCCGCCGTGTGGTTTCCGCTTCGCTCCAGTTCCAGCGCGAAGTCCACCATCATGATTGCGTTTTTCTTCACAATACCGATCAGCATGATGATTCCCACAAACCCGAACAAATCGAGCTGCATTCCAAATGCAAGCAACGTCAGCAACGCTCCAAACGCTGCCGCCGGCAACCCGGAAAGAATCGTCAGCGGATGAATAAAGCTCTCGTACAAAACCCCCAACACGATATAAATCACCAGAATCGCCATCACCAGCAGCATGCCCAATCCCTTCAGGGACTGCTGAAAGGCCTGCGCGGTTCCCTGGAAACTTGTGTTGATCGTCAGCGGCAACGTCTGCGCCGCTAATTTCTGAATTTCGTCTACTCCCTGTCCCAGCGAAACGCCCGGCAACAAGTCGAACGAAATCGTCACTGACGGAAGCTGTCCCATATGATTTACCGTCAGCGGTCCCAGGCTTGTCGTCAAGCTCGCCACCGAGTTGAGCGGTACAAGCCGTCCATTCGACGACCGCACATACAGATAAGAAAGCATCTGCGGATCGAGCTGGTATTGCGGCTCGAGCTCCATGATTACCCAGTATTCGTTGTTCGGCGCGTAAATCGTCGAGATCTGCCGTTGGCCATAGGCCGTGAACAACGCGTTTTCGATTTGTTGCGGTGACACGCCCACCACCTGCGCTTTATCCCGGTCAATCTTCACGTTGACTTGCGGGCTTTTGATTTGCAGGTCCGTCGTTACATTCTGCAATCCCGGCAATTGCTTCATCTTGTCGCTCAAAATTTGCGCATACTTGTAGAGCTGATCCGTTTGCGGGCTCACTAGCGTGTATTGATACTGGCTTTTCGTTTGTTGCCCGCCGATTCGAATCGGCGGCGGATTTTGCAGAAACACTCGCAGTCCCGGGATTGTGTTGAGTTTCGGCTGCATTTCCGCCATGACGTCCGGAATCGTCATGTGATGCTCGAATAACGGCCGGACCGCATGCAGCAGCGAACCAATCACAGCAACGTGCCCGACTCTTGCGTCCCAGTCGTTGTAAGTCGCGCTCGTTGTCAGCGGGCGGTCGGAAGGATCCTTCAGGTGATCATAAAACCGCCCGATGTTCAGCCCTTGCCCGCCCTGGCTTATGCTCGAGAAGAATTGCATCGTGTTGGGGTCGGCCCAAACGATCTTGTTCAGCACCTCCTGGTGCGCCGCCATCGCATCAAACGAAATTCCTTGATTCGCCTCCGCGAAGCCAATCACTTCCGACTGATCCTCGTCGGGTAAAAATCCCTTCGGAATCACCCAGAATTCCCAAGCCGTGCCCGCCAGCAAAAGCACGCCAATCACCATGACCGTCACGCGATGCCTCATCGACCATCGCAGCGACACTTCGTACGAACGCAGCATTCCGGTGAACATCCGTTCCAACGCGTTGTACATTCGTCCGTGCTTTTCGCCGATGTGCGGTTTCAGGAACCGGCTGCACAACATGGGCGTCAACGTCAGCGACACAAGGCCGGAAACCAGAATCGCCGAAATGATGACCACCGCGAATTCATGCAGCAACCGTCCCAAAATTCCGCCCATAAAAAAAACGGGCAGGAAAACAGCGGCCAGCGAGCATGTCATCGACACAATCGTGAATCCAATTTCGCGCGAGCCGCTCAGGGACGCTTCCAGCACTCCTTCGCCATGCTCCATGTGTCGCACGATGTTTTCCAGCATCACGATGGCATCATCGACGACGAAACCCACCGACAGCGTCAATGCCAGCAACGATAAATTGTCCACCGTGTAGTCCAGCAGATACATCACCGCGAACGTGCCGATGATCGACATCGGCAGCGCCATGCTCGGAATAATCGTGGCCGAAGCGTTTCGCAGGAAAAGAAAAATCACCAGCACCACCAGAATGACCGCCAGCAACAGGCTGAACTTAACGTCGTTCACCGACTCTTTGATCGATATCGACCGATCGTGCTCGATCGACATTTCCATCGCGGGCGGCATGATCGCGCGAAAGCTCGGCAACACCTTTCGAATCGCATTGACGATCTCGATGGTATTCGTCCCAGGCTGCCGTTGGATGGCCAGGATGATTCCGGGTTTTGTGTTGATCCAGTTCGCCAGTTTCGTGTTCTGTACGCTGTCGTACACTTTCCCCAGTTCATCCAACCGCACCGGCGAGCCGTTCCGGTAGGCCACAATCATCTGGCGGTACATCGCCGCGTCCGTCATTTGGCCGTTGGCTTGAACGGTGAACGCCTTATGTGCTCCGTACAGCGTTCCCGTCGGCAAATTCACATTCGCGTTTTGAATCGCGGCGGCAACTTCGTCGATTCCAATCTGTCTGCTCGCCAATTCCTTCGGATCAAGTTGAATCCGCACTGCGTATTTCATCGACCCGAACACCGACACCTGCGCCACGCCGCTGATCATCGATATTTGTTGTCCCAGCAGCGTCTCCGCGTACTCGTCCACCTCGGATAACGGCAGCGTTGGAGAGGTCACGGCCAGGAAGAAAATCGGCGAGTCCGCCGGATTTACTTTTCTGAACGTCGGCGGTGTCGGCATATTCGGCGGCAACTGGTTCGCCGCGGCCGTAATCGCCGTCTGCACGTCCTGCGCCGCCGCATCGATGTTTCGCGACAAATCGAATTGCAGCGTGATGGAAGTCGATCCCAGCGAGCTCGTTGAAGTCATCGAATCGAGCCCCGCGATCGTCGTGAATTGTTTTTCGAGCGGCGTCGCCACCGCCGAAGCCATCGTCTCCGGACTGGCGCCCGCCAGATTCGCCGAAACCGTAAGCGTGGGGAAATCAACGTTTGGCAAATCGCTGACCGCGAGATTCTGGTACGCAATCACGCCAAACAGCAGAATCGCCAGCATCGTCAAGCTGGTCATCACCGGACGTTTAATGAAATTTTCGGCGATTTGCATTCCAGATCTCGCGCTTCCTTAAAGACTCGTCTTGATTTCCACTTTCACGCCCGGCACCAGTCGTACCTGCCCGTCTGTCACCACGGTTTCTCCGGCCTTCACTCCGTCTGTGATTACGGATTCCCCGCCAACCGTGCGCGCCACTTTCACCGCGCGCGAATCCACCGTCATGTCCGGTTTGATCACAAATATGTAATCGCCTTGCTGCCCCGTCTGCACTGCCTGCGACGGCACCACCACCGCTTTCTCCTGTTCGGACAACCGCAAGATCACGGTCACAAACTCTCCGGGCCACAATCGCGAATCCGCATTGGGGAATGTTCCCTTTAGCACAATTGTTCCTGTCGTCGCGTCCACGGTGTTGTTCACAAAGGTTAGGTAACCAGACTCCTGTTTCGTATTGTCCGACGTGGTCGCCTCGATTGGCAGCTTGCCACGTTTCATGTAACCCTTGATCTCATCCAGGTATTGTTGCGGCACGGAAAAGTCCACGTACAGCGGCGAAATTTGATTGATGACTGCAAGGATGGGAACGTCGTTCGCTTTTACCACAGCTCCCGGATAAACGAGTTGGCTCCCTACGCGTCCGCTAATCGGCGCATAAATCAAGCAGTAGGCAACTTGCAGCTTCGCCGTCTCGATCGTGGCTTGGTCCGCTTGCATCGCTGCTTCGCTCGCATCCGCCGTTGCGACAAACTGGTCGTACTGCTCTTTCGGTACGATTCCTGACTGATAAAGTTTTTCGTACCGACCCGCCTGCACTTTCGCCAATTCCGCGCTGGCTTTATCCTTGTTCAAATTCGCTTGCGCAAGCTGTAGATTCGCCACAAACGGCCGGTTGTCCAGCGTCACCAGCAAATCACCCTTCTTCACGAATTGTCCCTGCCTGTAATGCACCTCTTTCACGATTCCAGCGACCTGCGATTCCACTGAAACCGTTGACGATGCTTCTCCCGTGCCGATGGCGTGCAGCTCGATCGGCATCGCCTTCACCTCCGCCTTCGCTGCCATCACCGGCACAACCGGAGCGTCGGGAGGAGGCGCTGCGTGTTCGGTGCATCCCGCAACCGCGAAAAACACCAAAGTACAAAAAATAACGCTCCGTCTTGAGAAGTGCTTCATTTTTCTCCGTGATGTTTTGTATGTAACTAGCGTCCGCCGCGATCAGCTTCAGCCCTGTTCAATCAAACATCTTCGATCGGCTCCGTCGAACTGCGCAAAGCTCAAGAGAACTAAGGCCGCCGCTCCGCACAACCCAATCAACCGTTTCGTCCCTTGTATATCTGACGTTGCCTCATGCCCGTACGTTGCAACTTGCCGCCGAACTTTTTCTGCGCTCCCGCTCCCTTGTCGCCGCATGTCTGTGCTACGATTTGGGGTTGCCGTTGGCGCTTTCATCGCACTCGGATGCGCGCGCCGGCATAAAGCACTTATCCCACGAAAGCCTCCGTAAGAGAGGGAGCACGGATGGAAAACAGTCAGGCCTCGCGTAACGGCAAACCTTATCTCTTGCCCGATAAACCGCTGCAATCGCTCGACGACTACATCGCCATCGGCGGCCTCAAAGGGCTCGAAAGAGCGCGCTCGATGACGGCGGATGCAGTAATCGCTGAGGTAAAAAAATCCGGCTTTCGCGGACGCGGCGGAGCTGGTTTTCCCGTCGGAATCAAATGGGCTAGCATCGCCAGCGATCCGTGCCCCACAAAATATGTTGCGTGCAACGCCACCGAGGGCGAGCCCGGCACATTTAAGGATCGCATGCTCATGCGCCGCAATCCCTATCAGCTTCTCGAAGGCGTCGCCATCGCTGCACACGCCATGGGCGCGCGCAAAGCTTTTATCGCCATGAAACGCACGTTTGACCAAGCCATCGAGCGCACTGCGTTTGCTCACCGGGAAATGACCGCGCGCAACGCGCTTGGCGATATTCCCATCGAGTTCGTCTACGGCCCCGAGGATTATTTGCTCGGCGAAGAAAAAGCCATGCTCGAAGTCATCGAAGGCCGCGAAGCCATGCCGCGCGAAATGGATTACCCTCCTTACGTTCTCGGACTTTTCGCCGGCTATCCTTCATGCATTCCCGGCCAGACAAATCCCACGCTGGTGAACAATTGCGAAACGATGTCGACCATCACGCATATTATTCGCAATGGCGCGGACTGGTTCCAATCCATGGGAAGCGCAGACACGCGCGGCCACACGATTTTCACGCTCTCGGGCGACGTGCAGCGCGAAGGCCTTTATGAATTGCCGATGGGCACCACGATGCGCGAACTCATCGAGAAGTGGGGCGGCGGCTTGCGTCCCGGGCGAAAACTCAAAGCGATTTTCTCGGGCGTCGCCAGCGCGGGCCTTTACCCTGAATCCATCGATACGCCGCTCGACTTCGGCTCGATGCGCAACGCCGGCTCGGGTCTCGGCTCCGCGGGCTTCATGGTTTACGACGACTCCAATTGCATGGTGCAGGTCGCGCACATTTTTTCGAAATTTCTGTGGATCGAATCCTGCGGCCAGTGCCGCTCCTGCAAGGACGGCACGTACGAAGCCACGCGCGGGCTGGAAAATCTGATCAACGGCACGGGCAACGAAATCGATATCGAAGCTATTCTCCAAGCCTCCATCAACGCGCCGCGCGGCAATCGCTGCTTTTTGCCCACGGAACATTCGCTAATCATTCCGAGCATCGTGCGCCGATTCGGGCAGGAATTCGCCGAGCATTACAACCGGGGGTGCCGAAATTGCCGCGTCCCGATCCTTCCCAAAATGCACGACTACGACGAAGCAAAACACGAATTCCACTACACCCACGGCCGCCTGACTCCGTAGCCTGTCTTTTCGTCTCGTTGTCATCCCGCCTGCCCTGCCTGCCCTGCGTGTGTTTCGCGAAGGGAGCCGCCATGCGGCGAGGGATCTGCTTTGCTCTGCGCCGACACAATTAAGCGTTGTCACCGCGGCCTCTCGTTTAGATCGCGGTCCAACGCAAACTTTAGAATTGCCAACGCCGCGATCACCGCCGTCTCCGTGCGCAGAATTTCGCGGCCAAGAGACGCTTCACGAAACTGATTTTTCGCCGCCGCCGAAAATTCGTCGTCCGTCCAGCCGCCCTCCGGGCCAATTGCGAGACAAACTTCGTTCGCGGAAACGCCTTGCAAGATTTCGCGCAACGGCTTCGCGTCGGCGCGCTCGGACAAAATAATTTTCACGGTTTCATTTGCGGCGGCGAATGCATCTTCCGTCTTCGCAATTTCAGCGAGCACTGGCGGCCGCAATCGCCGCGACTGTTGCGCCGACTCCAGCAAAATTTTCCGCCACCGTTCGGCTCGCTTCTTTGACGCCAAAACGAGCGCCTTCTCGCTGCGCGCTGCCGCCAGCGGGACAATTTCCGCGACGCCCAGTTCGGTCGCTTTTTCGAGACTCCATTCCATGCGCTCGAATTTCACGATGGAAAGCAGCAATTTGATTCGCAGCACCGATTCGCGCGCGGGAATCTGCTCGATCAGCGCGAATTCAATCGCGCCGTCCTTTCCCCGCCCCGATGCACTCGTGGCGCGTGAATTTTTCTCGACGCGCCCGAGCCACACTTGCTCGCCGTCGCTCAGCTCGTAAACCTGCCCCGGCTCCGCGCGCAGCACGCGTCCCAGATGCTCGGCCGCCTCGCCGCGAAGTTCCGCGCGGCCGCCCGCGAATTTGTCAACGAAGAATCGGCGCCGCATCATTCACTCCGTTGAAATGCCGAAACTCGAAGATCGAAAGTCGAAAACCGAATGGCAAAGATCGAGTCCAGTCCACGAGGCCGAAACCCTTCGCGCGGATGAATCGCGCGATAGGAAGAATCGCATCTGTCTTGTCCTTCGGCACGGCTGAAGCCGTGCCCTGACAAGACCGAAAAAGTGAGACCGAAGGCTGCGAAACGGAGGAAGCAGCGGCGAGCGAGAGATCGAAAAGCGAAACTCGAAAAACGAATGGCAAAAATTGCGTCCAGTCCACGAGGCCGAAACCGTTCGCGCCCTTCCTGCGTCTGGGTAAACGGATGAAGCGCGCGATAGGAAGAAGAATCAGCGACGCTCTTTTGTCGGGGCTTAAGCCCCGACCCCCTAAGGCATCGGTCCTCGTTCGCGCAAGAGAAGCGCGCTCTTCGCGGTGCCCTATGCTCGATTTGTGAGCGTGGGGCTTTTCTTTTTTGGAGTGCGGCGGCGCGACGCCGCTTTCGCCGTCGCGCGAAAATGCGCCCAAAATTCGCATTCTGCAAATGAAACTCATTACCGATCAAGAAAATCGAAGTAGCACATTGTAAAGCAGTTGCGCTTTCGGGACTGTGCGCGTCATTTGGGATTAAGCGCTCGCGTTTTTTGGGAGTTTTTGGGCGCTTTTGGGTGCCTTTGGCTTGTTGCGAAGGTCGCCACGGTTCAGAGAAAAGCCCCACGCTCACAAAACGAGCATGGGGCACCCGGAAGGTCCGCGGCTTCGAGCCTAGGTCACCCGCCCAAGTGTCCGGTAATTTTAGAAACGCGAAAAATTGGCGATTAGAAACGGGGGCGAACTTTTGTTTTGTGTAACTTAACTCGATGTCTAATTCCGGATTGTCGATTAGAAATGAGGAACGATTGGGGGCCATTTTTCGCGGAGGGTGCTTTCCGGGCCGGTTTGGATTGGGGACTGGGGCCTTCACCCGCGCGCCATGCGCCTGCGCTCCGCGCACTTGCGTATCCTTCGCTGCGGTCCCTTCGCAAAACACGCTCAGGGCAGGCAGGGTAAGCGGGAGAGGACGCGGCACTGTAAGGATGAACGAGTTTGGCGAGGAGATTGGTGGCGGTTCAAGCCTGTTGCTTGGTTTGTTGTACGCCGCCGCCGCTCGCATGGTCGTATTCGCGCTCTAACGACGTTAGCACGATGCGCGACGCAGCGATAGACCGGGCGGCTGTGGTGTTTTTGGCGCTGGGCTCTCACCACAGCGGGCACGCGGCAGGCAGGCTAGCCAAAATCAGGTAATTTTGCCACGGACGGCGATTGCTTGGAGCTGTCACGTCGACGCTTCGAAGAATGCCTACTCTTTTGGATCTTCCGCCATTATCTTATCGAAGAGTTGCTTTGTCGACATCCGGCTATCGTCCTGAAGTTTTCGCGTTACTCGGTTGCTGATTTCGAGTGCGCCAGCTCGTCCACCTAGACCTTTGAAATCGCCTTTCTTTCCCCAATCCCAATCTTTCCCCGAACGCAAGATAGCGAGCATCTGGGAAGCTCTGAATTCAGCCTGAAGCAGCGCCCGATCAATTACCTGGGCGCCGATGAAGCATATTGCCCATAGACCAGAACCACGCAGCATGATGTATTCTCTCGGTGAACTCCACGCCTTCGGCTGCCATTTCTTGACAGCATCAAGGTAGTTTCTGATGACTCGATATTGAGCCTCTGCATCTTCTAGGCGGGGTAGTTGTGTTGACCGAGAAAGCATATACTCGATGCCCGTTTTAAGACCGCGGAGCGGAACATCTGTACCCACCGGTTTCTTTCCGCCCTCAAACACTCGTCCGTGAAGCGGACTTGTCGAATCACGGCTCAGCCGTTGGGCGATGTAGAGTTCCGGGTTTCGGTGCTTCAATTCTTCTTCTGGCGTTAGCCGAACCTCGATTCCATCGAGGTGGCTCGTGTTCATACGTTTTTGGTTGTCGTTGATATCCCTAAAAAGCTGAATTTCTTCCTCTCGAGTGAGATCGTAAGCCAAGCAGAACGAAATCAGTTTCTCAATTCGCGAGTAGCCACTTTGCTTTCCGTCGCCGTAATGCAATCGGTGATTGCCATCGATTCGTGATATCGCTATCGATCCGCCCGACCTGGCGCCCGGCACATCGATCTCAAGAATTCCAAGATCGGGCACCTCCTGAGACGCTGGATAGAATGTGACCACATCCTTTTTGCGAGCACAAAGAAAGACCTCCGGCCAGAAACCCAGATCTCTGTTTTTTACGTACTCATACGCATCACGGGCGTGCGCCGGGCTGAGGTCTCGCTGCGTCCCTTTTGGATTCGTCTGCTGATCGTAGATGTCAGCTTTGGAGATATCACCGAGGTCGGCCAAATTAGCGAAGCCTCGATAGACGTTAACACCCAGCACTCTCGCCCTCACAACTGGTAGTCTCAGCTTTGTCACTTTGCCCTTTGTCATGTGATCCCCGTTATTTCCCCGCAATGCTCATCGTGTTCTTGTTACCGTTTGTTCGCTCTACTTTTACCCGAATACCTTCGAGCAGGACACAGAGTGTAAGCACCAAGCATTGATGCTCTTCGGCCATCCCGAGAGTCGCGCTATCGAAATATCTCCTCTTCGTTAGCCCGTAAGAAGTCCGCCCGGCAATTTTGACTTTGAGCTCTGAAAGGTGCTCACGAGCCGGAGACGCCGCAGCATCGAACGAAACCGAATGCGCGCTTAAATTGCGCAGGGACCTGAGTCGTTCAAGCGCAAGGTAAAGCGTTTCATCAATCAAACCCAATCGCCGGCACATCTTGATGCGAGCGCTGAACGTCGACAAAGGCGCATCCCCACCTAGTAGTTCATCTTGTTCTTTGGGTTTTGCAATTTGTGGCAAAAGGTAGGCGCGAAGTATCTCGAGTAGGAGATCATCGACCTTTGCCGCTGCGACAATAACCAAAGGTCTTGAACTGCGCTCCGCCATTAAATCCTCGGCGAAGGAGTCGAACAACTCATGAGCCATAAGCCTGTGCACCATTTAATTACAAGAGACTTGCACCCGATTTTCCCAAGCACCGCCGATAAAAACAACTCTTTTTGTCCGTTCAAAAACGGACCACATGCAGCGCGTATTTTCGGGCAAATTGAGGCGGGTGCATGGCCGTCGCAGCGAACGAAGCAGGCTCCCCGGCTACTGCGCAGATTGCTTTGTAATCAGTCGCTCAGAAAACGAGCGTGGCACCCCGAAAGGCCAAACTGCAAAGCTTGGGCCGGCGAGCCGATTAGCTTGACGCCGCCTCGTTCATGATTTTCAAAATTGTGTCCTCGACTTCCTGCGCCACGTCTTTCAGTTGCGGCGAGTTGAACATCGCCAGAAGCATCGTTGGCTTCAAAGTTGCCAAAATTGTTTTACCGCCCTCCTCGTAAATGGAGATCCGGCACGGCAGCGCGGTGGAGACGCTCATATTTTGTTCGAGAACCTTCTTCGCTTGTTGCGGCTGACAGACCTCGAAAATCAGACATGCCCGTTCGAAGTCCACGCCCTTCTTCATCATGGTCTCTTGGAGGTTGTGAACCTGCATGACGCCAAAGTGATGGGCCTGAACGGCAGCCTGCAAGGCAGCGGCAGCCTCGCTCACAGTTTTGTTCGTGGATAATTTGACCAGCATAGGTTTCCTTTCATGCGTAACAGGTCAATTCACAGGCGGGTCCAGATCCCTCGCCGCCCTTCGCAACTCTACTTATGTTGGGGCTGCCGAACAGCGCCGCGCGATGTGCGGCGCGGGCGGGGTAAACCCCGCCCCTACGAAGGCGTTACGCCAGCAAGACGCAAGGCACACAGGCTGAAGCCTGTGCCACAGGAGCGAGGCTGGGCTCATGAAAAGATGTCTTTCACCTTGTCGAAGAAGGAGGAGCTGCGCTCGACGGGCTTGTTTTCGACTTTTACGACGCGATGCAACTGCTCGAAGAGAGCCTTTTGCTCCTTGGTCAATTTTGACGGAATGGCGACGCGCACGTTCACGTATAGATCGCCTTTGCCGCCGTGGGGATCGGGCAGGCCTTTGCCCTTCTTGCGAAAGAGCGTGCCCGGCTGCGTGCCCTCGGGAATGGAAAGATTTTCGTCGCCGTGAAGCGTGGGCACGCGAATCTCCGCGCCGAGCGCCGCTTGCGAGATGGTGATGGGAATGCTGCAGTAAAGATCGGCGCCGCGCCGCTCGAAGAACGGATGCTCGTGCACTTCGATGAAGGCGTATAAATCGCCAGCGGGACCGCCATTCGCGCCGGGCTCGCCTTCACCGGGGACGCGGAGGCGCATGCCGTTGTCAACGCCCGCGGGAATCGCGACTTCGATGGTGCGCGAACGCTCGATGCGTCCCTGGCCGCGACATTCGGCGCAGCTTTCCTTGATGGTTTGACCCGCGCCGCCGCATGCGGGGCAAGTCCGCGACACAGCGAAAAATCCCTGCTGATAATGCAATTGCCCGTGGCCCTTGCAAGTGCCGCAGGACTGCATGCCGCTGCCAGGCTTCGCGCCCGTGCCTTTGCAAGCCTCGCAATTCTCCATGCGAGGGATTTTGATTTTGGTTTTGACTCCGGCGGCTGCGTCTTCGAAGGAGAGCTTCAGGTCGTAGCGCAAATCGGCGCCGCGTTGCGCGCGCGAACGTCCGCCGCGGCGTCTGCCGCCCGCACCTCCGCCAAAAATATCTTGAAAGCCGAAAATGTCGCCGAAGACGTCTTGAAATTCCTCGAAAATCGTTCCCATGTTGCTGGTATCAAACACCTGGCCGCTGATTCCGGCGTGTCCGTAACGATCGTACGCGGCGCGCTTCTGCGGATCGGAAAGGACGCTGTAGGCTTCGCTGGCTTCGCGGAATTTGTGTTCCGCGTCGGGTTTATTTTCCGGATTGCGGTCGGGATGGTGTTTCAACGCGGCTTTGCGATACGCGCTCTTGATTTGCTCGCTGGTGGCCTCGCGCGTCACCTCGAGCACTTCGTAATAATCTCGTTTGGAAGTCGAAGGCATTCTGTGGTCTCAATTCCCTTTCGTGAATTAGTTTGCTGAGGAATTCGATGCGAGATCCCCGCCCTCGGGATTCACGGCGACGCGCACCATCGCCGGCCGCAGCACTTTGCCGTGAAAAATATAGCCTGCCTGCAATTCCTCGAGTATCGCGCCGTCCGGCTCGTCGCCCGTCTCGAAGCGTTCAATCGCGTGGTGCATGTGCGGATCGAACCGTTTGCCGTCCGTCTCGATTCTCTCAAGACCTTGCTTTGCCAAGACGTCAAACAGTTGCTTGCGAATCAGTTGAAAGCCGGTGCGGTACTCGTCGTGCGCCGCGTCCGGATGCGCGGAAATGGCGCGATCAAATGCATCGAGGACGGGTAGCAAATGCTCGACGAGCGCTTCGGCGCCGCGATGGCGCTCCTGATGGCGTTCGCGCTCGATGCGCTTGCGATAATTTTCGAAATCCGCCTGCAAACGGACAAGCGCGTTCCTCAGATCCGTTTTCTCGGCGACAAGCTTTTCGAGTTCTGGAGCCGGCGCGGTTTCCGCGGGCATACTATCGTTGACAGCGGCTTCTGCGCCGCTTGCGCTCGCGTCTGTTCTTGGCTCGTGTTCCTTTTCCGAATCACCACGCCTGCTCACGGCAGTTTGTCTCCCTTCGACTCCTCGGAAAAAAATTGTGACATCAGCGCTACTACAGTAATCACGCGCTCGTAATGCATGCGCATCGGGCCCAAAATTCCAAGCGTTCCTTGAGCCTGATCGCCGCGGCGGGCCTGCTGGCCCGTGCTGTAAGGAGCGCTCACAAGCGCCAGGTGCTTCCCCGCGCTCGACATTTTCTCCACTCCCAGTTCGACGTGCACTGGCTCAGGGCCTTCGATGCAACCGCTGAGCAGCGCAATCAAGCGGTCGCGCTCCTCGATGGTGGTCAGCAATTCGCCGAGCTGTTCCTGATTCTGAAATTCCGCCGCCGCCGCGAACTGCGCCGCACCGCCGATATAGACAACGCGCTCGGCGTCCTCGCCCAGCACTTTCGGGTCGCACAGCATCAACGCGCCGCCCGCCAGCTTCTCGTAACGTTCGCGGTCGCGTTCGAGCTGGGCCTCCAAGTCCGCGCAAATCGCTTCGAGCGTCCATCGCGGATAATGGCTGTTCAAATACTCCGCGATGCGGTCCAGTTCCGGCTGCAGGAAAGCGCGCTCCGGTCGAATGCATTTATCGCGCGTGATTCCGCCGCTGGTGACCAAGACAACGAGCACCCGGCCGTCCGGCAGCAACAAGAACCGCACATGCTCGACGAGCGTGCGCGAAAGCGGCGGCGAAACGATGATTCCGAGCCCTCGCGAAACCGCTGCCAGCACGTTACTCGCGCGCTCCATCACTCCTTCGGGCGTCGTAGCCGCGTCCAGTTCGCGGCGAATCCATTCGCGATCCTCGACGCGCGGCGTGGCCTGCGCGGCGATTTGCTCGACGTAAAAACGGTACGCGGAGGCCGTGGGTACGCGTCCCGCCGAAGTATGCGGTTGGTACAATAGGCCTTCGTCTTCGAGGTCGGCCATAATGTTGCGAATCGTCGCGGAGCTTAATGGCTCGGCGTGCATGCGCACGATGGTGCGCGACGAAACTGGTTCGCCCGTCTCGATGTACGCGCGCACCACTTCGGCGAGTACTTGCCGGTGGCGCGTCTGTTGTAATGCTGGAGCTGCGGTCATGAGCCTCGCATCGTCATTAACAAATTGCGGCATGTAGCAAACGCCGCTGCGCCCTGTATTTTTAGTGTAACCATCACGCGCGGCAGCGTCAACTTCACGGCGCGAAAGGGACAAGCAGGCCACTCCTACAAAGACCTCGCGTTACAGTCTGACGGGCACAGATTTCTATATCCGCCTGCGGTTATCGGCGGCGGTCTTTGGAGGATATGCCGCAGCACGACTCGGGGAGTCGCGACGGGCGGGGCAAGCCCCGCCCCTACGGGCAAAAAGCAAAGTCGCGGGATTG
>DAHUXN010000026.1 GCA_027307115.1 Acidobacteriota bacterium
GATTCAGCGGCCGTGCGAAGGGTCGCGCGAGGCCGCAGAATCTAAATCCACATGAATTTTTTCGTCGCCGGGCAGCGGTGCGTAGCAATTGCCGTCGGGATTATACGGGTAAGGACAGAGCGCCGTGAGTTCAGGCCGGCGCGGCGACTGCGCGAATTGCCAGGCGGTAGCGGAGGGCACGCCGCTCTGGCTGGGCAATAAAGGTTGGGCGTCGAAATCGCAACCCGGCGCCGGCGGGCAGACGTCATTGTAGATGAAAAATTCAATTTTCCGATTGCGCGCATTGTTCTGGATATCGTTTGCCGTGGTGATTTGCACGCCGAGGGATTCTTGCACGGGGATTCCGGAGCAGTAGACGCCGGCTTTGTATCCGGAGAAATTCACGGCGTCGATCCAGGCGTACAAGTAAGCCTGTTGCTCGGGTAGCATTCGCCCGCCTTCTTCCTGGTCGAGAAAGATGATTGTGCCCGGAGGAAAGCCTTCCTTCTTTGCGGCGTCCACTGCGGCGGTTGCGTCGTTTGAGCCGAGAGTCTTTGGATCGCGCGCCGATTTCAATTCTTTGTCGAGGCGGCCATTGAACAGCACCAGGAAGCCGAAACCATGCGAGCGCAAGATTTCGCGTTTGCCCAGCCATGTATCCGACTTTTCTCCCGGCGGCGCGTTCAGCCAGTAGCCACAGAACGCAAAATCTTGCGCAAGGGCATCGAGCACAGTGTCTCCCGGATAATCGTTGCGATCGAAGCCAAGATAGGTCCCGAGGGCGGGCTGAACATCTTGTTGAAAATCCGGAGAAGGCTGCCGGCGCAGCGGAAATCTGGCATACGCGATTGCAGCGCACGCGAGTAAAACGCCCGTCGCGAAGGAAACGATCGTCCTTGCCAATCGTGCGGTCATGCGCATCATCCCCATTATGATTTGAGATGACTGTTCACAGTTGTATGCAGCATGCGCTCAATGGGTCGCGAGTTGCGTCAGTAACTGTGGACCGTGTGAAACCTTTGCGCGCGGAATCGCGTCCGAACAGTAGCACGCCATTGGCACAGCCGCGCAAGCCAAAGTGGCGAACGGCTACAAGGGAGTTTTTCGTCGCGTGACTGTGCTGGATTTATCGGCGTACATTGGGCTGATCGCTGTGGGCTTTGCCACGGCGAATATTCTGATCGGTCTGATGATTTTTGGGCGCTACAGTCCGGTTCGCTATTGGCCGCATCGCCGTTTCGATATTTTTCGCATTCACCGCTGGACCGGCTACGGCACTCTGGGTTTTACTCTGCTGCATCCGTTGCCGCTGCTGCTGAATGCGAGGCCTCATTTTCGGGTCGTCGATATTTTATTGCCGCTGTGGTCGCCGCAGCAGCCGCTGCAGAACACGATCGGGGCGGCGGCGTTGTATCTCTTCGTGATTATCATCGTTACTTCGCTCTACCGCATCGAGATCGGCCGGCATTTCTGGAAGCTTCTGCACTATCTCACTTATCCCGCGGCGGCATGCTTCTTCATTCACGGCATTTTAACCGACCCGAATCTGACGGGTTTGGGGGCTGATTATTTGGATGGCGGGAAAGTTTTTGTCGAGATTTGCTGCGCCATCATTATTGGCGTCTCGGTGTGGCGCGTCCGCTATGCCCGCAAAAAGCGCCAATCCCATCGCATGGCGAGCTTTGGCCAAGAAGCCGCGGCGGAGTAGAATCCTGCGATGCTTCCGGAGATTCCGCAGCAACTGAACATTGCCGAGGAGTTCGTGTCGCGTCCGGCGCGGGAGCATCCTGAGCAGACGGCGATTCTCGGCGAGCCTGCGCGCTTTTCCTACGCGGAAGTCGAAGCCGCCGTGAATCGCGCGGCAAACGTGTTGCGCGAAAGCGGCTGCGAGGCGGGCCAGCGCGTTCTGATTATTCTTCCCGATTCCATCGAGTTTATTGGCGCGTTCTTTGGCGCGGCGAAAATCGGCGCGATTGCGGTGCCAGTGAATTCGATGGCGCGCGCGGCGGATTATTCCTACTACGTGAAGGACGCGGGCGCGCGAATTGCGATTGTGCATGTCTCCGCGATGGCGGAATTTTCGCGAATTGAAGCAGCGCCGGAACTTCGTGTGCTCGCAATTTCCGGCGAAGGAGCAGGGAATGCGGTGAAGGCCGCGGAGCCTGCGTTCGCGGGAGCGCGGAAACTTGCGTGGGATGACGCATGGAATCAAGCGAGCGCGCGGTGTGAAACGCATGCGACAGCGGCGACGGATCCGGCGTTCTTGCTGTACACGTCGGGAAGCGGAGGGACGCCGAAAGCGGCGATTCATCGTCACGCAGACATGATGCGCACGAGCCGGGGATATGCGCGCGAAGTGCTGGGCTTGCGCGCGGACGATGTGTGCTATTCAGTGTCGAAATTGTTTTTTGCGTATGGACTGGGAAATGGAATGTATTTTCCGTTTTCCGTTGGCGCGAGCACGGTGCTCGATGCGGATAAGCCGAAACCGGAACGCACGGCGGAACTGCTGACGAAATACCGTCCGACGATTTTGTTTTCGGTGCCCACCTTTTTTGCCGCGATGCTGCGTGAAGCGGCGCGCGGACTGGTCATCGATTGTTCATCCTTGCGCATGGCCGTTTCAGCGGGAGAAACACTACCCGCGGAAATCTTCGAGCGATTCAGGGAAACATTCGGAGTGGAGATTCTGGACGGCATCGGCTCGACGGAAATGCTGCACATGTTTTTATCGCCGGGGCCAGGACGCGCGCGAGCGGGAAGCTGCGGCGTGGAAGTGCCGGGATGCGAAGCGAAAATAGTCGACGACGAAGGGCGCGCGGTTGCGGATGATGCGATCGGAAATTTGTGGGTGCGCGGCGGCGGCGCGTTCGCGGGCTACTGGAATAAGCCGGAACTGACGGCGCGGACGAAGCGCGGCGAATGGGTGATTACCGGTGATAAATTCACGCGCGATGCCGATGGCTATTACCACTATTGCGGACGCGCGGACGACATGATGAAAGTCGCGGGCATGTGGGTGTCTCCGGGCGAAGTGGAAAACGCGCTGCTGGGGCATCCGATGGTGGCGGAAGTTGCGGTGGTCGCGCAAGCAAACGAAAATGGACTGATGCATCCCGCCGCTTACGTGGTGCTGAAGAATGAAATGCAAGCGCAAGGGGGACTGGAGCGGGAAATTCGCGAATGGCTGCGGCAAAAATTGGTTTCGTACAAATGCCCGCAGACAGTCCAATTCGTCGAAAAGCTGCCCAAGACGGCGACAGGGAAAATTCAGCGGTTTCGTTTGCGCTCCACAAGTGATTGATTTAACAGCCATATAACTGAAAATCAGAGAATTTCTCAAAAGAGCCAAATTGGCTCTTTTGACGGGTATTTTTTGGTTTATATTGGCCTGTATGAGCAGGCCATTTATTCCTCTCCACTTGCAGCCCGAAAGCGACATCCCGCTGTATGCGCAATTGCGCGATCAAATGCGCGCGCTAGTGCATTCGGGAGAATTACTGCCAGGGGACCGCATCCCAGCGAGCCGCGAACTCGCGAACCAACTGCAGATTCACCGCACAACCGTGGCGACCGCGTACGCGGAACTGGAATCGGAGGGACTTGTACAAGGTTTCGTCGGGCGCGGAACGTATATCAGCGAGTCCAGCGCGCCGCGAGAATTCACGCCGCCGCCACGCGAGGCGGGCGGCGTGTTGCGATGGGAAGCGTTGTTCGCGGACGAGCGTGCGGGGGACGGCTTGAGCCGATTGGTGCCCGAGGTGCCGGAAGGCACGATTGCGTTTATCAGCGCGCGGCCGTCTGAGGAATTTTTTCCGGTTGATGATGTGCGCACGTGCGCGAACGCGGTATTGAAGCGCGAAGGGCGGGAGATTCTGCAACTGGGCGCGTCAGACGGCTACGGGCCGTTGAAGCAAGTGCTGCTGGAAATGTTGCGAGCCGAAGGGATCGCCGCACACGAGCGCCAACTGCTTATCACCGACGGTTGCCAGCAATCGCTTGACTTGCTTGCCAAGGCGTTTCTGCGGCCGGGTGATGCAGTGCTGGTCGAAAATCCGGCTTATCCAGGTGCGCTGTCGATTTTGTCGGCGGCGCGTGTTCGATGCTTGCCCGCGGCGGTGGAGACGAATCGTTCGAGGCAGAACTACGCGGGACTGGACATGCGGGCCGTGGAAGCGGTGCTGGAGCAGAACCGCGTGAAAATGATTTTAGTCACGCCGGACTTTCAAAATCCGACGGGAACGACTTTGCCTGTCAGCGAACGGCAAAAGCTGCTGGAGCTTGCGATGCGGCACAAAGTGCCGATTGTCGAGGATCATATTTACGCGCGATTGCGGCTGCGCGGGAATCCGTTGTCATCGCTGAAGGCGATGGACCGCAACGGAATTGTGATCCAGATCGATAGTTTTTCAAAGGTAGCGTTTCCGGGATTGCGCGTCGGATGGTGCATTGGGCCGGAGCGTGTGATCGAGCGGCTGCGGCTGTTGAAGCAATCGAGCGATTTGCACACGGACCAGCTTGCGCAAGCAACGCTGGCGGAATTTGTGAAGCGCGGAATGCTTGAAAAGCACATGAAGCGGATGATTCGCGTGTATGCCAGACGGCTGGAAGTGTTTGAGAAAGCGGTGGCGAAGTATTTGCCGCGTGGAGTGGAATGGACGCGGCCCGACGGAGGCATGTCGGTGTGGGTCACGCTGCCGCCGGGATTGGATGCGGGCGAGTTGCTGATTCATGCGCGCGAGCGCGGCGTGCTGTTCGTGCCGGGAAGATATTTTTATTTCGAGCATCCGCAGACGAACACGCTGCGGCTGGGATTTGCGGGACTTGAGGAAAGGGATATCGTGCAGGGACTCGCGAAGCTTGGAAGCGTGATTGACACGGAGATGCGAAAGAAGCAAAAAGGAGGCAGGCGCGCGATGGTTGAGCATCCGCAAGAGGCGAGATCGCGCGTGGCGCTGATCTAAGATCAGCGATTAGGTGATGAGTGACAAGCGACGCGTCACGTTTACTGTACAATCGCGAGTTGCTGGAATCTCCCTTCGTGAGCGGCGTCAAATGACTCTGGCGGAAAAAACAAAACTCGGGCCGTATGAAATTCTCACGGCGATTGGTGCGGGCGGAATGGGCGAAGTGTACCGCGCGCGCGATACGCGCCTGGGCCGCGACGTGGCGATCAAGATTCTGCCGCAGCATTTGACCGAGAAAGCCGACGCGCGGCAACGGTTCGAGCACGAGGCGCGCGCCGTTTCTTCGCTGAATCATCCGCACATTTGTACGCTCTATGACATTGGTCATCAGGACGGCACCGACTTTCTGGTGATGGAATATCTGGAAGGCGAGACGCTGGCGAAGCGTTTGGAAAAAGGGCCGCTGGCAACCACGGAATTGCTGCGCATCGGAATTGAGATTGCGGATGCGCTGGAGAAGGCCCATCGCGCCGGCGTGATTCATCGCGATCTGAAGCCTTCGAACATCATGCTCACCAAAGGCGGCGCGAAATTGCTGGATTTCGGCTTGGCGAAAGCGGAGGAAGAGAGCGCCGCTCCGGCGCTAGCGAGCCTGACACAGCCACTCAATCCATCGGGGCGCAGCACGCCGGTGACGGCGGAAGGCACGATTGTGGGGACGTTTCAGTACATGTCGCCGGAGCAGATGGAAGGGAAAGAGGTGGATGCGCGGAGCGATATTTTTTCGTTTGGCGCGGTGCTGTACGAAATGGCCACGGCGAAGCGCGCGTTTGAAGGAAAAACGACGGCGAGCGTGATTGCGGCGATTTTGGAGCGTGAGCCGCCGCCGATTTCGAGCGTGCAACCGATGTCGCCGCCGGCGTTGGATCGCACGGTGAAGATTTGTCTGGCGAAAGATCCCGACGAGCGGTTCCACTCGGCGCACGATGTAAAGCTGCAACTGGAATGGATACGCGAGGCGGGCTCCCAAGCGGGCGTGCCCGCGCCGGTCGTTGCGCGGAGAAAAATGCGGGAGCGCTTCTGGATTTCTGCAACGACGCTGGTGACAATCATCGCGGCGCTGTTGGCCATCGGCTACATCGCGCGAGCACCGCAGTCTGCGCAAGTTATTCGCGCCTATATCAAACCAGCGGCAAATTCAAACTTCACCAGCTTCAACGGCGGAACCGCGGGCTTTGCCGTTTCACCCGACGGCCTACGCGTGGCCTATGTGGCCACAATGCCGGATGGAAAATCCGTCCTGTGGGTCCGTCCGCTCGGTTCGTTGGAAGCCCAGCCACTCGCAGGCACCGAAGGCGCAAATCTTCCATTTTGGTCGCCGGATAGCCGCTCCATAGGATTCTTTGCAGATGGGAAATTGAAGAAAATCGAAGTTGCTGGCGGCCCGCCCTTGACCCTTTGCGATGCTTTGGGGGGACGCGGCGGCACGTGGAATCGGGATGGGACCATCGTCTTTTCACCGTTCTTCAGCACACCGCTCTTTCGCGTGTCCGCTGCTGGTGGCGCAGCCACGCCGGTCACCACCGTGGACCGCTCAACGAATCAGTCCACAGACCGCTGGCCCTGGTTCCTCCCCGACGGCCGTCACTTCCTCTACCTGGCGGGAAATCCGTTTACGCCGGAGGAGAGTCCCACCAACTCAATCATGGTGGGATCGCTCGATTCCAAAGAAACGAAATTTCTTTTTCATAGCCACTCGAATGCCATCTTCGCCTCGGGTTACATCCTCTTCCTGCGCCAGAACACTCTGATGGCCTGGCCCTTCGACCCAAAGCGCCTTGAGTTCACGGGCGACGCCGTCCCTATCGCCGATCAAGTAGAAGATGTCACAACACGCGTCGAGGGCGAGTTCTCCTCCTCCGAGAACGGAGTCCTCGCCTATTTAGAGGGCGGTGCCGTCGGGAGTCGGCAGCTCGTTTGGCTTGACCGCAGCGGAAAACAGGTCGGGGCGGTTCCTGGCACAGACAGTTACTCTGCCCCCCACATCTCGCCGGACGGGAAGGAGCTCGCTTTTGAGCTTGAGTCGCCCGCAGGCGACATCTGGCTTTACGACATGGCGCGCGACGTGAAGACTCGGTTCACCTTCAGCTCGGGTTCATCCTCGGCGAATTTGTCGCAGATATGGTCGCCCGACGGTCGGCGCATCGCTTACGCCTCCATTCGCAACGGTGGATTCGGCATTTATGAGAAGGCCGCTGACGGCTCGGGGAACGAAGAACAGCTGGTCGAGCCGGGTGCAGACCAAAGATATCCCATGGATTGGTCCCCAGATGGCAGGTTTATTCTCTATATCGGCTGGGAAAGCAGCGGAGCGGACATTTGGGTTCTTCCCCTGCAGGGTGACCGCAAGCCATACATATTGAATCAAACCCAACAAACTCAAACTCTATCCTTTTCCTCGCAGACGACGGCCCGTTTTTCACCCGACGGCAAATGGCTGGCTTACTCCTCGAGCGAATCGGGCAGGTTCCAGGTGTACGTCACGCCCTTCCCGGGTCCGGGGGGAAAGTGGCAGATCTCGAGCGATGGCGGCTGGTTCCCGCAGTGGCGGCGAGATGGCAGGGAGCTTTTCTATGTTTCGCCTTCGGATGACAAAATAATGGCTGCCGAAGTGAAAGCAAACGGGTCAAGTTTTGATGTCGGTGCCGTGCGTCCGCTTTTTGAAATCAGGCCGTATTTTGGCCTTTACACTGCCAACTTATTCGATGTCATGCCGGACGGCCAGCGTTTCATCGTCGTTGACGATGCGCCGCGATCGAACGCGACCCTCACCCTCGTTGCCAACTGGCCGGCGCTGTTGAAAAAACAACCATGACGGTTGCATCAGACGCGAAAATGCTGACGAATCTGCGAGTGCAGCAAGACGAACAGACAAAGGCTGCAGGATGAACGTGGCAGCTTGCAGACGGCTAACGAACCGGCGGGAACAAGGTCGAACACGGAGAGCAGGTGTTTTTATGGCTACGGGGCTAGTCACGGACTACGGGTCACGACTGAGGTTTTTGGCACTGACTTTCTGATCGCTGGAGGACGCTATGTGGCAGGACATTAAATTTGCGGTGAGGATGCTGGCGAAGGCGCCGGGGTTCACGGCGGTGGCGGTGCTGTCGCTGACATTGGGGATTGGCGCGAATACGACGATTTTCACGCTGGCGAAGGCGGTTTTTCTGCACTCGATTCCCGTGAAGGATCCTGCGCGCGTGATGATTCTCTACTCGACGGCGCTGGATCGCAGTGGCCAATTACAGGAATATCTCGCCACGCCGTTTCCAAATGCGACGGATTACCGCGACAACATCAAGTCTTTCTCCGGCGTTTCGGTTGCTTTTCCGAACGGTTTCAACCTCACCGTTTCGGGCAAGCATGTGCAAGTGTTCGGTGAGTTGGTAAACGCGAATTTTTTTGACGTTCTCGGCGTGCATCCGTTTCTGGGGCGCGGATTTTCACCCGACGAGGACACCACGCCGCGCCCCGTCGCCGTGATCAGTTACGCGTTGTGGAGCACGCAATTCGGCGGCGACCGCGCGATTTTGGGCAAGACGATCCAGTTGGATCAAATGGAATATTCGGTAATCGGCGTAGCGCCGCGCGATTTTCGGGGCGTCGGCAATTTGGGCAGCCCCGATGTTTGGATACCCGTTTCGCTAGCCGACGATGTCCTGACCGGCCTGGCAAAAACGTTCTTGCACGAGCGCGGCTTCCGAGCGGTGAACATGGTGGCTCGCCTCAAGCCCGGTGTGACGGTGGCGCAGGCGAGCGCCGAGGTTCACGCCATGGGGTTGCAACTGCAGAAGGAGTACCCGAAGGACAACAATGGGCGCAATGAAGAAGTTGTGCCCATCAATGAGACGGCGATTCCGCCGCAACTGCACAACGTGTTCGCGCTGGCGGGCGCGCTGATGATGGGAATTGTCGGGCTGGTGCTGCTGATTGCGTGCGCGAATGTAGCGAACTTGCTGCTGGCGCGCGCGACGCAGCGTCAGCGCGAGATCGCCGTGCGGCTGGCGCTCGGCGCATCGCGCACGCGGTTGATTCGGCAATTGCTGACGGAAAGTCTGATGCTGGCGCTGCTCGCCGGGGGGTTGGGCATTTTTTGCGCGTACTGGGGAAAATCGGTGCTGGTGTCGCTGCTGCCGGGCGGGTTGGTGCGCAATCTGGATTTCACACTGGACGCCCGCGTCTTTCTCTACACCATGGGGCTCGCCGTTGTGGCCACGCTCCTGTTCGGACTTGCGCCCGCGCTGCAAGCTTCGCGGAGCGATAGCGTGGTGGCGCTGAAGGATCGCACGGGTGCGCCGACGGGAAGCGGGCGATGGTACGGACTGCGCGGCGTGCTGGTGATGATTCAAGTGGCCCTCTCGCTGATTGCGCTTGTGGGAGCGGGTCTGTTCATCCACAGTCTGCGCAACGCGGAGCAAATCAATCCCGGCTTCGAAGTGCAGCACGAAGCCGTGATGTTCCTGAATCCGGGAGCGGAGAAGTACGCGCAGCCACAAGCCGAAGCGTTGTATCGCGATTTAGCGCAGCGGCTTGACGGCTCGCCCATGATTGCGGGCGCGAGCCTTTCGGATACTCCGCCGCTTGGCGGCGGCTTGGCGCGCACGACATTCACCGACGGCGTGGACACCAGCGACCCGCGCAATGGCAAGTTGACGCCCGTTGTGGCCGTCGCGCCGGGATATTTTTCGGCCGCGGGCATAACCCTGCTTGAGGGACGCGATTTCGCGGAAAACGACGACGCCAATACCGCCATGGTCGGCGTTGTGAATCGCGAGGCCGCCAACGTTTTTTGGCCGGGGCAGGATCCCATCGGAAAGCATCTGCATTTTCTGGGCGAGACGTGGGACGTAGCCGTGGTGGGAGAAGTGAACACTGTGAAATACGCGACGCTCGGTGAAGCTCCGCAGGCGGTCGTATATATGCCGCTTAAGCAGCACTACTCACCTGCCGTGATGCTGTATGTCCGCACCAAGGGCGATCCGGCGAAAGCGATTCCTCTTGTGCGCAGCACGCTGCAGTCGCTGGCTCCGTCCGTGCCGCTGCTTCAGGTGCAGACGATGGAGCAAGTGCTGGTGCAGTCGCTCACCGCTCCGCGCATGGGCGCTGAATTGCTGGGAACGTTTGGATTGCTGGCGCTGGTGCTCGCGGCGATCGGAACGTACGGCGTGATGTCTTATTCCGTAAATCAGCGCACGCAGGAAATCGGCATCCGCATGGCGCTGGGCGCGCAGCCCGGCAACGTGGTTCGCCTAATTTTGCTGAACGGAATGGCCATGGTTGTCGCAGGTGTGGTCGTGGGGTTGGGGCTTTCCGTTTTGCTGGCCAAAAGCATGAACACGCTGCTTTACGGCATTGGCATGTTCGACGCGCCAAGTTTCTTGAGCACGGCGGGACTGCTGATCCTTGTCGCGCTCGGCGCGTGCTACATTCCCGCGCGTCGCGCGATGCGCGTGGATCCGATTGTGGCGCTCAGGTATGAATAGTTGATAGGCGAGAGTTGATAGTTGAAAGTCGAGACTCGAAATTCGAAACTCGAAAAACGAAGAACGAAAACTGAAGAACGAAGACGACGTAAGGGAGTGGAGAACGAATGGTGATCGAGAGGCTGGAGCCGGGGGCTGATAATTCCTGTTTTGGCTGTGGGGCGGCGAATGCAAGCGGGATGAAGCTTGTGTTCGAACAGGATCACGAACGACGGAGAATCGTGGGACGCTTCCGCCTTGGCGGGCAATACCAAGGAGGCGGCGGGATGATGCACGGCGGAATCATTGCGCTGCTGCTCGACGAAGCGATGGGGAAGTTGAACCGGTTCCATGATGTGCGCGCGGTGACGGCGGAGCTGTCGGTGGAATACTTGCGGCCAGTGCCCGTCGATGAGGAAATTACTGTGGAGGCGGAGGAAGTGTCGCGCGACGGCAGAAATCTGACGCATCGCGGGGAGATTCGAAATGCGACGGGGAAGGTGCTCGCGCGCGCGAAGGGCAGGTTCGTTGTTGTCGCCGAGAGGGCGGAAAGGGAAGTGATTGCGGGGAGGGTTCGAGAGTGATTGAAGACCAAAGCGCATTGGACGAGATCGGGTCTGTTGTTGCCGGAAACGGACAAGCATCTGCAATTGCAAAACGAATCGCACAGGTCATTCGCCAGTCCCGCGCATATGGCTCGGTGAGCATTTATGCAGTCACGGAGACGGAAATCGTTGCGCTGGGTTGGACAGGAATTGAGGAGCCGGCGCACATGAGATTTGCGGTGACGAAAGGGCTCACGGGCGTGGTGGTGAAGCAACGCGCGCCGCTGGTGATTGGAAACGTGAGCAAGGATTCGCGCTACCTGGTGGCGTACACGAAGACGCGCGCGGAAATGATTGTGCCGGCGCTGGGAGTGGGAGGAGTGGTCGTGGGGACGATCAACATCGACAGCGAGAGAGAAAACGCGTTCAGCGAGAAGGACGTGCGATTCGTCGAACAGTGCGCACAGAAAATGGCGCCGCTGTTCCGAATGCCGGGGATTTCGTAGTTGCGGCGCGCGGCGGTGGTTGACATGCTGAAAAAGGATTCGGCAGATAGACAGAGTTCATCCAACAAAAGAGAAGGGGAAAAGCGATGAAAAGCGGAGAGCAGAAAAACGGGCACGAGAATTTGTGGAGAGTGAAGGTTGGGCTGGCCGAGATGTTGAAGGGTGGCGTGATCATGGATGTGACGACGGCCGAGCAGGCGAAAATCGCCGAGGACGCTGGGGCGTGCGCGGTGATGGCGCTCGAACGAGTGCCGTCGGACATTCGCAAGGATGGCGGCGTGGCGCGAATGGCGTCGCCGCGAATCATCCGCGAAATTATGGCTACGGTGACGATTCCGGTGATGGCGAAAGTGCGCATAGGGCATTTCGCCGAGGCACAAGTGCTCGAAGCGCTCGAAGTGGACTACATCGACGAGAGCGAAGTGCTGACGCCGGCGGACGAGGAGAATCATGTGTGGAAGCACGCGTTCAAGGCGCCGTTCGTTTGCGGCGCTCGCAATTTGGGCGAAGCGCTGCGGCGCATTGGCGAAGGCGCGGCGATGATTCGCACCAAGGGCGAAGCGGGCTCCGGAAATATCGTCGAAGCGGTGCGCCACATGCGCACGATTGTGGGGCAAATGAAAAAGCTGACGACGCTGGGTGAAGAAGAACTCATGCATCAGGCGAAAGAGTTGGGCGCGCCGCTCGATTTAGTGCAGCAAGTCGCCAAGACGGGAAAGTTGCCAACGCCGAATTTCTCGGCGGGCGGAATCGCGACTCCGGCGGATGCGGCGCTGATGATGCAGTTGGGCGCGGAGGCGGTGTTCGTGGGTTCGGGGATTTTCAAGTCGAGCGATCCAGCGAAACGCGCGAAGGCAATTGTGTACGCGACGACGAATTATCAGGACGCGAAAAAAGTGCTCGAAGCGTCAGACGAATTAGGCGAAGCGATGAAGGGTCTCGACGTGCGGCAGATGGACGAGAAGGATTTGATGCAGACGCGTGGCTGGTGAGCGCGAAGTAGCGCTGTGTGATTCGCGAGAGTCGAAGATCAAAACTCGAAAAGCGAAAAGCGAAAAGCGAAAAGCGAAAAGCGAAAGGCCCCACCCTTCACAAAAGGCGTTCACTTCACTGAGGGCGTTCAGTGCAGGCAGGATGGGGCACCCGCAAGACCCAAAACTCAAAGCTCGAAAAGTGAAAAGTGCGAAATGAAGATCGGCATACTGGCGATACAGGGGGATTTTGAGGCGCACGCGCGCGTGCTCGAGAAATTGGGAGTCGAGTACGTGTATGTGCGAACGCCGGAAGATTTGCAAGGCGTGGACGGGCTGATTTTGCCGGGCGGAGAAAGCACGACGCACATGAAGATGCTGGCGGAAACAGGGCTCGATGATGCGATTCGGAAGATGGCGGCGAACGGCGGCGCGTTTTTTGGGACTTGCGCGGGCGCGATCGTGTTGGCGCGCGAAGTGAAAGGACCGCCGCAGGCGTCGCTGGGATTGATGGACATCACGGTCGTGCGGAACGCGTACGGGAGGCAGCTGGCGAGCGACGTGTTTTTGCTGCCGACGAAACTGAGCGAAGCGCCGCTCGAAATGGTTTTTATCCGCGCGCCGGTTATCGAAGCGATTGACAAGAATGTGGAAGTGCTGGCGGAGCGCAATGGAAAGCCCGTGCTCGTTCAACAGGGGCGCATGATCGCGGCGACATTTCATCCTGAACTGACGGACGATACGAAAATCCATGAACGATTCGTGAAGCTTGTGGAAAAAACGGCGATGAGCGAGGCCAGTTCGCAGTCGAGGGTTGCGAGCCGAAAGTAAGACAAACGGAGAAAAACGAGGAACGGCGGCGCCGACGAGAAGCGGGACACAGGCCATCTGAATACTGCGAGCGAAGGGAGACGCGGAAATGTTTTTCACTCCTTACATTGTGCATGGGTATTTTATTTTGCCGTTTGTGTGCCTGGTGATTTCCGCGAAGTGGACGCGGGAGCTGGGCTACGGACTGCTGTGGCAACTGGTGGCCGCGATTTGCGGATTCGTGCTGGGGCCGATCATGTTGCTGTTGCTTTACCTTCGCGGCACCTGGCTGTCGCGCCGAAATCCCAAGCCGGTTGCGTTCATCTGAACGATGGATCCCGCCGGACAGAAACCGCAGCGAACGAAAGTGCTTTTCGTGTGCGTGGGGAATTCCTGCCGCAGCCAATTGGCGGAAGCCATCGCGCGTCATCACGCCTCCGATGTGGTAGACGCGGAAAGCGCGGGAACTTCGCCGTTTGGATCCGTGGCGGCGCCGACGCTTGCGGTGTTGCAAGAAAACGGAATTCGCGCGGAAGGACATTATTCGAAGGGCATCGACGAGGTCATTGAATTTTTCGAGCCGGCGATTGTCGTGAATATGTCGGGCCGCACAATGAACGGAATATTTCCGGGCGCGAGCGTGGTGGAATGGGAGATTGACGACCCGTTCGGTAGCGACCCGGAAACTTACCGGCGCATTTATGCGCAGATCGAGAAAGGTGTGAGCAAGCTGGCGGCCGAGTTGCGAAAAAAGGAAAAAAAGTGAGGCGGGAAAGGACCAGCGTCTCGCAGGAAGATTACTTGAAGGCGATTTGGGAAATTGTCCTGGAGGAGCAGGTTCCCATCAGCGCGCGGCTCGCCGAAGATTTGGGCGTCACTCCTCCAGCGGTGACTGCCGCGCTGAAGCGCATGACGCAGGGCGGATTTGTGCGGGTCGCGCGAAGCGGACGAATCGAACTGACGGCGAAGGGGCGGAAAATCGCGCAGCATTTGGTACTGCGGCACCGCTTGTCGGAGAAATTGCTGACGGATGTGATCGGCCTCGATTGGAAGCGCGCGCACGAAGAAGCCGAGCGGCTCGAGCACGGGGTGTCCGCGGAAGTGGTCGCGCTGTTGCTAAAACGATTTGGACGCGAGAGCCGCTGCCCGCATGGCGTCCCGCTATTTGGCGGGATGTCGAAATTGCGGCGGCGATATGGCGCCATCCAGCTCGCGGATGCGCCCGCGGGACGCGCATACGAAGTGCTGCGCGTTTATGAAAAAGAGCCAGAGTTTTTGGCGTTCCTTGCGGGACTGAAACTTTTGCCCGGCGCGCACGTGCGCGTGCTGAAACGCGAGTACGATGAGACGATGACCGTGATGCTCGGTTCTTCGGCGCGCAAGATTTACCTGGGACAATCGGCAACGAGCCGCATTTGGGTAAGAGATAATCGACAGTTGAAAGTTACCGAACCCCCCCACCCTTCGCGGACAACGCTCCCTTCCTGCGTCAGGGCAGGCAGGATGGGGCACCCAAAAAACCGTAAACGGAAACGCGGCACGAGAACGGCTTAGCATAGCCGATTGATTCGTGCAGAAATGGGGCGGCAGAATTACTTCGTGCTAGTGTGGCTAGGCAAGACTAGTATCGATCCTCATGGCATTTCACTCCGGATTCATTGCGATTCTTGGGCGGCCAAACGCGGGGAAATCCACGCTTGTAAATAAATTGGTCGGCAGGAAAGTGGCGATTGTTTCGCCGCGCCCGCAGACGACGCGCAATCGTATTCAAGGAATGCTGAATCGCGAGAATGGGCAGGTGGTGCTGATCGACACGCCGGGGATTCATCGCGCCACCACGGCGCTGAACCGGCAAATGATGCAGGAAGTGTCGCAAGCAGTGGAGGGAGTGGACATAGTGTCGCTGATCGTGGACGCGACGGAGGATTTTCAGGCGGCGGACCGACACTCGGTCGAATGGGTGAAACGGTTTTCGGGTCCAACATATTTGCTGCTGAACAAGGTTGACCGTACTCGCAAGGACCGGTTGCTGCCTTTGATCGACCGCTGGAGAGGCGAGAACGATTTCGAGGAAATCTTCCCGATTTCGGCGCTGACGGGCGAAGGCACGCTCGATTTGGTGGAGAGTTGGATAGCGCGCCTGCCGGAACATCCCGCGTATTTTCCGGAGGATCAGTACACGGATCAGCCGGAGAGATTTCTGGCGGCGGAAATTGTCCGCGAGAAGGCGATTTTGCTGACGCGTGAGGAATTGCCGCATGCCGTTGCCGTGCTGGTGGATGATTTCGAGGAAGGCGAAAAGCTGCTGAAGATTCGTGCAACGATTTACGTGGAGCGGGAAGGGCAGAAGGGAATTCTGATCGGGCGCGGCGGGTCGATGATGAAGGAAATCGGAACGGCGGCGCGCAAGGAACTCGAGGAATTGCTGGGCGTGAAGATTTTCTTGGAATTATTCGTGAAAGTGCAGGCGAATTGGCGAGGGAATCGCGCCATGGTCAAGCAGCTCGATTGGCACCGGCAATTGGAGCAGATGAGCGAAGAGTAGGATGTTTCCTCCCGGTATAATCTGCCGGGTCGGCATACAGCGCCGACCCGCCTCTACACAGGCGTTGCCCTGTTCCTGGTTTGCGTAGCGACAACGAAACGCGGATCAACACTTCGGTTTCACCGGTCGGTTTGCCTTTGAAGTGAACACAAAGTGTTCAGGGAATAGGTCGCGGCGCCAGCCGCGTTTCTCTCAACTGTATTGTCTCTGTATAGTCTCTGTCTTGTCTTCTTTGTATTTCCCGTTTCGGGCACACCTCTGGCCATTCGTGTCCACAGGTCTACCCATTTGTGCCCCGTTAAGGGCCATATTTGGCACGTTTGATGGTGTGTGAGTGGACATATTTGTCCACTCAGGCAGCGCTACATCCGGGTAGGCGCAATGCCGAGCGACTTCATCTTGCGGTAGAGGTGGGTGCGTTCGAGGCCGACGGCGGTGGCCGTCTTGGTCATATTCCATTGATTTTCTTCGAGTTTGCGCAGGATGAATTCGCGCTCGTAAGCAGAGCGCGCCTCTTGAAGCGTGGCGTAGGGATGCTGTGGGCCGCGTGCGGCGTCGCGGAAAACCTCGGGCGGGAGATGCTGCGGCTCGATGTGTTGCGCGGGCGACATAATCACCAGGCGCTCGATCAGGTTTTTCAGTTCGCGGACATTTCCCGGCCACGGATAGCGCAAAAGCACTTCCATGGCGGCGGCTGTCAATTCCTTGGGCTTTTTTCCGTACGTGCGATTAAACTCCGCGAGGAAGTGGCGCGCGAGGATGGGAATGTCCTCGGTGCGGTCGCGCAGGGGCGGAACAGTGAAAGGAATCACGTTCAGGCGATAGAACAGGTCTTCGCGAAAGGCGTTGCGTGAGATTTCGTCCTCGAGTTTTTTGTTGGTGGCGGCGATTACCCGAACATCCACAGCAGCCATTTCGCTCGAGCCGATGGGCTCCACGCGTTGCTCTTCGAGCGCGCGCAGCACCTTCGATTGCGTTTTCAGGCTCATGTCGCCAACTTCGTCGAGGAAGAGCGTGCCGCTGTCAGCCTTCTGAAATTTGCCGGACTTGTCTTCGCTCGCGCCCGTGAAACTACCCTTGCGATGGCCAAACAATTCGGACTCGATTAGCTCTTCCGGAATCGCAGCGCAATTGACCTCGACGAAAGGCCCCTGCGCGCGGCTGCTCTGCGCATGGAGAGCGCGCGCGACGAGCTCTTTGCCAGTGCCGCTTTCCCCATAAATGAGGACGCGGCCATTCGTGGGCGCAGTCAGCGCGATTTGCTGGCGCAGAGCTTTCATCGGGACGCTGTCGCCCAGGATTTGGTAACGCTGTTCGAGTTCAGCGCGCAGGCGGCGATTCTCTTTTTCCAGGCGTAGATAATCGAGGGCGTTTTTTACGGCAAGCACGGTCTTATCGAGCGAGAGCGGCTTCTCGATGAAGTCGAATGCGCCGAGCTTGGTGGCGCGCACGGCGGTTTCAATCTTCCCGTGGCCGGAGATCATCACGACCATGGGCGCGCCGTCGCGCTCGTTGAGGCGTTCGAGAGTTGCAAGACCGTCGATGCCGGGCAGCCAGATATCGAGAAGAATCAGATCGAAAGCGCGCTGGTCAACGGCTTCGATGCATTCCTCGCCGGAAGCGACGGCCGTGACGTCGTAGCCCTCATCACGAAGAAGCGCGGAGAGCGACTGGCGGATGCCGCTTTCGTCGTCGACGATGAGGATGGAGGCGGGCATTCGAGTCAGTGTTTCAGGAATGAGCGCTCGTTTGCGGCGCGGCGACTTCGGCTGCCGGCAGGCGAATCAGGAAGCGCGAGCCCGACGGATGATTGTCCTCGACGCGCAGCGTGCCGTGATGTTCGCTGACGATGCGGCTAGCGATAGCAAGGCCGAGGCCAGTGCCACGATCTTTCGTCGAGAAATGAGGGAGGAAAAGTTTGTCCTTGTCCTCGGGCGAAATACCGTGGCCCGTGTCGGCAACTTCGATTTCGATGGCGTCGCCTTGCCCGGCGGCACGCGTGGTGACGGTGATGGAGCGAAGGGTCGCGCCTTCCAGGGCTTCGGCGGCATTGTCGATCAGATTTACGACAACACGGCGCAGCAATTCAGCATCCACCTTCACGATGGGCAGATTCGGCGCGAGTTCGCGGTGCAGCGTGATGCCTTCGAGGCGCTCGTGAAATACATCAAGGGCTTCCGAAACGATGGAGTTCATGTCCGTGGGGGCAAGGCGCGCGGCAGGGAAGCGGGCGAACTGCGAAAATTCGTTGACCAGCGATTCGAGTGTTTCGACTTCGCGTTCGATCAGGTGCGCGCATTCGGAAACAAGCTGCGGCCATTCGGAGCGATCTTCACGGCGGCGGGAAGGCGAAGAGCGCGCCAGGTGCCGCAGCAGGCGTTGGGCGGAAAGCTGAATCGGCGTGAGCGGATTCTTGATTTCGTGCGCGATGCGTTGCGCGACTTCCTGCCACGCGGCGGCTTTTTGCGCGCGAAGAAGTTCCGTGACGTCGTCAATGACAACCACGAATCCGGGATTGTTGCGACCCGATCCCAACGAACTGACGGTGACGGCGACGTGGTGAAGACGGCCGGCGCTCGAAATTTCGAGTTCCTGGGTGGCAACGCCCATGCGCAAAGACTGCCGCATCAGTTGGAACACGCGGCGCGCCGCGTCTTCTCCGAGAAGTTCGGCAAGAGAAGTGGCCGAAGCGGCGCGCTCACCGAACATTGTAGCGGCGGCTGAATTGATGCGATTGACTTTACCGTCTGCGTCGAGAGACAAAACGCCAGTCGGGATATTCTCAAGAATCGTTTCCATCAGCTTGCGGCGACGCTCGATTTCTTCGAGGGCGTGCTGAAGGCTCTGGGTGAAATCGTCAATTTGCTTGCGCGATTCGCCAAGCTGCGCGGCCATCTGGTTGAACGAGCCGACCAAGGAGCCCAATTCGTCATGCGCGCGCGTGGTGATGCGGTAGTCCAGGTTGCCGCGGGCGACTTGCTGCGTGGCCTTTGCGAGCGCCTGAATCGGGACGGTGATGCGTTTGGACAGAAACAGCGCGACCCAAGTGGTGGCGTAAAGAAGCAGCAATGTAATCAGCAGGAGCCCGAGAAGAATTTCGTTCTTGAAGAAGCGCAGGTGCTGATACTGCGACGAGTACGTTTGCATCTTGGTTTGAATTAGGCTGAGGCGCGTGACGAAATCGTCCGGCAGACCGCGACCAACCATCAGCCAGCCGCCTCGATACGGCACACGGCCCGCGAGGTAAAGTTTGCGGCCAATTTGCCAGACGTCGGTACCGCTCGGCAGCCCCTGAATTCGGTGAAACATAGCACCCGGTGCGAAAGCGGGGACGCTGGAAGTTTCGGCACCAGCCTTGCCGGTGGTCCACACGACGTCAAATTCGGAATCCGAGCGTGTGGCGTAGTGGCGCAGATCGCGCTCACGGCCGGGAGCGGAGAGCCAGTCGACGACGTCCTGCGCCAAAGTATCCAGGCGTTCGCGCTCCTTCTTGCCCATTTCGTCGATCAAGGCCTGGCTTTGCTCGTTGGCGATTTCCAGGGGCTTAGGGAACCAAATATCCATGGTGCGATTGACGAGCGCGTAGCTGAAGAAAAACAGAAACACGACGGGCAGCAGCGAAATGCCCATCGCGCCCAGCACCATTTTTGTCTTGAAACGCGAGCCGAGAATCCCAGCGCGATGTTCGATCCAGAGACGAACAACGCTGCGTATCAGGATGAACAGGAAAACCAGAAACACGATGAACGTAAACACGGTCAGAGAAAACAGGATGGCGAGTTCGCTGCTGCTCTGCGGGTGAACGGGAGCATTGAGCGAGCCGAGGGTGAAGATGATTGCGGCCAGCACCGACAGCCCCAAGCCGCCGAAAGCGAGCCAGAGATGACGCGTCCACTTTCGTTTACTCATCGCGGCGCCTCGAGAAATGGTCCCAGCGGACACTCCGAGCAGCGCGGGTCGCGGGGGCGGCACCAGTTCTTGCCAACGTTGACGAGCAGCGCATGGAACTCATTGTAGCGCGATACGTCCCGCGGAAGATGAGACTCGATGAGTGTGCGTATTTCCTCATAGGTAGCTTGGTCACCTACCCAGCCGTGACGGGAGAGGATGCGCTTTGTATAGGCGTCGACGACGAAGATTTCCTTGGCTCCAGCGTAGAGGAGAATCGAATCCGCAGTCTCCGGGCCGATGCCATGAACGCCGAGGAGCTTTTCGCGAAGTTCGGCCGTGGGTGTTTGAAACATGCGTTTCAGCGAACCTGAGTATTCATCACGCAGAAAGCGGACAAAAGCCTTCAACTTCTTCGCTTTTTGCCGAAAGTAGCCCGAAGAACGAATCAAACACGCGAGATGCGCCGGAGAGACGCGCCCGATCGCCCGTGGCGATAGAAGATGCTCGCGGCGCAAATTGGCAATGGCGCGCTCGACGTTCGTCCAGTTCGTGTTCTGCGTAAGAATTGCTCCTACAATCACCTCGAATGGCGTTTTCGCGGGCCACCACGATTGTGGTCCGAGGCTTTCGTAGAGGGTTTGGTAATATGACCTCAATGGGGTAGCAGCAGGAGGCGCGGTTCCCGTGCGTCTCGGGATTTCCCTCTGTTGAAAATCTGCGGCGATTATCGCTTCTTGGGGCATCCGCAGCCAAGATAACCAGCAAAAAATGGCAAGTCAAGGAACCAGCTGAAAAGGTTCGCGCAGCCTGTACGTGCGTACAGTGGCTGTTACAGAACGACCCGAAAGGGGACATCGGATTCCTACTCGGCTGCGTGCTAATCTTTGGACTCCGAGCAGTCTGCGTATGGGAGTGCTGTGAATGTCGTCGCGTCTTGGTGAAATTCTGGTTCGAGACAGTCTGATCACATCCGATCAGCTTAAGCAGGCGCTTGACCATCAGAAGAGGGAAGGCGGGCGGCTGGGGACCTGCCTGGTGAAATTGGGGCTGGTCAGCGACGAAGACATCACCGCCGTCCTTTCGCGCCAATACGGCGTGCCTTCCATAAACCTGAAGTTCTACGAAGTGGATCCCTCGGTCATCAAATTGATTCCACAAGAAACCGCGGTGCGATACCAGATTGTGCCGTTGTCGCGCGTGGGCTCAACGCTGACGATAGCGATGACGGATCCGACGAACGTCTTCGCCATGGACGATATCAAGTTCATGACGGGATTCAACGTAGAGCCCGTGGTGGCGTCGGAATCGGCGATTTCCGAAGCGATTGGGAAGTTTTACGGGGCGGCGGAGAGCGTCGAAGAACTTGACAAGGTGATGAAAGACCTTGCGGGCGAAGACGCAGCTCTCGAACTGTCGCAAGAAGAGGCCGATATGGATTTGGCCTCGCTCGAGAAAGCCGCTGAAGAAGCACCGATCATCAAGCTGGTGAACCTGATTTTGACGGACGCCGTGAAGCGCGGCGCGAGCGATATTCACGTGGAGCCGTACGAGAAAGAATATCGCGTGCGGTTCCGCATCGATGGCATTTTGCAGAACGTGATGTCGCCGCCGATGAAATTGAGAGACGCGATCACGAGTCGCATCAAGATCATGGCCAAGCTGGACATCAGCGAAAAGCGACTGCCGCAAGACGGCCGCATCATGATCAAGTACATCAAGGACGGAAGGAAAAAGGAACTGGATTTCCGCGTCTCGACCGTGCCGACCCTTTTCGGCGAAAAGATCGTCATGCGGCTGCTGGACAAGGAAAACCTGCGGCTGGACATGACGAAATTGGGATTCGAGCAGGAATCGCTCGAGAAATTCGCAAAAGCTATCTTGCGGCCGTACGGCATGGTGCTCGTTACCGGGCCGACTGGTTCGGGTAAAACCAACACTTTGTATTCGTCGGTGGCGAAGTTGAACACGCTTGAAACTAACATCATGACCGCCGAGGACCCGGTCGAGTTCCAGTTGGCAGGCATCAACCAGGTCCAAATGAAGGAACAGATCGGGCTGAATTTCGCGTCCGCTTTGCGCGCTTTCCTGCGGCAGGACCCTAACATCATTCTGGTCGGCGAAATCCGCGACTTCGAAACGGCGGAAATCGCCGTGAAGGCGGCACTCACTGGCCACCTGGTTCTGTCGACTCTGCACACGAACGACGCGCCTTCGACGATCAGCCGGTTAATGAACATGGGCATCGAGCCATTTCTGGTGGCGACGTCGGTGAACTTGATTTGCGCGCAACGTCTGGTGCGGCGGGTCTGTTCGCAATGTAAAGAACCGATGAACATCACGCCACAGGCGCTCGTTGACGCGGGCTACACGACCGAAGAGGCGAAAACGACCACGGTGTATCACGGGCGCGGCTGCGGAACGTGCAACAACACGGGCTACAAAGGGCGCGTCGGCTTATACGAAGTGATGGAAATCAGCGACGAATTGAAGGAATTAATTCTGGTGGGCGCTTCCGCGCTGGAATTGCGGAAAAAGGCTTTGGACAACGGAATGATTACGCTGCGCCGCAGCGGCTTGATCAAGATTGCGTCGGGGCAGACAACGATGGAAGAAGTAATACGCGAGACCGTGCTTTAGACGAAGGAGTGGAAGATGTCGAGTATTTCGTTAAGCGAACTACTGAAGAAGATGATCGAAATGGGCGGGAGCGACTTGCACTTGTCAACGAACAGCGCGCCGCGCATCCGCGTAAACGGGAATCTGCGGCCGCTGGACATGCCGCCGCTCTCGGCGGCGGACACCAAGGCTCTTGCCTATAGCGTGCTCACGGATGCGCAGAAACACCGCCTCGAGGAAAATCTTGAACTGGACTTCTCGTTTGGATTGAAAAGCCTTGCGCGCTTCCGCGGAAATATTTTCCATCAACGCGGGGCTGTCGCGGCGGTGTTCAGGACAATTCCCTGGGAGATCAAGACGTTCGACGGGCTGGGCTTGCCCGCCGTTGTAAAGACGCTGTGCGACAAGCCGCGCGGGTTAGTGCTGGTGACAGGGCCGACGGGCTCGGGCAAATCCACCACGCTCGCGGCCATGCTGGACAGGATCAACAACGAACGTGAAGAGCACATGATCACGATCGAGGATCCCATCGAGTTCCTTCACAACCACAAGAAATGTCTGGTCAATCAGCGCGAGGTGCATTCGGATACGCATTCTTTCGCCAATTCGCTGCGAGCGGCGTTGCGCGAAGACCCAGACGTCGTGCTGATCGGCGAAATGCGCGATCTGGAGACGATCGAATCCGCGTTGCGAATTGCAGAGACGGGCCACTTGACTTTCGCAACGTTGCACACGAACTCGGCGCTTTCGACCATCAACCGTATCGTGGACGTGTTCCCGGCGCACCAGCAGCCGCAGGTGCGGGCGCAGCTATCGATGGTGCTGGAAGGGATTCTTTGCCAATCGCTGTTGCCGCGCATCGACGGGCGCGGGCGCGCGATGATCATGGAAATTCTGATTCCGACTTCCGCGATCCGCAACCTGATCCGCGAAGACAAAATTCACCAGATCTATTCGGCCATGCAAACAGGCACGGGACAAACAGGAATGCAGACGTTCAACCAATCACTCGCAAACGCGTACTTCCAGAAGGCTATCAGCATGGAAACAGCGCTTTTGCGCTCATCGAACCCAGACGAATTGCAGGATTTGATCAATCGTGGAGTGACATCGCCAGTGGCTACGGTAAAGTCCCCTGCGCGCCGTTAATGGCGGTAAAAGGGAAAAGGGAAATAGGAGGTAAGGAACATGCCGGTCTTTACATATACAGGAGTGAATCGGGGCGGAACGACGGTCACGGGAGAACGCACCGCAACGAACAAAGCCGAAGTGCAGACACAACTGCGGCGGGAGCAAATCAACGTCAGCAAGGTGTCGGAGAAAGGCAAGGAGTTCGCCTTTCCGACCTTCGGCGGTGGCGTGAAAGCCAAGGAACTCGCCATTTTCACGCGACAGTTCTCGGTGATGATCGATGCCGGGTTGCCGCTGGTGCAGTGTTTGGAGATTCTTGCGAATCAGCAGGAGAACAAGACTTTCCAGAAGATACTGACTGGCGTTCGCGCCTCGGTGGAAGGCGGCGCCACGCTGTCGTCTTCGATGAAGCAGTATGAAAAAGTCTTCGACCCCCTCTACCACAACATGGTGGAGGCGGGCGAAACGGGCGGTATCTTAGACACGATTTTGCAGCGGCTCTCCACCTATATCGAGCAAAATGTCAAACTCACGCGAGCGGTGAAGTCGGCGTTGATCTATCCTATTTCGGTGCTTGGCATTGCGGGGGCTGTAGTCGTTTTGCTGCTGTGGAAGGTGGTCCCGATATTTGTCACGCTGTTTGCGGGACTTGGAGCGGACTTGCCGCTTCCGACGCGCATCGTGATTGGCTTGAGCCGATTTATTGGAAGCTGGTTTGGATTTCTGATCCTGGCATTCTTTGTTGGGGCGGTGGTCGGATTGAAGGTATGGTACGGAACCGCGCAGGGAAGATATGCCATTGACGCGACATTGCTCAAGCTTCCGATTCTCGGGATGATCCTGCGGAAAATTGCGGTCGCGCGTTTCACGCGCACGCTGGGCACATTGATCTCGAGCGGTGTTCCTATTTTGGAAGGTTTGGATATCACCGCAAGGACGTCCGGCAACGCGATCGTTGAACGCGCCATCCAAAAAACACGTAAGGCTGTCGAGGCGGGCCGTTCGTTGGTTGACCCACTCAAGGAAACAGATGTCTTCCCGGGCATGGTGACGCAGATGATTGCGGTGGGCGAACAAACCGGCGCGATGGACACCATGTTGCAGAAGATTGCCGACTTCTACGAAGCTGAAGTCGACGCTGCCGTCAAGGATTTGCTGACACTGCTCGAACCGGTCATGATCGTGTTCCTGGGAGTCGTAGTCGGCGGAGTCGTCATATCGATGTACTTGCCGCTGTTCTCGCTGATCGGCAAGCTGGCAAACGGCGCCTAGGGAACTTTGCTCGCCAACAAGAACGGTCCTCGGCTGTTTCGGGCAGTGGCGGCTTCCTGCTGCGTGTTATAGCGGGAAGCCGCGTGGCAGTTTGTCCTGCTGAGTGCAATGGGGGTCCGATTCCTTGTGGGTGTTTCTGCCAGGAACGGATCGCGGATGGATCTCGCACAAAATACCAGTGATTGGCTTAGTTGGCTGGGACGAGTCCGGTTCCTCGTCATCACTTTCCTTTTGGCCGTAGTGCTGGCGGTCAGCCAGCTCACACCGCTGCCGTTAACCGCGAAATATTTCGTACCGGTAATTCTGCTGTGGTACTTGCTCGCCATTTGCTACGTCATTTTATTCCGCTGGATTCCGCAAGCACGGTGGCACGCGCCGCTGCAGATCATCGGCGACCTGATTTTAGTGACCGGGCTGGTGTACTCGACCGGAGGGCACGAAAGCTATTTCATCTCGCTTTATCTGCTCGTTGTGTTGATGGCGAGCGTGATGTTGCCGCGACGGGGCGTGTTTTTGGTGGCGGGCGGGGCGTTCGCGTTGCTGGGAATGCTGGTCGAGCTGGTGCAATACGGTGTAATGCCGCGTACCTCGCTGACCACACCGACGCCGCGGGCGCTTGAATTCTGGGTCCTGAGCAACCTCGTCGCCTTTTTTGCTGTCGCGTACCTGGGAAGCCTGCTGGCGCATATGCTGCGCAGCAAAGGGGTCGAACTCGAAGAAAAGCGCGAGGAACTGAGGGATTTACAGGCGTTCAATGAAGACATTATTCATTCGATGCGCGGCGGGCTGATCACCACCGACCTTGAGGGGCGCATTCTGCTGGTGAACCGCACGGGGGGCGAGATTACGGGCATATCTCCCGCCGCGTTCCAGGGCAAGCAGATTCGCGAGGTTCTCCCCGGTTTCTGGCTGACGGATGCAGATACCGGAACGGGATTCCTGGCATCGAGAAAAGAAACGGAGTTCCGTACGCCGGACGGCGACCGCAAATTCCTGGGCGTATCGGTATCGCCACTGCGCTCCGGGCAGAATCAAATCAGTGGATATGTTTTTAGTTTTCAGGATTTGACAGAATTAAAGCGCCTGGAACACGAAGTCGCAACCAAGGAACGAATGGCCGCCGTAGGCCGGCTTTCCGCGGGAATCGCTCATGAAATCCGTCAGCCGCTGACAGCGATGACGGGGGCGCTGAAAGAGCTCGCCCGGCTGGCGCCGCTTGACGAAGACGATAAGCGGCTGGTGCAGATTGTCAGCCGCGAATCAGAGCGGCTCAATCAGATCATCACCGACTTCCTCGATTATTCGCGGGACAAGCAATACTCTTTCTCGGACACCGATATTACCCTTCTGATTGACGAAACATTGATGCTGATCGAACGAGAACAGGGAAAGGCGGGAAAATTCCGGATCGTGAGGCAATTCACGGCGCAAAATGCGCAAGCGCGCACAGACCGCGACCGCATCAAGCAAGTGTTTTGGAACCTGTGCAACAACGCTTTAAGGGCCATGCCGCAGGGAGGCACGCTAACGGTGAGCTTGGATGCGGATGCCGATTGGGTGCGCATCGGGATTCGCGACACGGGCATAGGAATGGACGCCCGCCAGGCGAGCAAACTCTTCGAGCCATTTCAGTCGGGGTTTCCGAAGGGAACTGGGCTGGGGCTGGCCATTGTCTACCAGATCGTGCAGGCGCACGAAGGGCACATCCGCGTGGAGTCGGAGCCGGCGCACGGCTCCGCATTTGTGGTCGAGCTGCCGCGCCGCGGCGCCACTCGCTTCGCCGGTGAAAAGCAACACGAGAATGGCGAAGCGCGCATGGTTTCAACGGGCGGGAGTAATTAATGGCGCAACTGCTTATCGTGGATGACGAACGGTCGATCTGCGAACTGCTCGAGATCACTTTTCGTAAGGAAGGCCACCGCGTCGATATCGCCGCCAGCGGCGAGGCGGCGAAGCGCCGCCTGGAATCGCAGATCTACGACATCGTTATTTCCGACATTCGCATGCCAGACATGACCGGCGTCGAGTTGCTCCAATACGCCAAAGAAGTCTCGCCCGGTTCCGTGTTTATTTTGATTACCGGCGTGCCGACGCTGGGAACGGCGATCGACGCGGTCAATTTCGGCGCCGATCGCTATGTCATCAAGGGAGACAAACTTCTCGACGAACTGAAACCCGCCGTCAAGCAAGTGGCCGAGAACGTGAAATTGAAGAAGGAAGCGGGAATCCTCCGCCGCGAGATCCGGCGGCTAACGGGCCTGGACCACATTATCGGAACGAGCCCGAAGATGCGCGCGATTTTCGACTTGATCCAAACGATTGCGCCGCAATCGAGCCGTGTGCTGATCACGGGCGAAAGCGGCACGGGAAAAGAGTTGGTTGCGCGCGCAATTCACGAAAACAGCGCACGCAAGGATGCGCCGTTCATCACCATCAACTGCGGAGCGTTTCCGGAAACGCTGCTTGAATCCGAGCTTTTCGGTTACACGAAGGGCGCGTTCACGGGCGCGAACGATAATCGTGCCGGCCTGTTCCAAGCCGCCGACGGCGGTACGCTCTTCATGGACGAAATCGGCAATATGAGTCCGACTATGCAGGTGAAACTGTATCGCGTGCTTCAGGAAGGGAAAGTCAGGCCCATCGGAAGCACGGAAGAACGAGATGTGGATGTGCGCGTGATCACCGCGACGAATCGCGACCTGGAAAAGGAAATTGCCGAAGGACGCTTTCGCGAAGATCTGTTCTACCGCCTCAGCGTTATCCCGGTGCATTTGCCGGCGCTCCGGGAACGCCGTGAGGACATTCCGCTGCTTACCCGCCATTTCATTGAACACTTCCGAGGCACCACAGGCAAGCGCATCGAAGGCATCGAGCCTAAGGCCATGGAGCGCCTGGAGGCTTACGAATGGCCAGGCAACGTCCGCGAACTCGAAAATACGATCGAACGCGCGGTGGCCCTTGAAACGGGCAAGAAAATCTCGCCGGAAGGGCTTCCCGAGCGAATCACCATGTATTACCAGAACCATTTCGCGGAGCGTCAGTTGCCGGATCGCTCGCTGCGGCTAATTCCTGAGGGCGGCATTGACCTCGAAAAGCACGTGGCAGAACTCGAGCGAGCATATCTCCTGGGCGCGTTAGAGTGCGCCGGCGGCGTTCGCACCAAAGCTGCGCAGCTCCTCAAGATGACTTATCGATCGTTCCGTCACTACGCCAAAAAGTACGGCATCTGAAGGCAGCGACGTGTAGCGGCCATGTGTAACGGCCATCTTCAGATGGGCGCATTGGCCTTCGCATGGGCAAAACCGCCGGCCTGAAGGCCGCCGCTACGAGAGCTGTTCAGGTGGGTCGGTTGCTGTGCCGTTTCGTTACATTTGTAGTTTGTTTGGGTGGCGTCCAAGGCTTTGCGGGCGTTGGCGCATTTTTCCAATCAAGAACGAATGAGCCGGAATACGGGTAGTTGCTCGGATTTGCGCAGAGCCCTTTTCGGACCGGATTCATCCAGATATAAACCGCCACGCTCTGAACAGCCTCGTTTTCACGGAGAATGTGATCGTGGAATTTCTTTTGCCAAAGATTGCGGTGGAACCGTTTGCGGAATTCGTAACCTGTGCTCTGTTTTAGGCGTTTAACGAAGGCGAGGAGATCGCTTGTTGTATCCAAACCCTGAACGAGAACGTGCAGATGGTCCGGCATGATGCAATACGCATACACCAGGAATTGTGCCGAAACAGATTCTTGGCGCAGCATGTCAATCAGCCACATGGCATGCTCTGGAATGGAGAATACAGGCCGTCGATTTTGGCAACACAAAGTAAGAAAATACCAGCGCTGGCCGCTATATTGGTCAGCCGCAAGCCGGATGTTTTTGTGAAAGAAAGCCACGCCGGATTGTCGCACGATTCGTTGCGATTTTCGTTGTGACTCGTTAGTGTTTTGAATTTGTCGTTTGCATTTGTAGTTATGCGGGCGTAAGCGGTCGCCTCGGCGCAAAGCGCCGGCCTGAAGGCCGCCGCTACGAGGACACCACGAGAACACCTTAGGCGGGCGGGTTGGCGTGCCGTCTCGTTGCATTTGTAGCTACCACTTTCAGGTGGGACCGTTACGCGGGTGTAAGTGGTCGCCTGGGCCGCAAAGCGCCGGCCTGCCCTTCGCAGACAGACGCTCAGGGTGAAAAGGCCGCCGCTACAAAAGGGCATGGTGGCGGGAATGGGCATTCTAACGTGACAAATTCTGTCGGTTTTTGCGCGATTTCGGGGATGGATTTTGTCCTGTGCGGCTAACCAAACGGAGGTTTCTTGTAATATACAGATAAAGAACAGTTTAATGTCTATAGGAGCTCTCGGTTGAACCAATGCGGTACTGGAACCAGGATTGCTCCCATAGACTACGGCACGCCGCCATGAAGTTCCAAAAGAGATTCTGGCAGGCTTAGAAATCACTCTAAGGAGAACACATGAACAGGAAACAGAAGGGCTTTTCGTTGATTGAGCTTTTGATCGTTGTGGCGATCATTTTGATCATCGCAGCGATTGCAATTCCGAACCTGATGCGCGCGAAGATGGCGGCCAATGAGTCTTCCGCCGTCGGCTCAATCCGCACCATCACGACAGCCGAAGTATCGTACAGCACGACGTACGGCACCGGTTATGCACCTCTGGCCAATTTGGGAGGCCCGGCTCCTTGTACGGCGTCTGCCGCCACTGCGTGTTTGATCGACAACGTCCTGGCAACTGGCACCAAGTCAGGCTATACCATCGCGACCCCGGTACCGGGCGCAGTCGGCACCATCGCCGCTCCTAACGTGTCGTTCCTCGCGACGGCGGTTCCGGTGGCACTTGGTCAGTCGGGGCAGCGGAGCTTTTGTACAGACGAGTCAGGTGTGATCCGGTTCGACCCTGCAGGCGGAGCAGTCGCAACAGTAGCCGCTTGCCAGGCGCTCAACGCCTTGCAGTAACCGGCAAATGCTGTAACGCAACCAGGGGAGGAGAGAAATCTCCTCCCCTTTTTTCTACGGAAATCACGGAGAAATGATGAAGACAATGGCAGTCACAACGACAAATCGATGCAGGACGCGTGGAATGTTAACTGCCGGCTTCTCACTGATTGAACTGTTAGTTGTGGTGGCCATCATTCTGATTATCGCTGCCATTGCCATACCAAATTTCATGCGTGCGCGAATGGCTGCAAACGAAACCGCTGCAGCTTCGAATGTTCGCACAATCACAACCGGAGCAGTCATTTACAATACAACTTGGGGAAACGGCTACCCACCCCTCCTTTCGACGCTCAGCGGTGTCGGTCTCGCGGCGAACTGCAATCAGGCCGTTCTCATCGACAGCATCTTAGCAAGCGGTCAAAAGACCGGCTACACGTATGCGTATACGGGTCAAGGACCAACCGTCATTGCGCCGCCGGGCTGCGGCGCTCCGGGATATGAGGCTTATCTTGTCACCGCGATTCCTACCAACGTGGGGACGACCGGCCAACGTAGCTTTTGTAGCGAAGAGCCTGGTGTGATTCACTACGACGTCACCGGCGCGCCAATAGCCAGCGCTGCTGTGTGCGATGCTTTACCCGCCTTGCAGTAGCCTCGACTCGATTCCGCCATCCCGCATGTTTTTGTAGCGGCCGCCTTCAGGCGGGCCGCCTCTATGGTGCGTAAAAACGCCGGCCTAAAGGCCGCCGCTACGCAAGCCAACTCGCGGTGTGTGCCGACCCGGCAGATGTTGCGCGTGTGAACCCGTGCCCGGTTCGCAAGAGCGGCGGACCGGCCGCCGCGCGCAAACCAAGACAGAACCCCGCGCCCGACAAGGAAGAGTCGATTTTCGAAGGTGCCACCTTCAGGAGGGCCGCCTCCATGGTGCGCAAAAACGCCGGCCTCAAGGCCGCCGCTACACAAACCAAGACGAGAACGTGCCCGGTCCGCAAGGGCGACGGACCGGCCGCTACGAAAACCAAGGCATTCATGCCCGCCTGTTCTGACTGGCGTGAGCTACACCGCGATTGTTGTTACACTTAGAGGATGAGTTTTATCCTGGCAATTCTGGCGATTTTTTATACGCAAAGCCCTCGCGCGAAAACCGCGCACGATGTTGCGCGGGCGCTCGAGGCGCATTACCACCACACGAGGAACATGTCAGCGGTATTTCTGCAAACGTACAAGTCAGGCGGCGCAGGAATACGCGCGGAAAGCGGGAAAGTGTACTTCTCGCAACCCGGGCGGATGCGCTGGGACTACGATTCCCCGGAAAAGAAGCTCTTCCTGGTGGACGGCAAGAACGTCTGGTATTACGTGCCAGCGGATCACACGGCCAGCCGCACTTCCGTTAAGCAAAGCTCCGACTGGCGCACGCCGCTGGCTCTGCTGGCAGGCAAGGTGAATCTCGAGAAGCTGTGCGGCAGCCTGAAACTGGCCCCTGTGGGGGAACAGCCCGCGTCGCAACCGCCCAATCTAACTGACGCAGCGGAACGAACCTCAGAGCCCGGCAACAAAGTTCTCGTTTGCCAGCCGCGCAAGGAGGATCGGGACGCGTTCAGCGAGGTGTTCTTTGAAGTGAATCGGCGCGATCAACTGGTGCGCGTGACGATTCGCCAACCCGGCGACATCGAGACTGAGTTCCGATTCGGCGATTGGCGCGAAAATATAGACATTGCCGAGTCGCAATTCCATTTTGAGCCGCCCGCAGGAGTTGCCATCGTGGACGATACGTCTCTCGCCGGCAAAGCGCCGTAGGAGTGGCGCTTGCCCCCCCGACGACCCAAGGGTCGCCCCTAGGAACCAAACCGCATGATCGCTGCAACGCCCCGCACGTCAGAAAATGAACTTCACGGCGAGCTGCAGAATGCGCGAGCCGGGGCCTCCGTTGATGTTCGTGCTCGACGCTCGGCCGAACGACGGAACTGGATTGAGGCATTCGCCAAACGTGTTCGTTGTTGTGCCCGTGCAGGCCGCGCCACTCACGACGTTGAATTGAGTTTGGTTGACGCCGATGATGTTGGCACGATTGAATGCATTAAATGCCTCGGCGATGAACTGCAGCTTGTAGCGCTCCGTAATATTGACGTTGCGTGTGACGCGCGGATCGAGTGAAATGAATTTCGGTGTGTAGAACGTATTGCGTCCCTGTCCCGGCGTGCGATCCGTGCTTCGATTGCTGTCGCCGTTCAAATCAAATCCCAGGAACCCGGAATACGCCTGACCTGACTCTGCCGTGAAAATTCCGCTGAGCTCCCATCCGCCCAGGACACCGCGTGCAATCGCGGACGACATTTCGCTCGCGTAGTTCAGATTCCACACGCCGCTCAGAACAAAACGGTGGCGCTGGTCGTTGATGCCGGGCCCTTTGTCGGCCCGGATGTTAAGCGGATCGGAAACCATCTTGGTGTCGTCAAAAGAGAATGGAACAACGGAAGTCGCGTCCGGGGCGTCGTCGATCACCTTGCCAAATGTATAGCCCGCGGTGAGCTGATAATTCTTCGCGAAGCGTTTGTTCAACTGCAGGGTCATGCCGTTGTAATTCGAATTCGCGTTGCTTTGGAATTCCTCGATGCGCGAGAAATTCGGGAACGGACGAACGGGGTTGCCGAGCGGCTTGCCCGTTTGCTGCGGCATTTGGTTGTACGTGAGCACGGTGCTTGTGCCGACAACGCCGATCTGTTGCTGAATCTCCGGTCCTTGCAAATTGACGTCAATAGTGCGCGTCAAGTGCGTTCCTTTAACGTGCAAATACGTGATGGAAACGGCGGTGTTGGGATTGATTTCGTATTCTGCGCCAAGGCTGAACTGCTGCACATTCGGCTCTTTGTAATTCTTCTGGAAACCAAACACGATCGGCGGGCTTGCCGTGCCTCCGGTTGGCGCTGCGCAACTCGGCGACTGGGTCGGCGCACCGCAAAGATTGTTCGGATAAGTCGGAATCGATGGAGTGGACGCCGGGAAAAAGGTGAGCGTTGTAACGTTCAAGCCATTGTTTGACATGGCCGTGCCCACGGTGATTGCCGGCGTGCGTCCGTAGTACATACCATAGCCGCCGCGGACCACCAGGCGGTCGCTGGCAAGCGGAGTCCAAGCAAAACCGAGGCGAGGGCCGAATTCAGTACGTTGATTGTGAATCTGATTGGTAATTACTCCTGCCGCTGCGAGTTGGGGGTCAGGATTGAGCGTCGGCGGCTGGGCAATCTTGTCGAAATCGTAGCGCAGGCCATAATTGAGCGTAAAATTGGGACGTACGCGCCACTCGTCTTGAGCGAAGCCGGAGTATTCGGATAGGTTGGGGCTGGTCGTTGGCCCCGTGGTGCCCGTGCCTGCGAATGCCTGCACAAATGTGTCATTAGCATCGCCACCCGTGAAGCAGCCCGCGCCGCCACCGTTCAAATTGCAGCCGAAGGCCTCGAGGCTGTTGAAGGTGTACTGGCCGGAGAAATTGCCCGGGAAAAAGTTTGCGATGCGGTCAATCATGATGTGGACACCTGTCTTGACCGTGTGAGCGCCGTGAACCCATGAAATGGCATCGTCGAATTCGCCGCGCTTGATATTGGTGAATCTTGGGCTGAAGAAGTTGCGCCCAGCAGTCAGAACAGTGACGCCGGCATTTCTTACGGTGACCTGTGGCAAATCGCTATTCGCGAATCCCGGCTCGTTGTCGCGGGCGTAGTTGAATTGGAATACGTTGACGAGCGTTGGGCGCAGCGTCGAAGTCAGCGTCGCGGTCAGCGTGTCGGAAGTAACGTCCGACGCTCCGGTATGTTCGGATGAATTCTGCGGGCCGCCGCTTTCGAGGTTCAATCCCGTGAATCGTTGTGCGTTGTAACGCGCGGAAAGCATTTCGTTCGAGCTTATGTGCCAGTCAATTTTCGCCAAATAAACGTTCTGGTTAAACGTGGAGCTCCACGGCGCGGCGCGAGCCGTCAGGTAATTGATGGCCGTGGTCTGATTGGCCGTGCACGTGACGCAGAACGGTGCGCCATTCAGGAAGACGAAATTAGCGACCGTGTTTCGCTGGCCGTCATAATCGAAGAAGAAAAACAACTTATCCTTCACGACCGGGCCGCCAAGGTCGCCGCCGAACTGGTTAAAGTGATACGGCTGGCGTGGCTTGCCGTTGGCGATTTGTATCGGATCGTTGGCGTTCATCGAGCGGTCGCGGTAAAACTCGAAAGCCGTGCCATGAAACTGATTCGTGCCCGATTTGGTGATGACATTAATCACCGCGCCGCCGGCGTTCCCAAGCTCCGCCGAATAGTCGTTTGAATTGACCTGAAATTCCTGCACAGCGTCCTGGCTGAATTGATACGGCGCGCGCCCGGAGCCGGTGCGCCCTAGCGTCTGGCCGAAGAACGTGTTGTTGTTGTCCGAGCCGTCCACGACAAGCGAATTCAGCGTGCCGCGCTGGCCTGCAAAGCTGATATCGCCGCCGCGGTTATCGGTGGTGACGCCGGGAGTCAGCAAGACGAAGTTGATGAAGTTGCGCCCGTTCGTGGGCAGATCCGCGATCGCGCGCTCGTTGACCGTGGAGTTGACCTCACTCTTTGTGGTTTCGACGATGGGCGCTTGCCCGGATACCGTAACCGTCGATTGCTGGCTCGCCAGCGGCATCGAAAGATTCAGTGTTATGCGGCCGCCGACGGTCACGATAACGTTCTCTTGGGTCACGGTGGCCAGCCCGGACTTTTCGGCAACAATCGTATAGGTTCCCACGGGCACGACCAAAAACGTGTAGAGCCCATCCGCGTCGCTGGCAGTCGTGAAGCTGATTCCTGTTTGCGTGTTCGTCGCTTTCAAATTGACGCCAGGGACAGCCGCGCCGGACTGGTCGGTGATCGTACCTTGAATCGAACCTTGGTTCGCGCCCTGGCCAAACGCCGTTCGCGTCAGCGTGAAAATTAGGAAGAACATTGCCAGACAAATCGAGAGATTTCGAACCCGCATCGCCTGCCTCCAGGGTACCGGACCTTGTAGTCGCCATACCGATCCGGAAAGGTAAGGATAATACGCAAGAACGAGGCGCGACGCAAATAGCCAGTCGCGTTTCGTTCCTTGCGCTGTGGAAATCGGAAGCAGGCTTTTCGCGGCAACTCGCGGATCGAGAAATGACGCCTCGAACGTTTCCTTGCCTATTTACGCATGGACACAGGCAACCCCAGCGCCCCGCAGGGGTTCTTTTCAATATGCTAAACTGGATGGACGACCCCGGAGGGCATCCGGCGTAACGCGCCTGCTATGGCTGAGTTTGTTTGCAAGGTGGGGGATACCACTGGGCACGTTTTCCAGCAATTGGAAACCGCCCAGACCGAGGTAGAAGCTCGCCAGAAGCTCGCCGACCGCGGGTTTTACGTTTACGCGGTGCGGCCCAATCTGAGTGTGACGCGGGCCTTGAGCGGCTTTCGCGGAGGCCGCAAGCTCCCCACAGCCGATTTCCTGATTTTCAATCAGCAATTTAACACCCTGGTCAAAGCGGGCCTGCCGATTTTAAAGGCGCTCGATTTGCTGGCTGATCGCGCGGCGCTCCCCAAGATGCGGCCGTTTTTGAACGATGTGCGCTTGCGCGTCCGCGATGGGGAGCTGCTGTCGGATGCCTTTGAGGCCACGGGTGCATTTCCGATGGTTTACGTCACGTCGTTGCGCGCCGGCGAGAAGAGCGGCGACTTATCCGGCGTGTTGGATGATTACATTACGTATCAACGCGTCACTACGGGAATACGCAAGAAGCTGATCGGCGTGCTGATTTATCCGGCCATTCTGATTTTTGTCGCATCGTGCATCGTTTCTTACCTGGTGGCATACGTGATTCCCCAGTTCGCCAAGTTGTATCAGGATCTGGGCACCGCGCTTCCGGTCCCAACGCAATTCTTGATCACCGTGGTGGTGGGTTACCGTATCTGGCTGCTCACGTTTGCTGCCACCGTAATCTTCGGCGCGATTTTCCTGTTTTTGTGGTCGAAGACCAGCCGTGGCGGCCTCGTGTTGGACCGGGCGAAGTTGAAAATACCGGTTGTGGGTGACGTTTGGATCAAATTTCAAATGGCGCAGTTTACGCGAACGCTTAGCACTCTGTTGCGCGGGGGAACGCCCTTGGTGGCAGCCCTCGAGACGGCCGCGAATGCGATGACGAGCCGCTTGGTGGCTGGCTCCGTTCACGACGCCGCCAAGCAGGTGCGCGAGGGCGGCTCGCTCCACGCGGCCTTGGCAGGCACGCATATGATTCCCGATCTTGCTCTCGACATGATCGAGGTTGGCGAGGCGTCTGGAGCGCTCGCACCCATGCTCGGAAGCATTGCGCAATTCTACGAGGAGGAAACCAACCTGAAAACGGCCGCGCTCATCTCGATTATAGAGCCGGCTGTTCTCATCTTGATTGCCGCGCTCATCTTTTTCATCATGGTAGCGCTCTATCTGCCGTTGTTTTCCCTTCAAGTCGGCGGCGCGGGATAAAAGGTTATGGTGACTACGAATCGAGATTTACATCCTGAACGAGGCCGCGACGACGCGGCAGAACGCGAACGTACGCAGACGCTCGCGGAGCGCTATCGTGTGCCTTTCATTGACATGACGGAGCAGAGAATCGATCCGGAATTATTCCATTCGATTCCCGCGGAGCTGATGTTCCGCTATAACTTCGTCCCTCTCGAAGCGCACAACAATTCGCTTGTGGTCGTGGTTTCAGATCCCAGCCAATTGCTGGTGAATGACGAATTGTCTTTGCTGCTCGGCAAGAAGCTGATCATCCGCGTTGCCACCGCCACGCAGATCGGCGACTTGCTGAAACGCACGGAGCAATCCCAGCGCGTCCTCGATCAGGCGACGGAGGGATTCACGCTCCAGGTTGTCAGCGAGGAAGAGGGCGACGAAAACATTTCGATGGACAAGCTCACCAGCGATTCGGGTGTGAGCCCCGTCGTCCGCCTCGTTGATACTGTGATTTTCACGGCGCTCGAGCGGCGCGCCAGTGACATCCATATCGAAACGCGCAACTCCGAAGTCGCGGTGAAATACCGCATTGACGGCGTTTTGCAATATGCCATGCAGCCGCTGGCGAAGGAATGGCATTCCACGATTCTCTCGCGCATCAAAGTCATGAGCGAACTCGATATCGCCGAGCGGCGCGTCCCGCAGGACGGCCGTTTCCGGGTGCGCTATAAAGGGCGGTTCATCGATTTCCGCGTCTCCATCATGCCGTCGATTCACGGCGAAGATGCTGTGTTGCGCGTGCTGGATAAAGAAACGCTGAGCGAGAAATTTCGCACTCTAAATCTCGACGTAGTGGGTTTTGCCGAACACGACGTACGTAAATTCCGGCGCTATATTCGCGAGCCTTACGGAATGGTGCTGGTCACGGGCCCTACAGGCTCGGGCAAGACAACCACGCTTTACGCCGCAATCAATGAAATTAAGACCGATGAAGACAAAATCATCACCATTGAAGATCCTGTCGAATATCAGGTTCGCGGCATCACGCAGATTCCGGTGAACGAAAAGAAAGGGCTGACGTTTGCCCGCGGCCTGCGGTCTATTTTGCGTCACGACCCGGACAAAATCATGGTCGGCGAAATTCGCGACCAGGAGACGGCGCAAATCGCCATTCAATCCGCTCTCACGGGCCATCTGGTATTCACAACCGTCCATGCCAACAACGTTACCGACGTGATCGGCCGCTTCATCAACATGGGAGTCGAACCCTATAACTTCGTTTCCGCGTTGAACTGCATTCTCGCGCAACGCCTGGTGCGCGTGATTTGCCCCAACTGCAAAAAACAGGTTCAGCTTCCTCCTGAGGTGCTGGTGGAGGCGGGCCTCGACCCGAAGGAATGGGCCGATGTCGCTTTATATGAGGGCGGCGGCTGCCTTGAGTGCTCGGGCAGCGGATTCCACGGACGAACCGCCATTTGCGAATTGCTCGACCTCTCGGACCGCATCCGCGAGATGATCATTGACCGTCGGCCAAGCTCTGAAATCAAGCGCGCGGCGAAGGAAGAAGGAATGGAATTCCTCCGCGAATCGGGGCTTGCTCGTGTGCGCGCGGGAATGACAACCTTGCGAGAAATCAATAAGGTGACGTTCATTGAGTAGCCTGACGACCATTCAACCAACGGATCTGCGCCGCGCGCCGGGCGGACGTCTCTTCGGTTGGCTCGACGCCATGCCGCATCCCGCCACTGTGCTGGAAATCGCCGCGACGCACGTGGCGGCCGCCAGATGGGGCCGTGGCGCAACGCATCTTTCGACATTCGCGGCCGAGCCATTAACTGAAGGCGCGATCGTTCCTTCCGCCACTCAGCAGAACATTCTGGATCAGGATGCCGTACGTTCAGCCATTCGCGGCGTCCTCTCTCGCGTGCCGGTTCAGGGACAGGAAGTCGCGTTGCTCGTCCCCGACGCGGTGATCCGCGTTTTCATTTTGCCATTTGAGACCTTTCCGAGACGTGCGGACGAAGCGCGCCCTCTTTTGCGTTGGCGGCTGAAAAAAAGCCTGCCCTTCGACGCGGAAGAAGCGGCCATATCGTGGATGCGGCAATCCGGCCGCGAAGGAAAGATCGAAGTAGTTGCCGCCGTGGCGCGTCAGAAAATAACTCGCGAATATGAATCCGCACTCGAAGCAGAAGGCATGTTCGCCGGTGTTCTCCAGAGCTCCACACTCGCGAGTCTGCCCTTGCTCGAACCCAGTGTCGCGACGCTTCTCGTGCGAATGAGCGGCCGCAATTTGACGACCGTGATCGTTCGCGGGGAGACGCTGTGCGTATACCGTTCGACGGAGTTGGGAACGGAAACCGATGTGCTCAAGTCACAGGCCGTTTTCGACGAGGTGTTTCCCGCGCTTGCGTTTTACCAAGACACGTGGGGCGGCAAGGTGGAGCAGTTGCGCATCGCGGGCTTCGGCGTGGGCGAGGAAGATTTGCGCGAAATGCTCGGGCGGGAAATTGGATGTTCGGCGGAGCCTCTGGCGGGCTCCAGCGAATTCTCGGCTGAAGCCAGATCGCTGGTCGCGCAGGGACTGGAGTCTCTGGTTGGTTGGCAACTAAACCGTGGCGCCTAGCTGCAATCAGGAGAATTTTGTAATCGCGTGAAAACTCATTTCAATCTGGCGTCATCGCCTCTCGAAAACAACCGCCGGTTCATCGCCGGCGCGGCCACGCTGGGAATCATTGCGCTTGCGGCATTATTTTTCCTCTCCGTCCATGCGATGCGGGCGCGGCGCACCAATGGAGCAATCCGCGCGGACATTAGCCGGCTCGAAGATCAGATCCGCGCTTCCCAGCGCGAACAGGAGCGGCTCCGCGTGGCGCTGAAAGATCCGAAGACGGTCGAAGTGATGAATCGCGCCCGGTTTCTGAACAACCTCATCGAGCAGCGGACTTTTCCGTGGACAAAAATGTTTGCGGACTTGGAACAGATTCTGCCGGCCGGCGTGCGTGTCGTTAGCATCTCGCCGCAAATGGATAAAACGGGCCGCGTGAAAGTGATGCTGGTGGTCAGCGCGGTAAACGACGAACAGAAGGTGAAGTTCGTGCGTTCCATGGTGTCGTCGCCGGCGTTTTCCAATGTACGGCCCACGCAGGAGAGTCATCCGGAGAAGGTCGCGACAGGGAACGCGGGCGTCGTCTTGCTTTCGTTGGAGGCGCAATACGCGACAATATGACGCCTAGAAACAATTCGCGGAAATGGAAGCTAGGCGTGAAAATCGCGCTGGCCTGCCTGATTGTTCTTGACGGCGCGCTGATTTTTGCCAATATACGCATAGCCAACGCGGCCCCTCAGTCGCAGGCTCAAGAGCGCAATCGTCTGGCACAGAAAGAGAAGTTGCTGGCTGCCGACGTCGCAAAGGGACAGGCTGTCGAGAAGCATCTGCCGGACGTCGGCAAGGAATGCGATGTTTTCTACCAGCGCAATTTGCTTCCGGAATCTTCCGGTTATTCGACTGTGATTTCGGACCTTGGCCAAATGGGCAAGGATGCGGGAGTTCAGATCAGCGGCACCGGCTACCATGAAACAGCCGTGAAGGATCGCGGCTTGAGCGAAGTGCAGATATCGGCCGCGGTGCAGGGCGATTATCAAAGCTTGATTCGTTTCATCAACAGCCTCGAGCACTCTCCACGCTTTTACGTGCTCGACGGTTTGACGTTGGCTTCGGAAACTTCCGGAGCCATCAAGCTGAATGTGACGCTCCGGACGTATTTCCGCATTTGATGCCATGACGAAAAAGACTCGATACGAACTCTATGTGCTGGGCGTGCTCCTGGTTCTCGCCGTCGTGGCGTACTCGAGCCAATCGCGCAATTCCGTGTTTACGGGCGCCAGTGCCAGCGACGTCAGATTCACTCCACTGGACGTGTCCGATCCCTCGCTTCGGCTCGATTTGCTCGACCGCATCCAGAAACTGGAATACAAAGGCCAGCATCGCAATATATTCAGCGCCGAGCCGCTACCTCCTCCTCCGTCAGTGCTGGCGGCCCAGCAAGCCACGGCGCGAGGCCCCGTGGTACCGCCGCCTCCTCCTCCGGTCACTGTTCCGGCGACTTTTTACGGAATTGTCACCGATTTGCGCACTGGCCAGAAACGCGCGTGCTTTTCCGCCAATGCGGATGATGTGTATATCGTCCCCGTGGGTGGTACGCTGCTCAATCAATTCCGCATCCTTGCCATCGGCAACAATTCCGTGGAAGTCGAAGAAATTTCCTCCGGCCGCCACACGACCCTGATGCTTGCGCAGCCGGCGGGCGGACCGTCCCAGCCGCCGCAACAAGGACAGTCATGACCTTTCGTCCAACGCCTTCGGTGAATCTCCGTCGCGGGGAGAAAGGTTTTGCTCTGATTTTTGTGCTTTTCCTCGTCGCTCTTTTGATTGTCGGCGGCTCCGTAGTGTTTGTGAATCGGCTGACCGAGGGCAAACGGCAGAAGGAAGCGGAGACGATCTGGCGAGGCCAGCAATATGCGCGCGCCATCGGGCTTTACTATCGCAAATTCGGACGCTTCCCCGCGAATGTCGACGATCTGGTGAAAGAGCAGAATGGCATTCGCTTCCTGCGCGAGCCGTACAAGAATCCCATGAACAAAGAAGACGGCTCGTGGCGCTTCATCTACGTCACACCCACGGGCCAACTCATCGGCAGCGTGCGCTACACTTCGCTGCAGCAAATGGCTTTTCTCGATAAGCAACGCCAACTGGGAATTGCCACAGGCACGCCCGCGGCGGGAGGCTCCGCAGGAGTCCCAGGCTCTGCCGCGGATAATTCTAGCCCCCAGCCGCCATCACAAGCATCCGGCCAGCCATCCGCGCAACAGGGAGTGCTCGGTGGCTCCGGTGTTGCGCCGGGCCCGGCAATGCAAAATGGTCAGTCGCAGAATGCGTTGGGGGCCCTCGGTGCGCCGGGCGGCCAGCAACCGCCCTTTTTCTCGCAGGGTTCACAGGCGCAAACGGGGACAAATCCGGGAATGAGCGTCAACGAATCCGCTGATTCGTCGGGGCCGGTGATGGGCGGCTTTATTATCGGCGTGGCAGGGAAGTCCGACGAGTTTTCGATAAAGGTTTACAAAGGTGGAGTCACTTACAAGCAGTGGGAATTCATCTTCAATCCGCTGGAGCAAGTTCGAACGATAGGCACTGTATTGACCGCGACCGGAACTCAGCAACAGGGAACTGCCCCGTTAGGCATGCCCCAGCCGCCCCAACCTCAGCCTCCGCAACAGCCGCAAATCCCTCAGCAGCAATAGCGGGGATTCGCAGTCACGAGTGAACAGAGCAGGGCGAACGTCCAGCACGAATTCCGGCTAGAATTGTCTCAGCGAAGTTGTTGCGCGGGAGGCTGTTTGGCCTTCAGTTTGTTGAGCTTCTTCGTCACGCGGTGGATGTAATTTCTCGTTTCCGGGAACGGCGGCACGCCGCCATATTGTGCGACGCGTTGTGGGCCTGCGTTATACGCAGCGAGCGCAAGCGGTAAATTACCGTGATATTGGTCAAGGAGTGCTTTCAGGTAGCGCGTTCCGCCCGAGATATTCTGCCCGGGATCGAAAGCGTTGTGAACATCGTACCGGTGGGCCGTTTGCGGCATGAGCTGCATCAAGCCCATCGCGCGCTTCGACGAAAGGGCGCGGGGCGCGAAATTCGACTCCGCGAAAATCACGCTCGAAATCAGATCTTCGTCCACGCCGTTCCGCGCTGCCGCCGCGCGGATCTGTTTTGCGAAGGGCACGTCGAGCGCCGAGGTCGGCGGGAACGGGGCAAAAACATCTTCAGGATCAAATCGCACGATCTCCTTCGACGGCACAACAATGCTGCCGCCCGCAACATAAAGGATCACGTCCGAGCCCTGCCGCAGATAGCCGCCGATGTGCAGCCGCTGTCCCGAACGAAGCACAGCGTAGTCCGCGTGCGCCAGCGGCGCGACGAGCGTCGCCACCATCAGCGTGAAAACGGTGAGGACGGCGTTCGTAATTACTCGTTGCAAAGTTGCGCTCTCATTGGTTCTCATCAGGCCACATATCTTTACATCTTTGAATCCATTTGTGTCCGTGCCGTTTCCTTAGCGAAGTGGCAGGACTGTTTTTCGGCGCCCAACCTTCGACTAACGACTATTAACTCTTGACTGCTTCCCCAGCGCATGCGTCCGTATCGCCGCCGCCACTCCGGCCTCGTCATTCGACAGCGTCACCGCCCACCCGAGCGCTTTTAACTCCGCGGCGCTGTTGCCCATCAGCACAGGCAGCCCGGCGAATTCGAGCATATCGCGATCGTTCCAGTTATCGCCAATCGCCATGATTTCCTCGCGTCGAATGCCGCGCCGCCGCGCCCACTCCGCCAGCGCCGCGCCCTTCGAGCATCCGCGTTCGATCACATCGAGAATGCTCAAGTCGCGCTGCTCATATTCCGTCAACGCCGTCGAGAAATCGTTCACGCGCTGCATGGACTTGAGAGCCAAATGCGCCGCGCGCATCCGCGCCACCGGGCCGACAAACATCACTTGAATCGGATCTTCATCGAGGCTGTTTTCCAGCGGCACGCATTCGGCGATGAATTCGCGGTTGCGCTGGTAATATCCGCCGCTCACCGGATCATTCCAGTCGATGCGCTCAAAAATGAGTTGCCGCTCGCGCACACGGTCGAAAACAACCGCGGCTCCGGAGCGGAAATCAGCCGTCGCGGCCAGCACTTCGCGCGCGAGCGCTCGCGGCAGCAGATGCCGTAAATGAGTCTCGCCTACCTTCGATTTAATCAGCGCCCCATTGTTCACCACCAGCGTCAGCTCGCACGGAAGCTGCTCGGAGATTAGCCTGGCAAAATCGAATCGCCGCCCGGTGACAAGCATGATTTCGATGCCGCGCGCGCGCGCTTCCACGATCGCTTCGCGATTTGCGGCGGGCAATTCGTGGCGGCTGTCGAGCAGCGTGCCGTCAATATCCATGGCAATCAAGCGCACCGGCATCCGTCAATTGTACCGTGCCGCTCGCTTGCACCGTACATTTGTTGCCGCGAGGTGTGCTAAACTTTTTTGCTTATGACCAAACCACTACAGACCACCATCACTCATCTGGAATGTTCCCGTTGCAAGAAAACTTATCCGCACACTCAACTGAAGAATCTTTGCGACTGCGGTGGCCCGCTACTGGCGCGCTATGATTTGAAGGCCGCGAAGAAGACTCTGACGCGCGAAGCCTTGCGCTCACGTCCCACAACCATGTGGCGCTACGAAGAGGTGCTGCCCTCGCGCGAGCCGGTCACGCTTGGCGAAGGCATGACGCCCGTGCTGCACGCGAAACGTCTGGGCGCGTCCATGGGGCTGAGCAATCTCTACATCAAGGACGAGGGCCTCAATCCAACAGGATCGTTCAAAGCCCGCGGTCTTTGCGCTGCTGTCAGTCGCGCCAGAGAATTAGGCGTCAAAGTTCTGGCGACTCCCACAGCGGGAAACGCCGGCGGCGCTCTTGCCGCCTATGCTGCCCAGGCTGGAATTCCGTGCGTGATCGTGATGCCCGCGGACACGCCTCTTGCCAACGAAATGGAATGCCGCGCATTTGGCGCGGACGTGCGCAAGCTCGACGGCTTGATCTCCGACTGCGGAAAATATGTCGCCGAAAATAAAGAAAAGAACGGCTGGTACGAGGTGACCACGCTCAAGGAGCCTTATCGCATCGAAGGAAAAAAAACCATGGCTCTCGAATTGTGGGAGCAATTTGACGGCAAGCTTCCCGACGTGATTATTTATCCCACCGGAGGCGGTGTCGGCATGATTGGCATGTGGAAAGCCTTTGAGGAAATGGAAGCGATGGGCTGGATCGGCAGCGAGCGGCCGCGCATGGTCACAGTGCAAGCTTCGGGCTGCGCGCCCATCGTCGATGCTTTTGAGAAAGGCGTCGATACCGCACCGATGTGGCCGAACGCCGCGACGATTGCCTCCGGCTTGCGCGTGCCGAAAGCGATTGGCGATTTCCTGATTCTTCAGGCGATTAGCGAGAGCAAAGGCACAGCGGTCGCCGCAACCGATGGCGAAATTCTCGCCACCTCGAAAGAACTCGCCGCGAAGGAAGGCATCTACGCGGCGCCAGAAGGAGGCGCAACGGTTGTCGCCGCGCGCAAGTTGGCGGAGAAAAAATGGATCAAGCGCGACGACACAGTTGTTCTCTTCAACACGGGATGCGGCTACAAGTACAACGAAGCCTGGCAAAAGGCGTTGGAGAATAGTTGACAGGCAAGAGTTCAAAGTCGAAAAGCAAAAAGCAGGAAAAAACGGGCTAAAGAATACAGTGATTGAAAGGCTGTATTACGACGATTCGTTTCTGCACGAATTCGACGCGCAAGTCCTCGCTTGCGAACCTGAGGCTGCGCGTTGGCGCGTGCGCTTGGATCGCACCGCGTTTTACCCCACTTCGGGCGGACAGCCATTTGACACAGGCCACTTGGGCGCTGCCGCAGTCGTGGAAGTGGTCGACGGCGAGCACGACGAGATCATTCATTTCACGGAGCAGCCAGTCCCGGTTGGCGCGGTTCACGGCGCAATTGACTGGCAGCGCCGCTTCGATCACATGCAACAGCACACAGCTCAACACATGCTCTCTGCTGCATTCATCGAGCTGTTCAAATTTCAAACCGCTTCGTTCCATCTGGGCCGCGAAATTTCCACCATCGACCTTGCCGCGCCGTCCGTCGCGCCACGCCAACTCGAAGAAGCCGAACGTCGGGTGAATGAAATTATCTTCGACGACCGTCCCATTGCAGTGCGCTACGGAAGTGCCGAAGATCTCGCCGCGCAGGGCATTCGCAAGAAAGTTGACCGCGAAGGAACTCTGCGTGTCATCGACATCGACGGATTTGACCGCCAGCCTTGCGGCGGCACGCATCTGGCGCGCACAGGCCAGGCCGGAATTTTGCTCACGCGCAAGTGCGAGCGTCAAAAACAAAATTGGCGTGTCGAATTCGTCGCGGGATGGCGAGCCCTTGCGGCGGCACGCGGGGACTTCGCAGCTTTGCGACAGGCTGCCGAGTATCTAGGTTGTGGAATGCCCGAGCTGCCGGAGAACGTGCGGAAAATTCAAGACGAGCGCCGCGCCACGCAGCGCGATGCAAAAAAATTAACCGAGCGCCTCGCGGAACTCGAAGCAGCAAATCTGCTCGCGCGACACGCCGAAACTTCTCAAGACGGCAAGCGCGGAATCATCGTTTTCATTCCCGATGACGCATCCTCCAGCTACCTTGCCATGCTCGCAGCCAAAATTGTCGCAACTCCGAACATGCGAGTGATCCTCGCAAGCCGCGCGGCACAGGCAATCGTCCTCGCGCAATCGACGGGCCTCGACGGCGACATGGGCGCGCTCTTGCGCGAGTTGCTCGCGCCCGTTGGCGGCAAAGGCGGCGGCAGCAAAGTTTTCGCGCAGGGAACCGTAACCGAAATATCAATGCTGGATGGCGTCGTCCAGGCGGCTCGAGCGCGCCTCTAAGAAAGCACACGCACGTGTTCATTTGGCGCTAGCGGCTGCCTTTGCTAAACTAATTTCGTTCGGTGGGCGGCTAGCTCAGCTGGGAGAGCATCGCGTTCGCAACGCGGGGGTCGGGGGTTCGAATCCCCTGCCGTCCACCAATTTTATTCGCTTCTCCTGCCGAATTATTTTGAATGGTTTTTCTTTGTGGCCCTTTGCGCCTCTGAAGTGAACCGTATCTGACTGTGCGCGCGAACTCTTGCACGGCGTGCGTGTGTATAATGCGGCGATGCTGCGCCGCGCCGGGCAAATTGCGAAATGGTTCCTTGGCCCTGAGTCGGGGACCTTCGGCCATCTTGGCCCGCGTTGGATTTTCCTTCGCGCGCTCGGCATAATTTTCTTCTCTGCATTTTACTCGCTCGTCTTTCAAGCCAAAGGCCTCATCGGTCCCAACGGTATTCTCCCCGCAAATGTTTATATCAATGCCGTTGGCCACTCGGTCCACGGTCTCGCGAGATTCTGGTTTGCGCCGTCGGTATTCTGGCTGAGTTCGACCGACCGCGCGCTCGTCGCCGTTTGCTGGATCGGCATGATCGCCGCGATTCTGCTCTTCCTGAATTTCTGTCCGCGCGCCATGACGGCCATTTGTTTCATGTGCTTTTTGTCATTCATCGCCACACTTCAGGATTTCGCCAGCTATCAATCCGACGGCATGCTCCTCGAAGCTGGGTTCCTGTGCCTGTTCTTCGCGCCGGCGGGATGGCGTCCGCGATGGGGCGAACTTTCGCCGCCTTCGCGCGCGTGTCTGTGGCTGCTTTTGTGGGAGTGGTTTCGCATCTACTTCGAATCGGGCATGGCGAAAATTCTGGGCGGCGATCCCGAATGGCGTCACCTGACGGCAATGTACGAGTATTACCAAAATGGCCCGCTGCCGACGTGGATCGGCTGGTACGTCCAGCACGCGCCGCATTGGTTTCACTGGCTGACGGCGCTTGCGACGCTCATCATGGAGCTCGGCATCGTGCTGATGCTTTTTCTGCCGCGCCGTTTCCGCCTCATTTGTTTTTTTATCGTGACGCCGTGGGAGATCGGCGTGATCCTTACGGCCAATTACGCGTTCTTGAATTACCTCGTACTTGCACTCGGTTTTTTGCTGCTCGACGACCAATTCCTCGTGCGCGTCGCGCCGCGCAACTGGTTCCCGAAATATCACGTCATGGTTGCCATGCGCGCGGAAGATAGCGCGGCAGAATCCGCGGCGAAACCTGCAGCTCCAATTTCTCTTTTTGCCGCGCCGGAATCAAAGCCGCAAGAAACCGCACCGCCTGCGCAAAATGATTCCGCGTACTCCGTTGCCGCTGCGCAACAAGCAAACGAAACGGTCAGCGCGATTCGACGCATTTTGGCCGTCGCGCGGATGATTATCGCGGGAATCTGCTTCGCCTGGATTTTCTACGCCACCACGGCAATTCTTGTCTGGACGTTGATTCCCAGCTCGCCGCTTCCGCAATGGCCCGTGCAAGCGATTGAGCCATTCCGTGTCGCCAATCAATACGGCCTGTTCGGCGTGATGACGCGCGGCCGTTACGAAATTGAATTTCAGGGTTCAAATGACGATGGCAAGACGTGGACCGCCTACCCGTTTCGCTACAAGCCGCAAGCGTTGAATGAAGCCCCGCGCATCTACGCCCCGTATCAGCCGCGCTTTGATTGGAATCTGTGGTTCGCTTCGCTCGGAAACTGGCGCCAATATCAATTCGTCGTCGGCACCGAAGAGGCCTTGCTCGACAATAGCCCCGAAGTCCTTTCGTTATTCGCGCGCGATCCGTTCCCGAACGGCCCGCCGCAGGAAATCCGCGTGGTCATTTGGCAATACTGGTTTACGACCCTGGGTGTGAAGCGTCAGACAGGGAATTGGTGGACGCGAAAATTACTGGGTCTCTACGCGCCAACATTGGTTCGCGAGCCCGATGGCCGATTCGGCGTGGTTCAGTTTCCGGACATTTTGCCGCCTCACGATTGAGGCCGAACGGCTCGTCGTGCAGCGCGGGCACGTCCGCGCGATTTACTTATTTATGCCAACCGCGCTATACTGTCCCGCACTTCCCTCAGGAGGATTCCCATGCGCCTTAACAAGCCTCTCCCGCGTTGGTTGTCGTTTGAACGGATGTCGCCGGCCCTGCTCTCAGGCCTAATCCTTTTCGCGGCGAGCTTTCTCACAGACATTATTCTGAGTTGGATTGGGACGCCCGCACAGGCAAGGATCTTCAATCATATGGCGATCGGGATCATCGGGGCGTTGCTGATTCTGTTCTTTCTGTCGGCAAGTTACGAGAATCAGGTCTACGCCCGGGCGAAGGAGAGAATGCGGCTCATCGCGGAAATGAACTATCGTATTCGCGGTGCGCTGAGCTTGATCGAGCAATCGGCGACCTTGGACGACAGGGACGAACGGTTACGCGGCGTGGATGAAGCCGTGCGGCGTATCGACGTCGTGCTCACCGATTTTCTGCCGTCGGTTGGCACTGCCACCGAGCAGCACGGTTCCTTCCTGCACTAAGTCGCAAGCACACTTTTCTTGCCAGCCATCCGCGTGCGCGATTCTTTACCGCCTCACGGTTGACGAAGGCCTCGCCTGCGCGCAAAACCCAACCCGAGCCGTTCGGCTTCATTCAGAAGTCCGAGCGGTTGTGAGCCAGGACGCGCGCAGCTCTGTAGCAGCGAGCGGCGCTGCTACTCTCTTTCGAAGTGGAAAATATCCACGACAATGTTCGTTCGCCTGTTCCACAGCACGATGTGGCCGCCAATCACCACGTGTTCGCAATCGCGCGGAGGAGGAGGCAGTTCGCGTTCCAGTCCGACCGGGACGGGGTGAATTTCGCGGCGCAGGCCAGGCGGAAGCTCACCGCGAACAACGAGCTGCCTTTCGAGTCCCGGCGGCAGGCGGTCGCGCTTTGCCAATCCGGGTGGCAGATCGTCGCGGTCTTCGTGTTCGTGGTACCAGGAGCGCATGTCGTCGCGGTCATGCTGGCTGTACCAGCCGCGATCCCTGTCTTTATCGTGATGATCCTTGTCATGTCCGTGCCCATGCCCGTGTCCCTCACCTTGGGCGCGGGCTGCATTGCCGCTCAGCGCAAATATTGAAGCCACGCACAACGCCATCCACCATCGCATCCTCATGATTACCTCTCAGAACTTCGGATTGTCTTATTTCATTGTAGGGCAGCGACCTGCGAATCCGTGCGCGGTGTTGCGATCCCCGTGTCCATTGTCCAACTGGCACGAAAGGACAGGTGCCGCCCTGCCTGCTGTCCGTCGAGAGACTACGGTGCCTTTTCTTTGCAAACCCGCGGGCGTATCATGCATCCGCGAAATTCAACCTGGGGGTGCCGTGTGAATCGTAATTCGTGTTTAGGCGAAATACGCCGGGCAATCATAGCGGGCGCTGTATTTTGTTTGGTGTTTACACTTTGCGCCGCTGCCCGTCCGGCATCGTCCGGGTTTACGCTCGAACAAGTAATGAGCTCTCCGTTTCCCGATGAGCTTGTCGCGGCGCGCAATGGCGAACGCATCGCCTGGGTCTTCAACATTCGCGGCGTTCGCAACGTGTTCGTCGCGGACGGCCCGGATTTCAAGGCGCGCCAGGTGACGCATTACACCGAGGACGATGGCCAGTCGATTGCCAGCCTGCGCCTGACGCCCGACGGCAAGACAGTGGTTTACGCGCGCGGCAGCGAAACGAATTCCGCCGGCGAAGTCGCCGATCCCACAAGCAGCGTGCAGAAGCCCGATCAACAAGTGTGGGCCGCCGATGTGGAGACGGGCCAGCCGCGCCTTCTTGGCGACATGAATTGCGCCCGCGAAGACTGCGAGGACATTGCGATTTCTCCCGATGGCCAAAATGCCGTCTGGCCCGCGCGCGACAAGATTTGGATCGCGCCAATCTCAGGCGCGACGCCTGTTAAGGAACTCTGTTACGTCCGCGGCGATAATCTTGACCCGCAGTGGTCTCCAGACGGCCGTGAAATTGCCTTCACCAGCGTTCGCGACGACCACAGCTTTATCGCCATCTATGATTTTGGCCAAAGCGCGCTGCGATATCTCCATCCGAGCGTCGATCGCGATAGCTTGCCGAGATGGTCGCCCGACGGCGCAAAAATCGCATACGTCAAAACGAACGGTCTTGAGCGCGGTCTGCCGCTGATTCCCCTGCGCCCGCAACCATGGTCCATCTGGGTCGGCGATGCAGCCACCGGTAAGGCGTCCCAAATCTGGCAAAGCGGCGACACGATGGACGACTCGATTCCGCGGCTGACCGAGTCAGATTCTTTTCACTTCGCCACAGGCAGTCGCATTGTTTTCGCGTCCGAGAAAGATGGTCGCAATCACCTTTATTCGATTTCCACGGATGGCGGTGAAGCGAAACTGCTCACGCCGGGCGATTTTGATGTGAAGGACGTGACGCTCAGCAATGACGGAAAAACGATTCTCGAATCGTCGAATCAGAACGACGTGGACCGGCGCCACATCTGGAAAGTCAGCGTTGACGGCGGCACGCCGCAGGCGCTGACGCAGGGCGAGACAATCGAATGGACTCCGGTCGAGACTGGCGACGCTAGATTTGTTCTCTGCCTCGGCTCGAGCGCCACTTCACCAGCGATGCCATACCGAAGTACGAAAAACGGCCGCGAAATGATTGCACAAGAAGAATTGCCCGCGGATTTTCCGTCGAGCCAGCTCGTCACGCCCAAACAGGTGATTTTCAAGAGCGAAGACGGTCTGGAGATCCACGGCCAGCTCTTTGTTCCGCGTGGTAGAACGGCGGCTGGCCCCGCGTTGGTCTACATGCACGGCGGCTCAATGCGCCAGATGATGCTCGGCTTTCATTACATGGACTACTACCATTACGCCTACTCCGAAAATCAGTATTTGGTCAGCCTGGGTTTCGTCGTGCTCTCCGTCAACTATCGCACCGGTATCATGTACGGACGCGCGTTCCGCGAACCGGCGAATGCCGGTTGGCGCGGCGCGTCCGAGTATAAAGACATCGTCGCCGGCGGGAAGTATTTGCAGAATCTTCCGATTGTTGATCGCGACAAAATCGGCTTATGGGGCGGCTCGTACGGTGGATTCCTGACGGCGATGGGTCTGGCGCGAAACTCCGATATTTTCAAAGCGGGTGTCGACATGCACGGAGTGCACGATTGGTCGGTGTTTCTCTCGCGTTGGGAGCGACAGAGCGAGGGCGCGCCCGACTTGAAGGATGCCGTGAAGCTGGCATTCAACTCCTCGCCGGATGCTTCCGTGGCAACTTGGAAATCGCCCGTGCTGCTGATTCAGGGCGACGACGACCGCAACGTACCGTTCAGTCAAATGGTGGATTTAGTGCAGCGCCTGCGCGCGCAACATGTTCCGTTTGAGCAAATGGTTTTCCCCGACGAAATCCACGGTTTCCTGATGTGGAAGACGTGGATTCGCGCCTATTCCGCCACCGCCGATTTCTTTGAGCGCGTGCTGGTGAAGGGAGAGACGATTCCGCCGAGCCACTGACGCACTCAGAGTGTTCGGGTTCGCCATCGGCTATACGGGGGCGGCGAAGTGGCGTCGCATATGCTGGAAGAGGCTCTGAAGCTCCCCAACGCCTTCTTGCCGACCACGATTCACTTGGACACTGTGCTTTTCTAACGTTCGAGGTTACTGCCGTTCCTCGGCAGCTTGGCGCTCCGCTACGATTTTCTTCGCGTTGTCGTAGAGAGCCTTCGCTTGCGGGATCAAATCTTCGGCCTTCAGGACTTGCGCATCATCGTTCACCGCGACCTTGTAGCCCGCGGGAATGCCAAGAGCGTACGTGAACGCTTCTCGCTTGATGTGATCTTTAATCCAGTCCAGGTTGGCGCTGATCAATTCAGGCGTGTACTTGATGTGTTGCTTGTCCAGGAACCCGAGAAATTCCTTCATCACGGCGTCATCCACCGTGAAATCCTTGGTGATCGTCGGATGCGTGCCCATGAAGTAGCGTGTGAAATCGCCGACGCCGATGGGTTGCGATGAAACGAAAAAGGGATCGGCTGGGAAAAACACGCCGCGCCCGTAAAGAAGTTGCTGAAAGGGGTCCAGTTTGGGAGCTGGGTCCGGCACGTCTGGAGTGATCCCGCCGCCGCCGTAGACTTTCCGCCCGCTATCCGTCAGCTTGACTTCCGGCTCTTTGTTCGGCTGGCGATTATATTCATAATCGTAGAGTGATACGTCTTTGTAGTCGCGTTGAATCAGGCGTCCGCTGGGAGTGTAATACCGCGCCGTCGTCAGCAGCAGCATGGTGTTGTCGCTGAGCGGGAATTGCGTTTGCACCAAGCCTTTGCCGAAGCTGCGTTCCCCGGCAACCAGCGCGCGGTCATGGTCCTGCAGCGCGCCCGCCACGATCTCCGAGGCCGATGCGCTCCCGCCGTTGACCAGCACGACCACCGGAATATCGTTGCCGTTGTTGCCGCGCAGCGCATAGTAGCGCCGCTCAGAGGAGCTGCGCCCCTTGTGCGAAACAACCAACTGATCCTTGGATAAAAACATGTCAGACATCCCCACGGCCTGCATCAGCAATCCCCCCGGATTGCCGCGAAGATCCAGAATCAAACCGTCGAGGTGCGAGTAATCGAGTTTCCTTAGCGCTGCCTTGAGGTCGCTGTCCGTGGTCTCTGAGCTGAAGCCGGTCACGTGAACGTACCCCACTCCGGGTTTGAGCAACGTCGCGAATTCAACGGAGGACTGCGGTATTTCGTCCCGCATCACGTTCACGACGATCGGTTTCGGCGATCCTTCGCGGCTCAGGGTAATCGTCACCACCGTGCCCTTTGGCCCCTTCAGTATGTTCGCGACTTGAAGCGTTGTGAATCCAGTGCAGTCCTTACCGTCCACCTTCATGACAAAATCGCCGGGCTTGATTCCAGCTCTGTCGGCGGGCGATCCGGGAAACGGGGAAACGACTTCGATGTGGTTTCCGTTGGGCACGATGCGCATTCCCACGCCGTAGTAATTGCCGCGCTGTTCTTCCAGCATCAGCGCCCATTGCTGAGGATCAAAGAAATTCGAGTGCGGGTCAAGGACGTGAAGCATCCCCGGGATGGCGCCATCGTATACAATTTTGTCGGTGTCTATGGGTTCGGCGTAATTCTGTTGAACGATGGAGAGTACCCGGGCGAACGACTGCACGGACTCCTGTAGATCCGTGGCTCCCGCGGCCGTTGCCTTAAGGGACGGACCATAAAGTCCGCCTAAAATTGCTGCAATCGTCAGGATAATCGCTAAAAGAAAAGCCCCGCGTTTGTGCGATTCCATGGATCCCTCAATGTGTCTCACGGCAGTATAGCACACATTTTCAGGCGGTTTGACACGCCTGCCAGCCTCTTCTATGATGCAAAAGAAGGCGATCGCGCACCCAAAAAAATGCTGAGCATGCCCCATCTTGTGATTATTTTTTTAGTGGCCCTGCTCGTGTTCGGCCCCGAGAAATTGCCTGAACTGGCGCGCACCTTCGGAAAAGCGATGGCCGAATTCAGGCGCGCGACGGGCGACTTGCGCGCGGGATTCGAAGAGCACATGCGCGAACTCGAGCGTGAGACGCGCATTTCGGAAGCGGCGAAACAGCAGGCTAATCCGCCGCCCAAGGAGCACGCGGCCGAGACAGCCACGCAAGCCGGCACGCTGCCGGAGCCCCCGGCAATCAACGAACGGCCAGGCGCTGCTCTGCCCGACTTCCCGCAGGCCGTCGCGCCCGCCCCCGAGCACGAAACCTCAAGCGTATCTCCATCGGCAGCGCCGGAATCCGGCAGCTCCAGCCACTCTTCAGATCCACCGACCCGCGAGACCGTCCCAGAAAAGGCGAGCGATGGTCACGCCTAGCCAGCCCGCGCTGCCTCAGTCCAATCGTGGAGCAGAAGAAGACACCAGCGACAAAATGTCGCTGATTGAACATCTGATCGAACTGCGCAAGCGCCTGCTTTATTCGGCAGTCGCCATCGCCATCGGCTTTGTCATCGGCTTTTCCGTCGCAAAATGGGTCATCAACTTCGTTGCCCAGCCGATGGTCCACGCGCTCCAGCAAGCGCATTATCCCGACAAACTGATTTTCACGGGTCCCGCCGAGTACGTGAATCTTCTAATCAAAGTTGGGTTCTATCTGGGCCTGGTGATCGCGTTGCCCGTGATCCTTCATCAAATCTGGCTTTTCGTCGCGCCGGGTCTCTATAAACACGAACGCAAGGCCGTGCTTTCCTTCATTCTGTCTTCCGTTGTTCTGTTTCTCTGCGGAATTGCGTTCGCATATTTCATTTTGCTGCCGTTCGTCCTCAAGTTCCTCATCACTTTCCAGGGCCCGCAGGGCCCGTTCCAGCCGCTCATCAGCATCAGCGAGTATTTCGATTTGATTCTCATCGTGATGGTTGGGCTTGGCGCAATCTTCGAGCTTCCTGTGTTGATTTTCGTCCTTTCGGTTTTTGGCATTGTCACGCCACAATGGCTCTGGAAGAATCTGCGTTACGCCATCTTGATCATAACCATCGTGGCCGCGATTGTTACGCCCACGCCGGATGCAACCACGATGCTCGTGTTCATGGCGCCCATGCTCGGCCTCTATTTTGTCGGGATTGCTGTGTCGTACATGGTGTTTCGTAAAAAACGCAAGCGTGAAATTGCCGAGCAAAGTGCACAATAAAGTAACGGAATCGAAAAAAGAACGTTGAAAGCAATGCAGAAGGCGGAGGCCAGAAAGGAGCACAAATGTTAGGCGGCTTGCGAATTTCTTTGGGAATCGTGGCGGTGGCGTGCGCCATGGGATGCAGCGCTGGAGGAAATAAATCAAACGTAACATCAGGTAGCGTCGCAGCCGCTGGCCCGGTGATAGCTCCCCAGGACAAAGCCCCCGCGCCGCAACAAACCGGTGGTTTCGACGGCCAGCGCGCATATGATTACACAGCGAAGCTCGTTAGCTTCGGGCCGCGCCCGTCGGGCTCCGACGCCATTAAGAAGACGCAGGATTATATTTCCGGTGAGCTGCGCGCCGACGGTTGCCAAATCGACGAGGACAATTTTAATGCGCAAACCCCCATCGGCACTCTCGCCATGAAAAATATCGTCGCGAAGGTGCCCGGCACCGGCAAAAACGTCATTCTGCTGCTGACTCACTACGATACGGTGCGCACGACCCCAAATTTTGTCGGCGCGGAGGACGGCGGTTCCTCAACTGGCTTGATGCTCGAAGCGGCGCGCCTCCTGTGCGGCAAAAAGCAGCCCGTCGCGATTTGGATGGCGTTTCTCGACGGCGAAGAAGCCATGGTTGATTGGAACCAGAACAATGATCACACGTATGGCAGCCGCCAGATGGCCGCGAATCTTGAACTCACGGGTCAGCTGAAAAATATCAAAGCCGTAATTCTCGTCGACATGATTGGTCAAAAAGGTCTGCACATTTCCAAGGACTCATACTCGACACCATGGCTCACCGACCTTGTGTGGTCGACCGCCGCAAAACTCGGCTATCAGAATGTGTTCGTCCCGCAAACCTCGAGCACCGAGGATGACCATCAGCCGTTCCTCGCCAAGGGATTGGCCGCCGTCGACCTGATCGACCTGAACGATTACATCAACGAAGGCTACTGGCACACTGCGCAGGATACGATGGACAAAATCAGCCCCAAGAGTCTGGCCATCGTCGGCCACGTGGTTTTGGCCAGTGTCGACGAGCTCGAAAAGAAATTCTCGCAGTGACGCTGGACAGAAGGAACGCAGGTTTTACCGCGATTGTCGCGAATGCCGCCGAAGCATTGATGCTATAACTCCAATCTCCGATGGGAACACTTCATGTACGTTCGGAGTCGTCGAGATACCCGGTGATTTGCGGCCGCGGTTCGCTCGCGCGCCTCGGCAATCTCGTCGATGACTTGAGCCAAGGCGGAGAAGTGTTTGTGCTTTCGTCGCCTCGCGTGTGGAAATTGTGGGGCCGCGCGGTGGAGCGGCAACTTGCGGACGTGCGTCGTGACCGGGTCATTTTATTCGACGATAGGGAAGCAGCGAAACGCCTCGCCACGATTGAGGGGATTTGCCGCAAGCTCGCGCACGCACACGCCGATCGCCAAGCCTTGCTCGTCGCTGTAGGAGGCGGCGTCGTCGGCGACGTTGCCGGCTTCGCGGCTTCGAGTTATCTGCGTGGCGTCCGGATTGTCCACGTGCCCACCACGGTTGTCGGGCAGGTCGACAGCGCGATCGGCGGAAAAACTGGCGTCGATTTGCCGGAAGGGAAGAACCTCATCGGCGCTTTTTACCCGCCTCAATTGGTGCTCGCCGACCCGTCAGTATTGCGCACGTTGCCGGCGCGCCAATTTCGTTCGGGCCTCTACGAAGTAATTAAATACGCCGTGATTGGCGACAAGGAACTTTTCGCATTTCTCGAACGCAAGTTCGATGCATTGTTGCGCATGGATATGCGCGCGCTCGAATGGGTGATTGAACGCTGCATTCGTGCGAAAGCGCGCATTGTGAGCCGCGACGAACGCGAGGCCGGTCCCAGGCAAGTTCTGAATTTCGGCCACACCATCGGCCACGCTCTCGAATCGCTCACGGAATACAAAATATTTCTTCACGGTGAAGCTGTCGCGTGGGGAATGTTGGGGGCAACGCTGATCGCGGTGGGCATGAATCGGCTGGGCGAAACAGACGCGAGCCTAATCGCTTCCCTTATTGCGCGCTGCGGAAGCTTGCCGCCATTGCCTCGCATTTCGTCTATTGAACTGTCGCGCGCAATCGCTTCCGACAAGAAGTCACGTGCCGGCCGCGTTCGCTGGGTGCTGCCGAGGCGTATCGGCGACGCCAATATCGGCGTCGATGTCCCGAAAAAAGTTGTCGCGATGGCATGGCGCGAGCTGCCGTCGTTTTTCGCTCGCGCGTGCCGAAGTGGGCGCACGTGAGTCGCGCCGCCGATCCTGTCGACTCTCCGAATGGCGCGGTTTTGCCCGGAACGCGCCCTCAAGGTGCTCACGATGAGGGCGAAGCGCAGCGACGCGTTCGCGACATGTTCAGCAACATCGCGCCACGCTACGATTTCCTCAATCATTTCCTGTCTGGCTCGTTCGACAAGCTGTGGCGCAGACGCACGGCAAAGAGGTTCACCCACATTTTGCATTCGCCGCACGCCCGAGTGCTGGATTTGTGTTGCGGCACGGGTGACCTACTGTTCGCCCTCGAGCACGAAGCAGGGAATTCCTGCAAAGAAGTTCAAGAAGCGCCGCGCCGCTTCTTTGGCGCCGATTTTGCACTCCCGATGTTGAATCTCGCCCAGTCCAAAAAAAAGGCCACAAATAAAAATTGTCGTACCGGCTTTCTGGCAGCTGATGCGCTTACCTTACCGTTCGCCGACGCGAGCTTCGATCTCGTCACCACTGCGTTCGGTTTTCGCAACCTGGTGAACTACGAACGCGGCTTGCGCGAGATGGCTCGCGTCCTGCGCTCCGGTGGGGAACTGGGCATTCTGGAATTTTGCACGCCATCAAACGGAGCTCTCGCGGCGCTCTACAATTTCTATTTCAACAGGATTCTGCCGAAAGTGGGAGGCGCAATTTCCGGAAGCGGGGAAGCGTATTCCTACCTTCCGCAGTCCGTGCAGAAATTCCCGCAGCCGAAAATCCTCGCGGAATGGCTCAAGACTGCCGGATTCGAGAATGTGCAGTACGAACGTTGGACCTGCGGCATCGTTGCGCTACATCGCGGAGCGAAAAGCAGTTGACCGTGAATCGTCGAAGGTCTTCTGACTCTTACCTCTCAACTTCCCCTCATCAATTCTCCAGCCCCAGCGCCCGAATCTTATGTAGCAACGTTTTGTACGACACGCCGAGCTGCTCCGCGGCCCGCGATTTGTTCCACTTCGATTCGCGCAGGGCCGCTTCGATTTTGAATCGCTCCACATGTTGCACCGCCCGTTGCGCCACTTCTTCCAACGGGCCATCCCAAAGAAAATCGTTGTCCAGCATTCCGTCGGGCATTTCCTTCGCGGCAGGGCGCGGCAAGGGCAATTGCAGGTCTTCCGCGCTGATTTTATTTGTGTCCGCCAAAATTGCCGCCCGTTCGATGCTGTTTTGCAGCTCGCGCACGTTCCCAGACCATTGATGGCCGCGCAGCCGCGCGCGCGACGCGTCGGTGAATTCCAACGAAGGCTTCTTGAATTCGCGTCGATACCGTTCCAGAAAATGCTCGGCGAGCAGAATCACGTCGTCGCCGCGCTCGCGCAGCGGCGGAACCGTAATGGGCACCGACGAAATGCGGAAATAAAGATCCTCGCGAAACGTCTTCCGCTCCACGGCTTCCTGAAGATTTTTATTCGTCGCCACCAGGATGCGCACATCCACGTCGATCGCCTGCGTGCCGCCGACGCGCTCGAAGCGCCGTTCCTCCAGAACGCGCAGCAATTTGCTCTGAATCGCAAGCGGCAGCTCACCGATTTCGTCCAGAAAAATCGTTCCGCGATGCGCGAGCTCGAGTTTCCCGATTTTGCGCGCGCCCGCACCGGTATACGCCCCGCGTTCGTGACCGAACAGCTCATTTTCAACCAACCCCTCGGGAATCGCCGCGCAGTTCAGCGCCACAAACGCGCAATCCTTGCGCCGGCTCAAATGATGCAGCGCGCGCGCGAACAACTCTTTCCCTGTGCCGCTCTCTCCCAGCAACAACACGGTCGAATCGGTGGGTGCGACCCGTTGCACCATTTGGCTCGCCGCTTGCATTGACGGATGTTCCCCAACAATCCGCGGAAAGCCATAACGCTCCGCGTATTCCTCGCGCAGCAGCAAATTCTCGCGGAGCAATTCCTGTTGTCGTGCCGCCCGCGCGATCAGTAATTTCAAGTGTTCCAAATCAACTGGCTTTTGTATGAAATCAAACGCGCCATCCTTCATCGCGGTCACGGCGTCTTCGACGGAACCGTAAGCGGTAATAAGAATTACCGGAATCATCGGATCGGCGCGCCGGGCTTCGCGAAGTACATCCAAGCCGGATGCGCCGGGAAGTTTCAGGTCAGTAAGGACGGTGAGGTAACGTTTATTGCGGACTTTATCGATGGCCGAAGTGCCGTCGGGAGCTTCGTCGACTGCGTAGCCGGCTTTCTCCAGAGCCTTCCGCAGCATCGCGCGTAGCTCGGGTTTATCCTCGACGAGGAGGATTGCTTCCATTGCGCCGCGCTACTCTCTCGCCCAGCCAGGATCGCCGCCTGCTTGGCGGAGTTCGTCCTCGAGTGTCGAGATGGCTTGTTGGTCGGCGTCAATCTGTTTCTTCTTATCGTCGATCGCTTTTTGCTTTTTGACGATATCGCTGCGATCCACCGACTGCATCAGGGCCTTGGTTGGATCGGGGTAATATTGAAGCTGTAGTTGATCTGATTCGCGTTGTAGGACGGAAAGTTCAGTCTGATCCTGCGCCAGTCTGTGGCGCGCATCCGCAAATTTCTTCCGCCACATGGCCTCATCGTTCTTCGAAGAACTAGGTTGGCCGGCGGCCGCGGTCTTATCGGAAGAAGTAGATGACTTGCCTGTTGTCTCCGCCGCCGAACTGCCAACCACGGACACTGCCCTGGGTGTAGCGGAAATATTGTCGTTGGTAAAAACGGCTGACGCCTTCGGTGCATTCTTTTGTGCTTCGCGGTTTTTGCGAGCGGCTTCGACCAGCGGATCAGGTTTCGCCGCCGGCTGCGTTCCGGAAGTCTGAGTCTTCGATGGCGCAGACGCCTCTGATTGACCCGATTGCTGCGCTTGTTGCGCCGCGGAGCGGTGCGCTGACACGAAAAACACAATAATTGCCGCCAGCCAGATTCCTTTTCGCATGACCTTCACCTCATTTCTAAACTGCATTTCGCTACCGGCCCCAGGTCGGGTCGCCGCCGGCTTTGCGCAACGAGTCTTCCAAGTCGTCAATCGCCTTTTGATCCGCTTCCACCTGTTTTTCTTGGGCCAGCATTGCTTGTTGTCTCGCCACAGTATCCGTTTCGTTGAAATAACGCGCCAGTCCCAGCGCGTAGAAATTGCTTTTCAGTTCGGCAAGTTTGTCTTTGTCTTCGCGAAGCTTTACATGAGCCGCGGCGAATTTTTGGCGCCACATCTTTTCGTCGTTTTTTGCGTCTTGCGCTTCAAGGGCCCGCGCGTTCGCGGAGGAATCGGCCGAGGCCGATGAATCGCCGACAATGGATATCGCCGCGGCGGATGTAGGCATATTTTCGTTGGTGAATACCACCGGAGGCGCTGGCGCAGCTTTCTTTGCTTGACGCGCCTTGCGCGCGGCTTCGACTAGCGGGTCAGCCTTTGCCGGCGATGGCGATGCCGAGCCCGATTTCTGAGCCTCTGTTTGCGCCCCAGCTTGCGACTGTCCCGTAGACTGCGCCTGCGATGGCTGTCGCGCCACGGAAGCGTGCGATACGCTGAAAAACAGCGCTGCGGCTGTCAGCCAGATTCCTTTTCGCATAGCATCACCTCGGAAGCCCAATACGGACGCCTATTCCCTTAAGTTTAGATGCAGTTGTCCCCCCAGGCAATTGAAGAGCCGCCGCGTACTACCGCAAAGGTAACCATAAGTCGAATTCAGCGCCTCCTTCCGCGCGATTTCGCACTTCCACTCGCCCCCCATGCTGCAGAGCTATCTTCTGCACCAATGCCAGGCCCAACCCAGTCCCTGACGACTTCGTAGTGAAGAATGGCACGAATATCTTGTCGAGATCGCCAGCCGGTATCCCCGGCCCGTTATCACGCACCGCAACGCATTGCCAGCGTTGTCCCGCATGACCCTCTTGCCCACCCGCGATCACCACCTCGCCCGCATGCCCATTGGAAGAAGCAGCCTCGGACGCATTGCGGGCCAGATTCAGCAGCGCCTGCCGTAACAGCCCTGCATCGCCGGAAATCGTGCCAAAGACGCCCTCGGTGCGAATCGTCGCCCCCGGAACCGCTGCGCCAATCTCATCGGCAACTTGTTCCACCACTTCGGCCAGCTCAAAATCCTCCTGCGCCAGCTCCAGAGGCCGCGCGAACCGCAAAAATTCCGTTACCACGTGCGTGAGTGATTTGGTCTGATCCAGAATTTTCTCTGCGCTTTCGCCCATCTCCGACGACGGCGCTTCACTGCGAATCATCTGTGCGTAGCCGGAAATCGTCGCAAGCGCGTTCTTGAATTCGTGCGCGATTCCAGCGGACATTTCGCCCAGCGCCGCCAAATTCTCTTTCCAGCGCACCTGCCTTTGCAGCGTGGCAAGCTCAGTCAAATCGCTCATCAGGCATAGCGCGCCGGCGATTTTCTGTGTCGGTGCAGCGCCGGGTCCTTCAACCAGCGTATTGCGCGCTGTCCGGTAGATCGGAGAAATCGTGACGCCCAACTGGCGGAGCTCTCCAGAAGGAGTTGTGTGCGGCACTTCGCCGCGCTGAAACGTTTGCCCGTCCCGCAGGCACGCAGTCAGCATTTCGGCGAGCGTCGAATCCTGCCCCAAGATCTCTGTATAGCGCCGGTATTGCAGGCCGTGAATATCCAGATTTTTTTCGGCGGCCGGATTTGCGGAGCTGATGATCCCTGTCGCGTTCACCAGTACCAGGCCTGCGGGCATGTTACGCGTCACCGCCTCGCTCAGCCGCTCCGTTTCTTGCGCGCGCTCCTTCTCGGCTTGATGCAGGCGGGCCAGCTCCTGTTCCTGCTCGCGCAGCCGCGCAATCACGCCCTGCATCGACGCGGTCATAAATGCCGACGGGTTTTCGGAATTCACGCGGAAAGAGTCCCTTGGCTCTTGCGAATTTTGCCCGCCTTCGCGCATTGATCGCCGGATGAAGAGAAACGCGCCTATCACCACTACAAAGATCAGCGCAACTAACGCGAGTGTGACGACTAACTCGAAATTGAAATTTTGATGTCCTGACGCGATGCCCATTGGTGGTCCTACCGCATCACGAACAACGATTGGTACCACGTCACCACCGGCGTGCCAAAAAACACCACCAGCAGCGCGGCTGCTCCAAGGAATGTGCCAAAGGGCAGTTCGTAATCGGAGCCTTTGCGCGAAGACAAAATAAAAATCGCTCCGAGAATGGCGCCGAGCACCGAGCCGAGCAGAATCGTCAAAATCGTGCGCCGCAGCCCCAGAAACGCACCCGCCATCAGCATCATTTTCACGTCGCCAAAGCCCATTCCTTCGCGCCCACGCAACCGGAAATATCCCTCGCCAACCAGCCACAGCAGGCCGCCGCCGACAATCGCGCCGATCAGAGCATCCGCAAAAGAGATAACCGGCATCGGCGGAGGAAACTCGAAAAGGCGATTTGCAATCCACAGCGCCGTGCCGTCGTCAGGACGCACAAAGAAGCTGACGACCAGCCCGATCGCCAGGCCCGTGAAATTCACCGTGTCCGGAAGCAGCCGTTCGCGCCAGTCGGTAAAAATCAACACAACCAAAATGGCGCAGAACGCGGTCCATTTTATTGTCTCCACGGAATTCCCAAAGACCGCATAGCACGCCAGAAAAAGCAGCGCGGTGAGCAGTTCAACAGCTGGATAAACGGGCGAAATGCGCATCTTGCACGCGCGGCATTTGCCCGCAAGAAAAAAATAACTCAGCACGGGGATGTTGTCGTAGGGCCTGATGGATTTTCCGCACCTGGGACACCGCGACGATGGCCGCACCACGGATTTGCCCTTTGGCAGCCGGCTGATGCACACGTTCAAAAAGCTGCCAATAATCAGCCCAAACAGGAAGACGAATGCCGCGATGAGTTGTGTCGGGGGCACCATTTGACTGTGCCACAAGCCCGCGCGAGCCTCAATAACGCGCGCAAAACGCGTGCCCGATGCCTAACACGCCTTCATTCAAGGCTTGCCAGCTGGTTTGCAGGAACAAATTGTTGTCATTCCGAGAAGTCACGTGACGAGGCTCCCTCCTCCCGCCGGCGGGGGATCTGCTTTTGGCTTGTAGCCTCACGTCGGTTATATTTCTAAGTTTCCGCAAATGTCCTGGCTCGAACAAACAATACGGCGCTATGAACACCGCCGCTGGGCTGCCGAACCCAACCGGCCCGCATTGCCCTTTGCCTGGGGGTTGGAACATATCGGCGGCCGTGCCGACGAAAAGCACGCTCGAGAATTTCTGAATCGTTTCGTTGACGAAACGCTGGCGAATAGCGACGCGTGGTTCGCCTGCGAAACGCCGCCTGATTATCAACTCGAACCCGCAACGGACGGCGCTCCCTGGAGCGGAATCGTCACATTTACCAGTGCGGTCTCTTCTCCGTGGGAAGAAAACAATCGCGTTTACGCGCGATTTTTCCCCGCGAATGCAATCGGCCCCGCCGTGGTAGTTTTGCCTCAATGGAATGCGGATTACGCCGCGCACATCGACATTTGCCGTTGGCTGAACCGTCTCGGAATCACGGCCCTGCGCCTGAGCCTGCCTTATCACGACCATCGCGCGATCCCTGGCCATCCGAAAGCTGACCACATTGTCGGGCCAAACATCGGACTGACGCTGCAAGCCAATCGTCAGGCCGTTTGCGACGCTCGCTGCTGTTTGCGGTGGCTCACCCAGCGCGGCTACGGTCCCCTCGGAATTTTGGGGACCAGCCTCGGTTCATGCATCTCCTGCATTACGGCGTCGCACGAGCCGCTTATCCGCGCCGCCGCCCTGCTGCACGTCTCGTCCTATTTCGGCGACGTGGTTGCCACCGGCCTCACCACAATTCACGTCTGGGAATCGCTGCACGCGAAAGTCTCGCAGGAGGAAATTCGCCGCTTCTGGGCGCCCATCAGTCCAATTCCGTATCTGACGAAATTGCGCGGAACAGGCCAAAAACTCTTGGCCATCAGCGGGCGCTACGATCCCACTTTTCAGGATGAATTTTCGGAGGATTTTTTCTCAACCGCGCGTGCCAGCGAAGTCTCGTGCCAGTCTCTGCGATTGCCCTGCGGGCACTATTCGCTCGGCGAAGCTCCGTTCAAATGGATCGCTGGTTGGCGTTTCGGAAATTTCCTGCGGAGGAATCTCGCGTAAGGGGCGTTCGACTCTTCACCGAAGTATAGTTTGAAACTCACCCTTCGCGACAAGTTGCGCCACCGCCGCAATATCCGGAGCGAGCGCGCGGTCCTTGTCAACGACGCGCGATACAGAGCGCACCAGCGCGTAAGCCTTTCTCGCCTCAACGCCCGTTTGCAGCGGTGCTTGGAAATCGATTCCTTGGCACGCGGCGAGCAGTTCGATCGCGATCACATTGCGCAGTGCGTCCAGCATCCGTTGCAGCCGCCGCGACGCGCTCATTCCCATCGACACATAATCTTCCTGGTCGCCCGATGTGGGGATCGAGTCGACCGAATGTGGAGTCGCCAGCGTCTTCAATTCGCTCGCTAACGACGCAGCCACCACCTGCGCGATCATGAATCCCGAATTCAATCCCGGGTCCGCCGTCAAAAATGCGGGCAGCAAACTCGTGTGGGGGTTCGTCATGTGTTCCACGCGGCGCTCACAGATCCCCGCGAGCGTCGCCAGCGCGATGGCAATTTGGTCCGCTGCCATGGCCAAAGGCTGCCCGTGAAAATTTCCTCCGCTCACCACTTCTCCCGAGTCCGCGAATACCAGCGGATTATCCGTCGCGCTGTTGAGTTCGATTGACAATGTCGTCCGCGCCTGCGACAGCGAATCGCGCACTGCCCCGTGAACCTGCGGCGTGCAGCGCAGGCTGTACGCGTCCTGCACGCGCGCGTCTTCTTTGGCCGAACGATGCGACTCGCGAATCTCGCTCCCGCGATTCAGCCGCGTCAGGTTCCGCGCGCTCGCCGTCTGTCCCGGATACGGCCGAATTCGCGAAATGCGCTCGTCGAACGCCGCGGGGCTCCCGCGCAGCGCATCCAGCGAAAGCGCGGCCGCCACGTCCGCCGTATCGATCAGAATTTCTGCGTCACGAATCGCCAGAGCCAGCAACGCAAGCATTCCTTGCGTCCCGTTGAGCAACGCGAGGCCTTCTTTTGCCTCGAGCCCCAACGGAATAATGTCGGCTTGCTTCAATGCATCGCCGCCGGATAATTCTGTCCTCTTGTAAATGGCTTCGCCTTCGCCGATAGCGACGAGCGCAAGATGCGCCAATGGCGCCAAATCGCCCGAAGCCCCAACCGATCCCTGCGACGGAATCACCGGCAGCACGCCGCGATTGAGCATCGCGAGTAGCGTTTCCACCACTACCGGACGAATGCCGCTGAATCCTTTCGCCAGTGCATTTGCGCGCAGCAAAATCATCGCGCGCGTTTCATCTTCCGCGAGCGGCGCGCCAACGCCGCACGCATGGCTGCGCACCAGATTTAGTTGCAGCTCGCGAATCTGCTCTGGCGCGATGCGCACGCTGGCCAGAGCGCCGAAGCCCGTATTGATTCCGTAAGCGGCGGCGTCCCCTGTGGAGAGCCGCTCAACCACGGCCCGCGACGCCTCCATGCGCGCCCGCGCTTCCGGAGCCAGGGTCACTTCGAAGCCTTCGAGCACAACTTGATAAAGCTGCCCCAGCGTCAAGTCGTTGCCGGAAAGCGCGAGCGATTTCTTCATGACTTGCGTGCGGTTCCTGCCGCGACGGAATCGCCCGCATGCGTCAACGGGAAATACTGGCGGTACTTTTCCGGCAGACTCTTCGGCCTGCCATGTCGGTCGCAAATCACGTGGAGAGTCTCGCCCGTCGCGATCACTGTGCCGTAGGCTTCGTTGAAAACTTCATACGCAAAAGTGATCGTGCGGCGTCGCGATTGTGTCACGGTAGTGCGGATGCGCAGCACATCGTCGAACTTCGCCGGATGCTTGTACGTGCAATTCGCTTTCGCCACCACGACGAAACTGTCGTCCTCGATTTCCATTTTCTTGTAGCTGAATCCCAGTTGCCGCATCAGTTCCACGCGCGCCACCTCGAACCACACGAAGAAGTTCGCGTAGTAGACTACGCCCATCTGGTCGGTTTCCCCGTAGCGCACGCGAACGGTTGTTTCGCCGGCCACCACGGTCATCGGCCGCGCCACTCAGGTTTTCGTCTTTCCAAAAATGACGCCAAACCTTCGCGGAAATCCGCCGTACGTCGAATTTCGGCGCTCTCGCGTATCGCGATCGCCAGGTCGCGCTCAATTTCCTTTTCATTCCAGCGCAAAATAATGCGTTTGGTGAGCCGCAGACTCGTTGGACTGGAAGCGATCAGCGATTGCGCCAGCTCCCGCGCCGACTCCATCAGTTTCTCCTGCGGCACTAACTCCGTGACCAGGCCCAAACGATGCGCCTCGGCTGCATCGAATATTTTCCCCGTCAGCAAAAGCTCCCGCGTAATCTTTTCTCCCACCTGCCTCAAAAGAAAAACGGAAACCACCGCTGGAAGGAAGCCGATGCGGACCTCTGTGTAGCCGAATTTCGCCTCTGGCACGGCAAGAGTAAAATCAGCCAGCGTCGCCAGTCCCGTTCCGCCTGCGATGGCCGCGCCATTCACAGCAGCGATCAACGGTTTTGGAAAGCTGTAAACGCGATAAAACATTTTGCCCATGCGCTCCGCGTTCGCCACGTGCTGCTCCTGTGTTTGTGTCGCAAGCTCGCGCAGCGCTTCCAGGTCCATCCCCGCACAAAACGCCTTCCCCGCGCCTGTAAGAATCACCACCCGCGCCGGCCCGCGTTCGGCTTCGTCCAGCGCCGCCAGCAAATCGTCAATCATCGCGGGCGAAATCGCATTGCGCTTATCGGGACGATTCAGCGTGATGATTCCGATTTCGCCGTCGAGTTCGAGTTTCAGAGTCGTGTAGCTCATGAATTGTTTTCAGTTTGGTTTTGGAGCATTCACTTCGTGCGCATAGGTTTCGCGAATCTGTCCCGTCAGAGCGCACGCTACGGCCAGCGATTTCATATCGATGCCCGTGGAGACTCCGCGCGCCGCCAATGTGGCCAGTACGGCTTCGGTGGGAATGTTGCCCACGAGTTCGTCTCCCGCAAACGGACACCCGCCGAGTCCCGTCAGCGCGCCATCGAATCGCCGGCATCCCGCCTCGAACGCTGCCAGAATTTTTTCGGCGGCAGTGTCCGGACGACTGTGCAGATGCACTCCCAGCTCCACTCCCGCAACGCAACTTTTCGCCGCGCGATAAATCGACGCCACATCGTCGGACGAGGCTTTGCCAACTGTGTCGGCCAGCGACACTGTGCGCACGCCGATGTCTTTCAGCCACACCAGTGTGTCTTCGACGATCTCCGGTCCCCATGGCTCATCGTAAGGATTCCCAAAAGCCATCGAGATATAAACCACCAGACTGCGCCCCACGTTCTTCGTCCGTTGTTGCAGTTTTTCCACCAATGCCCGCGATTCCGCGCGAGACATGTTCGCATTCGCGCGTCGAAAATACGCTGAGATGGAGTAAGGATAACCAATGGTCGTTACGCCCGGAGTGGCGAGCGCCCGTTCGAGTCCCTTTTCGTTCACCACAATTCCGATAATTTCCGGCGGCGGCATGTCGGCAGAGAACTGCTTCGCCAGTTCGGCCATCACTTGCTCGCTGTCGGCCATCTGCGGAACATATTTCGGCGAAACGAAACTCACAGCGTCTAGGTGCCGAAAGCCAAGAGAAATCAGCCGTCCCAGATATTCGATTTTCGCCTGCGTCGGAATAATTTGCGGCAGCCCCTGCCACGCATCCCGCGGGCACTCAATAATTGTCACCGATTCCATTTATGTTTGCAGCACTCCGGTTTTAAACTCACCAACCGCCGGATTCAAAGACGCCGCCTCAAGCGCCTCAATAATCGCGTCGCGTGTGTGCGCCGGATCGATAATCGCGTCCACCCACAACCGCGCAGCGGCGTAGCGCGGGTCCGTCTGATGCTCATACGTGGAGCGAATCGACTCGAAAAGCTCCTCCTTGTCCTTCTCCGTCAGTTTTTTCCCTTCACGTTCCAATTGTTTGATTTTGATTTCCACCAGCGTTCCGGCCGCTGATTCTCCCGCCATCACCGCGTAGCGCGCCGTCGGCCACGCAAAAATGAACCGCGGGTCGTACGCTTTTCCGCACATCGCGTAATGTCCCGCGCCAAAACTGCCGCCGCAGATCACGGAAATTTTTGGCACCACGCTGTTCGCCACCGCGTTGACCATCTTCGCGCCCGCGCGAATGATTCCGCTCCATTCGGCTTCTTTGCCCACCATGAAGCCGTTCACGTCGTGAAGAAAGATCAGCGGAATCAGATTCTGATTACAGTCCAGAATAAACCGCGCCGCCTTGTCCGCCGATTCGGTGTAAATCACGCCGCCGAATTCCATGCGCCGTTCGCCCGTGCCCGCCGCGGCGATCTGCACATGCGTTTTCTGATTCGCCACAATGCCCACGGCCCATCCGCCAATCCGCGCGAATCCGCAGAGAACCGTTTGCCCATATTCAGCGCGGTATTCTTCCCAGCAACTGCCGTCGACAATTCGCGCAATGATCTCGCGCATGTCGTACTGTTTCGCCGGATCGGACGAAAAAATCCCATAAATTTCTTCGTCGGGATATATCGGCGCCTCCGCCTTCTGATGGTCGAAGGGCGCGCGTTGCCGGTGGCCCATTTTGTCCACCAGCGCGCGAATCCGCGCAATGCACGCTTCATCGTCCGGCTCGCGAAAATCGACCGTGCCGCTGATCTGCGCATGCACTTTTGCGCCGCCCAATTCTTCCGCGGAAGTTTTTTGCCCGATCGCCGCCTGCACCAGTGCGGGACCCGCGAGAAACAGCCCACTGCCTTCCGTCATCAGTATGTGATCGCACATCACCGGAAGATACGCGCCGCCCGCCACGCACATGCCCATAATCGCCGTCAGCTGCGGAATCCCCATCGCGGACATCACCGCATTATTGCGAAATACGCGCCCAAAATCGTCCGTGTCGGGGAAAACGTCCTCTTGCAGCGGAAGAAAAACTCCCGCCGAATCCACCAGATAGATTGTTGGAATGTAATTTTCGATGGCGATATTCTGCGCGCGGATCACTTTTTTCGCCGTCATCGGGAAAAACGCGCCCGCTTTCACCGTGGCGTCGTTCGCGATGATCATCATCTGCCGCCCGGCGATACGCGCCAAGCCCGTGATCGTCCCAGCAGCCGGCGCGCCACCCCATTCCTCGTACATTTCGTAAGCGGCGTACAGTCCCAGTTCAAAAAAGTGGCTGCCCGGGTCGATGAGTTTCTCGATGCGTTCGCGCGCGGTCAACCTGCTTTTCTTGTGTTGCGATTCGATGGCCTTCGCGCCCCCGCCCTGGCGAATCTTCTCCTCTTCATTCTTGATCTCGGTCAACCGGTCGATAATCGCGCGACGATTTTTCTCGAAATCTGGAGATTTGGTTTTGGCACGAGATTCAATCAAGGAGTTGTTCACGCGGCGTCAGGCTTTCTGCGCACTCGGGGCCAGGCGTTTGCGGATGAACTCGACGATATCTTGGGTGGACGTGCCCGGCAAAAAAACCTCCGCGATACCCGCTTTCTTCAAGTCAGGAATGTCCGCCTCGGGAATTATTCCGCCGATCAGCACGATGACGTCCGTCATGCCCTTTTCGCGCAGCAGTTCCATCAACCGCGGGCACAGCGCGTTGTGCGCGCCCGAAAGTATCGAAAGACCGATGACGTCCACGTCTTCCTGCGCCGCCGCCGACGCGATCATCTCCGGCGTCTGCCGCAGCCCCGTGTAAATCACTTCCATGCCTGCGTCGCGCAGCGCGCGCGCAATGATTTTCGCGCCGCGGTCATGCCCGTCCAGCCCCGGCTTCGCAATCAGCACCCGTATCTTTTTGTCAGTCATTCGCGCTGAAAGCATACTTCAATTCGCGGCGATTTGTGTAGCGCAGAAGAGTGTGAGTGTACAAAATCATTTGGGAAGCGTATTGAGAAAATTGTCGAGCACGGAGTTGAAGTGCTCGGGATCGTCGACGAACAGGGCGTGGCCATCGCCGTGAAAACCTTCCAGCCGTGAGCCGCGCACGCTCTGCTGGATTTTCGTCTGCGCCTCGGCGGGCATGTACGGCGAATCGGCGTAGCAAAATAGCGCGGGCTTATCGATCTTCGCCGCAGTCGCACGGTAGTCTGCGGCAAACTTCCCCACAAGCAGGGCCACAGCGTCACTCGTGGGGGTCCGCATGCACGCCGCAATAACGCGGTCAATATAATCGGCCGGGTGCGGCTTTTTGAAACACAAATTGCGAACGAACGCGTCTGTGTTTTTGCGGCGGTCACGAAGAATTTGTCCGATGAAAAGCAAATCGTCGTTGCCTTCGCCCGGCGCGAGGCCACCAAAGTTGTCGTCGACGAACACAAATCCGGCGACATCTTTCGTACCAAACTGGTCCACGTAAGCCGCCAGTTCAGTGACGGCCATTGACCAACCGACCAGCACCACCGGAGCAAGATGCAGTTGGTCCACGACTGCCTTGATGTCCCGAGCGCGCGCCGCCGGATATAATCCCTCGCTCGTCTGTGCAGATTCGCCCTGGCTGCGCGGGTCCATGGCAACCACGCGATAATTCTTCGCAAAATAATCGATCTGCTTCTGCCAAATCCACGCCGGCATCGTCCAGCCTGGCACAAAGAGCAGCGTCGGTCCAACCATCGGCGCCACTTGCGCTTCACCCATCGGCTTGCCGCTGACTTTCACATGCCATTGCGAATGTGGCGTGCCCGCGCTGAGGTAGTGAATCTTCACGCCGTCGCGCGTGGTAATAAAACCGTCATCAACTTTTAGCGCAGTGGAAGAGGCGGCGATTACAGTTGCCGGAAGAGAAAGGAGAGCAAGAAGAACCGTCGTTGCGCAGAAATTGATGGAACGCTCGCAATTTCTGGATTCATAGCCTACGGGACGACGCATGGTCTAAGTGATGGCAACTTCTTCGTAGATGCCGAAAACATCTCGAAGCGCGTCGCAAATCTCGCCGAGCGTCGCGTAAGCTTTCACCGCGTCGTAAATGTGTGGCATCAGATTTTCGTCCCCCTCCGCTGCCTTGCGAAGAGCTTTGAGGCGGCGATCAACTTCCGCGCCAGAGCGTTCCGCCCGCAATTTGCGGAGCCGCTCCGCCTGCCGATGCGCGACGCTTTCGTCGATCTGCAAAGTATCGATCGCCTTTTCTTCAGCGACGAAATCGTTGACGCCCACGATGATTTTTTCTCTTCGGTCCACTTCCACTTGATAGCGATACGACGCCTCGGAAATTTCCCGCTGCGGATACGCGCGTTCAATCGCATTCACCATGCCGCCCAGCGCGTCTATTTTCTCGATGTAATCCCACGCGCCGCGCTCCACTTCTCCCGTCAGCGTCTCCACGAAATACGATCCGCCAAGAGGATCGACCGTATTCGTCACGCCGCTTTCGTGTGCGATGATTTGCTGCGTGCGCAAAGCGACCGTTGCAGCGAATTCCGTCGGCAGCGCCCAAGCTTCATCGAGTGAATTCGTGTGCAGCGATTGCGTTCCGCCCAGCACAGCGGCCAGCGCCTGCAGTGCCGTGCGAACCACGTTGTTGTAGGGTTGCTGCGCCGTCAGCGAGCAGCCCGCCGTTTGCGTGTGGAACCGCAGCGCCCACGAACGCGCATTCTTCGCCCCAAAGCGCTCGCGCATCGTTTTGTACCAGATGCGCCGCGCCGCGCGATATTTCGCGATCTCCTCGAAGAAATCGTTATGCGCGTTGAAGAAAAACGAAAGACGCGGCGCGAAATCGTCCACTTCCAGCCCGCGCCGAATCGCCCAGTCCACATATTCGATGCCGTCGCGCAGCGTGAACGCCAATTCCTGAATCGCCGTCGAACCCGCTTCCCGAATATGATAGCCGCTGATCGAAATCGCATTGAATTTCGGCGTCTGCTTCGTGCCAAATTCAAAAGTATCGATCACCAAACGCATCGACGGCCCCGGCGGATAGATATATTCCTTCTGCGCGATGTATTCCTTCAGTATGTCGTTTTGCAGCGTGCCGGAAATTTTCTTCCAATCAGCCCCCTGCTTTTCCGCCACAGCCAGGTACATCGCCCAAATAATCGCCGCGGGCGAATTGATGGTCATGGAGGTGCTCACGTCCGCCAGCGGGATCTTGTCGAAAAGCACTTCCATATCCGCGAGCGAACTGATTGCCACTCCGCATTTGCCGACTTCGCCCTCCGATAATGCGTGGTCCGAGTCATAACCCATCAGCGTGGGAAGATCGAACGCCACCGAGAGTCCCGTCTGCCCCTGCGCCAGCAGATAGCGAAACCGCTTGTTCGTGTCTTCGGCAGCGCCGAACCCCGCGAACTGACGCATCGTCCACAGACGCCCGCGATACATCGTGGAATGGATTCCGCGCGTATATGGCGGCTCGCCAGGATATCCGAGGTCCGTTTCAGGCGACCATCCGTCCAGGTCCGCCGGCGTGTACAGTCGCCGGATCGGATAGTCGGAAATCGTCGTGAATTCCTTCGCTCGCTCGGGCGATTTCTCCAGCGTCGGCTCCAAAACGTTTTTCTCCCACTCGAGTTCACCCGCTGATGGTTTACGGGACAACACGCTTGACGAAGTGGGTGAGGAGGTGCGTGACAAAGTGCGGCGTGATTCGGGCTCCGCGCTCGTGGTCAGCGATGAAGTTCGCTCTTCTTTCGGCATTTCACATCTCCTGGCCGGACGGCACGGCCTGTAACTCCATTCGCGAAGCTCTGATTCGATTGTAGGGCAAGCCTAAAAAGCGGGCAAGTGCGCCGCACCGGGAATTTCCCGCGCGAGCGCAAAAAAAAGCCCGGAGACTTGCGAATCTCCAGGCCTTCTTGGCATCGTTAATTTGTCGCCGCTACTTGTGCAATCCCAATCCGAACACGTCTTCTCCCGTTAAATGCCCGCCGATCGTGCCGGGAATTAGGGGCTGCTGAGCTTCGAGATCGATGGCCCGGTGTCTGGCATCGGCGATCGTGATGTTGTTTGTCGTCAGAGTGCGGCCCATTGCCAAATTGAAATTCACCAGCGCAATTTGCAGATTCGCTTTTGCCAGCAATCCGTTGCCTTTGGCCGCCGTCAGGTCGCGCGAACGGAGAATCACGTTGTAGCTCGTGGACGCTCCCAGCGAGTATTTCTTCTGTTCGTCATCGAGTGTTTGCTGCGCAAGCTGCGTGGCCTTCTCGGTAGCGACAACCTGCGCCGCATCCTGCTGAATGGCAATCAGCGCGTTGCGCACGCCAACCACGATAGTGTTCTTTTCCTGTTGGTATATTGTTTGGTATTGCCGCTCATTCAGCAATGCGCGAGCGTGGTCCGCCTGCGCGGAGCGGTTCCGCAGCGGCAAGCTCAAGTTCAAGCTGGCCGAATAACTCGGGAATTGATTCTGAAAAATCGCGGAATAGGCATCCCCAACGCCGCCCGGTACAGTCGTCGTCGTGGTGTTAAACGTGTTACCCACTCCAATGAATTCTGCCGTGCCCCCGGTAGTTAAAACGGGATTGCCATTGGCGTCGAGCACGGGAGCATTCAGATTCGGAATAAAAGTGAGCGGCGTCGATGATTTAAGCGTGGAGATGCCACCCAGGCCGGAACTCTGATAATTTGCGGAGAGAGTAAGCGCTGGCAGCAACTCGCTCCGTGTCGCCTTAATTTCCACATTGTCATTCGCCAACTGGAGTTGCTGCACTTTCAATTCAGGACGATTCGCCCACGCTTCCTTCACGGCGTCCGGCAGGGCGATGCTCGGCACCGCCGCCAATTCCTCGATCGGCGTCGTCGGAATCACCTCTACATCCTGAAAGGCCGGGTCCAAAAGATTCTTGGTGATCAATTGAAGCAACAAGGTTTGCTGTTGCAGCAGGTTTGTCTGAGCCTGGATGACCAACTGGTTGTCGGTCGCGATTTCCGATTCTGCGGTCAATACGTCCAATGGCGCCAGCGTGCCGATTTCGAGCTGGCGCTTATTGTCTTCGTACAATTTCTGTGACGTCGCCAGCGCCGCTTTTTGCACATCCACGTTTTGCCGCGCAAAGACGAACTGCCAATATTGATTTTGAACCTGCGTGACGGAATTAATCACTTGTTCCTCGAAGACCAGATTGTCCTGTTTCAGCGTGTTCCTTGTCTCGATAATGAAGCGCGTCACCGGGACTATGCCGAACCCCCTCAACAGGGGCTGCTGAATGCTGGCGAAAAGCTGAGACGAGACGGACGGGTTGAAAAAGTTGGCGGACGAGGAGGAAGAACTGCGTGTATTGTCCAGACCAAAAGAGAACGAGGTTCCGGTGTGCAGCTCCTGTGAATAGGCGATGTTGAGCTGAGTCTGGTGGCTCTTAAGAGCAATCAGCGAGTTGGTTCCGGTTCCGGTTCCCGAAATGAAAGGATTGTTCACGGGTGTCGTATTATCGGCGATGGATGCTGTTGCGCCGATCACCGGATCAAATGTACCTCCGCCGCCCGAGCCGAGGACGAACGTTCCGCTCGGGATCCCGCCGCCTTGCGCTCGGAGAACATCGGTTTCACCAAACCATGGCGTATATCGCGCCACGCGAATGTCCAGATTGTTTTGCAACGCCAGAGCGATGGCATCCTGCAGAGTCAATTCCAGCTTTCCGTCGTGGATCAGGCTGTAAATCGCCGGCGTGTTTGTCAGATCCGGAGGCGGCACATTGATCGAGAAATACGGCGCGAAGATATTCGGAAACCATTGCCTCCCCTTCGAATAGTCTGGCCCCGAGCGAAGATTCGGATAGGGCAGCACGGCCGGAGTTTGTTGCGCCGCAGGCGTCTGCGTTTGCGGCGGCGTCGTTTGGGCCTGGGGCGGCGTTGTTTGCTGAGCCTGCGCCTGAGCGAGGCCGGGATACCCGACCGCAAGCGCCGCGGCCAGATAGAGAGCAACGGCAGTCCGAATGAACCTTCCAGTCATATAGTTATCTTCCCCCTGATGTCAGAATTGCGTTTAAGTCCTAGTATGGTGAAACGTGCGAGAGCGATGATATGTTTCAACTGATTGCATGCTGCAAGGCGGCGGCCAATCCTATCCGTTTGCAATCAGGCAAATAAAGCTGGGATGGTTTCGCACGATGTTCAGAATCGGACACTAGCAGGCCACAACCGAACACATCAATCGACGAGTCTAGCATCTCTCCTGCCGCATTGACAAACGAAGGCGGGCTGACCTAGGCTAGCCGGGCGCGAACGATCTGGGGAGGCTCGCTCACATGCACGCGGATGAAGTTATGCAGTTGTTTGAGCGGGTTGGGGCAGTGCGACACGGGCACTTTGAGTTGTCCAGCGGCCGCCATAGCTCCACGTATGTGCAATGCGCCCTTGTTCTTCAGTATCCCGAGTCAGCCGAGAAACTTGGTCGTGCGCTCGCCGAGAAATTCAAGGGTGTGCAGATAGACTGCGTTGCTTCGCCAGCCCTTGGCGGAGTCCTTGTCGGACACGAAGTGGCGCGCGGACTTGGCGTCCGCGCCGTATTCGTGGAAAGAGACATCTCCGGGCGCATGGCCCTCCGTCGGGGGTTTGCTTTCCAGCCGAATGAGCGCGTCCTGGTTGTCGAGGACGTCTGGACCACTGGCGGCTCTACGCGCGAAACGATTGGCGTCGTCGAGCAAGCCGGGGGGCTCGCCGTTGCTGCAGGAGCCTTGATCGACCGTAGTGGCAATCGACTTGAACTCAACGTGCCCACCAAAGCCTTGATCGATTTGGATATTCCCAGCTACGAAGCCTTTGAATGCCCCCTGTGCCGCTCGGGTCAGGAAATCGCCAAACCCGGCAGCCATTTCGTCCGTTCGGAAAGGTAGTAGTACTACATTAAAAAAGTTATTGCATTGTAAATTATCCTGGAACAAAATAGCCGCCGTAATTGCGCGTTGCTCTACCTAGAGAGTAGTGCCGCGCATAATCCGAGCTTCCGTCATTGCGGACGCGTCCCCGTATTTTTCCCGTGCTGCCGCATGGGCGTAAGCATTCCTCTCCTTCTTGTTGGCGAGCTCGCAGCGCCCGCCGTGGAGGCTGGGAACATGGCCATCGTTAAAGTGCCGCATCTCGGCAGAACGTTCATCATGCCCGCCCAGATCGAGATATTCCTCGCCAGCATCGGCGTCGAATACCACCGCTGGACTCCCGCAGCTCCTCTTTCACTCGACGCTCCCGCCACTCAAATATTGAATTCCTACGCGGCCGAACTCGAAAATCACAAAAGAGCGCACGGCTTCGTTGCTTATGACGTCATTGAGTTGACCCCCGAAACCTCGGGACTCGATGAAATGCTCGCCCGTTTTCGCCAGGAGCATTGGCATGACGAAGATGAGGCGCATTTGATCGTCGCGGGGCGTGGCGTATGCCATATCCATCCGGTTGGACGGCCGGTAGTGATGGTTGAACTCGAGCCCGGCGATTTTCTTTCTGTGGGTCGCGAGATTCGCCACTGGTTCGATTTATGCTCGGAGCGCCGCTTGCGCGCGATTCGCTTCCTTTCTCAATCCAACCATATTGCATACACCCAAAGCGGTATCGAAGCTGACTACGAGCCTGTCTGCCTGGGTCCTGCCTATTTCGCCTATCGTCCATCCCTGAGACCATCAGCTTCGGCTAGCAAGGCCGCCTGAGTTTTTGTGTCATCCCGCCTGCCCTAACGCAGGAAGGGAGCCTCGATGCGGCGCGCATTTTGTGTCCCGATTGCCCTCTGTGGGACGAAGGAGCTGCATTTCCTCCGTTCATTCCTCCCCTCCGTTTAGTTTTCTGCTGAATTCTTGCGGCGTGCGATAATTCCCGTCACATGCGAAACATCAAATTGACGCTTGCTTACGACGGCGCCGCATTCCACGGCTGGCAAATCCAGCCCGGCGTTCCCACCATTCAAGGTGCAATCAGCGACGTGCTTCGCAAAATCACCCAGGAACAAATAACAATTCACGGCGCCAGCCGCACAGACACGGGCGTCCACGCGCTGGGCCAGGTCGCAAGCTTCAAAACGCAATCGCAACTCGCCACGGAAGAATTGCAGCGTGCCCTCAACGCGCTTCTGCCGCCCGCGATTCGCGTCGTCGCCGCAGAAGAAATGGGCTCCGATTTCCACGCTCGCTGGCAGGCCCTCGAGAAAACCTATCATTACCGCATCTTTCGCGGACCTGTAGTCTCGCCTTTTGAATTCCAGCGCGTTCTGCATTATCCCTATCCGCTCGACGAACCGGCCATGATCGAGGCCGCCAAGCTTTTCGAAGGTGAGCACGATTTCACCTCTTTCGCCGCATCAAGCGGCTCGGAAGACACGGACAAAGACCGTTCCCCCATCCGCGTGATTCTTCGCTCTGTCATCACTCCGTATCCGAATAAGCAGGAACTCGTCTACGAAGTCACCGGCCGCTCGTTTCTTCGTTACATGGTGCGAAAAATCGTGGGCACTCTGCTTGACGTTGGGCGTGGAAAGCTTTCCGTTGCGGACATTCCCGCATTATTCGAATCGCGAGACCGTTCCCTTTCTGGTCCCACCGCGGAACCGGCCGGGCTTTATCTTGTCGCACTCAAGTATCCAGAGCCCTGGAAAATCGGTTAGAATCCGCGCATCGGTAAATTGTTTGTGTGCGGCCTTGCAGTGACGGAGAAGTGATGGATTTGAACGAACTGATCTACGACTGGAACACTGTGAAGGGCCGTGAGATTCCCCTCGGTCGCAAAGTCATGCTCAATGACGAGACTCTGCGCGACGGCCTGCAAAATCCTTCCGTGCATGACCCCAGCATCGAAGAAAAAATTCACATTCTGCATTTGGTGGAAGACCTCGGCATCGACACGGTAAATATTGGTCTCCCCGGCGCTGGCCCGCGAGCTTATGCCGACACGGAAGCCCTCGCGCAGGAAATCGTTCGTTGCCGAATGAAAATCCGTCCCAATTGCGCGGCCCGCACGCACGTAAATGACATTCGCCCGATCGCGGAAATTTCTCAAAAGGTTGGCATGGCTATCGAGGCCGCCACATTTCTTGGCTCGAGTCCCATCCGCCGCCTGGTCGAAGACTGGACCGTCGAGCACCTCCAACGCACCACCGAAGACGCCGTGAAGTTTGCCATCGCGCAAGGTTTGCCCGTAATGTACGTCACCGAAGACACGACGCGCGCCGACGCCGCCACCGTGAAAACGCTCTATACCACCGCGATTCGCTGCGGAGCGCGAGCCATCGTGCTCTGCGACACGGTCGGCCACGCGGAACCGCGCGGCGCTTACAATCTGATCCAATTCGCAATCGAAGAAGTCGTAAAGCCGTCCGGGGAGAAAATTCGCGTCGACTGGCACGGCCACAATGATCGCGGCCTGTCCATCGCGAATTCCTTGGCTGCCATCGCCGCCGGAGCCGATCAAGTCCACGCCGCCGCGAATTCTCTCGGCGAGCGCGTCGGCAACACGCCGATGGAACTCATGCTCGTCAATCTCCGCTTGATGGGATTAATCGACCGCGACCTCTCCAAACTGAAGGAATATTCAGACGCTGTATCGCTCGCCACTCACACTACCGTGCCTCCCAATTATCCCGTCGTTGGACGCGACGCCTTTCGCACCGCCACCGGCGTGCATGCAGCCGCGATTATCAAAGCCTACCGAAAGAACGACGTCATGCTGGCCGACTCCGTGTACAGCGGTGTGCCGTCGCATCTTTTCGGCTTGCAGCAGATAATCGAAATCGGCCCCATGAGTGGCCGCTCGAACGTCACGTACTGGCTGGAAAAACACGGTATCCCGGCGGCCGACGAACTCGTCGACCGCATTTTTCAGGCCGCGAAGAAGGCCGAGCGCGTTATGACCGACGAAGAAATTCTGGCGCTCTGTGGAACCGATGTGCACTCCAAGCCCGCGGCAAAGCGCTGAAGTGAACTCATATCCAATTTCCGCAAGAGCGTCTCGCTTGCCCGGGAACGCCGCCCCGATAAAGTCCGTGAAACTTTTTTTCTTGTTCGGTATCCTGTTGGCCATGGCAACCCTGACCGCGCGCGCCGCGAATCCAATCGATGCCCTTGTGCAAGACAAGCGCGTGGCTCTCGCCATGTCCTTGTTGGACAAAAATCTCGATTGGGTCACGGAACAGCAAATCGCCATCACGGAAATTCCCGCGCCCGAATTTCACGAAGCCGCGCGAGCTGCTTACGTCGCGAAACTTCTCGCTGCTTGCGGCCTCGACGTTCACACGGATTCTGTCGGCAATGTAATCGGCGAGCGCGGTGGCTCATTTGGTAAAAGCAAAGACGTCGTTCTTGTTGTCGCGCATCTCGACACTGTTTTTCCTGCCGGCACCGATGTTCGCGTCAAGCGCGTGAACGGCCGCCTCCAAGCCCCCGGAATCGCTGACGACGGAGCGGGTCTCGCCGCGCTCGTTGCCATCGCTCGCGCGATGAACGAAGCCCAGATTAAAACGCAAACCAAAATTGTCTTCGCCGCTGATGTGGGCGAAGAAGGGGAAGGGAATCTGCGCGGCATTCGCGAATTGATGGCCGCCTACAAAGGCAACGTTCGCGCCGTGATTGCGCTCGACGGCGCCGCGACCGATTACGTCACCACCATTGGTCTTGCCTCTCGACGTCTCGACATGCAAATCACTGGCCCGGGAGGCCACAGCTGGTCCGATTTCGGCGCGCCCAATCCCATCACCGCTCTCGCGCGCGGCATTGTGCAATTTTCACGCACACGCGTGCCGCAGGAACCGCGCACGACTTTTAACTTTGGCGTCATCGACGGCGGCAATTCTGTTAACTCCATTCCTGCGGAAGCCGGCGTGAAAGTGGATTTGCGTTCCGAAGACGATGCGGAGCTGGCGCGCCTCGAAAGCGAGTTGCGCAAGTCCTTCGCCAGCGCCGTCGACGAGGAAATGGCCGCGGCGGAACCGGGGAATGAGGCCCTAAAACTCAAAGTGACGGTCATCGGCGTCCGCCCCGGCGGAAGATTGGCTGCGGATTCGCCGCTCCTGACCGCCATCGAAAACGTCGATCGCTATCTGGGCAATCGTTGCCGCCTTGAACGTTCTTCTACCGACGCCAACCTCCCTCTCTCGCAAGGCATCCCTGCAATCGCAATCGGCGCCGGCGGCCTTGGTGGCGCCTCGCATTCCCTCGAGGAATGGTACGATCCCGCCGGACGCGAGCTCGGCTTGAAACGCGCCATGTTGACTCTGCTCGCCATCGCAGGAGCACAACCCTGAAATCGCCCGTTTCTTTCGCGAAAGCTGTTGCCATCGCGTGCGCGACGCTCCTGCTTGCCTCCGCCGCTGTACTCTTCGCCGCGCCATCCACGCCGCATCGCACGCTGAATAAGAAGGGGAGGGGCATGTCTCCAGACGAGCACGCCGCAAAAACGCCCGCCAGTTTGGCGCTCATCAACGGCGATGTTTATACAGTTTCCTCGCAGCCAGCCCATGCGCAGGCCATCGCAATTCAAGGCGAAAAAATTGTCGCCGTCGGAAGCAATGCCGACGTCCGCCTCTGGATTGGCCCGCATACACGCGTAATCGATTTACACGGACGTTTCGCCATGCCCGGATTCAACGACGCGCACACGCATCTAGCCAGCGCCGGCATGGCCAAGCTCACGGTTAATTTCGAAGGCGCAAAGTCCCTCGCCGAATTTCAGCAGAGAATTCGCGCCGCGCTTAAAAATTATAAACCCGGCGAATGGATCACCGGCAGCGGCTGGGATCACACCTTGTGGCCCGAGAAGCGCTTTCCCACTCGGGGGGATCTCGACGCCGTCTCGAAAGATCACCCCATGATTTTTGGCCGCGTGGACGGCCACGTCGCCGTCGCCAATTCCATCGCGCTTAAACTTTCGGGCGTCACCAAAGACACGCCCGATCCCGCCGCCGGCCACATCGTCCGCGATCCAAAAACTGGCGAGCCTGACGGCATGCTCGAGGAAGACGCGGCCATGAGTCTCGTCTATCGTCACGTTCCGCCCGTCAGCCACGAACGCCGACGCCGCGCGATCGAACTTGCGCTCGCCGACGCCGTCTCCCACGGCGTCACTTCGATTCAGGATTATTCCACATGGCAGGATTTCCTGATTTATCGCGAACTAAAGCAGGAAGGGAAGTTGCCTCTCCGAATCACCGAGTGGCTCACGTTCACCGAGCCGCTCGCCAAGCTCGAAGAGGAACGCCGCGAAGGCACCACCACTGATCCTTGGCTGAAAACTGGCTCGCTCAAAGCCTTCATGGACGGCTCGCTCGGCTCTCGCACTGCCGCTATGCTCGCGCCTTATTCCGACGATCCATCCACGTCCGGCATTCTCCGCATGCTGCCCAAAGAACTGAACGCCATGTCCATCGAGCGCGACAAAGCCGGCTTTCAACTTAATTTCCACGCCATCGGAGACAAAGCCAATCGCATTGCACTCGACGCTTTTGCCGCCGTACGCGCCGCGAACGGCCCCCGCGACCGCCGCGATCGCATCGAGCATGCGCAGGTCGTCGCGCCCGACGATTTCGCGCGCTTCGCTGAGTTGCACGTAATCGCCTCCATGCAACCCGTGCATTTGCTCGATGACGAACGCTGGGCTGGCGCGCGCCTCGGCCCCGAACGCTCGAAAGGCGCCTACGCTTGGAACACTATGCGCAAACATGGTGTGCGTCTCGCCTTCGGCACCGATTATCCCGTCGAAGGAATCGACCCGTTGCGCGGCCTTTACGCCTGCGTCACCCGCGAACTCCCCGAAGGTGGCCCTTCCGGTGGTTGGGAACCGCAGGAAAAACTTCCCATGGACGTTTGCATTTCCGATTACACGGCCGGCTCGGCCTACGGCGAATTCGAGGAGAACGCCAAAGGCCAGATCAAGCCGGGCATGCTCGCCGACATCGTCGTCTATCCTGTCGACATCACTCGCATCCCCGCACCGCAGCTTCTCCACACTTCTCCCGACATCACTATCACGGGCGGCCGCATCGTTTACGAACGCCACTGAGCGCCGCATTTCATGAGCCGCACAATTCCGCGCCGCCTTCAGGCTGACCTGGCGCTCGCGCTCTGTTCGCTCATTTGGGGCGCTACGTTCCTTGTCGTAAAGGACGCGCTCGCTTTCTCCTCCGTCTTTGTCTTCAACGCGCTTCGCTTTTCCCTCGCGGCAATCGTCATGGCGGCTGTTTACTGGCACGCGCTGCGCAAATTGTCTCGCGCTACAGTCGCTGCCGGTGCGCTGATGGGTTTCTTCATGTTCGCCGGATATGCGTTCCAGACTCTTGGCCTGAAACTCACCACGCCGTCGAAAGCCGGATTCATCACCGGCGCCGGAGTAGTGATGGTACCCGTGCTGCTCGCAGTATTTTGGAAGCGCCGTGTGAACCGCTGGGTCTGGGCCGGCGCGATTGTCGCGTTAGTTGGTTTGTATTACCTGACCGTGCCGCGCGCGGGCTTTGCCAGGTTGAATGTTGGCGATCTTCTCGTGCTGATCTGCGCGCTGATGTTCGCGCTGTACATCATCGTCGTGGGACGTTACAGCGTTCGGCATTCCGTCCCCGCGCTCAGCGTTTTGCAAGTGATCATGACCGCTCTGTTGACGCTCGCCTGTTTGCCCCTGCTCGCCGTCACGCGATGGGAGCCACCGCGCCTCTTGTGGTCTCCGACTCTGATCTGGGCAATTCTAATCACCGCCGTCGGCGCCACCGCTCTCTGCTTTTCCATGCAAGTCTGGGCGCAGCAATATACGACGCCCACTCACACCGCGATTCTCTTGAGCCTTGAACCTGTTTTCGCCGCGCTCACGTCCGTAATCGTCGCGCATGAACACATCGGCGCGCGCGAATTATCCGGCGCCGCGTTAGTTTTCATCGGAATTTTGCTCGCGGAACTAAAAGGCCCGGCGCAATCCGCCGCCGACTCCCCCGGCCCCGTCTCCGAAGGAACCGCATTCCGGTAGCGCAGAAGTCAATACCGTGCAGACTGTGTTTTGCGGGTGCCCCATCCTCAGCGTTTCCCGCGAAGGGTGGGGTTTTTGGTCTGTTTGTGTGCCTGCGTGGAACGATGCGCTACTCGCGTCGACTACTGTAGCTCAGGCCAGCAAGTCCCGTTCGCCCCGTTTCTGTGCGAACTGACGTGAGGTCTTTGTCGGTGTCTTTAAGTTGGCGAGCGCTGGCTAATGGATCGGCGTGCGCAGCTCAAGCGGATGTGGCAGCTCGACATCCAAAGAAATATTTTCCCTCGTCAACACCACCTGAATGCGCTCCGCGGGCCCTATATCGCGCCTGTCCCACCCCGTACTGGGCAGCGCATTCTGATTCAAGGCCGGGTTCGTGCTTTGATAAATTTTCCCGTGAAGCTGAAAGTCTGCCGCCGTAATCTCATACACCTGCTTCGTCTTCGCGTCCAGAATCAGGTAGCGATTATCCATCTCCACCAGCACGCGCTGTTTCTTCTTTTCATCCCGATAAACATTCCAGACTTTTGGAGGCTTCCGCCCCGTGATTTTCAGGATCGCATCGCCCACGGGCTTCCAATTGATCTTATCTCCCTCGCGCGCGCCCGCGAGCGGAGCGAGCATCACAACCGTCAGCACCAAAATCATCATCGATAGGGAAAAGCGGTAGAAAAGACCTGCCTTCATTCGCATCGGTTCATTTCCGGCGGTCATTAGTAGATGCTCGATTCGCGCTTCCTGCCCGTGTAATCGATATAGACCGTCTTCAGCTCCGTGTAAAAATCCAGTGCGACGTGCCCAACCTCGCGGTGCCCCACTCCCGTATCTTTGATTCCACCAAAGGGCAAATGCGCCTCGCCTCCCACCGTCGGTGAATTCACGTGCGTTATCCCAGTCTCGATGCGGTCGATGAATTCGAAAATTTTCGACGCATCGCTCGAATAGATCGCGCTCGCCAACCCATACCGCACTGAGTTTGCGGCCTCCAGCGCCTCGTCGAAATTCTTCACGCGAATCACGCTCAGCACTGGACCGAAAATCTCCTCCTGCGCGATCCGGCTGTGCGTCGCGACATGATCAAAAATCGTCGGCGCAACGAAATACCCTTTGGCGTACGCCCCGTCCGTCAGCCGTTGGCCGCCCAACAGCAATTTTCCTTCCTGCTTGCCGATCTCAATGTATTTCAGCACCGTGTTCATTTGCTTTTCATCCACGGACGGTCCCATATCGATCCCCGGGTCCAGCCCGTTGCCAACATTGAATTTCTTCGTTCGCTCCGTCAGCATCGCCACGAACTTGTGCGCAACGCTTTCCTCGATCACCACGCGGCTCGTCGCCGTGCAACGCTGTCCCGTCGAGGCAAACGCTCCGGAAACTACCGACTCCACCGCCAGCGGCAAATCCGCATCGGCCAGAATCACCACGGGATTTTTCCCGCCCATCTCGCATTGCACTTTTTGCATTCGACGCGCACCGGTGGCATAAATCTGGCAGCCAATTTCCGTCGAACCCGTAAAGGAAATCGCACGCACGTCCGGATTCTGCACCAGTTCGTCGCCCACTTGTTCGCCTGCGCCGAGCACCAGATTCAAAACGCCCGCGGGCAGTCCCGCCATTTCGAAAATCTCCGTCATGCGAATCGCGCACAGCGGTGTCAGCTCCGCCGGTTTCAACACGCACGTGTTTCCCGCCACCAGCGCCGGGGCAACTTTCCACACCGGAATGCAGAGCGGAAAATTCCACGGCGTGATCGCTCCGATCACTCCAATCGGCGTCCTTACCGTGTACGAGAAATTCTTTGGCAACTCGCTCGGATAGCTTTCCCCATTCAGCCGCCGCGCTTCCCCCGCCATAAACTCCAGAATATTGATGCTCCGCTGCACTTCGCCCAGCGAATCTTTCACCGCCTTGCCTTCTTCCAGCGTCAGCATCCGCGCCAATTCTTCTTTTTGCTCTTCCATGATGCGCACGGCTTTAAAGAGGATCTTCCCGCGATTCGGCGCGGGCGTGTCTCGCCATGCAGGGAACGCAGCCTTCGCCGCGGCAATCGCCTCGCGCATCTCTTCGCGGCTCGACAGGGGCACGCGCGCCACCACTTCATCCGTGTTCGCCGGATTCCGTCGCTCGGCAATCTTCGCCGCCTTCGACTCCACCCATTTGCCGCCGATGAAATTCCGGCACGCCTGTGTTGAACTCACCGCCGTCGCCATAATTCTTCGTCCTTCAACGCTTGTTTAGTTCGCGATTCACGCGCGAACTTCCCCCAGCGATTTATCCAACATCCGAATGCCTTCATCCACATCCGTTTTCGAAATATTCATCGGCGGAGCCATGCGTATCACATTGCCAAAGAGCCCGCCCTTGCCGATCAACAATCCATTGTCGCGCGCGCGTTCCAGCAGTTGCCCCGTCGCTTCCGCCGCCGGCTCTTTCGTCTTGCGATCCTTCACCAACTCGATCCCCTGCATCATTCCCATGCCGCGAACGTCGCCAATAATGGAATGCTTTTCTTTCAATTCCTCCAGCCGCTGGCGAAAATATCCGCCCACCACGTGCGTATTTTCCCGCAGATTGTCTTCCTCAATCACTTCAATCACCGCGCGCGCCGCCACCGACGTCACCGGATTCCCGCCAAAAGTCGAAATCGTCAGCCCCTGGAATTTATCCGCCAGCTCGCTTGTCGTAATCGTTGCTCCCACGGGCACGCCGTTCCCCATGCTTTTCGCGCACGTGATAATGTCCGGCGTCACTTCCCACTGCTCGATGCCAAACCATTTCTTGCCCGTGCGGCCGAAACCAGTCTGCACTTCGTCGGAAATGTAAAGCCCGCCGTAGTTCTTCACGATCTTGTAAACGATCTTGAAGTATTCGGGCGGCGGAGTAATAAATCCGCCCACGCCCTGTATCGGCTCTGCTATAAACGCGGCAATGCTCCCTCGCGTCCCCGTCTGAATCAGATTCTCAACGTCGTTCGCGCACGCCACTCCGCAATCCGGATACGTCAAATGCAGCGGGCACCGGTAGCAATACGCGTTGATCGCGTGCGACACGCCAACGTTGATCACGCCGCCCTTGCGCCACGCCGCGTGCGCCGTCACGCCCTTCGCCAAGCTCGACGCGCCCGCGTACCCGTGCCGCAGTGCGACGATGTCGTAGCTGTCGCTCGCCATTCGCGCCAGCAGAATGGCCGCCTCGTTTGCCTCCGTCCCCGAATTCGAGAAAAAACTCTTCTGCAATTTCCCGGGAGTAATTTCCGCCAACTTTTCCGCCAGATTCACGATCGCTTCATTCGGGAACACGGTGGACGTGTGTTGCAGCTTGTCCACCTGCGCTTTTATTTTCGAAGTCACTTTCGGATTGCAATGCCCCACGCCAATCGTGACGATGCCACCGAAAAAATCCAGGTATTTTCGTCCTTCGAGATCCCAGAGGTATTGCATCGAAGCGTGATCCGCCACCAGCGGCTGCTTGTAATAATTTGTCACCGCCGGCCACAAAAATTCCTTATGCTTGTGGGCGATTTCTTCGCTGCGGGTTCTTTCGCTGATGGTCTTGGCTGGCGTTGTCACGAAAGCATTCCTCCGGTGCAATGACGGCGCTTTATTTGCGATTCTCCGAAGAGTTTACCCCTCGCGACCCGCAGCCACAAGGGACACGAGACGCATGTGCGCGACTCGCCGCGTCGTAAGATTGTGTCATCATTCAGACAGCCATGAACGAAGTCCACGTTGAATGCTATTCCGGCCGTCGCGCCGATGAACGTCCGTTAAAATTTTCCACTGGCGATCGTACTTACTCCGTCGAGCGCCTCGACGACAAGTGGTACTCACCGGGCGCAACTTATTTTCGCGTTCTCGCCGACGATGGAAACATTTATGTCTTGAGGCACGACGAATCCGCCGACACCTGGTCCTTCGATGCCTTCCGATCGCCAAGGTAGCGAATCTCACCTGCAACCATGCGCATTTCCAGGCGCGCGATAATCCGCGAACCTGTCCCTTGGTACAGGTTGCCGCCTAAGCCTTCCCTCCGCAGCGCCGCGCAACTTTTGCTCGGCGCCAGGGTTAAACTTTGATGTAAGGAGAAAACTTTGCATAGCGCGCATGCTTTCCGCTCGTCGCGAACGAGAACTTTCACGCAGCATCGCCAACGCCCCATCTCAATCCTCCGGAAGCGTCTTGACGCCGCCGGAATCGCGCTGCTCGCCGCGGCCTTGCTCCTCTCGCTGGCGATTATTGTCCCCAGCGTCCAGGCCGGAAAGTCCTCTGCCGCGCCCGCATCGGAAAAGCGCTCCGAATACAATCTCCCGAAATCCTTCAAGGGCAAATTGCCCATCACGCAACTCACCGAAGACGAAGCCATCTTGCACGCCCTCGACCGCCTCGCGTACGGCCCGCGTCCCGGCGACGTCGACCGCATCCGCAAAATGGGCCTCGAGAAATGGATAGATCAGCAACTCAACTACACCACAATCGATGATTCGGCTCTGGACGCCAAGCTCGCGGAATTCAAAACCCTCAAAATGTCCTCCGAGCAGTTGCTGAGCAAATATCCGCCACCGAATCAGGCTGCCAAACGTCAGGGCCTGACACCTGAAGAAGTTCGCCAGCAATATCAGCAGGAAATGCAAGCCAAGCGTCAGGAAATGCGCCAGCAGGGAATCGACCCGTCCATGATTCAGTTCGAAACCATGCCGGGGCCGCAGCGCATTCAAGCGGAACTCGACCTCGCAACCATCGATCGCGCGATTTACAGCAATCGCCAGCTTTACGAAGTAATGTCCAATTTCTGGTTCAACCACTTCAACGTCAACGTCGCAAAAGGCGCCGACCGCTGGCTGCTCAACGATTATGTCGAGCGCACGATTCGGCCCAACGCCATGGGCAAGTTTGAAAACTTGCTGGATGCCACGGCCAAAAGTCCCGCGATGCTTTTTTATCTCGACAATTGGCTCAGCGCAGATCCGATTGCTTTCCAGCATATGCAACAGGAACTTGCTCTGCGCCGCCAGCGTTTCCAGGGTCTGTTCATGGGCATGGAGATGCCCGCGCCGCGCCAGTTCCCACAAGCAGGGCGTTTTCCGAATGGCCAGCCGCCGCAAGGTCCACCCAAAAAACAGGAGCGCGGCCTTAATGAGAATTACGGCCGCGAAGTGATGGAACTCCACACCGTCGGCGTGAATGGCGGTTACACGCAGGCAGACGTGATTCAAATGGCCGATTGCCTTACCGGCTGGACGATTCGCGCGCCGCGCAAGGATCCGCAATTTTTCTTCGATGACCGCATCCATGACCGCTCCCCCAAGATCGTCATGGGCAAAACATTTAATTACGGAGGAATGAAAGACGGCCTCGAGGCGCTGCACATGCTCGCCACGAGTGACGCCACCGCTCATCACATTTCCTTCGAACTCGCGCAGCATTTCGTCTCCGACAATCCGCCACAATCGCTTGTCAATCGCATGGCGCAGACTTTTCTTTCGAGCGATGGCGACACGCGCGCCGTCCTGAAGACGATGATCTATTCTCCGGAGTTCTGGTCGCGCGACGCATATCGCGCAAAAGTGAAGACGCCCTTTGAAGTCGCCGTCAGCGCCGCGCGCGCGCTCGACGCGCAAACCACGGTTTCGCCGCAGCTGGCGCAATGGGTGGGGCGCATGGGTGAGCCGCTCTATCAATGCGAGCCGCCGACTGGTTACGCCGACACAGCGGATGTTTGGGTCAACGCCGGCGCACTTCTCAATCGCCTGAACTTTGCGTTGACGCTCGCGACCAACCACATGCCCGGCGTGAACACCGATCTTTCTGGTTTGTTTGGTCAGGATGCGGATTCGGACCCAAGTTTGGTCCTCTCTCGCGCACTCGGAGATTTTCTCGGCGGCCAAGTATCCGCGCAAACTAAGGGCACGCTCGAAAAGCATCTCTCTGATCCGCAAATTCTCCAGGCACGCCTCGACGACCCAGTGAAACACGTGAACGAAGGTTTGATCGCCGGCCTCGTTCTTGGCGCGCCCGAATTTCAGCGCCGTTAGCAGTGCAGCATTCGAAGGAGAAATGCAATGAGAATTTCGCGACGAATTTTCCTGAAGAGCGGCGGCGTAGCCATGATCGGCATGACCGCCATGCCCGCATTTCTTCAGCGCGCGATTGCCGATACTCCCGCGCCAAATAAAAAGAAGCTGGTCGTCCTGTTCCAACGCGGCGCGATGGACGGATTGAACGTCGTCGTGCCTTTTGCCGAGCCGAATTACTATCGCCTACGCCCCACTATCGCAATTCCTCAACCGAAAGACGGTGGCGCGGAAGCAGCCATCGATCTCAACGGCTTTTTCGGTTTGCACCCAAGCTTGCAGCCGCTCGAGCCTCTTTTTCATTCCGGACAACTCGCTATCGTGCAAGCAGTCGGCTCGCCCGATCCCAGCCGCTCGCATTTCGACGCGCAGGATTTCATGGAGTCCGGCACTCCGGGAAAATCCAGCACGAATGACGGTTGGCTGAACCGTTCCTTGCAGGAAATGCCGAGCCCAAAAGCCTCCGCGTTTCGCGCCGTTGCGTTCGGACCTTATTTGCCGCTCACGCTTCGCGGCAGCGCCTCCGCTATCGCTATTCCCGACCTCAAGCAATTTCGCCTCTTCGGTAATCCGCAAGTCACCGAAGGCGATTTCGAATCGATGTACGCCAGCAGCGTTGACCAGGCGCTTCACGGCGTTGGCCAGGAAACATTCGAGGCCGTCGATTCGCTCAAGAAACTTGATCCCGACAATTATCAGCCCGCAAACGGCGCTCAATATCCCAAGAGCCGCTTCGGCAAAAGCCTTCAGGAAATTGCTGAGCTGATCAAAGCCGACCTGGGCATGGAAGTCGCCTTCCTCGACAGCGGCGGCTGGGACAATCACGTCAACGAAGGCGGCGTCGAAGGCCAACTCTCCAACTTGCTGCGCGATCTCGGCCACGGACTTGCCGCTTTTCATCAGGATATGGGCGACCAAATGGACGACGTGGTTTTCGTCAGCATGTCTGAATTCGGACGCACGGCGCACGAGAACGGCAACCGCGGCACGGACCACGGCCACGCGAATTGCATGTTCGTGATGGGCGGGCAAGTGAAGGGCGGCCACGTTTACACCAAATGGCCCGGCATGAGTGACGAGCAGCTTTACCAGAATCGCGACTTGGCTGTGACCACCGACTTTCGCAGCGTTCTTGGCGAAATCATTTCCAAGCACCTCGGCACTCGCGACTTGAGCCCGGTCTTCCCGGGCTTCGACAACGACCCGAGCAAATTCCTGAACATCCTTAAATCCTGACGGGTAACGCAGAGTCGCATTTGGGGACTCCGCGGCTTGTTCTCGCTGATGTATGTATCGCGCGACTCTTCGTTGCTCCGCCGCGCTGGTAGACGGAAGACCCGAACTGAAAATCGAGGCTTGGCCGTCGGATGCGCGGGCGGGCCCTTCCTTGTCAGGACGAGCAAGCTTCGCCCAAGGCGGCAAAGCGGGACATACCCGATTTTTCTCCTTGACAACTTAGGAGAGAGAGCCTTACCCTCCTAACCACATTAGGAGGGCGCGTGACCACTCAAGCCCAAATCCTTCCCGGCACTCTCGATCTTCTCATCTTGAGGGCGGTCTCGCTCGGCCCGCTGCACGGCTACGGCATTCTTCTGCGCATCGGACAAATCTCCGGCAATGCGCTGCTGATCGAACAGGGCGCGCTCTATCCCGGTCTGTTTCGCCTCGTCCGGCAGGGACTGCTCAAGGCAAGCTGGGGTACGTCGGAGAACAATCGTCGCGCCAAGTTTTATGAACTGACCGCCGCGGGGCGCAAGCGGTTGCGAGAGGAAGCGGATGGATGGAACCGTCTTGCCGCAGCGATTGCTTCCGCTCTTGCCACGCAACCGGAGGAAGTATGAAATTCCTGGCCTATTTTCGTTCCGTTGCCGCTAAGGTTCTTCATCGTTCTCGGGTTGAGAATGATATGGACGAAGAGTTGCGCTCCCACATTCAAAATCGCGCCGACGATCTCGAGCGCTCCGGCCTCCCGCGCGCCGAAGCCGAACGCCGCGCGCGCATCGACTTCGGCGGCTACCAAAAATACAAAGAAGAAATCCGCGAATCCCTGGGCGCGCACTTCCTCGACACTCTGCTGCAAGACATTCGCTACGCAGCGCGCATGCTGCGCAAATCCCCGGGATTTACTGCCGTCGCTGTGCTCACTCTCGCCCTCGGCATCGGCGCCAACACCGCGATTTTCAGTCTGATGGATACGGTGATGCTGCGGATGCTGCCGGTACAGCGCCCCGGCGAACTCGTGCAAATGGGAATAATGACGCACGGCTTTGGGCGGAGTCCGCGCACAATCTACACGAACCCTCTGTGGGAGTCGCTTCGCGTGCGGCAGGACATTTTCGCCGGCATTTTCGCGTGGGGAAACACACAATTCAATCTGGCGCCGAGCGGCGTGGCGGAAGACGTGCGCGGAATTTATGTCAGCGGGAGTTATTTCCCGACGCTCGGTGTGCGCCCCGCGCAAGGCCGGCTGATTACACCGGATGACGACAAACGCGGCTGCGCCGGGGTCGCCGTGCTGGGCTACGGGTTCTGGCAGGAGCATTTCGGAGGCGCGCCGGTCGACGGGAGAACCATTTCAATCAACGGCCATCCCTTCGAGATCATCGGCGTTTCGGCACCGGGATTTTTTGGGGCCGAAGTGGGGCGCGCTTTTGACGTCGCCGCACCGATTTGTTCGGAAGCTATCGTCGAAGGGAAGAACTCGTCGCTCGACCAGCGCTCGGCTTGGTGGCTCCACGTGATTGCACGGCAAAAGCCGGGAATCAACAATGAGCAGATTTCGGCGCGTCTCGCCGTCCTTTCGACGCAGATTTTTGGGGAGACCGTACCCACGAACTGGAAGCCGAGCGACCAGAAAAGATTTTTGGGATGGACGCTGAGAGCTCTACCAGCGGGCACGGGAATTTCGAACTTGCGCAGCCAGTACGATCTGCCGCTCAAGACGCTGATGGCGATTGCAGGGTTTGTGCTGCTCCTGGCATGCACGAACGTCGCCAGTCTGATGCTGGCGCGGGCTGCGGCACGGTCGAAAGAAATCGGCGTGCGGCTCGCGCTGGGGGCGTCGCGCCTGCGGCTAGTGCGGCAATTGCTCACCGAGAGCGTGCTGCTCTCCTGCTCGGGCGCGCTGCTAGGGATATTGTTCGCGCAATGGGGCAGCAGGCTGGTAGTCGACTACATTTCGACCGGGAGGAACGAGATCTCACTGGACCTGACGCTGGACGGCCGAGTTTTGATCTTCACGGCTGCCGTCGCGATCCTTACGGGCTTGCTTTTCGGCGTGCTGCCGGCATTTCGTGCCACGCGCGTGTCATTGGCCGACGCGATGAAGGGTGCGTCGTCGACGAAAACACAGGTGGATGCGAGATTCCGCGCAGGGCGGTGGATGGTGGCTGCGCAGCTGGCGATTTCGCTCGTGCTGGTGGCGACGACGGGGCTTTTTGTGCGCAGTTTTGCCAACCTGGTGAACCTCGATGTGGGATTTGACCGCAGCAACGTGTTGCTTGCCAACGTCGATTTGCATAATGCGGGCCAGGCTGGCGGACAATTGGCGACCATGCGGGAAGAGATGCTGCGCCGAGTGCGGGCGCTGCCGGGTGTGATTTCGGCGAGCGAGTCCTTGGTGACGCCGATCAGCGGCGGGGTGCGGGACGACTTCATCGTCGTGGACGGTCCGAACGCGCCGAAGGGCGACGACCGAGACGTGTACCTGAATTATGTCACTCCCGATTACTTCGCCACGCTGCGTTCGCGGCTGATTGAAGGGCGCGATTTCAATGCGCAAGACAAGGCAGGCGCGCCGCAAGTCGCGATCGTGAATCAAGCTTTGGCACGCAAATTTTATCGAGGGATTGAGCCGGTCGGAAAAACGTTTCGCCAATACGCGACGGCGACAGTTCTTGGCGCGCCATTTCTGATCGTGGGAGTCACGGGCGACGCGAAGTATGACACGCTGCGCGAAGACGCTCCACCGACGACCTACTTTCCGCTCGCGCAGATCGAGGGGACTCTGGAGCACGCCAGTATCGAGATCCGCACGGCAGCGCGGGCTTCGCAACTCGCAAAGCCAGTTGCGGAAAGTGTCCTGGGCGTGAACAAATCCGCGGCGATTCAGTTCACAACCCTCGCGCAACAGGTGGACGATTCGCTCACGCAGGAGCGGCTGCTGGCAACGCTTTCGGGATTTTTCGGCGCGCTGGCGCTGCTGCTGGCAATGATCGGTTTCTACGGCGTGCTCGCTTATCTGCTTCTGCAGCGGCAAAGGGAGATCGGCATCCGCAAGGCGCTGGGCGCACAGCGCGGCGCGATTCTGCGCCTGGTGATGCGCGACGTGGCCATGCTTCTGCTCGCGGGAGTTGTGGCGGGATTGGCAATCACGTGGGCGACGACGCGATTCGTGCAAAGCTTGCTGTTCGATCTCCCCGCACGGGACGCCGCGACGTTTGCGCTCAGCGTGGCGCTGCTCGCCGCGGTTGCGCTAGTGGCGTGCTGGATTCCTGCGCGGCGGGCGATGCGCGTCGATCCCATGGTCGCTTTGCGCTACGAGTAGCTTCGCGGTCCGGGACTACACGTTACTTGCCCGCCGGGGCAAGTGGCATGCAGACAGTCAGTCAGCGCGATTTTCTTTTGTGAATTATTAGGAATAAAGCGTTGAAGCGCGACCGCGCGGCTGCGATGTTTTGCCGAAAAAAGACTGCCCGGTCCGTAAAGGCGTCGGACCGGCCTCTACGCAAACCAGTGCACGCGGAGGGTTACTTCGTCTTCAGGGAGGCGTTGAGGGAGCCGCTGCGGTAGCCTTCGAGATCGAGGGTCACGTAAGTAAAGCCAAGCTGCTTCAGCTCCGCCGCGATTCGCTGCGTCATTTCCGTATCCAACGCGCGCGGCAACTCCTCCGGCGCAATCTCCACGCGCGCCAGTTCTCCGTGCGCGCGCAACCGAAATTGCCGGAAGCCAAGTTCGCGAATAAAGTTCTCGCCGCGTTCGATGCGCGCAAGAAGTTCCGGAGTGACGGCGGTGCCGTACGCGACGCGCGAAGAAAGGCACGCGGCGGCGGGACGATCCCACGTCATCAATCCCGCCTCGCGCGACAGTGCACGAATCTCATTTTTTCGCAATCCCGCAGCCAACAACGGCGCGAGCACTTTATGTTCCGCTGCCGCGCGATGCCCAGGACGAAATTCGTGCGTGTCATCCGCGTTGATGCCATAAGCAATCGCCGCGAAGCCGCGTTCGCCCGCCAGCGCTTCCATCTTGTCGAAAAGCTCGTCCTTGCAGTGGTAGCAACGGTCCGCCTGATTCGCCACATACAGCGGATTCGCGAATTCTTCGGTGCGTATGCATTCGTGACGAATGCCCGCCGCCGCCGCGAAACGTTGCGCCTCCTCGCGGTCATGCTCCGAAAAACTCGCCGACAGCGCCGTCACGGCGAGCGCCCGTTTACCCAACGCCTGATGCGCGGCCCACGCGAGATACGCCGAGTCGGCGCCTCCGGAAAAAGCAATCAGCAGGGAATCGATTTGCCGAAGCTCCGCAATCATCCGATCCTGTTTGCGGCGGGATTCTTCACGATCGATATAAGGAGGATTCGATTCCGGCATTTTTCCAGAATTCGACATTTTCTTTACGGTTGTTTCGCGCGTGAACTCGTTCATGCGGGGATTAGTATAACGCGGAAACGGCTATTGAAAATCGAGCATCACGTCAACTGTACCCGGCTGGGGATTTTTCTGCAGAAACTTTCCAACTTTATCTTGCGCGGCGGGCAATCCTCTGAGCGCGTCGGCAATTCCTTTGGCCAGAAAATAATCGTAGAAAGTCTTGTCGAACACTTGTCCTTGCGCGATGCGCCACGCTTGGCGAATGTGGCGCTCGGCGTCGATCGAAAGGCCGGTCAGAACCAGATTCCCCATTTTGTATTGCTGGCCTTCGGAAATATCCACTCGATACGAAGCGCTGTGCGCTGCGTCGTCGAAACTCTCCTTGGGGACAATATTTGCGTCGAGATAACCGCGATGCCCGTAAGCGTCCTCGACGCTTTGCAGCAACGCCACGATTTTCATTCCGTCCGCGGGTTGACCCACGGTCAGGCCGCTCTGCGTCACCAACGCGTCCAAATCGCTGTTTGTGTAGGCGCGATTCCCGTTCCAGGTGATGCCTGCCCACGAATAGGTCGGGCCCGCCGTGATGGGCACGATAACCACCACGCTTTTCGGCAGCGGCCCGCGCGGATCCGCTTCAAACCGCGCCTCGGGACGCGCGAAAGCCACACGCAAATAACCCCGGCTCAAATAAACTGGCCGAACGTGCTCGAAATCGAAGAGTTCGACCTCTTCCCGCGAAAATGGTTTTCCGACCAGATTTTGCAGTTCATCCCTGACGCCGCGATCATTGGTCGCCAGCGGATCCGAGAATTGAATTGCGTTGATCGTTAAATCGGCTCCCTCCACGCTGAAGCGCAAAGTCTTTTGATCGGTTCCGGGGACGGCGCTTATTTCGTGTTTCACCGTGGCATGCACGCCGCGCGTCGCCAGCGTTTTTTCGAGCGTTTGCGCCATGGTGTCGAGCACCGTGCCCGTCGCCGGAGCCGTGCCGTGGAAGGGAAGTCCCGCCTGACTCAAAGCAGTGGACAACTCATCGTCCGTGAACCACGGGAAATTGTCGAACGAGACGGGAAAAGTCGGCGCATCCTGCAATTGGAACGTCACGGTCAGACCGCCCGCTTCTCCGGAGTAGCGGTAGCGCACACTAGAAAACAGTCCCGTATGCGCCAACCGATCCGCCGCTGCCTGGATCGTGTTTCGATTCACGGTGGCCACATTTTGCAATCCGCTCAGCGCCGTCACTTGTTCCGTCGAATACGCTTGCGAACCCACCTGCGTCACCGAAAGCAGTTTCGCATCCGCGGTTGATGATGCCTCCTGGGATAAACCGGAAGGACAAAAATTCGCAAACAGTGCCAGAGCGGCACAAACCGGCAAACACCGCCGCAGGATTTGCAAACCGCGCGCGAA